>NZ_LOHS01000052.1 GCF_001642995.1 Streptomyces jeddahensis
TTTGTACTCACCCGAGAGACTCTCTCAGGCTTTCCTCCGGGCGCTTCCCTTCGGTCTTGCGTTTCCGACTCTATCAGATCTTTCCGATCCGATTTCCTCGGTGCTTTCCAGGTTCTCGCTTTCGCGTTTCCCTTTCCGGCGGTTCCGACTCTATCAGATCCTTTCGGGCCTGATTCCCAGTCAGAGTGGGCTGTCTTTCCGGCTGTTGGGCCGTTCCGACGTCCCAAACCTTAGCGGATTGTCCCGGCGACTCATAATCGAGCCTTGGAATTGAATTCGGGCGCGCCGAGAACAATCCCGCTGGGAGTTCCTGCTGATGGTTTGGGGTGCCGCGTGAGCGGCGAAAGGTGTTGCCGGAGAACCGTTACCTCTCCTGGCAACCCGAAGAACTCTACGGATCGCCCAGGGCGATGTCAACACTCCCAGACAAGATTTTTTCGGCGCGGCCGGTGAGGGACATCAGTCCAGGTCAGCCCAGGGCCTGACCAGGTCAGTCCAGGTCACTGAGGCGTCCGCCGGCGTCCGGCTGGGCTGCCTCCACGCGCCGAAGGAGACGGGTCAGCACCTCGCCCAGCGTGGTGCGCTCCTCCGCGGAGAGGTCCTGGAGCAGCTCCTCCTCGAAGACCGAGGCGAGCCGCATGGCCTCGAGCCACTTCTCGCGCCCCTCGGCCGTGAGCTCGACGATGACGCGTACCCGGTTGGACTCGTCCCTCTCGCGAGTGACCAGCCCCTCGGCGACCATCCGGTCGATGCGGTGGGTCATCGCGGCAGGCGTGAGGCCGAGTCGCTTGGCGAGGTCTCCGGGACCCATGCGGTACGGGGCGCCGGAGAGGACGAGGGCTTTGAGGACCTCCCACTCGGCGTTGCTGATGCCGAGGGTCGCGGTCTGGCGGCCGTAGGCGACGTTCATACGGCGGTTGAGGCGCCCCAAGGCCGAGACGATCTTTTCCACTTGCGGGTCGAGGTCCTGGAATTCGCGCTGGTAGGCGGCGATCTGCTCTTCGAGGGTCGGCTCAGAGACGCCGGGGGTATCGCCCATGGTCGGCAGTATCGCATGATCTCGCTTGGCATCGAAGTCCTTCAGCCTGTACTGTTTATCTTCGAAATTTAGGTTCGAAGTCTTGAGAGTTGAGGGGAAAGTGACCAGGGCTACGGGTGCAGCGATGCGCCGGATCCAGATCGGCAGCGCGCTGAGCGCGTTCGGCGTCGGCTTCACCGTTCCGTTCCTTTACGTCTATGTGGCGCAGGTGCGGGGCCTGGGAGCCAGTACGGCGGGCGTCGTGCTCGCCGCTTTCGCCGTCGCCGCTCTGGTCGTCCTGCCCGTCACCGGTCGCGCCCTCGACCGGCGTGGGCCGCTTCCGGTGCTGGTCGGCGCCTCGCTGATCGCTTCCGTAGGCGCTCTGGCGCTCGGCTTCGCGCGTGGAGAGGTGGCGGCGATCGTGTCGGCCGCGGTGCTCGGCGCGGGCACCGCGGTGATGCAGCCGGCGCTCGCGACCCTGATCGTGGCGTGCGCGGAGACGGGCGCGCGCACGCGTGCCTTCGCCATGCAGTTCTTCCTGCAGAACCTGGGGCTTGGCATCGGCGGACTGATCGGAGGCCAGATCGTCGACGAGCACCGGCCTGGCAGTTTCACTCTGCTGTTCTCGATCGAGGCCGTGATGTTCCTGGTGCTGGCCGCGATCGCTGCCACGGTTCGGATGCCGCAGACGTCGGCGCTCCGCGGTGCCGTGCCGCGGGAGGAGTCCGCGGTCGGCGGGAACGGCGTGCGGGCGCTGCTGCGGCATCGGGCGATGGTGCAGCTGTGTGTACTCGGGTTCGTACTGTTCTTCGCCTGCTACGGACAGTTCGAGTCGGGCCTGTCCGCGTACGGCGTGGAGGCCGCGGGGATCTCGGCGTCAACGCTGGGGATCGCGCTGGCGGCGAACACGGCGGTGATCGTGGTCGCGCAGTTCGCGGTGCTGAAGTTCGTCGAACGGCGCAGGCGGTCCCGCGTGATCGCGTCCGTGGGGATTCTGTGGGCGGTCGCGTGGGCGTTCGCCGGTTATGCGGGGCTCGGGCACGTCGGGCAGGCCATGGCGACGGCCGCGTTCGTCTCGACGTACGCCCTGTTCGGGCTGGGTGAGGCGATGCTGTCGCCGACCCTCGCGCCGTTGGTGGCGGATCTGGCGCCGACGGGCATGGTGGGGCAGTACAACTCCGCGTTCGCCCTGGTGAAGCAGCTGGCGCTGGCGGTCGGTCCGGCCGTGGGCGGTCCGATGGGGGCTTCGCTGCATGCGCCGTACATCGTGACGTTCCTGCTCTTCTCGCTCGGCATCACGGTGCTGGCGCTGCGGCTGGGCCGCCGGCTCACCGCGGTGCAGGACCAGCCGTCGCTGACCAGGGGCCGCGTGGTGGCGCAGGGCGGTGCTCCGGCCGAGCCGGTGCCGTCCGGCGCCTGACGGGATTCCCGCTGTACGCGGGTGTGGCGGTGAACCGGACGGCGCGGAGCCTACGTGGCGCCGGGCAGGGCGAACTCGCACCACACCGCCTTGCCGCCCCCGGGCGTGCGGCGCGAGCCCCAGTTGGAGGCGATCGTGGCGACGATGGAGATGCCGCGGCCCGTCTCGTCTGCGGGCTCGGCGCGGCGGCGGCGCGGCAGATGGTCGTTGCCGTCGGTCACCTCGATGATCAGGCGGCGATCGGTGCGGCGCAGCCGCAGACGCATCGGCGGGGTGCCGTGCTGGAGCGAGTTGGCGACGAGTTCGCTGGCGGCCAGGACGCCCAGGTCGTGCAGTTCGGGCGGGAAGCGCCAGCTGGTGAGGACGCCGGAAGCGAAGGCACGCGCGCGTGGGGCGGCTTCCACGCCGCCGAGCAGTTCGAGCGCGGCATTGCGGAAGAGCTCCTCGTCCGGGCCGCTGCGCGCGGGGTGCTGCAGAACGAGTACGGCGACGTCGTCGGCATGGTCCGCGGTGACGCCCGCCGTGCGGATGAGACGGTCGCAGACGACCTGGGGAGTACCGGTCGCTCCGGCGAGTGCGTGTTCGAGGGCGGCCACGCCTTCGTCGATGTCCTCGCCGCGCCGCTCGACGAGGCCGTCGGTGTAGAGCACGGCGGTGGATCCCGGGCCGAGCGGGACGGAGCCGGAGGCGTGCATCCAGCCGCCCGTGCCGAGCGGAGGACCGGTGGGTTCCTCGGCGCGGTGGATGGTGCCCTTCTCGTCGCGTACGAGGATCGGGAGATGGCCCGCGGACGCGTACACGAGCCTGCCCTCGTTGGGGTCGTGGACGGCGTATGCGCAGGTGGCGATCTGGTTCGGGTCGATCTCGGCGGCGAGGCCGTCGAGGAGCTGCAGGACCTCGTGCGGGGGCAGGTCCAGGCGGGCGTACGCCCGGACCGCCGTGCGCAGCTGGCCCATAACGGCCGCGGCGCGCACACCGCGGCCCATCACGTCGCCGATCACCAGGGCGGTGCGGCCGCCGCCGAGAGTGATCACGTCGTACCAGTCGCCGCCGACGGCCGCGTCGGTGCCGCCCGGCTGGTACGTGGCGGCGATGCGCAGGTCGTCGGGCTCCTCCAACTCCTGCGGCAGCAGGGACCTTTGTAGGGTGACGGCGGTCTCGCGCTGGCGGCGCTCGCTGGCGCGCAGCCGTTCGGCGGCCTCGGCGTGGTCGGTGACGTCGGCGGCGAAGATCAGGACGCCGCCGCCTTCGGGCGTTGCCAGGGTGTCGACGGGGGTGCAGGTGAACGTGTACGAGCGACCGTCGAGGGCCTTGCGGGACTTGACGGTGCGGGGTCTGGAGCTGCGCAGCACCTGGTCGAGAAGCGGCAGCAGACCGATCTCGTCGAGCTCGGGGAGGGCCTCGCGCGCGGGTTCGCCGGCAGGGCGGGGGCCGAACGCCGCTGCGTACGCGTCGTTGACGTAGGCGATGCGGTGCTCCGGGCCGTGGACGAGGGCGACGAGGGCCGGGATGCGGTCGAGGACCTCGCGGACCGGGAGATCGTCCAGGGCCGCCGCGGCCGATGCCGCGTCCGTGTCGGTCAGTTGTTCGACGCGGGCCGCGGGAACGGAGCCCCCTCCGTCCGCGGGTGGTACCGCGGAGGCCGTCTCGTCGGCCCGCGCTGCCGCGCGGCGCTGCGTTCCGGGGAGCCGGGCGCTCCAGCGCGTGAAGTTCACCGATTCATGCCTCGTGTCGTCGTCTTCGGCCAGCTCCTGAACGGCCGGGGGTCCGGACCGCCGCGCAGCCGTGGTCGGCGGCTGCGCACTCCGGACAGATACAGCACTGGGGAAAGCCTCAAGATGTCTTGGTGATGTCAAGGTGATGTCGAGTGCGGGCGCAGGAACGGCCGTCCGGCATCGTCATGGTCATGGTCGCGGTCACCATCACGGAACAGTCTGGCCGACGGGACTGACATCCGTCAGACGCCGGTCAACTTGCCGGAGTTCCTGCCTCCGTTCAGGACGACCCCTTCGGGTTGTCCTGAGGCTTCCCACCGGCCGCGAGTTCGAACTCCGCACGGGGATGTTCGAGCGAACCCAGCGACACGATCTCCCGCTTGAAGAGCCCGGACAGGGTCCATTCGGCGAGTACGCGGGCCTTGCGGTTGAAGGTGGGCACCCTGCTGAGGTGGTAGACGCGGTGCATGAACCAGGCAGGGTAGCCCTTCAGCTTGCGTCCGTAGACATGCGCAACGCCCTTGTGCAACCCCAGTGACGCCACCGATCCGGCGTATTTGTGCGCGTACTCCTGGAGGGGCTCGCCGCGCAGTGAGGCGGCGATGTTGTCGCCGAGGACCCTCGCCTGGCGCACCGCGTGCTGGGCGTTGGGGGCGCACTCCCTGCCCGGCTCGCCGGCGGCGATGTCGGGGACGGCGGCGGCGTCTCCGGCCGCCCACGCGTGCGTGACGCCGTCGATGGTCAGCTGTGCGGTGCACTTGAGGCGGCCGCGCTCGTTCCGCGGCAGGTCCGTGGCGGCCAGGACCGGGTGCGGCTTGACGCCGGCGGTCCACACGACCGTACGGGTCGGGAAGCGCGCGCCGTCGCTGAGCACGGCGACCCGGTCCTCGCAGGACTCGAGGCGGGTCTCCAGGCGTACGTCGATGTTGCGGCGGCGCAGCTCACGCACGGCGTACTTGCCCATCTCCTCGCCGACTTCGGGGAGGATGCGGTTCGTCGCCTCGACGAGGATCCACTTCATGTCCTCGGGCTTGACGTTGTGGTAGTACCGCGCGGTGTAGCGGGCCATGTCCTCGAGCTCGGCGAGGGCCTCCACGCCCGCGTACCCGCCGCCGACGAAGACGAAGGTGAGGGCCGCGTCGCGGATCGCCGGGTCGCGGGTCGATGAGGCGATGTCCATCTGTTCGATGACGTGGTTGCGCAGGCCGATGGCCTCCTCGACGGTCTTGAAGCCGATGCCGTGGTCGGCGAGACCGGGGACCGGGAGGGTGCGCGAGACGGAGCCGGGGGCCAGCACCAGCTCGTCGTACGCGAGGGTGACGCTGCCCGCGCCCTCCTCCTCGCTGGCGAGCGTGGTGAGGGTCGCGGTGCGCTTGGCGTGGTCGATCGACCGGGCCTCGCCGACGACGACGCGGCAGCCGTCGAGGACGCGGCGCAGCGGCACCACGACATGCCGGGGCGAGATGGAGCCCGCGGCCGCCTCGGGCAGGAACGGCTGATACGTCATGTAGGGGTCGGGCGTGACGACGACGATCTCGACCTCGCCCCGCTGCAACTCGGGTTTCAGCTTCCGCTGCAGACGCAGAGCCGTGTACATCCCGACGTAGCCGCCGCCCACGACGAGAATGCGCGCGCGCTCGGGGGATTCCGCCTGCCGTGCAGTGGCTGTCGGATGCGGTGTGCCGTCATTGATCGCAGCGTTCACCATCCCATGACGCACCCGTCACCGGCGTTTGTCCACAGTCCCGGCAAATTATGTGACCGGACAGAGCGAGCGGCCATAGTTGGGCGATTTGTCGGACTCTCTGAAAGAAGCGCAGGTCAGCGGATGGGCGCTACGGGGAGCGCGGGGGTGCAATCGGGGTCGAACCGGTACGTACTCCGATCGTGGTACGCGCCGTGCGGAACGTCCCTCTTCTGAATTGACTCCGGCTCAACTATGTTCGTGTCTCGTCGGGGTGTGGGGGGATGCTCTCGACGGGCCCGGCCAGTGGGCTCGTGGGACCACGTGTGTTCCTGTGCGCTCCGGCTGCCTATGGCGGGGAGAGTCTCCGGGGGGAGACGTCATTACCGGGGGAACAAACATGCATATTCAGGACTCTCATTGGTCGTCCACATCCGCCTTCGCGGCGGCGGGATCGCACGGCACGCACGGCACCCATGGGACGCACGACTCGCGCGTCGGTGACGGGCGTGCCGTGGGCGACGGAGGGCGCACGACGCCGCTGCGGGTGGACGCTCAGCGCAATCTGGAGCACGTGCTGCGCGCGGCGCGCGAGGTCTTCGGGGAGCTGGGGTACGGCGCGCCGATGGAGGACGTGGCGCGGCGGGCCCGGGTCGGCGTCGGCACGGTCTACCGGCGGTTCCCCAGCAAGGAGGTCCTGGTCCGGCGCATAGCCGAGGAGGAGACCTCGCGGCTCACCGAGCAGGCCCGTGCGGCGCTCGGCCAGGAGGACGAGCCGTGGTCGGCGCTGTCGCGCTTCCTTCGTACGTCCGTGGCCTCGGGCGCGGGCCGGCTGCTGCCGCCGCAGGTGCTGCGGGTGGGCGTCGCAGAGGACGGTACGGGCGCGGGTGCGGCCGGTACCGGGTTCGACGAGACGCGGGTGCCGCAGCAGCGCGCCTCCCAGTCGGCGGGGCCTGAACTGCGCCTGGTCGGGCAGCGGACGGCGAAGGCCGACGAGCCGGGCGACGCGGGGGCGGCGGAGCTGCTCGAGGTCGTCGGCCGACTGGTGGAGCGGGCGCGTGCGGCCGGTGAGCTGCGGGCGGACGTCACCGTCGCGGACGTCCTGCTGGTGATAGCCACGGCCGCGCCCGCACTGCCGGACGCGGCCCAGCAGGCGGCGGCGTCGGCGCGGCTGCTGGACATCCTGCTGGAGGGGCTCAGGTCGCGGCCGGCGTGACGCCGGGGAGGCCGTCGCCGACGCGGGCCGCGCGGACCAGCTCGTCCGGCGGGGGTTGCGGCGGGATCGGCGAGTCACGGCGGGATCGAGCGTCAGGGCGGGATCGGGGGACACGGCCGGCTTACGGAGCGAGGGCCGCTGCCAGTTCGGCGAGCACACCGTCGGCCGTGAGGCCCGCACCCGCCTCGTACTCGGCCTCGTAGCGCCGCGGGCCCAGTGCCGCGCGGGCATCGGCGGCGACCTCCTCGGCCTCGGCCCGATCCGGCATCGGACGCGGGTGTCCGCCGCGCCAGTGGGCGCCCGCAGCGAGCAGCCGGGTGGCGCGCGCATGGTCGCCGAGGCGCGCCAGGAAGGTGGCGGCGGTGTCCACGAGCGCGGCCGTCACCGCCTCGGCGCACCCGCTCGCGACGGCCTCGCGCAGGATCTCGGCCACCCGCGGCAGCGCATGCTCAGGGCCCGACTCGACGGCGACGATCCGCGCGTCGACAGCCGCGATACCGGCGATGAACTGCGGCGGCGGCGTGCCGCGCGCGGCTTCCTCGCGGCCTGCGTCACACAGCATGCGGGCGCGTACGACGTCGCCGTCGTCCAGCGCCATCATGGCCGCCAGCAGCCGCACGAAGGCCCGTGAGTCCGTCACCCCGTGCCGATCCGCTTCGGCGCTTGCCTCGTCGAGGGCCTTCCCGGCTGTCTCCCGGTCCCCCGAGCGGTAGGCGATCTCCGCCAGCCGGGCGATCAGGAAGGGCGTCTCCGCGTAGGCACCCACCTCGTACGCGAGCCGCAGTGCCTCCTCGTACTCCTCCTTGGCCTCGTCGAAGCGGCTGCGGGCCATCGCCGCCTCGCCCGCGGCGCTGGACACCTGGGCGCGCACCCAGCGGTCGCCCACCCGCCGGCCCAGTCTCCGCAGCTCCGCGAGGTCGTCGTCGATGCCCTCCACGCCGCCGACGGAGTCGACGACCGTGTGCGTACGGAACATCAGCAGGACGGCGACCTCCCAGTCCCCGCCGAACCGGCGGCAGTTGGCGACCGCCGCCTCCAGGGGCTCGCCGACATCCGGGGGCCCGCCGAGGAGGAGCGGAGTGAAGGGCCAGATCAGACCGGGAAAGCGGGCCGCGGCGGGCACGGGCTTGTCGAAGGCGTGCTGCACCTGGGTGACGTACTCACGCACCCGCTCACTGGTCAGCAAGGCGCCGGGCCTGGACTCCGCCACCAGGAAGAGATGCAGCAGGCGGAGGCTCATCCGGGGCCAGTAGAGGGGGTCGTCGGAACGGTCGAAGGCGGAGCCGGGCTGCTCCTCGACTGCGGGGCCCGTCTGCGGCACGGGGCCGGGGCCGGACTGGCCCTCGACTGCGGGACCCGTCTGCGGCACGGGGCCGGGTCGGGGCTGCTCCTCGGCTGTGAGACTGGGCGGGAGTTCGGCCCACCACGGAGAGGGCGCGTCCCGTATGTCCGTGGCCGCGCTCATGCGCAGGATGCGCTCGATCCACTCGACGCCCTCCCTGCGGAAGTTGCGCAGCCACCAGAACCAGCCGGTCCCCAGGGCCAGGGCACAGGCCTGTTCCTCGTGGCCGGTCGCGACGGCCCGGTGCAGGGCCGCGCGGATGTTGTCGAGCTCGGTCTCCATCCGCCGGATCCAGGGCAGCTGTTCGGCGGAGCGCAGGAGGGGCTCGGCCTTCTCGACGAGCGCGCGGAAGTACGCGGAGTGGCGGCGCTCTGCGGTGGCCCGCAGCTCCGGGGCCTCGGCGGCGCGCTCGGACGCGTACTCGTGGATGGTTTCGAGCATGCGGTACCGCATGCCGTCCTCGACCCTGGCGCAGGGCGCGGCGACGACGAGGGACTTGTCGACGAGTGCGCCGACGACATCCGCGGCCGGTCCGGTGCAGACGGCCTCCGCGGCCTCGAGGTCCCAGCCGCCGGCGAAGACGGACAGCTCCCGCAGAACCGTTCGTTCACGCTCGTCGAGGAGGTCCCAGGACCAGTCGACGACCGCCCGCAGGGTCTGCTGACGCGGCAGTGCGGTACGGCTTCCGCTGGTGAGGAGGCGGAAGCGGTCGTCGAGGCGGTCGGCGATCTGCCGTGGCGTGAGCATCCGCAGCCGGGCGGCGGCCAGCTCGATGGCGAGCGGCAGCCCGTCGAGACGGCGGCAGATCTCGGCGACGGCCGCCGTATCGGCATCGGCGGCGGCCTCGAACCCGGGGCGCACGGCCGTGGCCCGTTCGGTGAAGAGGCGGTACGCCGGGTGGGGCGGCAGCGGCTCGACGGGGCGCACGGATTCACCGGGTACGCCGAGGGGCTCGCGGCTGGTGGCCAGCACGGTGAGGTCCGGGCAGCGGGTGAGCAGGGTCTCGGCGAGCCGGGCCGCGGCGTCGATCACGTGTTCGCAGTTGTCAAGGACCAGGAGCAGCCCTCGTGGCCCGCAGTACTCGACGAGCAGGGTGACGGGGTCGTCCTGCGGGGCCGTCAGCTCGCTCGTCATCAGCACCGTCTCGCGCAGGCCGAGCGCGCTGACGACGGCACCCGGGACCGCCTCCGGCTGATCGAGCGGGGCCAGCTCGACCAGCCACGCGTCGGGATGCCCGGCGGCGGCTTCCTCGGCGAGACGGGTCTTGCCCGAGCCACCGGGTCCGGTGAGGGTGACCAGGCGTGCTCTCTGCAAGTCCGAACGGATGGCGGCGAGTTCGGGTTCCCGCCCGACGAAGGAATTCAGCCGCGGCCGGAGATTGCCCTTCCGCTCGGGGCGGTGGGGGGTGGCGGCGGGGTGCGCGGGCTGAGCCGGCCCCGCACCCGGGGGCTCGCCAGGCCCAGCACCCGCGGACTCGCCGAGCGCGGTGGGCGCGGCGGGCGCGGATCCGCCGGGCGCGGGCGCGGATCCGCCGAGCGCGGGCGCGGATCCGCCGAGCGCGGGCGCGGATCCGCCGGGCGCGGCGGAGGGGGATGCCCGTGGGTCGGCGAGGGCAGATGCGCCTGGCGCGGCGGGCGCGGCAGCAGGACCTGCCTCTGCGCCCATCGACGCGACAGGCCCGTCCGCCCGCCCAGCAGACGCAGCGATGGACGGGCCGGACGGATCCGCCACCCGGCTCCCCGCCCCGCTGGATGCACCCGCACCCCGGCCCCCCGCACCGCTGGGCGCGCCCGCGTCCCGGCTCCCCGCCCCGTCGGGCGCACCAGCCTCCTGGCTTCGCGCCCCGCTGGGCGCACCCACCGCCGGGCTCCCCGCCCGGTTCCCCTCGAGGACCCCACCCCACGCGACCCCCTCCGGCGCGAGCAATTCCGCATGGAGCGCCCGCAGTTCCGGGCCCGGATCGGTGCCGAGGCCGTCCGCCAGGATGCGGCGCGCGTCCTCGTACGCGGTGAGGGCGTCCGCCCGGCGGCCCGCGTCGCGCAGGGCGCGGATGAGCAGCGCGTGCAGCGGCTCGTCGTACGGGTGCGCGGTGACGAGCTCCTTCAGCTCCGGTACGAGGCCGGGGGCGCGGCCCAGTGCCAGCTCGGCCTGGGCACGCGCGCGTGTGGCTTCCAGGCGCTGCGCCTCGAGGCGCGTGGCGGCGCTGCGGTCCGGCAGATCGGCGAGGACGGGGCCGCGCCACAGGGCCAGCGCCTCGCTCAGGATGCGGGCGGCGGACACCGCATCGCGCGCGTGGAGCGCCGCGGTTCCCTCACGCACCAGGCGTTCGAACCGGTGCAGATCGATGTCGTCGGCCGCCGCGGTGAGGCGGTAGCCGCCGGGTTCTGAGACGACGGCTTCCCGGCCCAGCACCCGGCGCAGCCGGCCGACGAGCGCCTGCAGGGCGGCAGGGGCGTCGTACGGCGGTTCGTCGGCCCACACCTCGTCGATGAGCACGTCGACCGGGACGGGGCGACCCGCGTGGAGGGCCAGTGCGGCGAGGAGCGCGCGGAGCCGCGGGCCGCCGACGGGTACGGGGGCGCCCTCTTCGGTCTGCGCCTCTGTGACGCCCAGAATTCGGTACCGCACCGGCCCATTCTCGCCCGGCGCGTCGGGCCGGTCCGCTGGTTTACGGTTCGCTGGTGCGCCCCAGCCGGTTTGGCAGGAGTTGCCCGGGATGGCGAGCGCCCGCCGCCCACGCGGCCGCCCGTCATCGTGGCGGCATGTGCGCGGGAGATCGTGGCGGCATGTGCGCGGGAGCGGGCTCGCCGGCGCGGGAAGCGCCGCCCGGCGCCGCCGCATGCCGCTTTCACCGACGCACGCGTGCGTGCGCTGCGCCCGGCCTCGACCGCGACAGCCCGACCAGCCCGGCACAAACGCCGAACCGCCCCGCCTCAACCGCGCCTCACCCGCACTCCCCCGAAGCCGCACCCCAGCGAAGCCGCCCTCCCCCGGAGCCGCCCTCCCGGGAGCCGCACCCCCGCCGAGCTGATCCCCTACGGCCTCCCCGCCGCCCCCAACGCCCCCCTCTGCGGCCGCACCGTCCCCGTCGGCACCGCCCGCTGACGTGCCGGCGTCCCCGTCCAGCACGTGCCGCGGCGGGCCACGATGCGGCGGAGCCACAGTTCGAGGGAGACCAGGTCGGCCAGGCCGTCCAGGGGGAGGGGTTCGCCCTGGGCTGCGGCGCGCAGAGCCTTGCGTACGACGCGGGCCTCGACGAGGCCCGCCTGGGCGAGCAGCGGGGTGTCGAAGAGGGCGATCAACTCGTCGACGGCGACGCGCAGCCCGATGCGGGCGGCGGCGGCCGACGAGGCGTGCGAGGGGGCGCCCCAGCCGGACGGCAGATCGGAGACGCCGGCGCCCTCCAGGACCGTACGCAGGACGGAGGCGCGGGCGCCCGGCTGGACGCGCAGGGCCTCGGGAAGCGCCCGGCACGCGCGGACGACCTGGTTGTCGAGGAAGGGCGTGTGGAGGCGCTGGAAGCGGATCTCCGCCGCCTGCTCCAGGACCCGGAGGTCGGCAGCGTGGCGGGCGAGCGCGGCGCGGGCGCGGAAGTCGCCTGGGCGCTGCCCGGGCCCGGCCCCCGGGCGGATCACCGTGTCCTGAAGACGAACCGATACTTCAGCGAGCGCCTCACCGGTCAGCCAGCGCGCGGCCGGCCCGGGTCTGCCCCAGGCGAGCGCGGCGAGCGAGGCGCCCACGGGACCTCCCGGCTCCTCGAACCTGCGGTGCAGCAGCCTGTCGGCGAGCCCCTCGATGCCCGCGCGGTACGGCGTACGGGCGAGCCGCCGTGCCGCGGCGTACATGCGCGCGGGAACCATCACCGACCCGTCGGCCTTGGTCAGCGCTGCCACCGGCTTCACCAGGTGGCGGCGCTTGCGGTCCATGAGGAGGTCGGCGAGGCGGGCCGGGTGGGCGTCCATGACCTGGCGGGCGCCGTAGCCCGTGAGGTGGTCGGCGCTGCCTGAGGCGAGCCGCGCACGGTGGCGGGCGGCCGTCACGAGGGAAGGCCCGGGCTCGTCGGTCAGCGGGGCGTCCAGGTCGACGTAAGGGAGGGTCTCTTCGCCGCCGGTGACGACGACGTGGTGCAGGCGCGGGTTGGCGGCGATGGACCCGGCGCGCTCCAGTTCGGCCTCGCGGCCGCCGGTCGCCAGGTCGTTGAAGGTGACGGCCAGCAGCCGCTCCCCCGCACCGGTGCCGTGGCCCAGGACGGTTCCGGGCATTCCGGGCAGTCCCGCGGCGAGCAGCGCGAGGGTTCCGGAGGCGGGCCCTCCGGAGAGGTCGGCGCCGATGCCGGGCACGGGCATGCCGCGGGCCGCGCGCCGGTCGGCGGGGCCCATCCCGGGGACGGGACCGGGGTCGATGTCCGCTCCGGGCACATGGCGCGGGGCCGTGAGACGCGTGCGTACGGCCTCCACGAGGGCGTCGCGTACGCCGTCCACCGCGCTCGCCGCGTCGGCGGCGGGAGCCGCGACGGCCAGGGATGCCACGGGCTCGTACCCGGCGATCTCGCGCGCACCGGCCCGCAGGATCAGCGCATGCCCGGGCGGAATGCGCCGTACGCCCTGATAGGGCGTCGAGTCGTGCAGCGCCTCCGGTACGTCGGGGGCGGCGAGCAGGGCCGCGAGGTGGCCGATGTCGAGATGGGCCTCGATGAGGTCGGCGAGCGGCAGGGCCGCCGTCGCGTACGCCGTGCCGCCCGCCCAGGGCGTGTAGAAGACGGGGCGCACGCCCGCGAGATCACCCGCAATGGTGAGGCGCCGACCGACCTGGACGACCGCCGTGTAGCTGCCGGGCCATGCGGTCAGATGCCGGAGTGCGCCGCCGCGCGCGGCGAACAGGGCCACTCTGAGCTGTTCATCGGAGGCTCCGCAGGTGCCGAGGACCGCGATCCGGGTCTGGGCGTCGGCCTTGACCACGCGCACCTCGTCGGGCCGCCAGTCGCCCACCGCCCACAGCGGATCGGGGTCGCCCCACAGCAGTTGGGAGCCCACGGGGTGAACGGTTTCCCCGTCGATCCCGGTGGCGCCGGGGGCCGCCGCACCGGCGGACCCAGCGGCGGCACTGCTCCACCCCACCAACCACCGCATCGCCGCCTCCACAGGCTGTGGACAACCAGTGCACCGTACGAACCGGGACCATGCTGCCACGAAGGAGGCGCACGGAGGGGGCTACGGATGGGCTCGAGCCCCCCGGCATGCGCCCCTGGCAACCCCTTCAGGGCACCGTGAGGCGGGAGTTGGAACGCGAAGGCGCCGACCCGTGCACGGCACGGGCAGGGCAGGCGCAGAGCGCCGCATAGGCGAGATTCGGCCAAATCGGCTGAGGATGTTCACAACTCCCCGAGTTGTGGGCACAACGCACGGTCCGGGAGGCGGAATTCGCCTCCCGGACCGGTCCGCCACCCGCGGGGATGAAGGCGGCGGTGTCCCCCAGCCCGCTGGATCCAGTACAGCGGGCCGACCCACGCACGACCCATGGAAGCGCTCCCGCCGTGGCCGGAGAAGAGCGCACGGACGGGCGCACGGCCACACAGCCGGAGCACGTGGATCACAGCCTGTTTCCTTCGCCACGGACCACAATCCCGCCATCCGGACCTATGCCTCTTAACGCTTGGGATGCAGCGAACTACGCTGTGTATGCCTGCGTTTTCGCGGGAGGCATATTCCCCGGGGCCCGGCCACACGCTTTTGCGGCCGGGAGCCGGGCTCGCGGCAGAGCCGCCGCGGGTGCGCCTTCCGGGACGCAGCACGAACGCCGCGTGCTGATGCCGGCGCGGCAGCCGTCTTGTGTCGAGGGGTGGCGCATGTCCAGGGAGCAACGCGGGCCGAACGAAAAGCTCGGCGCCGTTCTCGCCCTCGCGGGAATCAGTAACGCGGGACTGGCGCGGAGAGTCAACGACCTCGGTGCCCAACGCGGTCTGACGCTTCGCTACGACAAGACCTCGGTGGCCCGGTGGGTGTCGAAGGGCATGGTGCCGCAGGGCGCCGCCCCGCATCTGATCGCCGCCGCCATCGGCCAGAAGCTCGGCCGCCCGGTGCCGCTCCAGGAGATCGGCCTGGCGGACGCGGACCCCGCGCCGGAGGTGGGCCTCGCCTTCCCGCGCGACGTGGGAGCCGCCGTCAGGTCGGCGACCGAGCTGTACCGGCTCGATCTCGCGGGCCGGCGGGCCGGCAGCGGCGGCATCTGGCAGTCGCTCGCAGGCTCCTTCGCCGTGAGCGCGTACGCGACCCCCGCATCCCGCTGGCTGATCACCCCCGCCGACGCGTCGGTCGCACGCGCGGCGAACACCGCTGAAGGCGCCGACAGCGGCGAGAGCAGCAGCGCACCGCTCAAGGTCGGCCACAGCGACGTGCAGAAACTCCGCGAGGCCGCCGAGGACGCCCGGCGCTGGGACTCCAAATACGGCGGCGGGGACTGGCGTTCGTCGATGGTCCCCGAGTGCCTGCGCGTCGAGGCGGCCCCCCTGCTGCTCGGCTCGTACTCGGACGAGGTGGGCCGCGCCCTGTTCGGCGCGTCCGCCGAACTGACCCGTCTCGCGGGCTGGATGGCGTTCGACACCGGCCAGCAGGAGGCCGCCCAGCGCTACTACATCCAGGCCTTACGCCTCGCCCGCGCGGCGGCGGACGTGCCTCTCGGCGGGTACGTCCTGGCGTCGATGTCCCTCCAGGCCACCTACCGCGGCTTCGGCGACGAGGGCGTCGACCTCGCGCAGGCCGCCCTGGAGCGCAACCGCGGCCTGGCAACGGCCCGCACGATGAGCTTCTTCCGGCTCGTCGAGGCACGCGCGCACGCGCGCGCGGGTGACGCACAGGCCGCCGGGGCCTCGCTGAAGGCGGCCGAAGGCTGGCTGGAAAGGGCCCGCGACGGCGACAACGACCCGAGCTGGCTCGGCTTCTACTCCTACGACCGGTTCGCGGCCGACGCCGCCGAGTGCTACCGCGACCTGAAGGCACCCCGCCAGGTGCGCCGCTTCACCGAGCAGGCCCTGTCGCGCCCCACCGAGGAGTACGTGCGCTCGCACGGGCTGCGCCTCGTCGTGTCCGCGGTGGCCGAGCTGGAGTCCGGCAACCTGGACGCAGCCTGCGAGCAGGGCGTACGCGCGGTGGAGGTCGCGGGACGCATATCGTCCGCCCGGACGACCGAGTACGTGAAGGACCTGCTGCACCGGCTGGAGCCGTACGGGGACGAGCCCCGGGTCGTGGAGCTGCGGGAGCGGGCGCGGCCGCTGCTGATGGCTCCGGCGTAGGCGCTCCGCTGGACGTGCCGCGATGTGCCGTCGGTTTGCTGCGGCGCCTTTGTGGCTGGTCGCGCAGTTCCCCGCGCCCCTTCATGGGTCACCTCACCTCCGGGGTTTGAGGGCATTGTCAGTGGCGCAGTGCACTATCGGGGGCAGGAGGTGAGAGACGTGGTGACGGCGGCAGGCATGCGTGGGGCGCGCGGTGCGCTCGACTGCGACGTGCTGGTGATCGGCGGCGGGATCGTCGGCCTGTCGACGGCGTATGCGATCACGCGCGCCGCACCCGGGACGCGCGTCACGGTGCTGGAGAAGGAGCCGGGTCCCGCCCGGCACCAGACGGGGCGCAACAGCGGCGTGATCCACAGTGGGATCTACTACCGCCCGGGCTCGCTCAAGGCCCGGTATGCGGTCAAGGGCGCCGCGGAGATGGTCAAGTTCTGCGCCGAGTACGACATCGCGCACGCCGTGACCGGCAAGCTGATCGTGGCCACCGACAGGGCGGAGCTGCCGCGGCTGCACGCGCTCGTGCAGCGCGGCCGGGAGAACGGCATTCCGGTGCGCGAGCTGGGCCCGGCCCAGATCGCAGAGCTGGAGCCGGAGGTGCGGGGCCTCGCCGCAATCCATGTCGGCACGACGGGCGTCTGCGACTTCACGGCAGTCGCACAGCAGCTCGCGGAGGCGTCGGGGGCGGAGATCCGGTACGGCGCGGAGGTCACGGCCATCGACCGGCGGGCGGACCTCGGGGTGGCCGTCCGTACTGCCGACGGCGCGGTGGTCCGCGGGCGGGTCCTGGTGAACTGCGCGGGACTGCACTGCGACGAGGTGGCGCGGCTCACGGGCGACGACCCGGGGATGCGGATCATCCCGTTCCGCGGCGAGTACTACGAGCTGGCGCGGCCCGAGCTGGTGCAGGGCCTGGTCTATCCGGTGCCCGACCCGGCGTTCCCCTTCCTCGGGGTGCACCTCACGCGCGGCATCGACGGAGGCGTGCACATCGGTCCGAACGCGGTGCCCGCGCTGGCCCGCGAGGGGTACGACTGGGGCACGGTGCGCCCCCGCGAGCTGGGGGCGACGCTCAGCTGGCCCGGATCATGGCGGATAGCGCGCCGGCACTGGCGGTACGGGGCGGGGGAGCTGCGGCGCTCGGTGTCGAAGTCCGCGTTCACGACGGCGGTGCGGCGGCTGCTGCCCGCCGTGACCGAGGACGATCTGGTGCCGGCGCCCAGCGGGGTGCGGGCGCAGGCCGTCCTGCGGGACGGGGCGCTGGTGGACGACTTCCTCATCCGGGAAGGGGTGCGGGCGGTGCATGTGCTGAACGCGCCCTCTCCTGCGGCCACGGCTTCCCTGCCGGTGGGGCGGGAGGTGGCGCGGCGGGCGCTCGCCGCGTTGGCGCGCGGGTGACGTACCGGCCCGGTGCCGGGTCAGTACTGATCCAGTCGCCGGCCCAGTGCCGGGTCAGCGCTGGCCCGGGGCCCACGGCGAACCTCCGTAGAATCGATCCCACTGTGTACGAGTACGACGAGAAGCACCAGGCGGGCGCCCCGGAACGCCGGCGCCCTGGGAAGCGCATGTTCCCCGAGGGGACCGGTCCCGCACCCGACCCCGCGGGCTCCCACTTCGAGCGGCGGATCCGCAGCTTCCAGCCCCGTCGCAGCAGGGTCACCAGTGGCCAGGCAGACGCTTTGAAACGGCTGTGGCCCAAGTGGGGTCTGGACATCGACGGGCAGCGCACCCTCGACCTCGCCGAGCTCTTCGGCCGCGACTGCCCCGTCGTACTGGAGATCGGCTTCGGCATGGGCGAGGCCACCGCGCAGATGGCCGCCGCCGAGCCCGGCACCGGCATCCTCGCCGTGGACGTGCACACGCCCGGCCAGGGCAATCTGCTCAATCTCGCCGACCGGAACGGGCTGTCCAACATCCGGGTGGCCAACGGCGACGCGATCATCCTGCTCCGCGAGATGCTGCCGCCCGCGTGCCTCGACGGACTGCGCGTCTACTTCCCGGACCCCTGGCCGAAGAAGCGGCACCACAAGCGCCGCCTCATCCAGCCGGAGTTCCTCACCCTGGCCGCGACCCGCCTCAAGCCGGGCGCGCTGATCCACTGCGCGACCGACTGGGAGCCGTACGCCGAGCAGATGCTCGAGGTACTGACCGCGCACCCGGCCTTCGAGAACACCCGGGAAGACGGCGGCTACGCGCCCCGCCCCTCTTTCCGCCCGCTGACCCGCTTCGAAGGCCAAGGGCTGGACAAGGGCCACGTGGTCCGCGACCTGCTGTTCCGCCGCACGCATCCCGAGCCCGCCGGTCCGGACGAGGCCGCCGGGCCCGACGAGGCCGCCGGGCCGGGCGAAACCGCCAGGCGGGACGAGACCGCCGGCCCTGTCTAGCCCGCCCGCCGGGCTAGACGGCCAGGCCGGACGAGACCACCGGGCCGAGCGAGGCCATGAGGACTTGCGAGAGGTGACGCTGTCGGCGCCGGCCCGGTTGCCGATGGCGTCGAGCACGCCCATGCGCCCGGGCCAAGCGAGGCTGCAACGCCCGACGAGACCGCTGGGTCCAGCGAGGCCAGGAGGCCGGCGAGCCCGCCGGGACCGGCAGGACCGGCAGGACCGGCAGGACCGGCAGGACCGGCAGGACCGGCGAACCCCAAGGCCCACTGACGCACCGTCGCGGCCACCGGCCATCCCTCGTTAGGGTCGATGACGTGGCCAACTGCCCCTCGCATCCCTCGCATCCACCGTCGCCCGCCTACCCTGTCCTGCCACCCGGCCCCGGCACCGGCGCTCCCGCCCCGGACACCGGCACAGGCACCGGCACCGGCACCGGCAGCGCGCTGCGGCATGCGCACTGGTGGCAGCGGCGGGCGGTGCGCGCGGGGGCGCTCATCACGTTGCTCGCGCTCTCCGGGCTCGTCATCCTGGCCCTGGTCCGCGAACAGACCGGCACCGAGGGCTTCCTGGTGGGACTCGGTCTGGCCGTGCTGCCGGTGCCGCTGCTCATCGCCGCCTTCCGCTGGCTGGACCGGGTGGAACCTGGCCCCTGGCGGAACCTGCTCTTCTCCTTCGCCTGGGGAGCATGCGCGGCCGCGCTGATAGCGATCGTCGCGAACAGCTTCGCGACCCGCTGGATAGCCGTCGCGACCGCCGACCCCAGCAGCGCCGACACGCTGGGCGCCACCGTCATAGCGCCCGTCGTCGAGGAGTCCGCGAAGGCCGCGGCGGTCCTGCTGGTCTTCCTCTTCCGCAGACGGGAATTCACCGGAATCGTCGACGGTGTCGTCATCGCGGGCGTCACCGGCACCGGCTTCGCATTCACCGAGAACATCCTCTATCTCGGCACCGCCTTCGGCACCGACCAGCTCAGCGGCCAACAGGGCCTCGCCTCCGTGACGGCTGCGACCTTCTTCGTCCGCATCGTGATGTCGCCGTTCGCGCATCCGCTGTTCACCGTGCTCAGCGGCATCGGCTTCGGCATCACGGCGCTGTCCGCCGAGCGCCACCGCCTGCGCCGGATCCTGCTGCCGATCGCCGGCCTGCTCCTCGCGATGGGCATGCACGCCGCCTGGAACGGCTCGTCGAACTTCGGCCCGTACGGGTTCTTCGCCGTCTACGCCGCGTTCATGGTGCCCGCGTTCGGGCTGCTCACGTGGCTGGTGATCTGGACGAGACAGCGTGAGCTGCGCACGATCCGCGACGAGTTGCCCGCGTACGCGGCCGCGGGCTGGCTGACGCCGCCCGAGCCGTTCGCCCTGGGCTCGATGCGCGCACGCCGGCTGGCACGCGAGTACGCGGGCCGCCACCTGGGCAAGCCCGCGGCGCGGGCGGTCGCGGAGTACGAGGCGTATGCGACGTCCCTGGCGTTCCTGCGCCACCGCGGGCGCCGCGGCCGCGCGGGAGCCGATTTCGTCGTACGGGAACGGGAGCTGCTGCACGAACTGTGGCGGCGCAAGGACGTGGCGCGGCCCGCGCTGGCCTACGCGTCCGCGGCGACGGCGCCGGTGGTCGTCGTGCCGTACGGTCCCCCGTACGGGCACCCGCTGGGGCAGGTTCCGTACGGGCAGGCTCCTTACGGGCAGGTTCCTTACGGGCCGGCCGCGCCCGCGGCGTATGCCGCGTACAACCCCTACCTGTCCTGACGCTCCGTCAGCTGCAGCTCTGGCTCAGCTCAGCCTCAGCTCAGGGGGTCAGGCCCTTGCTGCGCAGCCAGGCGAGCGGGTCGATTCCGTCGCCCCCGCCAGGGTGGATCTCCAGGTGCAGATGCGCGCCGGTGACGTTTCCGGTGGCGCCCACGCGGCCTATGACGTCGCCGGTGGTGACCTTCTGGCCGACGCTCACGCTGATCGAGGACTGGTGGCAGTACCAGATCTCCGTACCGTCCTCGAGTTCCAGGACCGTGCGGTATCCGTACGACCCGGACCAACCGGCTTCCTTGATCGTGCCGCTGTGGACGGCCTTGAGCGGCGTACCGGTGGGGGCCGCGAAGTCCAGGCCGGTGTGATAGCCGGAGGACCACAGGGAGCCGGCGGCACCGAACTGCGAGGTCAGCGTGTACGACGAGGTGGGGAGGGCGTAGCTCGCGGCGAGCTTGGCGAGGCGCTCGGCCTCGGCCTTTCGCCTGGCCTCCTCCTCCGCCGCCTTCTTCTCGGCGGCGGCCTTGGCCTCGGCCGCTTCCTGCTTCTTGGCCGCCTCTTCGGCGGCCTGCTTGGCGGCGGCCTCCTCGGCGGCCCTCGCCGCCTCGCTCTCCGCCTGGTCCTGCTGCTGCTCCGCCTGCTGCATGATGCGGGCGCGCAGTGCCTCGCCCGCATCCGTGGTGCCCTGCTCGGCGTCGGCGGCCGTGACACCTGCTCCGGTGAGCGGCGCGACGCCGGTGCTGTCGGAGTCCGACGAGCCACCGGGCACCAGGGCGCCGACGCCGGGGAGGGACTCGGTGACCGATGACAGGTCGGGCATCGAAATCTGCACGGGCGGCTTGCCGCCCTGCGCGGTGGCGATGCCGCCCGCGCCGACGGCGGCGATGACGCCCACCCCGAGAACCGTGGAGCTGCGCGCGAGTCCTCCGCCGCGCTGCTTGATGACGCGGTGCCGGCCGCGGACGGGCCGGACGGACTCCTCAGTGGGGTTCCATTCCTCCCAGGGCCCCTCGTCCTGGCGGAAGCCGGTGTCGGTGGCGAGGCCGGTGCCGGTACCGAGGGCAGTACCTGCAGCGAAGCCGGTGCCCGCGTTGTGACCGGAGGCCGCTCCCGCGTCGAATCCGGTGCCGGCGTCGGTGCCGTATCCAGCGCCTTCAGGGTCGTACGGCGCGAACGAGGGTTGTGGGGCAGGCGGGTTGGACGCCACTGGGGCGCACTCCTTTCCTTCCTTCTCGCCTACCGGGTTAGCTGACGGGTTCGGAGCAGGAAGGTCTCCTACGACCGCCTTCATGCGAAAGGCGCCCGATTCACCCCAAGTTGGTGGTTCCCCGGTTCCCTTACGGGATTCGGCGCGTGCGCACGGAGCCGCCTCTTGTGACGGCTGGGACGACCGCGCTGCGTTATCGAACGTTAATAGACGGGGGTACCGAATTCCAAGCTGTTCCGGCTGATCGTTAACGCCGTTGGTCTGGACTTAACGGGGCACGACCGGGCGGAATCGGGCGAGTTGCCCCCGCACTGATGACGAGCGCCTTCTTGACGGTGTGTCATTTGTTATGCGCAGGGAGGTCGTTCGATCACGGAAGGTGACCCCCGTGGCTACCGTCGCCGGACGACTGTCTGATGCCGGATACACCGGACCGCTTACGGCCGCCGTACCGCCAGCAGCACCATGTCGTCCGCCGTCCCGCCGCCGGTGTGCCGGCGCACCTCCGCGGCGAGGGCGGCCAGCAGGGCGCCCGGCCCGTCGAAGACCCGCCCGGCGAGGCGGCTCGCCGGATCGTAGAACTCGCCGTGCTCGTCGCGCGCCTCCGACAGCCCGTCCGTGTAGCAGAGCAGCATGCTCCCGCTCGGGAAGCCGGTCTCATACGCGCGGTCGGGCCACGTGCCCAGATCGCTCATGCCGAGCGGCAGCGCGGGCTCGGCGACCGTGAGCACGCGCAGGGTCCCGTCCGCGTCGAGCAGCAGCGGCTCCGGGTGGCCACGGTTGACCACGCGTACGGCGTCGCGGCCGTGCGGGACCTCGGCGAGAACCACGGTGGCGAACCCTTCGAGGAGCTCGATCCCGCGCCGCCGCGTGGCCTCCCGCGCAAGCGCCCGATCGAGGCGCTGCGCCACCGCTTCCAGCGACGCCTCCTGCTCGGCGGCCTCCCGGAAGGCTCCGATGAGGACCGCGACGGCGGCGACCGCGCCCATGCCCTTTCCGCGTACGTCGCCGACGACGAGCCGTACGCCGTGCGGGGTGTCCTGCACCGCGTACAGGTCGCCGCCGATGAACGCGCCGGCCTGCGCGGCCTCGTAACGGGCCGCGACGTCAAGGCCGCCGACCCGCTCGGCGGGCTCCGGCACCAGGGCACGCTGGGCGGCCTCGGCGATCTCGCGGGCGGAGGCGAGCTGCCGGCCGCTGCGGCGTACGACGCGGTTGAGGGCGACAGCGATCACGGCGACGACGGCGACGGTCACCACTTCGGTGACGGCGCCGACATCGACCGTGGCGCCGGGGCTCAGGCGCACGGCGAGAACGGCGACGAGCGAGGCGCCCCCTGCCAGCACGGTGCCGCGGAGCGGGTAGAGCGCGGCGGCGACGAGCGGGGCCGCGGTGAAGAGGGGCGCTCCCGTGAAGGCCGAGGGCGCGAGGACGTCGTAGACCGTTCCGGCGGCGATGAGCAGCACGGGCAGGAACCGCACGAAGGTCCGCACGATCGCGAAACCCGGCCGCTCGGTGTCCTCCGTCCCGTCCTCCGCAAAATCCTGGTCCGCCCAGCCGCCATCCCGATAGGGCTCGCCGCCGTCCCGATCGGGCTCGCCGCCGTCCCGATCGGCCTCGCCGCCGTCCTCCCCTGCGTCGCGTCCTCCTCGCTGCCGCACCGCTCGTCTCCCGCCGCCTCCACGCCCAACGCCCGTCGCTGTGTCCCCTCAGGCATTCCCGCCGCGGCACGGGACGCGACCTGCGGTGGGCCGCCCGAGTGAGCACCACGGAAGGCCGAGCACCGGGGAAGGCGCGCCGGAAGACACGGTGGAAGGCACGGTCACGCAACGCACCGAGGGGCCGGAACCATCATCTGGTTCCGGCCCCTGGGCCTTCAGTAGCGGGGACAGGATTTGAACCTGCGACCTCTGGGTTATGAGCCCAGCGAGCTACCGAGCTGCTCCACCCCGCGTCGGTAAGTACAAGTGTACGTCATCCGCGGGACCTCTTTGACCAGCGCGATTCGCGCCCCGTGTGAACCGCGCACTCACGCCCGCGGCTCTCGCACGCTCCCGGCGCGCATGCCGCGGCGGTCCACTGGCGGCGGACCCGCACACCCCGCAAGACCGGTTGTGCGGGAGGGGCCGCCGTCCCCCCTCCCCTCGGCCGGCGGCCCCGCCGCGCCCCCACGGCCGACCCGGCCCCGACACGACGGAACCCCCGTCGACGCAGGTCAACGAGGGTTCCGGCCCCGAAGGGCCCGGTAGGCCGTGTGGGACTCGAACCCACAACCAATGGATTAAAAGTCCACTGCTCTGCCAATTGAGCTAACGGCCCGCGGTACTGCATCCCCGAGCATAGCCGGACGAGCCCGGGTCTCCGATCGGGTATCGGCGACCACGGGCACGTCGGCGCCCCGCTCTCACGGATCCAACCGCTTCGTCGGTCCCCGCGGCCTCATGGATCCCACCGCTTCGTCGCTTCCCCCGGCCTCATGGATCCAACGGCTCCAACGCCCCCTTCCGCGCCGCCTCACGGGCCAGCGTGCGCTCGTGTTCCGGGTTGAGGAACCAGTGGCGGGCCGAGGCCAGCCACCAGGTCGCCGCGAAGCCCAGCACGACGAGGACGGCGATCGGCGCGTAGTTGAAGGTCTCCCACGTCACCGGGGACACCTGGGGCAGCATGAAGAGGACCGTGATGACACCGACCCACACCACCGCGACGATCCCGATCGGCCGTGACCAGGCGCCGAGATGCCACGGCCCGCGCTCGAAGGCGTCGCCCTTCCACAGGCGCAGCAGGGTCGGGACGACGTACGCGATGTAGAGGCCGATGACCGCGATCGAGGTCACCGCCGCGTACGCCGTGACGTTGATCAGGTACGGCAGGCCCAGCACGAGCGCGCCGCCCGCGGCGAGCCAGACCGCCGCGACCGGGGTGCGCGTCCGCGGGCTGACCGTGTGCCAGACGTGCGAGAGCGGCAGGGCGCCGTCACGCGAAAACGCGTAGATCATGCGGCTGTTGGCGGTGACGGACGCCATGCCGCAGAACAGTTGTGCGCCGATGACGACGAGGAGCAGCAGCTTGCCGGCCGTCGCGCCGAGCGCGTCGAGCAGGATCTGCGCGGGCGGCACGCCGGTCGGGGACTCCAGCGCCCCGTCGTACGACTGGATGGCGAAGGTGAAGCCCAGCAGCAGGACGAAGCCCGCGATCCACGACGTCCAGATCGACTGAACGATTCCCTTGGGACCAGCGGTCGAGGCGTCGTGGGTCTCCTCGGTCATGTGTGCGGAGGCGTCGTACCCGGTGAAGGTGTACTGGGCCATCAGCAGACCGAGCAGTACGACGTAGACGCTGCTGCCCCAGCCCGTGTTGTTGACGAACTCCGTGAAGACGAAGCTCGCCGACTGGTGGCTGTCCGGTACGAACGTGAGCGCGCCGACGATCACGGCGACGCCGATGACGTGCCACCACACGCTGACGCTGTTGAGCAGGCCGACGATGCGTACGCCGAACGTGTTCAGCAGACCGTGCAGCAGCAGGATCGCGGCGAAGAGCAGGATCGTGCGGCCGGGCGTCACCTCGAAGCCGAACTGCAGGTTCAGATAGGCACCCAGGAACGACGCCGCGCCGAAGTCGATGCCCGCCGTCACCGCGACCTGGCCGAGGACGTTGAACCAGCCCGTGAACCACGCCCACGCCGCGGCGCTCCGCGACGGCGCCAGCCGGTACGCCCAGTAGTAGAGCCCGGCCGACGTCGGATACGCCGAGCAGATCTCGGCCATCGCAAGGCCGACGAACAGCGTCATCAGGCCGACGCCGACCCAGCCCCACGTGATCACGGAGGGACCGCCGGTGTTCATGCCGAACAGGTAGAGAGTCAGGCAGCCGGAGAGGACCGAGATGATCGTGAACGAGACCGCGTAGTTGGAGAACGCGGACATGCTGCGCGCGAGGACCTGCGTATAGCCGAGCTGGGCCAGCCGCTCCTCGTCCGTCAGGTGCGCGGTGCCGGACGCTGACGCGTCCGGCGAGGGCTTTCCGGGGGTTTCAGCGGCACCACCGACCGCGTCGTCTGTCATGCCCCCAGCGATTCCCTCGCTGGGGGCATGGCATGCGCCCCATGTCCGGGCGAAAGCCGAAGGGCCCGGACGACCGAAGTCGTCCGGGCCCTTCAGGGTCTGCTCAGCGCAGGTCAGCCGTTCCGCTTCCAGCGCGGCTTGTCCTGGCGGCGGCCGAAGGAGCCGGTGCCGGAACCGCTTCCGCGGTGGTCGTCACGGCGGTTGTACGGCCGGTCGTGGCCACCGGAGCGGAAACCGCCGGAGGGGCGGTCGTCGCGGCGGTCGCGGTTGTACGGGCGGTCGTGGCCGCGGTGGCCGCCACGCTCGTCACGGCGGAAGCCGCCGCGGTCGTTGTCCCGGCGCTCGAAGGAACGGCCGCCACGGTCGCCCCGGTCGTCCCGGCGGAAGCCACCGCGGTCGCCGCGGTCACCCCGGTCGTCACGGCGCTCGAACGAACGGCCGCCACGGTCACCACGGTCGTCCCGGCGGAAGCCACCACGGTCGCCGCGGTCACCCCGGTCATCACGGCGCTCGAACGAACGGCCCCCGCGGTCACCGTCGCGACGGTCACGGTCCCGGCCGCCGAAGCCGCCCCGGTCACGGTCCCGGTCGAAGTCCCGGCGGAAACCGCCACGGTCGTCCCGGCGTTCGAACGAACGCCCACCGCGGTCGCCGTCCCGACGGTCACGGTCGAACCCACGGTCACGGTCCCGGCCACCGAAGCCCCGATCCCGGTCACGGTCCCGGTCGAAGTCCCGGCGGAAGCCACCACGATCGGCACGGTCACCGCGGTCGCCACGGTCACCCCGGTCGTCCCGGCGCTGACGCTGTTCGTACGACGGGCGCTCCTCACGCACCGGGCGCTCGTCCCGCACCGGACGCTCGTCACCAGCCGGCTGCTCCTGCAGCGAAACGGTCGCCGGCGCGTCGGCGGACTCCGCCGCCTGAGCGGAAGCGTCGGCGCCGGCGACAGCGGCCGCCTCGGCCACCGCGGCAGCCGGGTCCTCGCCCCGCTCACGAGCCGCACGGGCGGTCAGCCTGTCGGCCTCCTCGCGGAGCTCGGCGGCCCGGCGCTCGGCGCGCTCCAGCTGCTTGGCCAGCTCCTTGACCTCGCGCTCGGCCTGCCGCGCTGCGTTACCCGCCGACTCGGCCTGCACCTCGGTCATCGAACGGGCGCCGGTGATCTCGGCGACCTCCGGTTCGAAGGCACCGCCCGCGTTGATGATGTGGCGCGAGGCGTCGACGCCCGCGTCCTCCATGAGCCGGAAGATCTGGCGGCGCTGGTGGGGCAGCGCCAGCGACACGACGGTTCCGCTGCGCCCGGCACGGGCCGTACGGCCGGACCGGTGCAGGTAGTCCTTGTGGTCGCCGGCCGGGTCCACGTTCAGGACGAGGTCGATGCCGTCGACGTGGATGCCGCGGGCCGCGACGTCCGTCGCGACGAGCACGTTGACGTACCCGTCCTTGAAGTCGGCCAGGGTGCGGGTACGCGCGCCCTGCGTCATGCCGCCGTGCAGCGCGTCGGCGCGGACGCCCGCGTCGCGGAGCTGCTCGGCGACGCGGTCGGCGCCCAGCTGGGTGCGGACGAAGATGATGGTGCGGCCCTTGCGGGCGGCGATGGCGGCCGTCACGGGCGCCTTGTCGCGCGGCTTCACGATCAGGATGTGGTGGGTCATGGTGGTGACCGCACCGGCGGACGGGTCGACCTCGTGCGTGACCGGCTTGTTCAGGTAGCGCTTGACCAGGGTGTCGATCTCGTCTTCGAGCGTGGCGGAGAACAGCATGCGCTGGCCGCCCTCGGGCACCTGGTCGAGGAGCTCGGTGACCTCGGGCAGGAAGCCCAGGTCGGCCATCTGGTCGGCCTCGTCGAGTACGGCGATCTGCACGCTGTCGAGCGAGCAGGCGCCGCGGTTGATGATGTCGCGCAGTCGGCCGGGGGTGGCGACGAGGATGTCGACGCCGCGCTCGAGGGCGTAGATCTGGTTGCCCATGGACGTACCGCCGCAGACGACCTTCATCTTCAGGCCGAGGACGTCCCCGTACGGCTGCAGCGCATCCGCGACCTGCATCGCGAGCTCACGGGTGGGGGTGAGGATGACACCGCGGGGGTGCTTCTTCTCGGTGTGGCCGCCGGCCAGCGTCGCGAGCAGCGGCAGGCCGAAGGAGAGGGTCTTGCCGGAGCCGGTGCGGCCGCGGCCGAGGATGTCCTTGCCGGCCAGGGCGTCCGGGATGGTCGCGGCCTGGATCGGGAACGGGGTCGTGACACCGTTCTGCGCGAGCTTGCGGACGACGCCCTCGGGCAGTCCGAGGTCGGCGAAGGTGAGCTCAGGCGCGGCGTCGGCGACGGTCTCGGCGACGTCGGCTGCTGCCGCGACCTCCGCGATCTCGACCTCGAGGTCGATCTCGTTCTCGGGCAGGACGGAACGGTCAGTACTGGAAACGGACATGCGAAATGCGAAACCTTCCGGAGTCTCGGCACGCGCCCAAACTCCGTGAAGTTGCAATCGACCGCCTCAATGCGGTCCGGCCACGGCAAGGGAGAGTACGCGCCACACGCGGCGCGTCATGAAGGCGCCGGGCAAATGGGATCAAACGATCTGCCACCATACGCACCCTCCACCCCCGAGCGCAAACCGCGCCCATACACGCAGCTCAGGGCGGTGCACAGCAGACACGCGTCAGGGCGGTGCGCCAAAGACACGCGCCCCACCCCGCCGGCCCGCCGCCACTTCCCGAGCCCGCCACCTCCCCCAGCCCCTGCCTACACCGGCTGTCCCGCCGCCGGCGAGGGCTCCTGCCCGGACGGCGCCGCCGCGCTCCGCGCCGCCCTCTGCTCGTGGGCCGACGACGACGGTTCCGCGGTCGTGGGGTCCATGCTCGGGGTCGGTGACGGCTCCGTCGGTGACGGTTCCGTGGGCGTGGGCGTCGTCGTCGGCTCGGGCTTGGGCTTGGGTTTCTTGCTGGGCTTCGACCTCGACGGCGACGCCTGCGGGGACCCGGGCTTCTCGCTCGCCTTCCGCCCGGGCGCGTCGTCACCGGAGGCCGACTCCGAGGGCAGGGCCGACTCCGACGCAGAGCCCCTGGGGTGCGGCACGCCCTGCGCCGCGTCGCCGCCGTGCCCGTACTGGGAGCCGCTGCCCGCCGACCCCGCCCCGCCACCGTCGGGAGCGGCGGCACCGCGCGGTCCGGCGGACTGGGAAGGGGACCGCCCCGCCCCGTCGTCGCTCACGCTCATGCAGCCTGCGGTCGCCGCGACGGCCACCGCCACGGCAGCCCAACGGACGGATGGGAGTAACTGGCGCACGGGCGGGCACCTCCGGGGCGCGGAACGCTGAGATCAGTGCAGGGGGCTGACATCAGTGCAGGGGAACAGGTCTCCTCTGCCCAACTCCCGCAGCCCGCAAGAAGACACGGATCCCGCACCGGACGGCGCAGGATCCCGCACCGGACAGCGCACTCGGGCGGCACCCGGGCCGGGCCCCGGTGCCCCCTCTCCCCCTACTCGGCGGGCCGCCCTACCAGGACCCGCCCGCCTCAGCCGTACCCCAGCGCATGCAACCGCGCGTCATCGATCCCGAAGTGGTGCGCGATCTCGTGCACCACGGTCACCTCGGTCTCGACCACCACGTCCTCGCGCGACTCGCACATGCGCAGCGTCGGCCCCCGGTAGATCGTGATGCGATCCGGCAGCACCCCCGCGTACCACTCGCCGCGATCGGTCAGCGGAGTCCCCTCGTAGAGCCCGAGCAGCTCGGGGTCGTCGGCGGGCGGTTCGTCCTCGACGAACACCGCCACGTTGTCCATCAGCCGCGTCAGCTCCGGCGGGATCCGGTCCAGCGCCTCGGCGACCAGTTCCTCGAACTCCTCGCGCGTCATCTCCAGCACACGGCCATTGTCGGCTACGACGCCCCGTATCGAACGGTGCACGAGAGCATGCCGCACATCCACCCGTGCGCCCAGGGGGCATACGGGGCCGCGCATGTGGGCATACGGGACCAATGGCCCGCGTCCTCGCCCGCGTTCTGGAGCTTTTACAGCGCAGCGTCCCGCGCCGCCGCCGCATGCCGCTGCGCCCACAGAGTGTTCCCGCCGCACTCGCACGCCACGTGCCCGCGGCGCTGCTGCGCCACCGCCGATCCCGCCGCCCCGACCCCGTAGGCGAACTGGTCCACGTCCCTCCCCCGCACCCCTTCGGCCGCGCGCTCGGCCTCGTCGCGGTCGTGCTGCTCGGCGCCTGGCTGGGACTGCTGGTCGTGGGCAGTGTCCGCGCCCCGGTCGGGCCGGTGGACACCCGGATGGCGCTGCGGCCGTCCCTCAGCGGCGGCACGAAGATCAACATCTCCCCGCTCGGCGCCCTGGAGCTCCGCTCCCACATCGCACCCATCCGCCTGGACGTGGACGTGGACCGGCTCGACCCGGTGCGCGCCGAGGCCCTGGTCCGCCATCCGGAACGGCTGTCCGGACTGCAGGACGAGGTGACCCGCGACGTCGGGGACGGCACGCGCGACCTGGCCGTACGCTCCTGCGTCGCCGTCGTCTCGGGCGCGACCGCCCTTGGACTCGCCGTCTACCGCCGCCCCCGCCGCGCCCTCGCGGCCGGCGGCCTCGCCCTGACACTGCTGGCCGCCTCCGCCGGCACGGCCCTCGCCACCTGGAACCCGAACTCGGTCCTCGAGCCGAAGTTCTCCGGCCTGCTCACCAGCGCCCCGTCCGCCGTCGGCAACGCCCGCAGCATCGTCACCGAATTCGACGTCTACCAGAAGGAGTTGGCCCGTCTGGTCACCAACGTCACCAAGCTGTACGACGTGACGTCCACGCTCCCCGCGTACCAGCCGGACCCGTCCACGATCCGCGTGCTGCACGTCTCGGACATCCACCTCAATCCGGCGAGCTGGCACATCATCTCGTCGCTCGTCGAGCAGTACGAGATCGATGTCATCGTCGACTCCGGCGACACGATGGACCACGGCTCGGCCGCCGAGAACGCCTTCCTGGACCCCATCGAGGACCTGGGCGCCCCCTACGTCTGGGTGCGCGGCAACCACGACTCCCTCACCACCCAGCGCTACCTGGAGGACATGAAGAACGTCCACGTGCTGGACGAGGGCAGGGCGGTCTCCGTCGGCGGCCTGCGGTTCGCCGGGACGGGCGACCCGCAGTACACGCCCGACCGCTCGGTCAAGGCGCAGGGCGATCCGGCCGAGCGCATGGCGGGCATCCGGCTCGCCTCGGCGCTGCGCGACCAGGAGGCGGCCGGGACGCCCGTCGACATCGCGGTCGTCCACAATCCGGTGGCGGCCCGGGAGACGGACGGCGAGGTGCCGCTCGTCCTCGCCGGCCACGTCCACCACGAGGAGATGGAGGTCATGAAGCTCGGCACCCGGCTGCGGATCGAGGGGTCGACGGGCGGGAGCGGGCTACGGGCGGTCGAGGGCAAGCACCCCGACCCGGTCCAGGCCTCCGTCCTCTATCTGGACCGCGACACCAAGCGCCTGCAGGCCTGGGACGAGATCAAGCTGGGCGGCTTGGGCCTGACGACGGCCGAGGTCAGCCGCCACCTCCCCGAAGAGAACCAGCCAGGCGCCCCCACGACACCGACGCCGTCCACGGCCTCCCCGTCCAAGGCCTTACCGGGCACGCCTTCCCCGGGCACGCCCTCTACGCCCCGGTCGTCGCCGTGACGGAGCCGCTCCGCCCGGCGGCACACGCCGGGCGACACCGGCGCCGCCGCCCGCCCGACTGCCGATCACGCGATCGCCGCTCCCCCGCCCCTGACCTGCGCCTGCGCAGTCTCCGACCGGTCCCGCACCGGCCCGCCGGAAACCGTTTTGGCGATAGCTCCCCGCATCCCATATGCTTCTCACGTCCCCGACGCGCTGAGAAGCGCCCAGGCGGGCCCTTAGCCCTCATCGTCTAGTGGCCCAGGACGCCGCCCTTTCAAGGCGGTAGCACGGGTTCGAATCCCGTTGGGGGCACGCAACACCGTGTGCGACACTGTTCGTACACAACAGCTTGGTCCTGTGGAGCAGTTTGGAGTGCTCGCCACCCTGTCAAGGTGGAGGCCGCGGGTTCAAATCCCGTCAGGACCGCTGCGATTCTCTCGCGGATCGCGTGGCTGGGTAGCTCAGTTGGTACGAGCGTCCGCCTGAAAAGCGGAAGGTCGCCGGTTCGACCCCGGCCCCAGCCACAACCGAAAGCCCCGTCCCCCGGACGGGGCTTTTCCCGTTCCCACAGGAACGCCGTCGCAACGCGGCCACCACCAACACAAGCCACTCCTGCCCCACAGCCACCAGCCCGCCCTGAGAGTGCCCCAAGAGCACCCAGAGACGCCCTGGCGCGGCGGGAGCGTTTTCGTGCCGTCCGGCCGCGCCGACCGCCTCTACCGCGATTTCCCTCGTGCATCAAGTCACGAAAATCCGCGTCATGACCGTGTGGATCCGCTGCCGGTCTACTGGAAGCCAGGTATCCCCGGAAAAGTCTGAAGCTCTCCGACGGACCTTCAGGGAAACGGAATTCGCCATGAAAACACCCACCTGGACTCGCCGTGCGATACGTTGGGCATCCGGCGCCGTGATCGCATCCAGTGCCGTGCTGATACCGGTCAGCACCGCTTCCGCCGCCCCGCAATCCTCCGGGCAAGTGAAGGAATCCGCCCCTTCCACAGTCTGCTACTGGGCGTACGCCGAGGACATATACGGCAACTGGGCGTACGCGGAGACATGCGAGTGACGAAAGCCCGGCTGCATCCCCGATCGGGACACAACCCCGCCGAAGAATTCTTCGGCGGGGTTGTGCGTCGCGCGCCTGGCCCTGGCGCCTGGTGGCAGGCGTGCGGGCCGGTCAGTCGGTCGACCAGACCTTGATCCGGTAGGCCGGCTGGTCCGTGTTCATTCTGGCGCGCTCGCCGGGGCTGAGCTGGGCGACCGGGGTGGTGAAGCAGTTGTTGGTGAAGACCTGGACGATCGTGTCGGTGGCGTTGTCGACCGGGAAGTTCGGGTCCGCAGGCGGCACCAGCTCGATACACGCGCCCAGCGGGTCTTCCATGACATGGGACTCGCCGTCCTCGTCGTACCAGACGAAGGCACCGGACTGGGCCGAGGCGGGGGCCGAGGCGAGCGTGGTGGCCAGCACCGTCGCACCGAAAGCGGCGACGACGGTACGGGCCGCAGTGCGGAACAGACGACGGGCAGAAGCAGGTGCGCGCATATGCACTCCCGTGAGGCGCAGCAAATATGACGCCTCAAGATTGATGCGCGCCATCGCTTAACGGAAGCTCATTCCGATCGATTCGCCTGAACAGCGGGAGCCCGGATGCACGCACAATGCGCGGGCGCTCGCAGGATGTGCTCTGATGCGCCGATGCGTTTTATGGCCTCTGCCGAGCAATCTGGAGCACGCTGGAGCAATTGCGAGGCAAGCTCGATCCGGTTCGCACAGCAACCGGCAATCGGATGAACAAATACATCTGTGCGGCGAATGGCGGCTCTATCCAGCCCGATGGAATGAACACGGCACTCGGCATTCACCCGGGCGGCTAAATCACCCGATTTTCGGGATGGCGCACAGGTTATTCGTCCCACATGGCGATGAAAAGCAGATCCATTGGAACGCGGGGATCCCGGCTGAGGCTGGTTGCCTATGTGGTGCCGGTGCCCTTCGGCCTGGTGCTCAGCGGTGCGTTGGTCTGGCAGGCGTCCGATGCCGCCTTTTCGGGACGGACGACCAACTCCGGCACCTCCTGGACGGCGGGGTCGATCAACCTGACCAATGACAGCGGCGGCCAGCCCATGTTCGACATGACGAACATCACGCCTGGGGACACGGGCACCCGATGTATCGCCATCACCTCCCAGGCCACCGTCCCGACGAACATCAAGCTCTACACCTCCACGGCCAACCCGCCGGCCAACGACATCAGCCCCTACATCGACGTCACCGTCGAGGACGGCACGGGCGGCTCGTTCGACTCCTGCGACGGCTTCACCCCCGCCGGCGCCGCCGACTACACCGGCACCCTCGAGAACCTGACCACCACCCGCACCAACTACGCCAACGGCATCGGACCCTGGGCCCTCACCGGGAACCCGCCCGAGACCAAGACGTTCCGCATCACCTGGACGTTCCAGGAGTCGGCTCCCGACTCCACCCAGGGCGGCTCCACGCCCAACGTGAACTTCACGTGGGAAGCCCAAACGACGTAGGTATCGGTCAGGGGCCGCGCCTCCCCGAGCCGCGCCGCCCGGAATAGGTTGGCCGCACGCACGCCCCGGATGCGATCCTGGTCCCCGTATGTCTACGCACCCTTCCTCCGCCCCCGCCGCCTTCGCCGACCTAGGCGCCCGGCTTGCCGAGCTGTCCCTGCGTGACGCGCACCGGCTCGGGCGCCGGCTCGATGGGGCCCGCCGCATCCGCAAGCCGCAGGCCCGGGAAGCGGTACTGGCCGAGATCTCCGGGGAGATCGACAAGGCGGCGGACCGGCTGGCGGGGCGTGCGGCCCGGGTGCCGGAGATCACGTATCCCGAGTCGCTGCCGGTCAGCCAGAAGCGGGACGAGATCCTCGAGGCGATCCGCGACCACCAGGTGGTGATCGTCGCGGGCGAGACCGGTTCCGGAAAGACCACGCAGATCCCCAAGATCTGCCTGGAGCTGGGCCGCGGCGTGCGCGGCATGATCGGCCATACGCAGCCCCGCCGTATCGCCGCCCGTACGGTCGCCGAGCGCGTGGCCGACGAGCTGAAGACACCGCTCGGCGAGGCCGTCGGCTGGAAGGTCCGCTTCACCGACCAGGTGGACCCGGACGCGACGTTCATCAAGCTGATGACGGACGGCATCCTGCTCGCCGAGATCCAGACGGACCGCGAGCTGCGCGCGTACGACACGATCATCATCGACGAGGCCCACGAGCGGTCCCTCAACATCGACTTCCTGCTGGGCTACCTGGCCCAGCTGCTGTCCCGCCGCCCGGACCTCAAGGTCGTCATCACCTCCGCGACCATCGACCCCGAGCGCTTCTCGCGCCATTTCGGTGACGCCCCGATCGTCGAGGTCTCCGGGCGCACGTACCCCGTCGAGGTGCGCTACCGGCCGCTTCTCGAGGAGGACTCGGACGACGCCGACCGCGACCAGATCACGGCGATCACGGACGCGGTCGAGGAGCTGATGGGCGAGGGCAAGGGCGACATCCTCGTCTTCCTCTCCGGCGAGCGGGAGATCCGGGACACCGCGGACGCGCTGAACAAGAAGAAGTACAGATTCACCGAGGTCCTGCCGCTCTACGCCCGCCTGTCCCACGCCGAGCAGCACCGCGTGTTCCAGCCGCACACCGGCCGCAGGATCGTTCTGGCGACCAACGTCGCCGAGACATCTCTCACCGTCCCCGGCATCAAGTACGTCATCGACCCGGGTACGGCCCGCATCTCGCGCTACAGCCACCGCACCAAGGTGCAGCGCCTGCCGATCGAGCCGGTCAGCCAGGCCAGCGCCAACCAGCGCAAGGGCCGCTGCGGCCGTACGAGCGACGGCATCTGCATCCGCCTGTACTCCGAGGACGACTTCCTCGCCCGTCCGGAGTTCACGGATGCCGAGATCCTCCGTACGAACCTCGCCTCCGTCATCCTCCAGATGACCGCGGCCGGCCTCGGCGACATCGAGAAGTTCCCGTTCATCGACCCGCCGGACCACCGCAACATCCGCGACGGCGTGCAGCTCCTCGAGGAACTGGGCGCACTCGATCCCGCCCAGAAGGACGCACGCAAGCGCCTCACCCCGCTCGGCCGCAAGCTCGCGCAGCTGCCCGTCGACCCACGGCTTGCCCGCATGGTGCTGGAGGCGGACAAGAACGGTTGTGTACGCGAGGTCATGGTGATCGCGGCCGCGCTGTCCATCCAGGACCCGCGCGAGCGCCCCGTCGACAAGCAGGCGCAGGCCGACCAGCAGCACGCCCGCTTCAAGGACGAGACCAGCGACTTCCTGGCGTATCTGAACCTCTGGCGCTATGTGCGCGAGCAGCAGAAGACGCTCGGCTCCTCGGCCTTCCGCCGGATGTGCAAGACGGAGTACCTCAACTTCCTGCGCATCCGCGAATGGCAGGACATCTACACGCAGCTGCGGACCGTCGCGAAGCAGATGGGCATCCATCTGAATGAGGAGGACGCACCCGAGCAGGCCATCCATGTGTCGCTGCTGGCGGGCCTGCTGTCCCACATCGGCATGAAGGACATCAAGGACGGCGCGAAGAACGAGTACCTGGGCGCGCGGAACGCGAAGTTCGCGGTCTTCCCCGGCTCGGCGCTCTTCAAGAAGCCGCCGCGTTTCCTCATGTCCGCGGAGCTGGTGGAGACCTCCCGCCTCTGGGCCCGCGTCAACGCGAAGATCGAGCCCGAGTGGGTCGAGCCGCTCGCCCAGCACCTGCTGAAGCGGACGTACAGCGAGCCGCACTGGGAGAAGGACCAGGCGGCGGTGATGGCGTACGAGAAGGTGACGCTGTACGGCGTACCGATCGTCGCCCAGCGGAAGGTCAACTACGGGCGGATCGACCCCGAGGTCTCCCGCGAGCTTTTCATTCGCAACGCCCTGGTCGAGGGCGACTGGCGTACGCACCACAAGTTCTTCGCCGACAACCGCAAGCTGCTCACCGAGGTGGAGGAGCTGGAGCACCGGGCGCGGCGCCGCGACATCCTCGTCGACGACGAGACACTGTTCGACTTCTACGACCAGCGGGTGCCCGAACACGTCGTGTCGGGCGCGCACTTCGACTCCTGGTGGAAGCACAAGCGCCACGAGGAGCCGGAGCTGCTGGACTTCGAGCGGTCGATGCTCATCAACGAGCGCGCCGGTGACGTGTCGAAGGATGACTATCCGGACACCTGGCGCCAGGGCCGGCTCTCGTTCAGGGTGACGTATCAGTTCGAGCCGGGCGCGGACGCGGACGGTGTGACCGTCCACATCCCGCTCCAGGTGCTCAACCAGGTCACCCCCGAGGGCTTCGACTGGCAGATCCCCGGCCTGCGCGAGGAGGTCGTCACCGAGCTGATCCGCTCCCTGCCGAAGCCGATCCGCCGCAACTACGTGCCCGCCCCGAACTTCGCGAAGGCGTTCCTGGAACGTGCCGTACCCCTGCAGGAGCCGCTGCCCGTCACGCTCGCCCGCGAGCTGAAGCGCATGGTCGGCGTCCCGGTCACGGCCGACGACTTCGACTGGGCGAAGGTCCCCGACCATCTGCGCATAACGTTCCGGATCACCGACGAGCGGCGCCGCAAGCTCGCCGAGGACAAGGACCTGGAGGTGCTGAAGCTCCAGCTGAAGCCGAAGGCGCGCCAGGCCCTGTCCCAGGCGGCGGCCGCCACGGCGGAGCGCTCCGGTGGCACCTCGCTCGAGCAGACCGGCCTCACGGACTGGACGATCGGCTCGCTCACCCGCGTCTTCGAGACGCGCCGCGCGGGCCAGCCCGTCAAGGCGTACCCGGCACTCGTCGACGACGGCGACACCGTCTCCGTACGCCTCTTCGACACCGAGGCGGAGCAGCAGCAGGCGATGTGGAAGGGCACCCGCCGCCTGATCATGCGCAACATCCCGGTGAACCCTGCGAAGTTCGCATCCGAGAAGCTCACCAACCCGCAGAAGCTCGCGCTGTCCGCGAACCCGCACGGCTCGATCCAGGCGCTCTTCGACGACTGCGCCATGGCCGCCGCGGACAAGCTGATCGCCGACTTCGGCGGTCCCGCCTGGGACGAGGAGTCGTACCGCAAGCTCTACGACAAGGTGCGCGCCGACATAGTGGACACGACGGTGCGGACGGTCGGCCAGGTGCAGCAGGTGCTGGCCGCCTGGCAGGCCTGCGAGCGCCGTCTGAAGTCCACGACGAGCCCGGCACTGCTGGCCAACCTCACGGACGTACGGAAGCAGCTCTCCGCCCTCGTCAGGCCGGGCTTCGTGACGGAGGCCGGGCTGCGCCGGCTGCCGGATCTGATGCGCTATCTGGTCGCGGCGGACCGGCGGCTCCAGCAAATGCCGACGAACGTCCAGCGGGACACCACGCGCATGGAGAAGGTTCAGGAGATGCAGGACGAGTACGCCTGGCTCCTGGAGCAGATGCCGCAAGGGCGTCCCGTGCCGCAGGAGGTCCTGGACATCCGCTGGATGATCGAGGAGCTGCGGGTCAGCTACTTCGCGCATGCGCTGGGCACCGCGTACCCGGTCTCCGACAAGCGCATCGTGAAGGCGATCGACGCGGCCGTTCCGTAGCGGCCCCTGCCGCCACCCGAGGGTTGTGACGGCGACGTCGCCCTGCGTGAGTTCGACCGCCGCCCCCGCACTGCTGTACAGTCTCTTCTCGCAGCACAGCGCACGAAAGTGACTGCGAGACCTGGTCCTGTGGAGCAGTTTGGAGTGCTCGCCACCCTGTCAAGGTGGAGGCCGCGGGTTCAAATCCCGTCAGGACCGCATGATGAAGGGCCGCATCCCGTAGGGGCGCGGCCCTTCGGCGTACGCACCGCCCCAAGGCACCCGCCGACCACCCCGCCAAGGCGGAGGCCGCGCCCGCGGCGCAGCCGCAATCAGACACAGCAAATCCCGTCAGGACCGCACAGTGAAGGGCCGTATCCCGGTGGGGATGCGGCCCTTCGGCTTGCCTGCCCCGCCGCGGCGGCTCGACCAGCCCAACCGCCCCTCTGCGGCCCCTTCAGGCTGCCCGCCCCGCCCCGTCTTGACTGCGTCACATTCCGCCGGTACCCAGACAGCAAGGACCGCGACCGCAGGAGGTGGCGCATGGCGGTGTCCGCCAGGCACGAGACGCGTGCTCTGTTGCGCGCCCATCTGTCGGCCGCCGCCGGTTACCGCCATCTGACGCGCCATTGCCCGGTCTGTCACCGGCTCCTGCGGCTCGCCATGGAGCCCTCAGCGGGCCCCGCGGAGGACGGCGAGGGGGCCGGCGCGGGTAGCGACAGCGCTGCCGATGAGACCAGCGGCGGCGGCGAGAGTGTGCCGCGAGGCCTGTGAGGACCAAAGTCCCGGCAAGACGTGACCAAAGCCGACCCGGCTCCCGCTCGTCGAGTGGGAGGCTGGAAGCATGTCTTCGGCGGCGGGACTCTATAGCTCAGGTGACACACCATCAGCAAGAGTCGCGAGGTGTGACGGGTGTCACCAAATGAGTTTTGAAACCACCCTTACTTACACCCCGTCTACGTAGGCTCAATTTAATATGTGCAATTGCACTCTCCGCCGAGAGCCGTCCGGCGCCTCACAGAGCCCCCGGTCCCGACTGCTCACAACCGCCCCGACAGTGCGCCTCAGACAGTGGCCAGGCCGCTCACAGACCCCCTGAGGGCCCACAGAGGAACCGCCGCCGGCGCGAGGTGACGGCCTCCGCGCAGCCTCCACGCTGCCTCCGCGCACAAAAAAGATCGCGCCGGACCCGGCGGAGTCCGGCGCGATCAACGACGCACCCTGGGGGTGGACTTGGGTGTAGGCCCCGTTGGGGCGGGACCTGCGTCGTATCGAGCTGCGTGTTGGGCGGCGGTCAGGTTGGGGGACCGGACCGGAATGCCCGTTATTCGGTTGTTTTAGGCCTCGCTGCGCTGCTGCGGAATGCCCGCGAGCAGAGCGCGGACCTCGGCCTCGCGGTAGCGGCGGTGCCCGCCGAGCGTACGGATCGACGTGAGCTTGCCAGCCTTGGCCCAGCGCGTGACCGTCTTGGGGTCGACGCGGAACATCGTGGCGACCTCAGCCGGGGTCAGCAGCGGCTCGGCATCAGGGGTGCGAGCGGTCATGAGCGGCCTCCTCGGGAGAACCGAATCCATCTCGGTTCTTTCCTCTAAATTCTGCACCTTGACCCGCGTTGCCCGAAATGAGCGGACGCGAGTCGAGTCGGTTATAGGACGAACGGCTTGTCCTCGGCACTACAACTACACCATCTGTCCAGCCGCGTCGGCCAAACCGATGGAATTGCCCTCCCAGGTGTTCATCAGCGACGGAAGCCGATGGACCATGCCATAGCGGACAGTCACGCCACTGTGACGATCAGTCACAGGACGATCAGGAGGCAACAAGCCCCCCCCAAAATATGCAATATCCAGCATCTGGCGCATAGTTGGACGATGGAGTCCTCCCCGGACTCCTTGTCCTATTTTGGCACGAGGGGGACCGATGGACGCAAGGTACCTGTACGTGTGGTCCGTCACGCTTGGGACCAAAGCCCCGGATCGGCACCTACGTCCGTAGACCCGTACCAGCCACTCCGCTCACGGCGTCAGTTGGCCGACTGCAGGTCCCGTACCGCCCGCCAGCGCTCCACCAGCCGTGCGTACGCCTCGCCGGCCGCGGCACCGTCGCCGCCGCGCAGCGCGTCGATGCCCTCGGCCACGTCGGCCGCCGAGTGATCGCCCTCGAGGTGTTCCTCGGGCAGGGCGTGCACCAGGCCGCCGTAGTCGAGCTCGACGAGCGAGCGCGGATGAAACTCTTCGAGCCATCGCCCAACATCTACCAGGCCGTCGATCATCGGCCCCTCGTCCATGGCGTCCTTCAGCGCCTTGAGACCGCGCGCGACGCGCCTGCGCGCCTGCACCATGGGCGTCCGGTAGCGCAGCACCGGGGGAGCCTCGCCGGAGCCCTTCTCGTACTCGCGCTCCTCGTCCGAGACGAGCACGAACCAGTTCAGGGGGACCTGCCACCGCGCGGTGCGGATCCACGGCCGGGCGTCCGGATTGCGCTCGAGCCACCGCTCGTAGTCCGCGACCGTCTGGCGGCGCACCACGGGCGGCAGCACCGCGTCGAGGACCGGCGCGGGCAGCTCCCCGGCCAGCTCGCCCATCGCCTGCCAGGCGCGCAGCCGGGTGCGCCACGGACAGATGCACAGCACCCCGTCGACGTCCGCGACGAAGGCGTCGTCGCTCTCGTGCACCGGCACCGCGACGGGCGGCGTGGGCAGCAAGTCCGCCAGCGCACGGCGGAGTTCGTCCTGGTACGAGGGGTGCTCGGGGCGCCGGGCATAGCGCGCCCAGTGCGTCCGCTCCGGCTCGGGAAAGGCGGCCAGCGGTTCGTACACGCGCAGGTAGCACGTGTACGGAACGATCACCGACGACACCTTGGGCACAGCAGCTCCCTCCCCCGCGGGCAGGCGGGAAACACTGCAAATCGTCCCATGCCCATACTCCAGGAGAGGGTGATCCTCGGCACTGCGCCCATGGCGGACGCGTGCGGGCTCTAGGCTCATGTCACGGACCCGCCACCCTTACGGGGCCGGCCCTCCAACCGCCGCTACTTACCTCAGGAGTCACCACAGTGACCGATGTAACCGGCGCACCTGCTGATGTACTGCACACCCTGTTCCGGACGGACCAGGGAGGCCATGAGCAGGTCGTGCTCTGCCAGGACCGCGCCAGCGGCCTCAAGGCCGTCATCGCCATCCATTCGACGGCCCTGGGCCCCGCCCTCGGCGGCACCCGCTTCTACCCGTACGCGACCGAGGAAGAGGCCGTCGCCGACGCGCTGAACCTCTCGCGCGGGATGTCGTACAAGAACGCCATGGCCGGTCTCGACCACGGCGGCGGCAAGGCGGTGATCATCGGCGACCCCGAGCAGATCAAGACCGAGCAGCTGCTGCTGGCCTACGGCCGCTTCGTCGCCTCGCTCGGCGGTCGGTATGTCACCGCCTGTGACGTCGGCACCTACGTCCAGGACATGGACGTGGTCGCGCGCGAGTGCCCGTGGACGACGGGCCGCTCGCCGGAGAAGGGCGGCGCCGGTGACTCCTCGGTGCTGACCGCGTACGGCGTGTTCCAGGGCATGCGCGCCTCCGCTCAGCACCTGTGGGGCGACCCCACGCTGCGCGGCCGCAAGATCGGCATCGCGGGCGTCGGCAAGGTGGGGCACCACCTCGTGGAGCACCTGCTGGAGGACGGCGCCGAGGTCGTGGTCACGGACGTCCGCCAGGAGTCCGTACGCCGTGTCCTCGACAAGCACCCCGGCGGACGCGTCACGGCCGTGGCCGACACGGACGCGCTGATCCGCACCGAGGGCCTCGACATCTACGCCCCGTGCGCGCTCGGGGGTGCGCTCAACGACGACAGCGTGCCGGTGCTCACGGCCCGGATCGTGTGCGGCGCGGCCAACAACCAGCTCGCCCACCCCGGCGTCGAGAAGGACCTCGCCGACCGAGGGATCCTCTACGCACCCGACTACGTGGTGAACGCAGGCGGCGTCATCCAGGTCGCCGACGAACTGCACGGCTTCGACTTCGACCGGTGCCGGGCGAAGGCCGCGAAGATCTTCGACACCACGCTGGCAATATTCGCTCGTGCGAAGACGGACGGTATTCCGCCGGCCGCCGCGGCCGACCGGATCGCCGAGCAGCGGATGGCGGAGGCGCGCACGAGGCGCTGACACGTCCACCGGCCGAGTCGCCGACGGCGCCCCATGTCATACAAAGAGATGCGTCTCACGCCCGTCGGCGGGTCGGGGGTCGGGAAGAGGTTAAAATCGCAGTTGACCAGCGAGGACGGGGCGCCTCGCGGGTCCTGCACCGAGGCACGTGCTGCGGGCGACGTACCGTATGGCCGCGGAAGCAGGTACCGTTGAAGCCCTACGGACGGGTCTCTCCACGGAGAGCCCGTTCCAGATCATGAACGCGTGTCAAGACTCTGGGGCCGTCGAGCCCCGTCACCGAGGGGGTCGAGCCATGGGGCGCGGCCGGGCCAAGGCCAAGCAGACGAAGGTCGCCCGCCAGCTGAAGTACAACAGCGGCGGGACTGACCTGTCGCGTCTGGCCAACGAGCTGGGCGCATCGACTTCGAGTCCGATTTCGAGCCAGCCGCCGAACGGTGAGCCGTTCGAGGACGACGAGGACGACGACCCGTACGCACGGTACGCGGATCTGTACAACGACGACGATGAAGAGGACGAGGACGAGGAGTCCGGTCCGTCGTCGCAGCGCCGCGGCGCTTGATCCTGCAGCATTCGCAGTTCTCGTAGCAACTGCACCTCACCCGGTCCGGGGCCGTAGCGCCGGACCGGGTTTCGTGCTGCCTGCGGCTGCTGTGGGTGGTGGAGCCCGGTAGCTGGCTGTCAGGCCGCCGCACCGGTCGCTGTCGCATCGGGCGATGTCCCACCGGGCAGTCCATCGGTCGGCTCCGACGGCTCAGGCCGCGTAGTCCCCGACCAGGGCGGCGCCCGTCGCCTGCTCGCCACGGTCCGTGATCGAGCCGGCGACCCAGGCCTCCACGCCGCGGTCGGCGAGTGTGGTGAGCGCCACGTCCACCGACTCCTCGGGGACGATCGCCATCATGCCCACGCCCATGTTCAGGGTCTTCTCGAGCTCGAGCCGCTCGACGTCGCCCGCCTTGCCGACCAGGTCGAAGACCGGGGCCGGGGTCCAGGTGGTGCGGTCGACGACGGCATGCAGCCCGTCCGGGATGACGCGGGCCAGGTTGGCCGCGAGCCCGCCGCCGGTGATGTGGCTGAAGGCGTGCACCTCGGTGGTGCGGGTGAGCGCGAGGCAGTCCAGCGAGTAGATCTTGGTGGGCTCCAGAAGCTCCTCGCCGAGGGTCCGGCCGAACTCCTCGACCTGCTGGTCCAGGCGCATGTTCGCCCGGTCGAAGACCACGTGGCGGACGAGCGAGTACCCGTTCGAGTGAAGACCCGAGGACGCCATCGCGATGACGGCGTCACCCTTGCGGATGCGATCCGGGCCGAGGAGGCGGTCCGCCTCGACGACGCCGGTGCCGGCGCCCGCGACGTCGAAGTCGTCCGGGCCGAGCAGCCCGGGGTGCTCGGCGGTCTCGCCGCCGACGAGGGCGCAGCCGGCCAGCACACAGCCCTCGGCGATGCCCTTGACGATGGCGGCGACCCGCTCGGGGTGGACCTTGCCGACGCAGATGTAGTCGGTCATGAACAGCGGTTCGGCGCCGCACACCACGATGTCGTCCATGACCATCGCGACGAGGTCGTGGCCGATCGTGTCGTAGACGCCCATTTGGCGGGCGATGTCGACCTTCGTGCCCACGCCGTCCGTGGCGGAGGCCAGGAGGGGCCGCTCGTACCGCTTGAGGGCGGAGGCGTCGAAGAGGCCGGCGAAGCCGCCGAGGCCGCCGAGGACCTCGGGGCGCTGGGTCTTCTTCACCCACTCCTTCATGAGCTCGACGGCGCGGTCGCCCGCCTCGATGTCGACGCCCGCGTCTGCGTAGCTGGCACCAGTTGTCTCAGACATGAGAAATGAAGGCTTTCGTGTCGTACAGCTGTCGTGCGCTGCGGGGTTACGGGCGGCGGATCGCGTCGGTCGCGGCGGTGGCCGCCGGGCCCGCGGCCAGCTCGGTCTCCAGGAGCTGCTTACCGAGCAGCTCGGGGTCGGGCAGCTCCATCGGGTACTCGCCGTCGAAGCACGCCCGGCACAGGTTCGGCTTGGCGATGGTGGTCGCCTCGATCATGCCGTCCAGCGAGATGTACGCGAGGGAGTCCGCGCCGAGGGACTTGCCGATCTCGTCGACGCTCATGCCGTTGGCGATGAGCTCGGCGCGGGTCGCGAAGTCGATGCCGAAGAAGCACGGCCACTTCACGGGCGGGGACGAGATGCGGATGTGCACCTCGGCGGCGCCCGCCTCACGGAGCATGCGGACCAGGGCGCGCTGGGTGTTGCCGCGGACGATCGAGTCGTCGACGACGACCAGGCGCTTGCCCTTGATGACTTCCTTGAGCGGGTTCAGCTTCAGGCGGATGCCGAGCTGGCGGATGGTCTGCGAGGGCTGGATGAACGTACGACCGACGTAGGCGTTCTTCACCAGGCCGCTGCCGAAGGGGATGCCGGACGCCTCGGCGTATCCGATGGCTGCCGGAGTGCCGGACTCCGGCGTGGCTATCACCAGGTCGGCCTCGACCGGGGCCTCCTTGGCGAGCTTGCGGCCCATCTCGACCCGGGAGAGGTAGACGTTCCGGCCGGCGATGTCGGTGTCGGGGCGCGCGAGGTAGACGTACTCGAAGACGCAGCCCTTGGGCTTCGCGTCCGCGAATCGGGACGTTCGCAGTCCGTTCTCGTCGACGGCGACGAACTCGCCCGGCTCGATCTCGCGGACGAAGCTGGCGCCGACGATGTCGAGGGCGGCGGTCTCGGACGCGACGACCCAGCCGCGCTCGAGGCGGCCGAGGACGAGCGGGCGTATGCCCTGCGGGTCGCGGGCCGCGTACAGCGTGTGCTCGTCCATGAAGACGAGCGAGAAGGCACCCCTGACCTGCGGCAGGACCTTGGCGGCGGCCTCCTCGACGGTCAGCGGCTTGCCGTCGTCGTCGGTCTGGCCTGCGAGCAGCGCGGTGACGAGGTCGGTGTCGTTGGTCGCGGCGACCTGGGTGGCGCGGCCGTTCTCCTTGGGGAGGGCGGCGACCATCTCGGCGAGCTCCGCCGTGTTCACCAGGTTGCCGTTGTGGCCCAGCGCGATGGAGCCGTGCGCGGTCGCGCGGAACGTCGGCTGCGCGTTCTCCCACACCGAGGCGCCGGTGGTGGAGTACCGGGCATGGCCCACCGCGATGTGGCCCTGGAGGGAGCTGAGGGAGGTCTCGTCGAAGACCTGGGACACGAGGCCCATGTCCTTGAAGACGAGGATCTGGGAGCCGTTGCTGACCGCGATTCCCGCGGATTCCTGACCCCGATGCTGGAGGGCGTAGAGCCCGAAGTAAGTGAGCTTGGCGACCTCTTCACCGGGAGCCCAGACACCGAAGACGCCACACGCGTCCTGGGGGCCTTTCTCGCCGGGGAGCAGATCATGATTGAGTCGACCGTCACCACGTGGCACGCCACCGAGTGTAGGCGAGATCGACCACTGGTCCGAATTCGGGGACAGTGGGACTTCTTACTTCGTCTTTTCCGCCCGGGCGGTGAGGCCCTTGCCGGAGTCCGCTGTCAGGGTCAGGACGTCGTGTTCCTTGTCGTATGCGACCTTCCCGTCCAGTATTTCCTTGATCTCGTTCTCTGTCTTCATGACGGGGGCCGAGCACAGTTTGCGGGTGGTGGCCAGGCGGCTGAACTCGATCGTGCCGTCGCTGCCGTCGCTGACGGTGGCCTTGCCGGAGAAGGTGTTGCAGCCGAGGCTGCCGTGCACGGTTCCGTCGCCGGTGAGTGCGTCCTTGGAGAGGACGAGATACGCCTTGCCGCGGGCAGCCTGCGGCAGGGGTTCGGCGGCGGCATCGGCGCCCTTCCCGGTGGTGAGGGCATCTACTGTCCAGGTGGTGCCCGTCAACGGCGGGGCGGCCTCCGAGCTGAGGGTAATGCTGTCGCCGTCGTGGCTGGTCAGCGTGAGGATCTTGGGTTCGCCCTCCGGCTCCGTGATCCTGGCCTCGAGGTCGCCGCTGAAGATGCGGACGAACCCCTCTTCGAACTCCTGGACAGGGCCGGGGCAGCCCATCTCGGTGCTCGCCACGTCGGAGACCCTGACGGTGTCGCCCTCGACCTCCACGTCGGCGCCGATGCTGTTGCAGCCCACCGAGCCGCCGGACTGGCCGCCGCCCTCGCCCTGCTTCGCCGTGCCGGGCTTGAACGTCACATGGGCGTTGCGAGCCCCTTCCGGAAGGGGGATGTCCTTGCCGTCCACGGTGAGCTTCTCCGGGATCCAGCGGACGCCGGCCACGGGTACGTCGCCGCCGACCGTGCCGCTGCCGCCGCCGGTCTGAGTGCCGCAGGCGGCCAGGGCGACCGTGCCGGTCAGGGCCAGGGCGGCGTACGTCACGTTCATCACTCGGTTCACGGCGATGTGACGTATCCGACGACGAGCGGGTTCCGTCGCCCGTGAGGCATGTCACCCCATGAGCGGCAGGAGGCCGGAGAGGTCGGCCCGCTCACCGCTCGCTGACACGTGCGCGGCCGCCAGCTCGGCCTCCCAGGTCGTACGGCCCGTGGCCAGCCGGATCCAGGTCAGGGGATCGGTCTCGACGACGTTCGGCGGGGTGCCGCGGGTGTGCCGGGGGCCCTCGATGCACTGCACCACCGCGAAGGGCGGGATGCGCACCTCGGTCGAGGCGCCCGGTGCCCTGTCGGCGAGCGCGTCGGCCAGCACCCGGGTGCACGCGGCGAGCGCCTGGCGGTCGAGCGGGATGTCGAGGCCTGTGGCGCGGTTGAGATCGTCGGTGTGGACGATGAGTTCGACGGTGCGGGTGACCAGGTAGTCGAGGAGCGTCATGGCGCCGAGGCGGGTGGCGAGGAGCCGTTCGTCGGGCGCGCCGGGCAGCCGCTCCTCGATGCGCCCGGCGGTCCGTGTGTACAGCGCGTCGAGGTCGGCGTGGGCGGCGGCGAGGGCACGGCTGCCTTCGGCGACGGCCTCCGCGAGCCCGGGGGTCAGCGACAGCGACGGATATTCCATGAGCGAGACGTCCTGCCGCGCCGGCGGCTCCTCGTCGAGGATGCGGCTCACGCTCTCCACGGCCATGGTGATGTGTGCGGCCAGATCCCGCACAGTCCAGTCCCCGAGCTGCGCGGGAAGCGCCAGCTGCTCGTCCGTGAGGGCGCGTACGGCCTCTCGTACGGTGCCGAACTGGGTGCGGACGGCGGCGCGGATCTTCGCGGAGTCGTACGTACGTTTGCGCTTCTTGGCCGGTGGCATGCCGTGAGGCTAGCCGGTCCCGGGAGAGGTTCGGGAGGGTCCGCACGACAGGGGGCGCGGACCCGGCGGAAGATGAAAAGGGCGGGCATGACCGCACGAAAAGGGGGCGGGACACCCGTACGAGAGGCATGGAGGAACCATGGGCGAACACCCGGACACCGCCCTGGTACGCCAAGGCTATGAAGCGTTCAACAAGGGCGACGAGCAGACGCTTCGCTCGCTGCTGACGGCGGACTGCGTCCACCACTCGCCCGGAAGCAGTCAGATCTCCGGGCACTTCAAGGGGCAGGACAACGTCCTGGGCATGTACCGCAGGCTCTGGGAGCTCACCGACGGCACCATGCGCGTCGAGCTCGACGGCGTCTTCCCGGACGGGCGGGGACATGCCATATCCGTCCACAAGATCTACGCAGAGCGCGGCGACCGCGGCATCGAGATGAGAGGCGGGATCTTCTTCACCATCATCGGAGGCAAGATCTCCGACCTGGACGAGTGCGTGGCGGACATCGAGCAGGTGGACGAGTTCTGGGGTACCGAGTAGCCGGGCCTGTTACCGACAGCTACGCACAACCGGAACCGAAAGGTGCCCACAACCGGAACAGCCCCCGCCCAGAGACCGGGCGGGGGCTGTTCAGCGCCGTATGCGTCAGGCCAGCAGCGCCGGGATCGTCTCCTCGTGCGCCGTGCGGAGCTCGGCCAGGGACAGCGCGAACTCGCCCTGGACATCGATCGCGTCGCCGTCGATGACACCGATACGGGTCACGGGCAGGCCGCGCGCCCCGCACATGTCGTTGAAGCGGACCTCCTCGGAGCGCGGCACGGCCACGACCGCGCGGCCCGCCGACTCGGAGAAGAGGAACGTGAACGCGTCCAGGCCGTCCGGGACGACCAGACGCGCGCCCGTGCCGCCGCGCAGGCACGACTCGACCACGGCCTGGATCAGACCGCCGTCGGAGAGGTCGTGCGCGGCGTCGATCATGCCGTCGCGGGACGCCGAGATCAGGATCTCGGCGAGCAGCCGCTCCCGCTCCAGGTCCACGGCCGGCGGCAGACCGCCGAGGTGCCCGTGGACGACCTGGGACCAGGCCGAGCCACCGAACTCCTCCTTGGTGTCGCCCAGCAGGTAGAGGAGCTGGCCCTCTTCCTTGAAGGCGACCGGCGTACGGCGGGTCACGTCGTCGATGACGCCGAGGACCGCCACGACCGGGGTCGGGTGGATCGCCGTCTCACCGGTCTGGTTGTACAGCGAGACGTTGCCGCCGGTCACCGGGGTGCCGAGCGTCTGGCAGGCGTCGGCGAGACCGCGCGTTGCCTCGGCGAACTGCCACATGACCGCCGGGTCCTCGGGCGAGCCGAAGTTGAGGCAGTCGGAGACGGCGAGCGGCTTGGCGCCGGTCGTCGCCACGTTCCGGTAGGCCTCGGCGAGCGCGAGCTGGGCGCCCGCGTACGGGTCGAGCTTCGCGTACCGGCCGTTGCCGTCCGTCGCGACCGCGACACCCAGGTTGGTGTCCGCGTCGATCCGGATCATGCCGGAGTCCTCGGGCTGGGCGAGCACGGTGTTGCCCTGCACGAAGCGGTCGTACTGGTCCGTGATCCACGCCTTGGACGCCTGGTTCGGGGACGCGACGATCTTGAGCACCTGCTCCTTGAGCTCGGCGCCGGACGCGGGCCGCGGCAGCTTGTTCGCGTCGTCGGCCTGGAGGGCGTCCTGCCACTCCGGGCGGGCGTACGGCCGGTGGTAGACCGGGCCCTCATGGGCCACGGTCCGCGGCGGTACGTCGACGATCTGCTCGCCGTGCCAGTAGATCTCCAGGCGGTCGCCGTCCGTCACCTCACCGATGACGGTGGCGATGACGTCCCACTTCTCGCAGATCTCCAGGAAGCGGTCGACCTTGTCGGGCTCGACGATCGCGCACATGCGTTCCTGCGACTCGCTCATGAGGATCTCCTCGGGCGAGAGCGTCGCGTCACGCAGCGGGACGGTGTCGAGCTCGACGCGCATACCGCCGGAACCGGCGCTCGCGAGCTCCGAGGTCGCACAGGAGAGACCCGCACCGCCGAGGTCCTGGATGCCCGCGACCAGGTTCTCCTTGAAGATCTCGAGCGTGCACTCGATGAGGAGCTTCTCCTGGAAGGGGTCGCCGACCTGGACGGCCGGGCGCTTGGCGGGACCCGTCGACTCGAAGGTCTCGGACGCCAGCACGGACACACCGCCGATGCCGTCGCCGCCGGTCCGGGCCCCGTACAGGATGACCTTGTTGCCGGCGCCCGACGCCTTCGCGAGGTGGATGTCCTCGTGCTTCATGACGCCCACGCACAGCGCGTTGACCAGCGGGTTTCCCTGGTAGCAGTCGTCGAAGACGACCTCGCCGCCGATGTTGGGCAGGCCCAGGCAGTTGCCGTAGCCGCCGATGCCCGCGACGACGCCCGGCAGGACGCGCTTGGTGTCCGGGTGGTCGGCCGCGCCGAACCGCAGCGGGTCCATCACGGCGACCGGGCGGGCGCCCATGGCGAGGATGTCGCGGACGATGCCGCCGACGCCGGTGGCGGCGCCCTGGTACGGCTCGATGTAGCTGGGGTGGTTGTGCGACTCGACCTTGAAGGTCACCGCGTAACCCTGGCCGACATCGACGACACCGGCGTTCTCGCCGATGCCGACGAGCAGGGCGTCGTTCTCGGGGGCCTTCTCGCCGAACTGCTTCAGATGGACCTTGCTGCTCTTGTACGAGCAGTGCTCGGACCACATGACCGAGTACATGGCGAGCTCGGCACCGGTGGGACGGCGGCCGAGGATCTCGCGGATGCGCTCGTACTCGTCCCGCTTCAGGCCCAGCTCGGCCCAGGGCTGCTCGACGTCGGGCGTTTCGGTGGCGTGCTTGACGGTGTCGAGAGTCATCAGACGTTGACCAGCTTCTTCAGGATCGAGGTGAAGAATCCGAGGCCGTCGGTGCGGCCGGTCCCGATCCCCGGCTCCACGGCGTGCTCGGGGTGCGGCATGAGGCCGACGACGTTGCCCGCCTCGTTCGTGATGCCGGCGATGTCGCGCAGCGACCCGTTCGGGTTGACGTCCAGGTAGCGGAAGGCGACCCGGCCCTCGGCCTCCAGCATGTCCAGCGTCCGCTCATCGGCCACGTACCGGCCGTCGATGTTCTTGAGCGGAATGGAGATCTCCTGACCGGCGACGTAATCGGCGGTCCAGGCCGTGCGGTCGCTCTCCACGCGCAGCTTCTGGTCCCGGCAGATGAAGTGCAGATGGTTGTTCCGCAGCATCGCCCCGGGAAGCAGGTGGCTTTCGGTGAGCACCTGGAAGCCGTTGCAGATGCCGAGCACCGGCATTCCGGCCTTCGCCTGGTCGATGATCGTCCCCATCAGCGGCGAGAAACGCGAGATGGCGCCGGCGCGCAGATAGTCGCCGTACGAGAAACCGCCCGGCAGAACCACCGCGTCGACCTGCTTCAGGTCCTTGTCGCGGTGCCACAGCGGCACGGCCTCGGCACCGGCAAGCCGGACGGCACGCTGGGTGTCGCGGTCGTCGAGCGTTCCGGGAAAAGTGACGACTCCGATACGAGCGGTCACGACTCCACCTTTACAGCCTCGGCCTCTTCGACCTTGACGACGAAGTCCTCGATCACGGTGTTGGCGAGGAAGGTCTCCGCCATCTCGTGAATACGGGCGAGGGCGGCCTCGTCGAGCGGCCCGTCCACCTCGAGTTCGAAGCGCTTTCCCTGACGTACGTCGGAGATGCCCTCGAAGCCGAGGCGCGGCAGTGCACGCTGCACCGCCTGTCCCTGGGGGTCGAGGATCTCCGGCTTGAGCATGACGTCGACTACGACGCGTGCCACTGGCACTCCCGGTGTGTGGTGCGTGAGCAAGTGTCTTCAGACTACCCGCACCCGATTTCTACTCGCGTAGATATGGAGCAACGCACGTGATCGCGATCACGATCCGGTATCGGCCCAGGCGTCTTCACGGAAAATTCAGGGAAAACACCGCGGGCCCGGATTGCATCTCCGCCCAGGGACCGCCACCCTCACTCCGAAAGCGGACACGCGGGCGTATTCAGTCGGACCCCCGATGCAATGTCAAGCCCTGTACAAAGGAATTGGCAATAGCCGATACTTGCTCCGTACTTTGCTCAAATACTGCCGAACAGTCGCCATCACCGCACGTCACCGCAGTGATGCCGCACGAAGGGACCGATATTCGTGGCGCAGCGTGTCGTCGTCACCCTCCATGACGACATCGACGGCGGAGAAGCGGCGGAAACGATCGCCTTCGGCCTGGACGGCAAGTCGTACGAGATCGACCTCAATCCAGCCAATGCCAGGAAACTGCGTAAGGCGCTGGCTCCCTACATGCAGGCCGGCCGCAAGCGGACGGCCGCCGGGAGGTCCGCCGGCGGAACCGCGACCAAGCAGGCCGCGGACTACACGCACACGGCGGTCGCCGCATCCCCCGCGGCGGTCCGCGCCTGGGCCCGCTCGAACAAGATGGAGGTCCCGCCGCGCGGCAGGATCCCGAAGAAGGTGTACGAGGCGTTCGACGCGGCGAACTGAGGGACTCGCGCGCGGATCCGCGCGGCCCCTTGGGTGCACTGGCCCCTGCAACCGACTTGCGTCGGACCCCTGGTGATCAGTTAGAGTCTGGATCACGCCGAGGGGCGAGGCCGGAAAGGCCGCACCTCACGGATCTTGCGGGTGTAGTTCAGTAGCAGAACACCCCCTTTCCAAGGGGGAGGCGCAGTGTGCGATTCCTGTCACCCGCTCTGCATCGCTTACCGAGCACGGTTGTGGATCAGGTAGGCTGGTGCTCGCACCGGTCAGTGAAAGCTGATCGGGGGCAATGCGGACGTAGCTCAGTTGGTAGAGCGCAACCTTGCCAAGGTTGAGGTCGCGAGTTCGAGCCTCGTCGTCCGCTCCAGGAGCAGAGGCCCCGGTCATCGACCGGGGCCTCTGCTTTTGTCCTGATCCGGCTGTCCTCATCCGGCGATTTCTCTGACATTTGTCATGCGGAGTGATGACAGCGCGCACTGCTGCCGGCACTTGATCACTGCGACGCTGTTGGTCATGGAAACGAACGAACACGAGCACGTGATCGAGGTCACCGACCTGAGGCGCGTGTACGGGGGCGGGTTCGAGGCCGTGCGCGGAACGGGCTCGGGCCGCGGTCCGGCGTACGAGTGAAGCAGCTGTCCGGGGGTGAGCGGCGGCGCCTGGATCTGGCGCTCGCGCTGCTCAGCGATCCCGAGGTGCTGTTCCTGGACGAGCCGACGACCGGGCTGGACGCCGAAGGGCGGCGGGACACCTGGGAGTTGATCCGGCGGCTGCGAGACACGGGGACGACCGTGCTGCTGACCACGCACTACCTGGAGGAGGCGGAGGGGCTGGCCGACCGGCTGGCGATCCTGCACGAGGGGCGGATCGCGGCGACCGGGACTCCGGCCGAGGTGACGGCGTCCCAGCCGGCCCGGATATTCCTTCGAACTGCCCGAGGGCTACTCCCTGGCGGATCTCCCGGCGCTGGGCGAGTTGGGCGTCGTCGCCACACGGTGGAGGGGCGGTTCGTACGGCTGCGGACGCATGAGTTGCAGCGGTCGGCCACCGGGCTGCTGATGCGGGCCCGGGACGTGGGAGTGGCGCAGGTGCCGCTGGCGGTGGCCGGGTGCGAGAGCGTGTCATGACGTCTCCTGTGGTGCGCGTGCTGCTCGCTGACGACGAGCACCTCATCCGCGGGGCCCTCGCCGCGCTGCTGTCACTGGAGGACGACCTCCTGGTCGTCGCCGAGGCGGCCACCGGCCCGGAGGCACTGGCGATGGCGCGGGCGCACGCGCCCGACGTGGCCCGTGCTCGATCTGCAGATGCCCGGCGCGGACGGTGTGAAGGTCGCCACATCCCTGCGCGCCGAACTGCCCGGTTGCCAGGTGCTGATCGTCACCAGTCACGGACGGCCGGGGCATCTGAAGCGGGCGCTCGCGGCCGGTGTGCGCGGATTCGTCCCGAAGACCGTCAGCGCGCAACGCCTCGCGGAGATCATCCGCACGGTGCATGCCGGGAACCGGTACGTCGACCCCGAGTTGGCCGCGGACGCGATCTCCGCCGGGGACTCGCCGCTGACCGCCCGCGAGGCCGAGGTGCTGGAGCTGGCCGCCGACGGGGCGCCGGTCTCGGAGATCGCCGAGCGGGCCGCGCTGTCGCAGGGGACCGTACGGAACTACCTGTCGTCGGCCGTGTCCAAGCTCGGGATGGAAAACCGTCATGCGGCTGTGCGTCTCGCTCGCGAGCGGGGTTGGGTATAGTAGCTCTCGCGCAACGGCGCAATGCGGACGTAGCTCAGTTGGTAGAGCGCAACCTTGCCAAGGTTGAGGTCGCGAGTTCGAGCCTCGTCGTCCGCTCCAGATCGAAGCCCCGGCGGTCAGACCGCCGGGGCTTCGTCGTTTCTACGGGCCTGTCGGGCCTACGACCACTTGGCGCCGGTCAGCAGCTCGTACGCCTCCGCGTACTTCGCCCGAGTCGCCTCCACGATGTGGTCCGGGAGGGCCGGCGGCGGCTGCTCGCTCTTGCGATCCCAGCCGGACTCTGCGGACGTCAGCCAGTCCCGGACGAACTGCTTGTCGTACGACGGCTGGGCACGGCCCGGCTGCCATGCGTCGGCGGGCCAGAAGCGGGAGGAGTCGGGGGTCAGCACCTCGTCGGCGAGCACGAGCGCCTCGCCGTCGAAGCCGAACTCGAACTTCGTGTCGGCCAGGATGATCCCGCGCTCCCGGGCGATGTCGCGGGCGCGCGCGTAGACGGCGAGGGTCACCTGGCGCAGCTGCGCCGCGGTGTCGGCGCCGACCTGGCGTGCGACCTCCTCGTACGACACGTTCTCGTCGTGTTCGCCGACCTCGGCCTTGGTCGCGGGCGTGAAGATCGGCGCGGGCAGCTCCGAGCCGTCGACGAGGCCCTCGGGGAGCGCGAGACCGCACACGGTGCGCGACTGCTCGTACTCGGCGAGGCCCGAACCGGTCAGATAGCCGCGGGCCACACACTCGACGGGCACCATCCGCAGCGACTTGCAGATCAGCGTGCGGCCTTCCCAGTCGGCCGGCGCACCCGGGGGCAGCTCGGTGCTCAGCACATGGTTCGGGGCCAGGTCGGCGAGCTGCTCGAACCACCACAGCGACAGCTGGGTGAGGATGCGGCCCTTGTCGGGGATCTCCGTGGGGAGCACCCAGTCGTACGCGGAGAGGCGGTCGCTGGCGACCATGACCAGGTCGCCCGCCTCGTTCTGGTACAGCTCGCGCACCTTGCCGGTGTGCAGATGCACCAGGCCCGGAACCTCGATCGGTTCGGGCTTTTCAACGAATCCGGACACGGTTCCTCCCCGTGGTTCTGTCTAAATCGCTGCCTCGATTCTCCCGTATGCGGATGGTGGCCCTGGCCAGGGGTCGGCTGCGGCACGGCTTCGGTGGCGCGGTCAGGGGTGGGTGTGGGTCGGTGGGCGCGGGGCGGCCTGGGAGGTTGCGTTGGGTGGCCGGGCCGAAGGCGGGTTGCGTTGGGGTGTCCGAGCCCGGGGCGGGTTGCTTCGGGGTGGGCGCCAGGGGCTCAGCGCGGTCGGGTCAGGCGCGTTTGCAGATGCGGTCCAGGAGGTTGGCCGTGGCCCGCTGGATGCGCTCGTCGACGTGTCCGGGGCGGTCCAGCGCCGGGGACCAGGCGAAGGTGCCGGACGCGAAGACGAGCGCGCCGGACGGGGCGCGGTACAGGGACGTCTCCTGGTGGCGCAGCACGCCCTCCCCGTCCCGGTACGGGGAGTGGGCCAGCAGGATGCGCCGCCGGTGCTCGGGGAGCGCGGTGCGCGGGAAGTAGCGGTCGGCCTCGCCCGCGACCAGGCCGTCGATCTCATCGCCCTCGTGCGCGCCAGTCGCCTCCCACAGCCAGTGGTCGGCGTTGCGGACGACGAGGGGGTGCGGCTCCGGTACGCGGCCCGCGTACTGGATGCCCATCAGCTGCTGTTCGGGCCGGTCGATCTCGCGCCAGAGCGCGGGCTTTCCCGGTCCTCTGCGCTTGCGGCAGGTCAGCAGGCGGTCCGGTGCGCCGGAGGGGGACGGCCCGAGCTCGACCTGCCAGTACATGGTGTTGGCGGACAGGAAGACGAGCGAGGTGCCGTGCTCGCGGGCGAGCTCGGTGACGCGGCGCATCGGGACCGACCAGTACTCGTCGTGGCCGGGGAAGACCAGGCCGCGGTAGCGCGTCGGGTCGACGCGGCCCGCGTGCAGGTCGCGGGTGTCGGCGTACGCGAGGTCGTATCCGTACCGCTCGGCCCAGCGGATGAAGTCGTACGCGTGGCCGACGTGGAGAGGCAGCCCCGCACCCGCGTACGGGCGGTCGAACGAGACCGTGACGGCGGCCTCGCTCTCGCCGAGCAGCCGGCCGTTCTCGTCCCAAGCGTGGTACAGGCTGGCGCCGGTGTGGCCGTCCTCCGGGTAGAGGTTGTACGCCTGCCAGGTGATGTCGGGCAGGAGGAGCAGCAGATCGGCGGGCTGGTGGTCGCGGACGGTGAACGGGACGTGCGAGCGGTAGCCGTCGACGGTGGTCAGGACGGCGACGTACGCCCCGATGTTCCAGTACGACGGAATCTGCAGGCGCCAGGACAGCCACCAGTGGTGACAGGAGACCGTGCGGTCGGCGGTGAGCGGGGGCGGCTGGACGATGCCGGAGAGGCGCGGGCTCGTGGTGATCTTCGCCGCGCCGTCGCCTCCGTAGTGCCCGATCCGGTAGATGTCGACGCTGAACTGCTGCGGCGGGTCGACCGTGACGTGGAAGTCGATCGCCTCGCCGGGGGCGGCGGCGCCGGTCGAGGTGAACCCCTTGATCTGGCGGTGCACGTCGTCGGCGGTACGGGGGCCGCCCGTACGGGGGGCCGGGATCCTGGCGGCGCCGGGGGCCGGCACGTGGTCGACGTACCACGGGACCACCTGCCCGGTGTCGTCGAAATAGTGCTCACTGCCGCGGAGCCAGGGCAGCGGCCCCTGCCCGAAGGGGTCGGTCACGGCGTGCGCGAGGGCGCCGGACTCCCATCGGCGGATCACGGGCTGGGGTACGGCGGGTACGGCGGGTACGGCGGGTACGGCGGCCGTCAGGGGCTGGGGCGACGGTGCCGCGGGCAGGGGCGGGGGCGCCGGGGACTGGGTTGCGGGTGTCGGGGACGAGGTCGTCGGGGACTCCGCAGCCGCGGAACCGGTCGAGGCCGTGGGACCCGTCGAGTCCGTGGGACCCGTCGAGTCCGTGGGGCCGGTTGCCTCCGTGGGGCCGGTTGCCTCTACGGGATGGATTGCCACCGAAGGGGCGATCGGCTGGGACGGCTCGGCCTGCTGCGAGGGCTTGGACGACCGTGAGGGCTCGGCCTGCTGCGAGGGCTCGGACAGGGGTTGCCGTACGGTTGACTGCGGACGTTCGGCCGCGGACGGTGGCGCCGTAGGCTGCGGATGGTCAGCTGGCTGAGTCTGTTCCGGCGGCTGCGGTCGTTCGGGCCGCTTCGGCCGCTGCTCAGTCTCCTCCGGCCTTGTGCCCTGCTCGCCGCGATCCGGCCCCATTGCCTGCTCCCCTCCCTCATGTTCCGGAGTCTTTGTCCTTGCGTGCGCCGCATCCCGGAAGACTTTCGGATCCGACGCCGTGCGGCCGCGCATCAGTGGCCGCTCCCCAGCACATCACATTACGCACGCACTCCGTCACCGTTCGTTGTTAATTGACTCGATCCGGACGGGCAGGCTCCGCAACTGCCGTCGTGGGGCGGGGACCGCGGGACTGGTACGGCATGGTCCGTGCCGCCGGTCGGCGTCGGCTGTCCGGCCTCCGAACGTCGAGCTCACACCAGTCGCACCGGCTTCTCGGGGCGGACGCCCAGGCGCACGAGCCAGCCCCGCAACGGCTCGGGATCGCCTTCTTCCACCAGCCTCAGAACCAGCGGCGTAAGGTCCGCCGCACGTTCACCACCGACCATGAGCGCCGGCCCGTCGAGCCAGTCGAGACCGGGAGCGGCCCCGGCGGTGTCCACGGCGGCGCAGCACACCATTGCCGTGACGTGGTCGGTGAGCAGCTCTCGACCCGTACGCGGCGGCTGCGACGGGAAGAGGGGCAGCATGCCGTCCTCCCACAGGGCATCGCCGGTACCCGCGCTACCGGAACGATCCGCCGGAGCAGACCGCACGTCCGGGGACGCGGACTCCTCCCGGGCCAGCTCGGCGCTGAGGCCCGCCGCGAGGGCTTCGCCCCGTCCGAATCCACCGCCTCCACCCGGGGTCCTGCCGGCATCGGCCGTTGTCGCGGGGGTATCCACTGTGTCCGCATCGGTTGTGCCGGCGTCAGCTCCGCCCGCGTCAGCTCTGCCGGCATCAGCGCTGTTGGCATGAGCGCTGTCGACATGAGCGCTGTCGACATCGGCTGTGCGGGTCGTGGACGGGGCGGGAGCGGACGCCGGCCGGCGCGCCGGGCCGTACGCGGGCACGGGAGCGGCCGGGACGGGGGAAGCCGCCCCCGCGGTGGGTGCCGAAGCCGTCGGGCCCCTGGACGCACCCGGTTCGCGGACGGTGAGGTGGTCCATCACGCGGGCCAGGGTCGCACCCTCGGAATGGGGTGCCACCGCGTGGGGGGCCGCGGCGTGGGGGGCCGTGCGGGGCAGAGGCCGGAGCGCATCCATTACGCGATGCAGGCGCGCCGCATCCGTACGCCACTTGCGGTCGACGACCTCGTCCGGATACTCCTGCCAGCTCACCGGCGTCCAGTCGGGCCCGGGCTCCGCGGGTCCGCCGTGGAAGAGACGGGCGGCGAGCAGGGACGCCGCCTCGTCCACCGCACCCGGCTCCTCCAGCAGATCGCACGCCGGCCGCTCCCCGAGCCGCGAGGCGAAGCCCTCGGCGAGGCGGTCGCGGCGGGAGAGTTCGGTGAGGGCGGCCACCACACCCGCGTCGAGCCGGGACGGCCAGCGCCCCATCCGCCACGCGGGAAGCGCGACCCTGGTCAGCAGCCGGTCCCACCCCGCGTACGCCAGGCCCACCTGCTCCTGGGCGACGATCCGCAGGCCGTAGTCCACAGCCTGTGCACGTTCGGCGGCCGCCGCCGCCACACCCCGCTCCATCTCGGCCGCATGCGCGCGGCAGCTGCGCAGCAGGAAGCGGGCGACCCACCCGACGGCCGCGAGAACCACCCGGGACAGCGGCCCTCTCGCCGGTACCGACGTCACCGCGACCGCCGCGTCCAGCCCTCGTACGAAGCGACGAGCCGCAGCTATGTCCGGGTGCGCGGAGGGCCCGGTGCCGGCGACGACTGGGGCGAGGACGGCCCGCAGTTCACCGACGCGCATCCACCACAGGAACGGGGATCCGATGACCAGGACGGGTGCCGCCGTGCCCCGCCGGGAACGGGCCGGGACCGTCACCACGCCGCGTATCAGGCCGCGTATGACCCCGCGAATGACACGTATGACGCGTATGACGCCACGTGTCCCGGCCGTGCCTTCGGCGGTCGGCGGGCCGTGCGCCGGGTGTGTGCGGTCCTCGAGCCAGCTGTCGCAGTCCGGGGTCAGGGCTATCGCCGAGGGTGCGGGCACGTCGAGCCGGTCCGCGAGGTCCCGCACCATCCGGTAGAGGTCGGGGGCGGACGCCTCCTGGACCGGCACGGTGGGGCTGACCGCCGGCCTGGAGCGGGCGATGACGACAGCGACGCCCGCAGCGGCGACCAGCACGACGACGGCGGGCAGCGTCACGATCCACCGGAGGGCGTCCCAGCCGCGGCCGCTCATGTGCCCGGTGGCGCCGCCGGTCAGCAATACGACGGCGACGGCGGCGGGCAGCAGAGCGAGAGCCAGCGCCCTGCTGCGGACACGCAGCACGGCGAGGGCCCGGGACCGCGCGGACTGCGCGCTCACCTCCACAGCCATACCGGACACGACCGGATGTCACCCCCTACTGCCCGCCCGGCGCGTGCTCTGCCAGCCACCGCCGTCGGACGTCCTTGGCGTTGCTCACTCCCCCACTGTGGCACCCGCCACTGACATCGCAATGCCGGTGGGCCAAGTGCCGGAACGCTTGCGCCGCACCCTAGTTGGGGCTTCCGTCCGCGTCAGCCGGATGGATCAGCGCTCACTCGATGGAGGGGCTTTGGGTAGAGGTGGATGACAGTCGGGTGGGGTCCGGCGCCGCCGGAGACGGACTCCGGAGAGCGAGCTTCGCAGCCCCCTCTCCGGAGAACGAGCTCAGTCCCCGGCGGCCGCCGCCGCCTTCGCGGCGATGTCCGTGCGGTGCTGGGAGCCTTCCATCCGGATGCGGGACAGCGCCGCGTAGGCACGTTCGCGCGCCTGCGTGAGGTCCGCGCCCGTCGCCGTCACGGACAGGACGCGCCCGCCCGCGCTCACGACGGCGGGGCCGTCCAGCTTCGTACCGGCATGCAGGACGTACGCCTGGGGGGCGTCCTGCGCCGCCACCTCGTCAAGACCCTCGATGGGGTCACCGGTGCGCGGCGTGTCCGGGTAGTTGTGCGAGGCGACGACCACGGTTACGGCGGCGTCGTCACTCCAGCGCAGCGGCTCGAGGTCGGCCAGCGTGCCGTTGGCGGCGGCGAGGAGCACTCCGGCGAGCGGCGTCTTCAGACGGGCCAGGACCACCTGGGTCTCGGGGTCGCCGAAGCGGGCGTTGAACTCGATGACCCGTACGCCGCGCGAGGTGATCGCGAGACCGGCGTAGAGCAGGCCGGAGAACGGCGTGCCGCGCCGCCGCAGCTCGTCCACCGTCGGCTGGAGGACGGTCTGGAGCACCTCGTCGACCAGCTTCGGGTCGGCCCACGGCAGCGGCGAGTACGCGCCCATGCCGCCCGTGTTGGGGCCCTCGTCGTTGTCGAGGGCGCGCTTGAAGTCCTGCGCGGGCTGCAGGGGGACGACGCTCGTACCGTCCGTGATCGCGAAGAGCGAGACCTCGGGGCCGTCGAGGTATTCCTCGATCACCACGCGGTCGCACGCGTTCGCGTGCGCCTTCGCCGCCTCGAGGTGGCCTGTGACGACGACGCCCTTGCCCGCGGCGAGGCCGTCGTCCTTGACGACGTACGGGGCGCCGAACGCGTCGAGCGCCTCGTCGACCTCCTCCGGCGTGGCGCAGACGTAGCTGCGGGCGGTCGGGACTCCGGCCGCCGCCATGACCTCCTTGGCGAAGGCCTTGGACCCCTCCAGCTGCGCGGCCTCCTTCGACGGGCCGAAGCAGGGGATGCCCGCCTCGCGCACGGCGTCCGCGACGCCGGCGACGAGCGGCGCCTCGGGGCCGACCACGACCAGGTCGGCCTGCACCTCCGTGGCCAGGGCGGCCACGGCAGCGCCGTCGAGGGCGTCGACCGCGTGCAGCTCGGCCACCTCGGCGATGCCCGCGTTACCGGGAGCGCAGTGCAGGGCGGAGACGTCGGGGTCGAGGGACAGAGAGCGGCACAGGGCGTGTTCGCGGGCGCCGCTGCCGATGACGAGGACCTTCACGGCAGCCAGCCTAACCGCCGTCGGCGTATGCGCTTGTACGGGCTTCCGAAGGCGGGGGCGGCGGGCATTCGTGCGTTCCTCCTAAGAGGTCGCGCGCTAAGAGGTCGCGCGCGTTCCAGGAAGCCGCGCGCGTGCGTCGGTCAAGACCCGTCACGCGCGCGTGGCACGGCCCGGGCGGCCGGCGGAGGGCGGCGGGCAGCGGACTCGCTGCGCTCCCTCGCCCTGCTCTCCGCTCCTTCGCCCGCCCCTACTCGTTGGAGTACTCCTCCACGACCGTCGCGCCCAGCTCGCGGACGATCAGGTCGTGGCCGGAGAGGGCCGACTCGTCGAGGTCCGGGTCGTCGGCCTCGGGGATGTCGTCCTCGGGAGCGACATGGGGCCGCTCCGGCTCGCGGGGCGCCGGCTCCGCAGGCGGCGACTGCTGCGGCCCTGGACGCACGGGCGCCGCCGGAGCGGAGGCCGCAGCCGCCGGGGCCGACGGAGCAGGCGGCCGCGGGGCCGAGGCCAGCGGCTGCTGTGCGGCTGCCGGGCGCGACGCGGCCGGTCCGGCGCCACCCCCGGCGAAGCCGCTGTTGAACCCTCCGCCGGAGGCGGCCGGCGGTACGGCGCCGCCGCCCGACGGGTCGACGATCGCCTCGACCTTCCACTGGACGTTGAACTGCTCGGCCAGTGCCTGGCGCAGTACGTCCTCGCTGCCGCTGCTCGCGAAGTTGTCCCGGGCGCCGGCATTGACGAAGCCGAGCTGCAGGGTGGTCCCGTCGAACCCTGCGACCTGCGCGTTCTGGCTGAGCAGGATCCAGGTGAAGCGCCTGCGGTTCTTGACGGCCTCGAGGATGTTCGGCCACAGGGAGCGTGGGTCGAGCCCGCCGGAGGCGGGCTGCTGCGGGGGCGATGCCGGCGGCTGCGGCGGCCGTGCCGAGGGGGCAGTCGGCTGCGCAGCGGACTGAGCCGACGCGGTCACGGACGGCGCGTGGCCGCCGGACGGGGTGGCTCCCGCGGTCCCGCTGCCCGCCGCTGCCGCCGTGGGCCAGCCGCCGGGGCGCCGCCCGCTGCCCGAGCCCGCACCTGCCGCCGTCGGCCAGGCCCCGGGGGCGTGCCCGGAAGGGGCCTCCGCCGGATTCGACGCGGGAGCCGGAGACCGGGACACGGAAGCGGACGGGGAGGCGGAGTCGGAGTCGGAGTCGGAGTCGGAGTCGGAGTCGGAGGCATCATGCGGAGCTGCGGGCGCGGACGCGCCACTGGGCGCCGGGGCGCCTATGGGGGCAGCGCCCTGCGGAGCGTTGACCTGCTGGGTTCCCGGCGCGGCCGCGGGAGCCGGAGGCGCCTGCTGGGCCACCTCTCCGCCGGCACCCCCGCGTACCGCCGCGCGCGCCGCCGCGGGTCCCCCGCCGGGAGGAACAACCGGTCCGGCGGCCGGCGGCATCGGGGCATGGGCGCCGGGCCCGGGAACGTACCCCATGGCGGGCCCGGCCCCGCCCGGTACGACGTTCCCCCCGCGCTCCAGCCTGTCCAGGCGGGCCAGCACGGAACGCTCGTCGTCGTACGCGGCGGGCAGCAGGACACGCGCGCAGATCAGCTCGAGCTGGAGGCGTGGCGATGTCGCGCCGCGCATCTCCGTGAGGCCCTCGTTGACGATGTCGGCGGCGCGGGTCAGCTCGGCACTGCCGAAGACACCGGCCTGCGCCTGCATCCGCTCCACGAGGTCGGCAGGGCCGTCGATGAGCCCCTTCTCGGCGGCATCGGGCACCGCCGCCAGAATGACGAGGTCGCGCAGCCGCTCCAGCAGGTCGGCGGCGAACCGCCGCGGGTCGTTGCCCCTCTCGATGACGCGGTCCACGACCTCGAAGGCCGCCGCGCCGTCACCCGAGGCGAAGGCGTCGACGACCGAGTCGAGCAGGGACCCGTCCGTGTACCCGAGGAGGGCCGTCGCCATGGCGTACGTCACACCCTCCTCACCGGCCCCGGCGAGCAGCTGGTCCATGACGGACATGGAGTCACGCACGGATCCGGCGCCTGCGCGCACGACGAGCGGCAGCACGCCGTCCTCGACGGGGATGTTCTCCTTCCCGCAGACCTCGGCCAGATAGTCCCGCAGGGTCCCCGGCGGGACGAGCCGGAAGGGGTAGTGGTGCGTCCGCGACCGGATCGTCCCGATGACCTTCTCGGGCTCGGTCGTGGCGAAGATGAACTTGAGGTGCTCCGGCGGCTCCTCGACCACCTTCAGCAGGGCGTTGAAGCCCTGCGTGGTGACCATGTGCGCCTCGTCGATGATGTAGATCTTGTACCGGCTGGCGGCCGGCCCGAAGAACGCCTTTTCTCGCAGGTCACGGGCGTCGTCCACGCCACCGTGCGACGCGGCGTCGATCTCGATGACGTCGATGGAACCCGGCCCGTTCCGCGCGAGGTCCCGGCACGACTGGCACTCGCCGCAGGGCGTCGGCGTGGGCCCCTGCTCGCAGTTCAGACAGCGCGCCAGGATCCGGGCGCTGGTCGTCTTGCCGCAGCCGCGCGGCCCGCTGAACAGGTACGCGTGATTGACCCGGTTGTTCCGCAGCGCCTGCTGCAGCGGGCCGGTGACATGCTCCTGCCCGATGACCTCGGCGAACGACTCCGGGCGATAGCGGCGGTACAGCGCGAGAGACGACACGCATACGAGGTTATAGGCGCCCACTGACAACGTGACTGCGCGCGGTTCGCCCGTGGCAGGCTCCGAAGGGCCCTCCCGCCTGCGTCCCGCTCGCGTCGGGCCCGCATCTCGTTTGCGCCCCGCCTGCGCGCTACGAAGGGTCACCCGGTGCAGACGCAACAAAGCGCCCCTCACGCACCCGCCAGAGCCGACCTACCCTTGCTGCCTTCCGGCCCTGGGGGAGTTCAGTCAGATAGCGCCACGTGAGGGGCTCTGGACAGAGTACCGGATCCTGAGGGCGCGAACGAGTTCGCGACCACTCCCCGCCGTCATGTAATGTTTCCGGCGGAGGATTCGCCTAGAGGCCTAGGGCGCACGCTTGGAAAGCGTGTTGGGGGCAACCCCTCACGAGTTCGAATCTCGTATCCTCCGCAGCCGCCCACCAGGGCAGATGAAAGGCCCCGACCGTTCGCCGGTCGGGGCCTTCGTCGTGCTCCGCCGGCGGCGCCCGGGGCTATCGGCGTCGGCGGTCGGGGGAGGTAAGGAGGACCAGGCCCAGGCCGAGGACGGCCATGCCGCACCAGGAGGCGGGCGGAAGGCGTTCGCCGAGCACGGTGACGCCTAGGACGGCTGCCACGGCCGGCTCGGCCAAGGTCAGCGACGTGGCCACCGACGCGGGAGTACGGCGCAGTCCGTGCCCGAAGAGGCGGTAGGCCAGGTAGACGGTGAACAGGGCGAGATACACCGCCACCACCGCGCCGCGGGTGGTGGTGAGCCAGTGCATGTCGACGAACATCACGAGCGGCAGGACGAGCAGCCCGGCCGCGCCGAACAGCACGCCCATCACGGCGCTGGAAGGGTGTCCGTTCGTGATCAGCCTGCCGCCGATCATCGAGTAGGCGGCGTACGACAGGCCGGCGCATGCGGCGAGCACGACGCCTGTCGGATCCATCGGCGTGGCATGCTCGGTGAGCTCGGGGCCCAGTACCAGAAGGACGCAGCCGAGCACCGCGGCCGTGGTCGCGCCTGCCCAGCGAGTGGTCGGCCGGGCCTGTCCGGTGATCCAGGACAACAGTCCGGCGAAGACCGGCGCGCTGCCCAGCGCGATCACGGTGGCCACCGCCACTCCCGTCCGGGCCACAGCCGGATAGAAGGTGACCGGATAGCCCGCCACCGCGAGCGCGCCCACGACGAGCAGCCACCGCTCACGGCCTGTGCAGGCGGCTGGCAGGCATCGGGCGCCTCGGGACGTGAGGAACAGCAGGATGCCGCCGAGGGCGAGGCCGGCACAGCCGATGGCGGCCGCCGGCGCGCCCGCGGGTGCCAGGGAGCCGGCGGTCCCGGTCGTGCCCCACAGCACGGCCGAGGTCAGGATGGGTGCAGGGCCGCTGAGGAGGCCGGCGCGAGAAGGGCGCACGCCGACGGCGGCCGGGCGCGCGGGAGTAAGGGGGGTGGTGCGGTTCGGCACAGTCGTGAACTTCCGTCGTCGCATTCGTCTGGGGACTGGATCCGAAACGGGCGCACGACAAACGCCCCTGACCGACCTTCAGATCGGTGGGGGCGGGGGATCACACCGCCAGTGCCTGCGCCCGGTCAGGCGCAGAGAGGCGGCAGAACGACGTGCCAGTAAGTGTTCACCACTCCATGCTAGCTGCCTGGCACGTACCCGAGAGCGCTGGCCGGGACGGTCCCCCTACGACGCTGGGCCGGGACAGTCGCCCACGACTGCGCCTACGCCTGTTGCCCGACGCCGGCAGCCGCCTGCCAGGGCAGACGAAAGCCCCGACCGATCAGGTCGGGGCCTTCGTCGTCGGTCCGGTCCGTGTCCGGGCGGACCGCTGGACCGGGTACCCGCGTCAGCTGTCGGCTGCGGCCTTGCGGCGGCGTACGGCGAGAACCGCTCCGGCACCGAGGACGACGGTGGCGGCGCCCGTCAGGGCGAGCGGCACCATCGCGGAGGACGAACCGGTCGTGGCGAGGTCGCCCTTGGTGGCCGCTGCCTGCTCGGACGCGCCGCCCTGCGCCGACGGGTCCGAACCCGCGCCGGGCTTCTCGGCACCCGGCCGCGTGTCGTCGTTCTTGCCGGGCGGGCCGGGCTTGGCCTCGTCGACCGGACCGGGATCGCTGCCCTCGGGCAGCAGCGCGAAGTCGTAGCGCTTCATCGGGCCCAGGATGCAGGGGTTGTACGCATCGGAGGCGTCACCGGCGAACAGGGCGAAGGCGTCGGCTGCCTGGGCCTCCGAGTCGACCTTCATGCGCATCTTCACGTCGCTGTGGGCGCCCGGCTTCATGGTGTCGATGCGCGCGATGTGCTGGGACTCGTTGCCGTCGAGGGTCTCCCAGCCCGAGCCGTTGGACCACTCGACCGTCAGCCGGCTCTTCTCACCGCTGCTCTCGCCGTCCGCGTGGAAGAACACCAGAGGGTCCACGGTCAGCGTGCGCTCGGTGCCGTTGGTCACGCGCAGGCTGAAGTCGACGGTGGTCCCCGCGACGACCTTCGACGGCAGCCCCACCGCGAGCGAGGTCAGCCCGTCCTCACGGACGCACTCCTTGGCGGCGGCGAGCGCCTCGTCGGCGGCCTCCTTGGCCTTGAGGGCCTTCTCGGGGGCGTCCTGGACCAGGCTGTACTTGCGGACGGCCGCCACCCTGGCGTCGTCCAGCGCGGTCTGGGCCTCCGCGACCTCGGCGTCGGCCTTCTTCTTGGCCTCGACCGCCTTCTCCAGATCGGCTTCGGCGGCTTCGAGGGCCTGCTGGGCCGCGGCCTTCTCGTCGTCGCTCTCGGCCGTTTCGAGTTCGGCCTGGGCATCCGCGACGGCCTTCTCCGCAGCGGCCTTGGCGTCGGCCGCTTCCTCCGCCGCCTTGTCCGCGGCGATCGTGGCCGCCTTGAGCGGGTGCTCGTCGGAGTCCAGGGCGGCCAGGGTGGCCTCGAGCTCCTTCTGCCCCTCTTCCTTCGCGATGACGGCTTCCTCGTATGCCTTCTTCGCGTCGGCGGCGGCCTTTTCCAGCTCCGCGTACGTCGGCTGGTCCTGTATCTGCGCCGCGGACGACGTCCCGATGGCGAGTGCCGGAGCGGAGGTGAAGAACGCGACGGGCGCGGTCGCCGCGACGGCGACGGCCACAGCGAGGGAACGACGAAGCTTCACTGGGGGGACCTTCCCTGATGAGAGAGAAAGGAGAACCGCCGCCGAAAACGAGCGCAGGGCGGCCTGAATGCCGCTGACTGTATACGGCAGGTAAAGGAAGGTTCAGTGATTTCCTCGGCTACCCGTTACCCCTCAGGAGACTTCGCCGGAACAAAACGGATGGACGAGGATGGTTGCTCAGCACCTCCACACTTTTTGTGTGACTCATGTCACCTCTGGTCAGATCGAGACGGCGACGCCGTTGAATGTCGTCTCCGGAGTCTGAGGGCTGGTGAAGCGGGCGTTGACCAGGTAGAGGCGGTCGCCCCAGCGGGCGGCGGTGCTGGGGACGTCGAAGCGGGGGTCCGTGATGGCGCGGCGCAGGGTGGCCGAGCGGATGCCGGTGTCGAGGTGGAACACGTTGATGAGGTTCAGCCGGTTCTGGACGACGTACAGCGCCTGGCCGATGCGGACGAGGCCGTCGCCGTTGGCGACGTTGTCCGCGCCCTCCAGGGCGATCTCGGTGGCGTGACCGGTCTCGAGGTCCACGTGGTAAAGCTTGCCAGGCGAGCTGCTGACGACGATCAGTCCTCGGCCGTCGGGGGTGCCGACGACGCCGTTGGCGTTGTTGACGTTGGGCGTCTGCACCCAGTCGCCGCTGAGAGGCAGGGCCCGGATCTCTCCGTCGCGGCCGCGCGGTACGCCGTAGAGCACGCTGTCGCGGGAGTCGGTGAACCAGGCGCGGTCGCCGAGCAGGATGACGTCGTTGATGAAGTGGCCGGTCGTGCCGGTCAGTTGGTAGGTGGTGACGAGTCGGCCTGTGCGGCTGTCGATGATCCGCGCCGATCCTCCGCCGCCTCCGGCGACGTAGAGCAGGCCGTCACGGTCCAGCTTCAGGCCGATGGCCACCGTGCCGGTGGCGCCCTCGTAGAGGAAGCGGCCCTCGCCGGTGCGCAGATCGGTGCGGTAGACGGCGCCGTTGGCGCGCGAGCCCATGTAGGCGTACGGCTTTCTGCCGATGGTGATCCCCTCGGGGAGGAAACCGTCGGGCAGCGGGAACTCGGTCGGCCACGCGGCAGCCGGGGCGGCGGAAGCGGCGCTCGCCGTGCCGGCGCCGGTGGCGACTGCGAGCGCGGTGACGGCGGCACCGCCGAGGACGGCGCGCCGGGACGGCTGGGGGTGGTTCCGGGTCATGGTTCCGTGCCTCCGTGAAGAGTGGGAGTGGGGGTCTGCGGACTCGGTACCTCAGCGAACTCTCCGAACCTGACCGAAACTCGATGAACTCCGTGCACTCGGTTCAATCGGGTTTCAGGTTCCGCCCGTTCGTAACGGGCCTTGGTCCGGCGGAGTTCCCCGTTCCCCGTACGCCCGCGCCCCGCCCAGGGGGCGGGCACCCCGGCGCCGTCAACCACACGGCATACGCCGCAGCCGGGTCGGCGACTGGCAGCCGACGACGCCACCCTCGGCGGACCTCACCCCGTATCTGGCGGCCCCTGCGCCGGATCCGGCCGCCCCTGCACCCCTCGACCCGAATCCGAATCCGAATCCAGGTCCGGGTCCGGGTCCGGGCCTGGGTCCGCCAGGACCTGCCCCGAAGTCGACAACCGCAGCCCCCTGATCGACGGCTCCGTCCCTGGGCCCACCGATGCCGGCCCCGGCCCCGGGAACCCCCCGGCCCGACCCGCCGACACCCGCTCCCGACGAGCCGGCGGTCCCGTCCCCGTCCCCGGACCCGGTCGCCCCGACCGGGGACTCCACCGGCTTCCTGAGCATGATCAGTGCCGCGTCGTCGTGCAGGCGTCCGCCCACATGCGCCAGCAGTTCCTCGTGGAGTGCGGCGACGGTACGGGACGGATCGTCGGACACATGCCGGGCGAGCCGCTCCGTGAGCGGATAGAACTCGCGGCCGTGGTCGCGGGCCTCGGTGACCCCGTCGGTGTAGAGCAGCAGCTGGTCCCCGTCGTCGAAGGGCAGCACGTGGAGGGCCGGGGTCTCCCCGCCGAGGGCGCCGAGGCCCAGCGGCGGCGCAGGACGGATCGGCTCGACGGCCGTGACCTCGCCGTCGCGCACCAGCAGCGGCGGGGCGTGCCCGCAGTTCACGACCTCGATGCGCCCGTCCTTCGGATATCCGGCGACCACGGCGGTGACGAAGTCGTCGGCCGCGAGGTTGCGCGTCAGGCTCCGCTCGATCCTGGCGACGACGTCGATGAGGTCGGGTTCGTCGTACGCCGCCTCGCGGAAGACACCCAGCACCAGGGCGGCGGTGCTCACGGCGGGCAGCCCCTTGCCCCGCACATCGCCGACGATCAGCCGCACTCCGTACGGGGTGGGCACCAGCGCGTAGAGGTCGCCGCCGATGCGGGCCTCCGCCGCGGCGGCGCTGTAGCGGACCGCCACCTGGAACGGGCCGACGGCGGCCGGGACGGGCCTCAGCAGAGCGTGCTGCGCTGCCTCGGCGACCGAGCGCACCGCTGCCAGGACGCGTTCGCGCCGCCCGCGCAACGCGCTGGCCAGGACGCTCGCCAGCGTGACGGCGACGACGGTGCCCAGCACGATCAGCAGCCCGTCCACCGACATGCCGTCCAGGCTGCCCAGCAGTGCGCCCAGGGCGGCGGCGAGGAATCCGACGCACAGGACGGCCCGCGGCCTGCTGACGGCGGCGGCCAGTGCGGGGCCGACGGGCAGCAGCGGCAGCCACAGCCTGGCTCCGCCGACGAAGGCCAGGATCACGACGGCGAAGACGATCAGCGCGGGTGCACCGGCGGCGACGAGCGCCCCGGAGCCGCAGCTGGTCCGTCGCCCCCGGCCGGTCAGCCGCTGTGTGAACCGCCGCACCGGCCGCCGCCGATCATGCTGATGGTCCGCCTGCCTCATTCATGCCTCTCCGAAATCGTCACCTGCTGGGCTGCCGCACCCGACGGAATCCACGTCCGACGCCGCCGCACCTGATGGATTCCTCGTCCGGGGGCGACAGGACGCACGAATGTCCGTTTCGTCCAGAGAACAGGGTCTTCGTACCCGCATCAAGCAGGGATTTTTCAGATAGTGAGCGACAGGCCCCGCGTCACGCGCTCCGCCGCCGGGATCAGACGCTCCCGTACCCGGTCGATACGGGCCAGCCGGTCCGCCCGCAGGGAGACGCCGAGGGAGCCGAGCCTGCCCCCGCTGTAGACGGGCACCGCGATGCAGACGGTGCCGAGGGAGTACTCCTCCAGGTCCAGGACCGCAGGAGTGGCCGCATTCGAGTCGAGCCTGCGCAGCAGTTCAGCGGCCTGGGTGATGGTGCGCGGCGTGAGGTCGGCGAGCGGGTGCCGGGACAGGTAGTCCTTGCGGGACTCGTCGTCCAGCTCCCGCAGGACGGACTTGCCCAGCGCGGTCGCGTGACCGGCGTCCTCGAACCCCACCCAGAGATCGACCCGCGGAGCCCTGGGGCTGTCGACGATCTCGGCGACGCGGATCTCGCCCTCCTCGTAGAAGGTCAGATAGGCGGCGGCCGACACCTCGTCCCGCAGCGCGGCGAGCGTGGGGCGGATGCGACTGAGCAGCGCCTGGTCGCGGCTCCCCGTCTGCAGGACGTGCAGCCTGTCCCCGAGCACGTACCCGCCGTCGTCGAGCTTCTGCACGTACCCGTCGTGGGCCAGGGTGCGCAGCAGGTGGTACGTGGTGGCGATGGGCAGGCCGGTCTCGCGCGCCAGCTGCTTCGCCGGTGCGCCGCCCGCGTGCGCGCCCACCGCCTCCAGCAGACGGAAGGCCCGCTGCACGGACGAGATGAGCGTGGGGCCGCCTTCAGCACCCATGCCACCAGCCTGCGACGCGAGCGGCGAGCGAGCAAGGTCGCTCGCCGCTCGCGGACGCGACCCGCGGGCGAGGCCCGGGGCGCGGCCCGGCGGCCGACACGCACGGGGTGCGGCCCGGCGGAGGACGCGCAACGGGTGCGACCCGGCGGAGGGCGCACACGGGGTGCGACCCGGCGGCCGACACGCACGGGGGTGCGACCCGGCGGAGGCCGCACACGTGGCACGACCCCGCGGAGGACGCGCACGGAGCACGACCCGCGGAGGACGCGCACGGAGCACGCCCCGGCGGAGGCCGCACACGGGGCACGAGCCCCGGGAGGGCATACGGAGCACGACCCGGCGGAGGGCGCACACGGGCGCGATCCGGCGCAGGACGCCTAAGCGGAAGCCATGGTTCCGTGACATCCGTCATAGCGGCCTCGGGCACTAAGCGGGCCGATTAGTAGATGTCGTTCTGGCGACATATGGGACTTGTCCGGCTTGTCAGGGAGGCATATCGCGCCCGACTTTCCGGCATTCCACCCGCTCGGCACGTTCGCCCGTTCATGGCGCATAAAGGCTTTCTGACGGTACCTCAGTATTCCCGGCAGGGCACGCGATCCCGGCCAGCACGCTCGTAGGCCCATGGCAAGGACCGTCCTGGCCTACGAGGCGAGGTAGTACGAGAGCCCTTTGCCCTGTATTGGCAGCGGTCCTAAGAATGGCGGTCCGCAGTACGTCTCCGCAGTTCAGGAGCGGAGTCTGCGCAAGGCACCAGCCGCACAAGGGGCGCTTTGCGATTACCGAGTGAGGTCACCTATGGGGAAGCACCGCAAGAAGAACCATTACCGGCGGATAACCGTCGCCGTCGTCGCTATTGGCGCCGTGGGCGTGCCGTCCGTCGCCGTGGCCTGCAACCAGTGGCCGGACGGCAGTGGCGGCGACGCCCGGTCCCACAGTGCCGCGAACGCGAACAACACGTACTTCCAGCAGCGGTGGACGGAAGCCGACTGGCAGCGCTGGGCCCGCAACTGGGACCGCCAGCCCTCCTCGGCGGCGTCGAAGACCCCCACCACGTCTCCGAGCACCGCGAAGCCCTCCGCGCCGCAGACCTCCGCTCCGAAGGCCTCCGCTCCGAAGGCCACGGTCACAACGTCTCCGAGCACGCCGAAGACCACCGCGCCCAAGGCCGGGACCACCACGGCTCCCAGCACGCCCAGCGCCCCCGAGACCTCCGCTCCGAAGTCCACGGCCACGGCGTCCCCGAGCACCCCGGCCACCACCGCGTCGGCGTCCGGGGAGCTCGCCCGCATCGTGGAGCTCGTCAACGACGAGCGCAGCAAGGCCGGATGCTCGCCCGTGACCCTGAACGCGACCCTGTCCAAGGCCGCTCAGGCCCACAGCGAGGACATGGCCTCCCACCAGAACATGTCGCACACCGGGTCCGACGGGTCCAACCCCGGCGACCGCATCACGCGGGCCGGCTACAGCTGGAGCACCTACGGCGAGAACGTCGCGTACGGATACTCCACCCCCGAGCAGGTCATGGCGGGCTGGATGGCCAGCCCCGGCCACAAGGCCAACATCCTCAACTGCTCGTTCAAGGAGATCGGCGTCGGTCTCGCACAGCCCAACGACTACTGGACCCAGGACTTCGGTACGGCCCGGTAGGCGGCTCACCAGCCACACCAGCAGGAGGGGACGGCTCTCGGCGTACGCATGGCTCGTACGCCGAGAGCCGTACTGTTCGTCAGAGCCGTACTGTCCCGTCAGCTTCCTCAGCGGCAGAGACCGAGAGAAGCGGTCACGAGGCGGACGGCTGGCACCGCGGGCACCAGACGGTGCCGCGTCCCGCGATGCGCCGGCGGCGCAGCGGCTCGCCGCAGCGCGGGCAGGGCGCATCGGGGTCGTCGCGGCGGCCCGTGAGCCACGAGTTGCGGGGCGGTACGCAGCCCGCCCTGATCGCCGACCGCAGGGTGCGCCGCATCTCCGTATACAGCCGGCCGCGCTCGGCATCGGTGAGGTCAGCGGCCGGGGTCGCGGGGTGCAGCCGTGCACGCCACAGGATCTCGTCGGCCAGCAGGTTGCCGAGTCCCGCCAGTACGGACTGGTCCGTGAGCACGGATTTGACGCGACCGCGCCGCCCGGAGAGCACGGCGTCGAAGCCCTTGCGGTCCACCACCATCGCGTCGGGGCCCTGCCGGTCCAGGATGCCCGCCACGCCGACGTCGTCGGCCAGCCACACTCCCTGCAGTTTGCGCTGGTCGCGGTAGCGGAGCAGGCGGTCGCGGGCCACGGCGAACACCACGCGGTCATGCGGATGGGGCGCGTCGTCGGGGCCGCAGCAGACCAGCTGCCCGGTCATGCCGAAGTGCAGCATGACGGTGGGCCCGCCGTCGGTGCGGGCGAGCAGCCACTTTCCGTGCCGCTCGGGCTCGGCGAAGCTCCGGCCCTCCAGGTCGCGGCGCAGCTTCCGCGCGCTGACCCCGTGCAGAACGCCCGCGTCGCGTACCTCGACCCGCTCGATCCGCCTGCCCTGCGCGCAGGAGGCGAGAACTTCCCGGAACGCCTCGACATCCGGCAGCTCAGGCATACCGTCCACCGCCATCCGCGCACTCGGCCGCTGTGGATCCCGGGGGGGATCCACAGCGGCCGAGTACCCAGGACCGGCGCCAGGCCTCCTCAGGAGCCGTGCGGCTCCCGTACGACGGCGATGTCCCCGGGCGCGACGACGACCCACCCGGCGACGGGCTTGCCGGTCAGCAGTTCGGTGGCGTCAGGCCCGACCGCGACCTCCGCGCCCTGACCGGCGTGGTCGATCAGGAAGAGATAGTCGGCGTCCGTGCCGCGACGACGGACCGCCTCGACTCCGGGCGGGACGGTGCCGGTACGGAGGACCGGCTGGACCCCCGCCTCCGCACACACCCGGTCAAGAAGGGCGGCGAGCGTGGCCGGGTCCGGGCCGGTGGCCACGTACCACGCGGCACCGGCGCCGTGGGCGTGCCGCGTCACGGCCGGGACGCCGGTCAGGGGCCCGTCCGCATACGACGCGACCGTCTGCGCGCCCGCGAGCCGCAGCCGCTCCGACCACAGGGTGCCGGTGGCGCCGTCCGGCACGTCGCCGGTGAGGCCCACGGACTCGCCCGGCAGCAGAGGGAAGAGCTCGTCGGTGCGGACGCCGAGCGCATCCCGGAAGGCGCCCGGGTAACCGCCCAGCCGGACATGGCAGTTCTCGTCGACCGCACCGCTGTGGAAGCCGACGGCGAGGGTGCCGCCGCGCTCGGCGAAACCGGTGAGGTTGGCCGCGCCCGCGTCGTCGACCAGGTAGAGGCTCGGGGCGAGGACGAGCCGGTATCCGGAGAGGTCGGCGTCGGGGCGTACGAAGTCCACCGCGATCCCGGCCCGCCACAGCGGCTCGTACCAGTCCCGGACGAGGTCCTGGAAGCGCAGCTCGCCATTGGGCTGCGACGGGAGCTCCAGGGCCCAGCGGGCGTCCCAGTCCCAGACGATCGCCACCTCGGCCGTACCGGTGCTGCCGCGCACCTCGGCGATGGCCTTCAGATCGGCGCCGAGCCGGACCACGTCCCGCCAGATCTGGCTGTCCGTGCCCGCGTGCGGCAGCATCGCCGAGTGCCACTGCTCGGCGCCCGCCTTGGCGGCCCGCCACTGGAAGTACGCGATGCCGTCCGCACCCCGCGCGACATGGGCGAGGGCGTTGCGGCGCAGCTCGCCGGGGCGCTTGGCACGGTTGACGGGCTGCCAGTTGACGGCGCCCGTCGAGTGCTCCATCAGCAGCCACGGGCCGCCCGCCAGCGAGCGCACCAGGTCGCCGCTGAGCGCGATGTCGATCTCCGACTCGGGGTCGGTGGACATCAGGTAGTGGTCGTTGGAGACGACGTCCAGCTCGGGCGCCCAGCGCCAGTAGTCGAGCGCGTCGAAGTTCTGCATCACCATGAAGTTGGTGGTGGCGGGGATCGAGGGCGCCGCCTCGCGCAGCACGTCCCGCTCGGCGGTGCAGAGCGAGAGCAACTCGTCGGAGCAGAAGCGGCGCCAGTCCAGCTGGTGGGTGGGGTTGGGGACGGCGCCGGTGGGGCGGGGCGGCAGGATCTCGTCCCAGTCGTAGTACCACTGGCTCCAGAAGGTGGTGCCCCAGGCGTCGTTCAGCGCGTCCAGGTCGTCCCCGTACCGGGCGCGTAGCCAGCGCCGGAAGGCCGCCGCGCTGGTGTCGCAGTAGCAGGCGGCGTTGTGGCACCCGTACTCGTTGTGCACGTGCCACATGACGACGGCCGGGTGGTCCGCGTACCGCTCGGCGATCACGCCCGCGATCCGCAGGGCGGCCTCGCGGTACGCCGGGCTGCTCGGGCAGAACGTCTGGCGGCTGCCGTACGACAGGGTACGGCCGTCGCGGTCGACGGGCAGCGCCTCCGGGTGGGCCCGGAAGAACCAGGCGGGAGGCGCGGCCGTGGGCGTGGCCAGGTCGGCGGCGATGCCGTTCTCGTGGAGCAGGTCGAGGATCTTGTCCATGCGGGAGAAGTCGTACTCGCCCTCGGACGGCTCCAGCAGCGCCCACGAGAAGATGCCGACGCTGACCATCGTCACGCCCGCCTCGCGCATCAGGCGCACGTCCTCGGCCCAGACCTCCTCGGGCCACTGCTCGGGGTTGTAGTCGCCGCCGTAGGCGATGCCGGGGACGTTCAGCACCCGCTTCATCGGGCAGCACCGCCCAGCAGACGGCGCGTTGTGGCCACGCCCCACTCGTCAAGGGACAGCAGGCGGTCGCTGGAGGCCATCAGGCCGCCGGTCGCCTCGACATGCGCGGCCCAGCGCTCGCGGGTCTCCACGGCCGGGCGGGCCATCAGGCAGTCGGGGTCGTTGATCCAGAGACGGCCGTGCTGCCACTGGCGTCCGACGCCGGTGAACTCGGCGGGGTCCTGGCCGGGCTGGCTGTAGTCGTCGGCCTCGGGGTGGCGGTGGGGTGCGGTGTCCGGGCTGACCCGCATCGCGTCGAACAGGCCGATCGACGCCAGCATCGGCGCGCCGCAGCCCAGCAGATACGCGTCGGGGCCGATCGCCTCGCGGATCAGCTCGATCCCGGAGCGGTACGCGGCGAGCGCGTCCACCGACGCGTGCCGGGCGCCCTCCAGGGCGCCCGCGTAGAGGAAGTCGACCTTGAAGTAGTCGTAGCCCTCGGAGCGCAGGGTCGTGAAGACCTCCGTCAGGTACGCCGCCGCCCCCGGGTGGGTGGTGTCCAGGACGTACAGGTCGTGGCCCCAGTTGCGGCCCGCGTGCAGCGGGGCGCCGTCGGACGACCGTACGAGCCAGTCGGGGTGCTCGGCGGCCAGCTCGCTCGCCGGGTCCACCAGGAACGGCGCCGTCCAGATGCCCGCCCGGCGGCCCCGGGCGCGGATGGCGTCCGCGATGCCGGCGCGGGAGCGGAAGCGACCGGAGAGGGTGAGCCAGTCGCCGAGGGCCTTCTGGTAGCCGTCGTCGATCTGGACGACGTCGATGGGCAGGTCGAGGGTGTCCATCGCACGGAGGTTCTCGTGGATGTCGTCCTCGGTGACGGCGGTGAAGTACTCGTACCAGGAGCACCAGACGGTGGGTGCGGTGCGAGGGGCTTCGAGGCCGAGCCCACCGGCCCAGTCCGCCAGCGTCGACTGGATGTCCGCGCCCGTCCACTCCTTCACCGGGCCGTTCGCGCTCACCTCAGCGGTGCCGTCCGTCACGACCAGCCGGATCGACGGCACCTCGCGGGTCGGGTCGGCCGCCGCCCACAGGCGGACCGGGGAGCCGTCCCCGGGGTCGAGGGCGAGCAGGCCCTCGCCCTGGAAGGTGTCGTCCGGGACGGTGTGGCCGGGGCGGTAGCAGACCGTCGCCCAGTTGTCGGTGGCCGGGCGGTACGGCTTGTCGCCGAGGGCGTAGGCGCCGCTGGGGCTCCAGGACTGCCAGCCCTCCTCGTGGACGCGCGCGGTACTGACGTCCACGGGCACGGAGGCGAGCGGCGTGAAGGGGTGGGGCACGGTGGTTCTCTTTCGAACAGGCGGGCGTCAGCCCTTGTTGGCGCCGAGCGTGAGACCGCTGACGAACTGGCGCTGGAGCAGGAAGTACACGATCAGCGTCGGGATCGCGGTGAGCAGGGCGCCGGCGGCGACCAGGTTGGGGTCGGTGAAGTACTGGCCGGAGAGGTTGTTCAGGGCCGAGGTGATCGGCATGTTCTCGCCGGTGGAGATCAGGACGAGGGCCCAGAAGAAGTCGTTGTAGATCCAGATGGACAGCAACGTCGCCAGGGCGGCCATCGCCGGGCGGCACAGCGGCAGGGTGATCTGCCAGTAGAGGCGCCACACCGAGGCGCCGTCGACCAGTGCGGCCTCGGTCAGCTCGTGCGGCAGCATCTTCATGTAGTTGCTCAGCACGAACGCGCAGAAGCCCGACTGGAACGCCACATGGATGAGCACCAGGCCCAGCGCGGAGTCGTACAGCTTGCCGCTCATCGTGATGCCGGGCAGGTCGATGAGCAGGTACATCCGGTACAGCGGGGTGATGATGACCTGCTGCGGGAGCAGGTTGCCCGCCGTGAAGACCAGCAGCAGGAACAGGTTGACCCGGAAGTCGAAGCGGCTGACGTAGAAGGCGACCATCGACGACAGGAACAGCGTCAGCAGAACGGCCGGGACGGCGATCACCAGCGTGTTCATGAAGTAGTGCGTCATGTCCGACTGCGTGAACGCGTTGATGAAGTTGTCGAGGTTCAGCGTGTCCGGGAGGGACACGTAGCCCTTCTCGCTCGTCTCGGCGTACGGGCGCAGGGCCGCGTAGACCGCCCAGAGCAGCGGCGCCAGCCAGGCCAGCGCCATGGACGCGAGAACGACGTGCAGCACGACCCGGGCGGGGCGTACCGGCGTGCGCTTCTTCAGCGCGACGGGGGTGGCCGCGGTGGTGGTGCTCATGCTCGCCGCTCCTTCCGGAAGGTGCTCACCAGGTAAGGAATGATCACGACGAGCGAGATCAGGAGGAGGACGACCGCGATCGCAGAGCCGTATCCGATGCGGCTCGACTCACCGATGATGTTGCTGGTCACAAGGATCGACAGCAGCTCGGTGCCCTGGGCACCGCCATTGAAGACGTACACCAGGTCGAAGCAACGCAGGGCCTCGATGATGGTGACGACCAGGACGATGGTGTTGGTGGGGCGCAGGGTCGGGAAGATGACGTTCTTGAACGTCTGCCACTCGCCCGCGCCGTCGAGCGCGGACGCCTCGCGCAGGGACGGGTCGACGCCCTTCAGACCGGCCAGGTAGAGGATCATCATGTAGCCGGTGTGCCGCCAGGAGGCGGCGACCAGCACTGCCCAGAGGTTGAGGTCCGGGTCGCCGATCCAGTCGATGTAGTGGCCGGGCTTGTTGGCGCCGATGATGCTGTTGATCAGGCCCGTGTCGGGGTTGTAGACGAGCTGCCAGACGAAGCCGATGACGGCCATCGACATCACGACGGGCAGGAAGAACGCCGTCTGGTAGACGCGGCTGAACCGGATCTTCTTGTCCAGCTGCACGGCCAGGAACAGGCCGAGCGGGGTCGGGACCAGGATCAGCGCCACGAACCAGATGACATTGTGCTCGACGGCGGGCCAGAACTGCGGGTTGTTGGTGAAGAGTTCCTTGAAGTTCTGCAGCCCGACCCACTGGATCGAGTCGAAGCCGATGCCGTTCCAGGTGGTGAACGCGAGCGCGATCGAGGCGAGCGCGGTCACCCACACCAGGGCGACGTGCAGGATCGTCGGCAGGGTCGCCATCAGGCCCAGCGTGAGCCGGTCGCGACGGGTCAGCAGCCGGCGGTGCCCCTGGGGCACCTTCTTGGCGGGGGCAGCGCCCGGAGGCGGCACGGCGGCCGCCTCCGGTATCTCGGTGGTCGTCTGGGTGCTCATGAGGACGCGAAGATCGTCTTCTTCTGGCGCTCGATCGACGAGAGCAGGCTGTCGACGCCCTTGGGGTTACGGATGAACTTCTGCAGCGCGGGCTGCATGACCGTCGAGGTGAAGTCCGGCCGGCTGTCGCGGTCCATGAACTGGGTGAGGCTCTTCGCACCGCTGATCATCTCGTACGCCTTCTTCTGCAGGGGGCTGTACGAGGAGGTGTCGGCCTTGGTGGAGGCGGCGACGACGCTCGGGTCGGACTTGAGGTAGATCTCCTCGGCCGCGGGGGAGCCCAGGTACTCGAGCAGCTTGACGGAACCCGACTTGTTCTTCGGGCTCTTGCTCATCATGAAGCCGTCGGTCGGCGCCTCGACGGTGTCCTGCCCGTACGACGGGTCGATCTCCGGGAAGGCGAAGAAGTCGAGGTCCTCCAGGTCGGCCTTGTTGGTGAACTGCTGCGCCACGAAGGTGCCCAGCAGATACATGCCGGCCTTCTTCGACACCAGGGTCTGCGCGGCGTCCTGCCAGGTGCGGCCGACGGCGCCGTCCTGGTGGTACGGGAGGATCTCGGTCCACAGGTCGAAGACGGCGCGCACCTTGGCGTCGGTCCAGGACGCCTTGCCGGCCATCAGGTCGACGTGGAAGTCGTAGCCGTTCTTACGGAAGTTGATCTGGTCGAAGGTGCCGAGCGCGGGCCAGGCGTCCTTGTCGCCGAAGGCGATCGGGACCAGCTTGTCCTTCTGCATCTGCTTGCACAGCGCGATGAACTCGTCCCAGGTGGTGGGGACTTCGTAGCCGTACTGCTTGAAGACGCTCTTCCGGTAGAAGATCGCCCACGGGTACGTGTACAGCGGGACGAAGTAGTACTTGCCGTCTTCGCCCTTGCTGAGCTTGTGCATCGCCTCCGGGAAGTTGCCCCCGATGGTCTTCCACACGTCGTCGATCGGGGTGGCGAGGCCCTTCGCCGCGAAGAACTGCATCCGGTAGCCGGCGAACCAGGTGAACACGTCGTCCGGCGTGCCCTGGAGGTAGGAGTTGATCTGCTCCTGGAAGGTGTTCGAGTCCTTGGTGTTCACGTCGACCGTGATGCCGGACTTCTTCTTGTAGGCCGCGTAGATGTCGGCGAACGCCTTCTTGGGCACCGGGTCGGACGCCTTGGAGCCGAGGGTGACGGTCTTCGGGTCGGCGGCCGTGCCGCTGCCGCCGCACGCACTCAGCAGGGGTATGCCTGCGCCGAGCGCTGCCGCGCCACCGACGCCGCGCAGCAGGGTACGGCGGCTCGGGCCGGGGACGGAGAGACCAGAGGGAGAGAGGTGCATGACGGCTCCTGAGGGCAAGGGTCAGCCACAAGGACGTGCGTCGACGGTCGTGATCAGAAACAACCAGAAAACAACTTGACCGCACATCGGGAACGCCATAACAGCCGGATGTCCTGTCATGCGTCAAGGCCTCTTGTCCGTCTTTGTCGAAACGTGATGGACACCCAGGGTGTTCGGATCTGTAATGGTTCCGACGCGTCTCAGCGGATGTGCGCGGCCCCGACCCACCCCACCGACAGGTGGCGTACCACCCACCGGCCGGACGCACCCCCACCCACCGGGCAGGTGGCGCACCCTGAATTCTGTCTAAACTACGAAAAAGCCGTCTTGCGACCGATTGAAGGCAGCATGGGGTCCAGCGGTGCGGAACGAGGGGCGCAGCCGCTCGGTACCGAGGGCGTCGGCGGCGCATCGGAACGCGACGACGCCCTGGTAGCGGCCGTGATCAGGGCCGCCGAGGTGACCGGAGCGCACGCGGCCAGCGCCTTCCTGGTCGCGCGCGACGGGACCTCCCTCGTGCTCACCGCGGCGGCCGGCACGCCGCCCGCCCTGATCGGCGGCTGGCACCGGGTCCCGGTGAACAGCCGCATCCCCCTGGCCGAGGCGTACCGGTCGGGGCAGACGGTCCATCTGGCCGACGCGGACGAAACCGTACGGCGGTTCCCCCACTTCGCGGTGGCCATGCCGTACCCCTTCGGCTCGGCGTCCGTACCGGTGACGTCGGGCCCGAAGGTCTTCGGCGCCATGTCCGTGGTGTGGACCTCCCGCCCCGGCGGAGAGGGCCTGTCCACGGCGCAGCGACGGCAGCTGCGCGCCACCGCCGACCGCCTCGGCGCGGCGCTCGCCGCGCTGGACGAACACGGTGCGCTCGACGGACCCGACGCCACGACCGTCCCGCTGGTGGTCCCGCTGTCGTCCGGCCCGGCGGTCCGGGTGGGCCTGTTCGACTGGAACCTCGACACCGGGGCCGTCACGGCGGACGACGAAATGTGCGCGATCTTCGGCATCGCGCCTCACGAGTTCGACGGCCGGGCGGCCACGCTGGAGGCCAGGCTCGACCCCGCGGACGTCCGCGCCTTCCGCAGCGCCGCCCGCGTCGCGATCGACGAGGGCCGCGTCCTCGCGCAGTACATGCGGATGCGGGACGGCGGCGGCAGCCGGACCGTCGAGATGTGGGGCCATGCGGCCGACGTGCCCGAGGACCGGCGCGCCGGGGCCCGGCCCCCGCCCCGCCTCGTCGGCGCCGTCCTCGACTCCGGAACCGGTCTGGCCGCGGTCGCAGCCATCGAAAGGCTCTCGGACGGCTTCTTCGCGCTCGCCCCTGACGGGCGCGTCACCTACGCCAACCGCGGTCTGGAGCGTGTGCTGCGGGTCGGCCAGCAGGACCTGCTCGGCCATCGCCCCTGGGAGGTGCTGCCCTGGCTGTCCGACCCGGTCTACGAGGACCGCTACCGAGCCGCCCTCATCTCCCAGAAGCCCGTGTCCTTCCTGGTCCGCCGCCCGCCCGACCAGTGGCTGGTGTTCTCCTTCCACCCCGGCACCCAGGGCATGACCGGATGGGCCGCACCGGTCGCGGGCAAGAGGGGGGTGGAACAGCTCGCCGAAGCGGGTGCGACGGTGGAGGAAGGCGCGACCGTACCGGCCTCCGCGCCGATGGCCGCTCCGCGCCTCGGCTCGCTCTACCGCGTGCTCCACCTGGGCAGCGCGCTGACCGAGGCGGTGACCGCGCGCGAGGTGTGCGGTGCCGTCGCCGACCAGCTGCTGCCGGCGTTCGGCGGCCAGAAGCTGGCGGTCTTCGGGGTGGACGAGCGGCGCCTGCACCTGCTCTGGCAGCAGGGCTACCCGGAGGGGTTCCTCGACCAGTTCGAAGGCATACCGCTGCAGGCGTGCCAGCCCGCGACGGACTCCCTGACCTCCGGCACTCCCCAGTTCGTCGAGGACCGTGCGGAACTCCTCACGTCCTATCCCGCCTTCAACACCAAGGCGATCGACTCCAGCGCCTGGGCGTTCCTCCCGCTCATCGCGTCGAACCGCCCCGTGGGCGTCTGCATCCTCGGCTTCAACGAAACCCACCGGTTCCCGAGCGAGGAGCGGGGCGTCCTCACGGCACTCGGCGGACTGATCGCCCAGGCGCTGGAACGCGCCCGCCTCTACGACGCCGAGTCCGCCATCGCCCGCGGTCTGCAGGACGCCCTGCTGCCGCACCGCCTGCCCCGGCTGCCGGACCTGCACGTCGCCGGCCGCTATCTCCCCGGCACCCGCGGCATGGACATCGGCGGCGACTGGTACGACGTGATCGCCGCCGGCGACGGTGTCGCCCTGATCGTCGGGGACGTCGAGGGCCACAACGTCGCCGCCGCCGCCGTCATGGGCCAGCTGCGCAGCGCCGTACGGGCCTTCGCCACCGCCGGCCATCGGCCACGCGACGTGGTCGCCAGCACCAACCGGCTGCTCCTCGGCCTCGATCCCGGGCTCCTGGCCAGCTGCTGCTACGTCCTGTTCCAGCCCCGTACCGGAGCCGCACACCTGGTCCGCGCGGGCCACTGCCCGCCCCTGCTGCGCCGGCCCGACGGCCGGACGCAGGCTCTGGACCTGCCGTGCGGCCCGATCCTCGGCGTGGAGGAAGCGCCGGACTACCCCGAGTCGGAGGTGCACCTGTCCCCCGGCTCGGTCCTGGCGCTCTACACGGACGGGCTGATCGAGAGGCGGGGCTCGGACATCGGTTCCGGCATCGAAGCGCTGCGTTCCTCGCTGGCCCACGCGCACGCCTCGTCGCTGGAGGAGCTGGCGGACCGTCTGCTGAGCGAGGCCCGCCACACCCCGTACCGCGTGGACGACATCGCACTGCTGCTGACCGAGTACGTCCCTGCGCGCGCAGCCGCCTGACGGGCGGCACGCGCAGGTGAGTACATGGGAGCTCCCGCCGTCAGCCGGCCCGCTGCGCGCCGCGCTGACGCAGAGCCGCCAGGGCGTCGTCGAGATCTCCCGGGCGGGGACGGTTGTGGGGAAGCTTGGCGAGAACGGCGGCCATACCGCAGGTGTTCGTGAGCGCCGAGAAGATCAGGCCGCACGCGATGCCGGCGGACAGCAGCTGCCAGGCCGGGTGGAGCAGGCCGAGGAGCAGGCCGATCAGGACGATGGTGCCGGCGGTGAAGCGGACCTGCCGCTCCATGCCCCATACGGCGCGCGGCTTGTCCTCCGGCCGGTGCAGTTCATGGCCGCCCTCGGCCCAGGCAATGGTCCCTCCGGTCAGCGTCGCGGCGGTCACGCCGTGCCCCGCCAGCGTGGTGCAGGCGTTCTCGGAACGGGCACCCGAGGCGCAGACCACCAGGATCTCGCCGCCCTCCGCGGCCTCCTTGATCGCCGGCAGCGCCCGCGACAGCTGGTCGAGGGGGATGTTGAGCGCTCCGGGCAGATGCCCCGACGCGAACTCGCCCGCCGTGCGGACGTCGATCACCGTCAGCTCGTGCAACCGGGCATGGGCCTGAGTGACGTCGATGGCGAGGGGAGCATTCATGTCGGCTGTCATCCATCCTTCGAGTTCGCGTGTGGTCCGTAGGGAGCCCGCCCCGAGGATATACCCCTTGGGGTATGTGGCCGCCTGGCGGAGTATGTGACCGCCTGGCGGAGTGTTCGTGAAGGCCACCGCCGTAGGACCCCGCCGTACGACCCCACCGCGTCACGCCGTACGCCCGTGTGCTGCGCCGCGCACGCGGGCGAGCGATCATCGGGACATGGATGTCACCCTTCACCTCGCCCAGCAGCCCGAGGCGGACGAACTGCTCGGCCGCAGTCCGCTGGCCGCACTCGTGGGAATGCTCCTTGACCAGCAGATCCCCATGGAGTGGGCGTTCGCCGGGCCGTACACGATCGTCCAGCGCATGGGCGTGGACGATCTCGACGCGCACGAGATCGCGGCGCAGGACCCCGAGGCGTTCGCCGGGCTCCTCTCCGCGAAGCCTGCCGTGCACCGCTACCCGGGTTCGATGGCCAAGCGCATCCAGCAGCTGTGCCAGTACCTCGTCGAGCACTACGACGGCGATGCGAGCGCCGTCTGGGACGGTGTGGACAGCGGCAGGGAACTCCTCGGGCGCCTCACCGACCTGCCCGGCTTCGGCAAGCAGAAGGCCCAGATCTTCCTCGCCCTGCTGGGCAAGCAACTCGGTGTACAACCCGAGGGCTGGCGGGAGGCCGCGGGCCCGTACGGCGAGGCGGGCTCCCATCGCTCCGTCGCCGACATCACGGGCCCGGACTCGCTGGCGAAGGTCCGCGCGCACAAGCAGGAGATGAAGGCCGCCGCGAAGGCGGCCAAGGCCGCGAAGTGAGCCACGGCCCGGAACCCCCACGGTTCCGGGCCGTGACTCAGTGCGCCGCGTCAGCCGCGGTCACGTTCGTCGGGCTGCTGTTCCCTGGGGTGTTCGGGATCGGCCGTGCGTTCCGGGTCGGCCGGCCGCTGCTCGGGGTGCGAGGTGCGCAGAGCCTCGGCACGCACAAGTGCCTGCAGGGCTGCGTAGGGATCGTGGGCCATGAGTGTGCTTCCTTCTGCTCGTCGTTCTCTGCGTTCACTGCCGGCAGGTGCGGAATCGGGTCTGCGCGACCGTGCCCGCTCAGCAGCGCAGGACGATGCAGCGCGACACGTACGAGGAGGGTGCGTGCGCCGCTGCGGGCGCGCGAAAGGGCCACGGCCGGGTACGGACCTCTCCTGTCCCGGTCGCGGAGGGGGCGTCCGGCAGACGGACGGGATGCCGGGTGGGCAGCCGGAGGGCGGACTCGGGCGGGTCGTGGGCGAACTCACCGCCGGTCTCGCCGGTGACGGCCACGAGCGGGAGCGGGGCGTCGGCCCCGGCGCGGTCGGTCAGCGCGACGGACGTACCGACGAGCAGCGCCAGCAGCACGATCACCCTCCCCCAGGCGCACCGGCGCATACGGCGTCGGGCACAGGAGCCGGTGGTGCTCATAGGACGTCATGTCCCCGGGGACGACGGCGACGCACCGGGGGGACGCCGAGAACCGCCCGCATGGCGTACGGGCGCGGGGCTGGAGAGTGCCCACCCGTGGGGCCGCGAGTGCGCCAACCCATGCCGCGGCGGCCCGCCCGCTCGCGCCGCGGTCCTGCCACGGTGGCGCCGTCGCCGCGGTCCCGCCCATGGCGGCACCGTCACCGCGCCCTTCCCATGGCGGCGCCCCACAGCCTCATCGGACGCACCCTTCCGGGCGGACTCCGCCGCTCCGCTCATCCCTCATCCGCGGGTCCCGGTCAACGCGCGTGGACGCGAACGGCGGCGCTGCCGCCCCCCTGAGACCGGGCTCCCGGCTCGCCGTTACCGTTTTGCGGGCATTACCACGTAATTTTCCGCCGCCGCACTCCGTCTGCGAGGCTGCGCCCGATGAGCCTCGCCCGGTAGGCTTTCCGTGTGATCTTCAAGCGCATCGGAAACGGCCGGCCGTACCCCGACCACGGCCGGGAAAGCACCCGGCAGTGGGCGGATGTCGCGCCGCGCCCGGTCCGCCTCGATCAGCTCGTGACGACCAAGGGCCAGCTGGACCTCGAGACGCTGCTCGCCGAGGACTCGACCTTCTACGGCGACCTGTTCGCGCACGTCGTGAAGTGGCAGGGCGACCTCTACCTCGAGGACGGCCTGCACCGCGCCGTCCGGGCCGCCCTCCAGCAGCGCCAGGTGCTGCACGCCCGCGTCCTCGAGCTGGACTGACACCGGCTGACTGATACCGGCCCCGCTCCGGCCCGCATCCCGCTCAGGGCCGGCCGGACACGCGCGCCCGGACACCGGCGCGCATTGACCCTTTCGGGTTGCACCGGACGCGAGTCAATGATCATTTAGTAGGAATCCCAGCCCAGCCGCACTACTCTGCGCTCATGAGCATGCTCACTCCCCCCGGCATGGGCGGGCAGTACCGGATCAAGGGGGACAAGTATCCGCGTATGCGCCGGCGGGGCCGGCGTCGCAGGATCGTGCTCGCGGCCGTGTCATCCGCCGCCGCGATCGCTCTGATCGGCTGGGGAACGCTGCAGCTCATCGACGTCTTCTCGGGCCGAGGCGAGGCCAGCGCCGCGGGTTCCGGCCGCCACTGCACGCCCACGGCGACGCCGTCCGCGAAGAGGACGGGACCCCTGCCGAAACCGGCTCAGATCACGGTCAACGTCCTCAACGCCACGCCCCGGAGCGGCCTCGCCAAGAAGACCGCCGATGAGCTCAAGGCGCGCGGCTTCACCATCGGCAAGGTGGGCAACGCGACGAAGGCGTACGACAAGAAGGTCAAGGGCCCAGGAGTGCTGCTCGGCTCGGAATCCGCCGCCGACACCGCCCTCCCGGTGCTCGCCACGCAGCTGGCCGGTGCCGAGCGGCAGACCGACACGCGCAAGGGCGCCGACGTCGATCTGATCATCGGTACGGGCTTCAAGGAACTGGCGAAGAAGCAGGACGCCGAGCAGGCCCTTGCCGCGCTGGCCGACCCCTCCCCGGCGCCTTCCGCTACGAACGGCAAGTGCTGACGTCGAACCCGAAGTGCTGACGTCGAACGGGAAGTGCTGACGCCGAACCGGAAGTGCTGACGACCGCCTCCCGCGCCGCCCTGCCCAGCGCGGCCGCCCAGGCGCGTCCTCCCGGTCGGCCGACCGCCTGATGGGCTGACCGGCCGACCGTCTGACGCCTGACCGACCGCCCGCCTGACGGCTGACCGCTACTCGGCAGCCCCGTACATCCGGTCCCCCGCGTCGCCCAGCCCCGGCACGATGTAGCCGTTCTCATTGAGGCGCTCGTCGACCGACGCGGTCACCACCGTCACCGGCGTGCCCGCGAGCTCGCGCTCCATCACCTCGACGCCCTCCGGCGCGGCCAGCAGCACCACGGCCGTCACGTCGTCGGCGCCGCGCTTGATCAGCTCCTGGATCGCCGCGACGAGGGTGCCGCCGGTGGCCAGCATCGGGTCCAGGACGTACACCTGGCGCCCGGACAGGTCCTCGGGCATCCGCGTGGCGTACGTCGACGCCTGCAGCGTCTCCTCGTTGCGGATCATCCCGAGGAACCCGACCTCGGCCGTCGGCAGCAGCCGCACCATGCCGTCGAGCATGCCCAGGCCCGCCCGCAGGATCGGCACGACGAGCGGCCGCGGGTGGGACAGCTTGACCCCGGTGGTCGCGGTCACGGGCGTCGTGATGTCGACCTGCTCGGTACGCACGTCCCGGGTGGCCTCGTACGCGAGGAGGGTGACCAGCTCGTCGGCGAGGCGCCGGAAGGTCGGGGAGTCCGTGCGCTGGTCGCGCAGGGTGGTGAGCTTGTGGGCGACCAGGGGGTGGTCGACGACGTGGAGACGCATGTCCACAACAGTAACCGGGCCCGCACCCGCCCCGCTCCGGCATCGCGACGGCCGGACCTCCCGCCTGCTCTGGCATCGAACGGGCCGGCGGAGGGAAAGTGGGAAGGACGGACTGGGGTGGTGGGGACGATGCCGGACCGGGAGCGGGACGCGGAACAGCGGGAGAGCGACGCCGAACGCAGGAGGCGCCGTGCGCAGTTCCTTCGCGACCTCAAGGAGGCGCGGGAGCTGCGCGCCCGTGTCCAGCCGCGCCGCGCCCGGGCCGCACGGATGCGCCAGGCGATGCGCATGCGTACGTTCCGCTGGTAGCCGCACCTCCACGACCGGCGTAGCGCCTGCTGCCGACCGGCGTAGCGCCAGGTGCCGTGGGATCGGTGCCAGTGCCCCCCAAAGGCCCATCCAGTGACAACAAGGCGGGACACAGCGGGCGGAAGACCTCTCCTGAACGCCGGGTTTCTGCCACGATTCCGATTGGGCGGGGCTTGAACTGCACTCCCCGCCCTCAACCTCCGCCGGGGGGACCCCCAACCGGCACGCCTAGGACCAGTGGGAGAGTCACGGTGTACTTCGCCGCACTGCTCGCGCGCACCGAAGACGGGTGGGAAGCGAGCGACACAGAGCTCGACGATGTGGAGACCCTGTCGGATCTGACCGACCTGGCCCGTGACGCCTCCGTCGACGAGGACACGGTGCTCGTGCTCATCGAGCAGGAGGACGCGTGGTTCGGCGTCGTCCGCGTGGACGGCGAGGAGGACCCTCGTATCTACGTCTCGGACGCGGCCGCCGCCGCCCGCAGCTCGTACGGCGAGATCCTGCTCACCGACGAACTGCTCGGCCGGGACCCCGACGCCGATGACGTCCTGGACGCACTCGACCTCGACGGCACCGAGGAGGGCGAGCCCGAGGCCGACGAGTCCGAGGACGACGACGAGCCCGCCGAGGCCGCCGACACCGTGCCCTCGGGCCCCATCGGCGACACCGAGATCCTGGCCGACCTCGGCGTCGACGAGAAGGAACTGCTCGCCCTGGACGGCGGCGACGCCCTGAACGAGATCGCCGAGGTCCTCGGGGCATCGGAGGTACTGGAGACGGTCCGCTAGGCCCGTCCGGCGTTCCGGGCGGGCGGCGGGTAGGTTCCGCGGGTGAGCACAGCGAAGGACCAGAAGGACCAGTCGAAGGATCAGCAGCTCGATCCGGTACGCGACCGCTGGCGGGCGGCGATGCAGCTCGCCCTGGACGAGGCCGCACTGGCCGTCCGGGGCGGTGACGTGCCCGTCGGCGCCGTCGTGCTGTGCGCGGACGGCGCACTGCTCGCCACCGGGCACAACGAGCGCGAGGCGACGGGCGATCCGACGGCGCACGCCGAGATCCTGGCGATCCGGCGCGCCGCGGCGAAGCTCGGCCGGTGGCGGCTGACGGACTGCACGCTGGTCGTGACGCTGGAGCCGTGCACGATGTGCGCGGGCGCGATCGTGCAGTCCCGCGTGGACCGCGTGGTCTACGGCGCCCGCGACGAGAAGGCGGGCGCGGCGGGCTCGCTCTGGGACGTCGTACGCGACCGGCGGCTCAACCACCGTCCGGAGGTGATCGGCGGCGTACTCGACGACGCGTGCGCGCGCCTGCTGACGGACTTCTTCCGCGAGCGCTGACGCGGGCGCCGAGGACCGGCGGCCGCAGTCCCCGGGAAACGGATTTCGGACCACGGCCAACCTTGGGCTAGGATCTCCCTCGGTAGCGTGTCCGAGCGGCCGAAGGAGCTCGCCTCGAAAGCGAGTGTGGCGCAAGTCACCGAGGGTTCAAATCCCTCCGCTACCGCTGGTAGACGAAGGGCCCGGTCCGATTGGACCGGGCCCTTCGCGTTGCTCCGTCTCAGTGTCCGGCTTCCAGCCGCGCACCCTCCGGCAGTTCGATGCCGAAGTCGGTGTCCAGCACCTGGCGCAGCTCGGCCGAGTCCGCCAGTTCCCGCTCCTCGCGTGTGCCGTCGGCCCGCATGATCACCAGGGCGCGTCCGGCGAGGGCGAGGTGGGTGTCGGGTGTGGTGCGCTGGGCGTAGAGGGTGTGCTGGAAGGGCGAGCGGGGATTGGTCGCCACGTGCCAGTTGATCACCTCGTAGTCGGCCGGCTCGAACGGCTCCCGGCTGAAGGCGTACTGGTCGGACCACGCGCCGCCCTGGAACGCCTGCAGCACCCACAGGTCCTCCAGGCCGTGATGCGGCTCCCGGACCAGCCGGTGCCTGCGGCCGCCGTCGTGGACCTCGGTGCCGGCCGTCAGCGGAATGGCCTCGAGCAGGCCGCCGATGCTGCCGAAGCCGACGTCGGCGAGGTACTGCCGGGATGCGCCCGGTACGTCGACCAGGAGAAGCATGTGCGTGCGCGGGCGGACGGCGCCCTGCGCGCCGACGCGGACGCGTGCGGCGAGGCGGGTGACGCCGAAGCCGAGCGCTTCGAGGACGGCGGCGAAGAGGGTGTTGTGCTCGAAGCAGTAGCCGCCGCGGCGGCTGCGGACCAGCTTGGCCTGGAGGTCGGCGAGCGCGAGGGAGGGAGCGGAGCCGAGGACGGGCTCGACGTTCTCGAACGGGATGCCGTGCACATGAGCCCGGTGTACCGACCGCAGCATCTCCACGCTCGCCTCGCCCTGTCCCGACCAGCCGATACGCGCGAGATACGCGTCGAGATCGAGCCGCGGTGACTCGCTGAAGACGTCGACGGTGCTGCGAGATGAGGGGGATGAGGCGGGGGAGGTCGCCGGTGCGGTCGTGTGAGACATGCCGTCGACCGTATCCGCGGAGGCTGGGCGTCCGCGTCGGAGGGGGGACGGAACGGTATGGGCCGCAGGGCCTAGGCGGCAGGTCCTAGGCCGCGCAGAAGACCCCCGGCGCCGTGCATACAGAAGACCCCCGGCGCCGTGCAGACGCCGGGGGTGCCCATCCCATCGGGGCGGGGGGAGCGGCCCATGGGGACCAGCCGCTCCCCCCGACGAGGCAGGCCCCATGTCCACGCCACGGTCCAGGGGAGGTCCCGCGGCGCGGACCCCGCAGCGGGGCCCGTCCCTGCCCCGCGGACTCCTGCCAGATCCGCCGGGCTCTCCTCCATCCTGCGCGTCCGGCCACCCGGTACGGACAGGCAAAGGACCCCTACCGCCGGGCCGTTGGTCCCTTATCTCCGGGCGGGTGCACCGCGACGTAGGCGCTCCGGCACGACCTTGGCCGTCACACGGCCGGGTTACACTCACCGCCGGCCACAGCGGCCGGACCGAAGCACAGCAGGCAGGGAGGTCAGAGCGTGGTGCAGGCGAAAAAGATCGGGCTCTTCGCCGCGATCGTCTTCGTGGCCTTTGTGATCATCACGGACCCCGCCAAGGCCGCCGACTACGTCCAGATAGGCTTCGAGGGCATTTCGAGCGCCGCCCATGCCATCGGCGACTTCATGACGTGGATCGCCAACGGCGGCAAGAGCTGACGGGGGCCGGGGCGGACCGTATCCCCGAGCCGTTCCCCAGCAAGGAGTCCCCGTGATCCGCCATCTGGTCCTTTTCAAGCTCAACGACGGCGTCGATCGCGACGACCCGCGCGTCGTCGAGGGCGTGAAGGCCTTCAAGGCCCTCGGCGAGCAGATCCCGGAACTGAGGTTCTGGGAGTGCGACTGGAACATCACCGACCGCCCGATCGCATACGACTTCGCCATCAACTCGGCGGTCGACGACACCGACGCCCTGAAGCGCTACCTCGAGCATCCGGCCCACCAGGCGGGCGTCGCCCTGTGGCGAGAGTTCGCCACCTGGGTGATCGCCGACTACGAGTTCTGAGCAGGCCGCACGGCAGAGCCCCTCCCCACCACCGCTTCCGGTGCGGGACGACGGCGTTTTCGCAGCCCAACTCGCCTTCAACACGGCGTTATGCGGTGCTTGCACACAGTGCACATGTCTTGTGATGCTATGACCGCTTTTGACGGACGAGTGGAACAGCCTTTCGAAACGCAGTGAAGGGGTGGCGTTGACCGTGTCGGCCAGTACCGCGCCTCAAGCCCCGCCGCCCCAGGATGCTCCCCCAGGCTCTCGGCTTCGCCCGGGCAGGGAGGCACCGCCGTCGCCACCGCCGGAGGGGGCACCGTCCCCACCGCCGGAGGGGGCATCGTCCGCACCGCCGGAGGGCGCAGCACCCGAGAAGCGCCGGGGCGCCGACACACGCGCCCTCACCCAGGTGCTCTTCGCCGAGCTCAAGGAGCTCGAACCCGGCACGTCCGAGCACACCCGGGTACGCAGCGCGCTCATCGAGGCGAACCTGCCGCTGGTCCGGTACGCGGCCGCCCGCTTCCGCAGCCGTAACGAGCCGATGGAGGACGTCGTCCAGGTCGGCACGATCGGCCTGATCAACGCCATCGACCGGTTCGACCCGGACCGGGGCGTGCAGTTCCCGACCTTCGCGATGCCCACCGTCGTCGGCGAGATCAAACGGTACTTCCGCGACAACGTCCGCACGGTCCACGTACCGCGCCGGCTGCACGAGCTGTGGGTGCAGGTGAACAGCGCGGCCGAGGACCTCACGACGGCGTTCGGGCGCTCACCGACCACCGCCGAGATCGCCGAACGCCTACGGATCTCCGAGGACGAGGTCCTGGCCTGCATCGAGGCCGGCCGCTCATACCACGCCACCTCGCTCGAGGCGGCCCAGGAGGGCGACGGGCTGCCCGGACTGCTCGACCGGCTCGGCTACGAGGACCCGGCGCTCGACGGTGTAGAACACCGCGATCTCGTCCGCCACCTGCTCGTCCAGCTGCCGGAGCGCGAACAGCGGATCCTTCTGCTCCGGTACTACAGCAATCTGACCCAGTCGCAGATCAGCGCCGAGCTGGGTGTCTCGCAGATGCATGTGTCAAGGCTCCTCGCCCGAAGTTTCGCGCGCCTGCGATCCGCAAATCGAATCGATTCGTAACCGCCAGGAGTGGTCCACTCAGGGGCGCAGTTTCCGACAGAGCGACCACCGAAATCCCGCCGAACCCATCTTTTCCTGCACCGATTCACCCCGTACATGTCGACATGTCACTACAGCGTGTTGCCGACATGTGACATTCTGCTGGAACCGCGTTTGCCGGGGCTCAGCCTCCGGTATTCAGGTGGAGGCTGCGTTCCTCGACCGGATCGCCGGCCGCGACCATCAGCGACCTCAAGGGGGTGGCATGTCCGCAGACCAGGGCAGCTCGAAGGTGCTCACGCTCAGCAGGAGCGAGACCGAGCCCGACGCGCTTCAGGACCTCCACAGCTCCGAAGCCATCGACACACGCACCCTGTCCCGCTCCCTGTTCCTGCGGCTGGCCGCACTCGACGAGAACAGCCCGGAGCGCGCCTACGTCCGAGACACCCTCATCGAACTGAACCTCCCCCTCGTGCGGTATGCGGCGGCGCGCTTCCGCAGCCGCAACGAGCCGATGGAGGACATCGTCCAGGTCGGCACGATCGGCCTGATCAAGGCCATCGACCGGTTCGACTGCGAGCGCGGCGTGGAGTTCCCGACGTTCGCGATGCCGACCGTCGTCGGCGAGATCAAGCGGTTCTTCCGCGACACCTCGTGGTCGGTCCGCGTGCCGCGCAGGCTCCAGGAGCTGCGGCTCGCCCTGACCAAGGCAAGCGACGAGCTCTCCCAGAAGCTCGACCGCTCCCCGACCGTGCCGGAACTCGCCGCCGTACTCGGCGTCTCCGAGGAGGACGTGGTCGACGGCCTGGCCGTCGGTAACGCGTACACGGCCTCCTCGCTCGACTCCCCGGCCCCCGAGGACGACGGCGGAGAGGGCTCGCTCGCCGACCGCCTCGGGTACGAGGACAGCGCGCTGGAGGGCGTGGAGTACCGCGAATCGCTCAAGCCGCTGCTGGCCAAGCTGCCGCCGCGTGAGCGCCGCATCATCATGCTCCGCTTCTTCGCCAACATGACGCAGTCCCAGATCGGCGAGGAGGTCGGCATCTCGCAGATGCACGTCTCCCGCCTGCTGACCCGGACGCTGGCGCAGCTGAGGGACGGCCTGATCGCGGAGTAGGCGACCCTCGTCGAGGTCCGGTCCGAGTCCCGCTCCGAGTCCGGTCCGAGTCCGGTCGTAGATCCGCTCCGGGAGGTTCCTATTTGACGCATCGTCAGACACACTGACGCGATGCGAAACGCTTGGCAGTGTTTCACCCGGGAGCAGACCCCGAATCCTCAGCGCAGCCGCCGAGGCGCCCTGGCCGGCGCCTCGGCGGCTGTCGTCTGCCTGGGCGTCCTGCTGGCCGCCTGCGCCGGCGGAGACGGTGCCGATGACGGCTACGTGGCGGTCGGTGCGGCCGCCGCCACCCCCGAGAGACCCCCCGGCAAGGGCGTGGCGCCGACGGGCGACGTGGAACTGGTGCCGCTCGACGACGGCGGTTCCAGCAGCCCCTCGGCGGACGGCGCACAGCCCGGCACATCGGAGAACGCGGGCACCCCGGGCCCGGGAGGCAGCCCGGCGACCGGCTCGGCGTCCTCGGACGGCGGCACAGGAGGCTCCGGCGCGTCCGGCGGCGGTGACGGCGGCCCGGGCGAGGACGGCGCCGACTCCAGCCGTACGAACGGGAGTTCCTCGGGCGGATCCTCCTCCGGCACGGTGGGCGGTTCGACCGGCGGCAGCGGAGGATCGAGCACGCCGTCCAGCCCCGGCTCCGGCTCCGGCTCCGGCACACCGTTGGGACCCGCGGTCCTCGACATCGGGGACGTGCAGCGGGCGCCCGCGGACGAGCGGTGGTGCGAGAAGGTGACCGTCGCCTTCCACAACTCCGGGGGCTCACCCGTGCGTTCGGGCACGGTGACCTTCGGCACGCACGTCATCGGCGCACTCGGCGTGGACTGGGCGACGATCGAGTCGACGCGGAAACTCCCCGCGCCGATCGAAGCCGGCGAGACGGAGAAGAAGACCTGGACGGTGTGCGTGGACGCCTGGCGGGTACCGCTGGGCATGCACATCGAGACGCAGGACGTCTCCGTGGAGTGGAAGTAGGGGAAGCAGCCGGGGCTGCGGACTTACGGCAGCAGAAGCCGCGGCTCTACGACAGCGCGAGCCAGGCGACGGCGGCCACGATCGCCACGGCGACGACCACGCCCACGATCAGGCCGATCCGCGGGCCGGCGGGAGCGGCGGCCTGGCGGCCCGGCTGCGGGGCACCCTCGTCGACGAAGGCGCGGAACATCTGTGTGCTGCCCGCGGGGTCGTAGTTGCCCTCGGGGCCCTGCGGGGCGTGGGGGTTGTGTGCCATGGGGCAGGACCCTAGCGAATGCGTGCGGGCTGCCCAAGTGCCGGGTACGTGGTCGCACCGCCACCCAGAGTGAGACCGTCACGCAGAGTGATGTTGCGAGACCTCCGGGACGGGCGGAGCCTGTTGTCATGGGACGGGACCCTCGGTGTCCAGGCCCATTCACCCAAGTCCGCTCGGGGACGACCGCGGAACGCGGCAACACCCACCATGTGAGGACTCACTATGGCCAGAACTGTCCGGCGGCGCATCTCCGGTCTCATAGGTGCATCGTGCTTGGCCTCGGTGCTCGCGCTGTCAGTAGCGGTACCTGCCGCGAGCGCGGCACCCCAGACCTCGGCACCGACCGCATCCCCGGTCCAGACGCAGCCTTCCTTCATCAACGGCGGCTGGTGCGGCCGCGACCCGTACGGATGCCGGTTCGGCAATCTCGGCTTCGGCAATCTCGGCTTCTACGGGAACAACCTCGGGTTCTACAACCCCGGCTTCTACGGCTACGGGTGCATCCCCCGCGTCGTCGCTGTCGGCGGCGTCACGGTGGTCACGTGTTGATGATGAGCCGGCGGCCGTGCGGTGGAGCCGCATAGGGACGGAAGCGCAGGCTCGCCCGTAAGTACGCGCAAGGGAGGGTGCCCCTCATCAGGGGCACCCCCCCTTGTCCTGTGGGCCCGGAACGGGCTCTTCCCGCCCAACTCGGGCACTGAGTAGTTGTTTTACCTTTCCCCACTGTTGCTTTTCCAGGTCTTTAATCCCGTACGCCCGTTTTAATTTGCCTGTAGCAACCAACCGGGATTATGGTTGCCCTAAGCAACAAACGGGAGTGTGATGGCCACGCAGCGGCAGTACGAAGAGCTGGCCCGGCGACTCAGCGCCATCGGCGCCATCAAGCGCGGCCTCGGGCGCGTGCTCCCGCACGACTGTCCTGGCGGCTCCGCCGCCGTTCTCCTCGTGCTCGACCGCGAGGGCGAGATGCGGATGAGCCGACTGGCGGAACTGCTCGCGATCGACATGTCGGTGACGAGCCGGCACGTCGCCCATGTAGCGGATCGGGGCTGGATCGACAGGTCCCCCGACCCCGCGGACAAACGCTCACGGATCGTGAAGCTCACGCCCGCCGGCCGGAACAAGCTGGCGGAGCTCAACGAGGGCGCCGTCCATGCCCTCGCTCACTACTTGGCGGACTGGTCCGACGACGAAGTCGACCAGCTCAACGCCCTGCTCGCGCGGCTGCGCGACAGCTTCGGTGACTGCCGCGCGACACCGCGCCTCGGCTACGCCGCAGATCCCACGGAAGTGACCACCCGTACACCCGCGTGACAAGCCCGCGCAGAAGTAAGAAAAGGAAGTCCATGGCAACATCCACACCGGCCGGTGTGCGGGGCAGCCATGCCAAGCACGGGGCGGACGCCGAGAGCGGCGCCCCCATGTCGCACCGGCAGATCATGGAGGCGCTGTCCGGGCTGATGCTCGGCATGTTCGCCGCCATCCTCTCGTCGACCGTCGTCTCCAACGCCCTGCCCGAGATCATCACCGATCTCGGCGGCGGTCAGAGCGCCTACACCTGGGTCGTGACCGCGCAGCTGCTGGCGATGACGGCCTCGACGCCCCTGTGGGGCAAGCTCGCCGACCTGATGAGCAAGAAGGCCCTGATCCAGATAGGCCTCTCCATCTACATCGTGGGCTCGATCGTCGCCGGTCTCTCGCAGAACCCGGGCATGCTGATCACCGCGCGTGTGATCCAGGGTCTCGGCGCCGGCGGTCTGGCCGCCCTGGCCCAGATCATCATGGCCGCGATGATCTCCCCGCGTGAGCGCGGCCGGTACTCCGGCTACCTGGGCGCGGTCTTCGCCGTCGCCACCGTCGGCGGCCCGCTGCTCGGCGGCGTGATCACCGACACCGACTGGCTCGGCTGGCGCTACTGCCTCTTCATCGGTGTGCCGTTCGCACTGATCGCTGTCTTCGTGCTGCAGAAGACCCTGAAGCTGCCGGTGACCAAGCGGAAGGTCAAGGTCGACTGGGCCGGCGCCTTCTTCATCACCGCCGCGGTCTCCCTGCTGCTGCTCTGGGTGACCTTCGCCGACGACAAGTACGAGTGGCTGTCCTGGCAGACGTACGCGATGGTCGGCGGCGCGATCGTCCTGACGCTGATCTTCCTGCTCGTCGAGGCCAAGGCGAGCGAGCCGATCATCCCGCTGCGGCTGTTCCGCAACCGCACCATCACGCTGGCCTCGCTGGCCTCGCTGTTCGTCGGTGTCGCGATGTTCGCCGGCACCGTGTACTTCAGCCAGTACTTCCAGCTGGCGCGCGACAAGTCGCCGACGATGTCCGGCGTCATGACGATCCCGATGATCGCGGGCCTGTTCGTCTCCTCGACCGTGTCCGGCCAGATCATCACCAAGACCGGCAAGTGGAAGGCCTGGCTGGTCGCCGGCGGTGCGCTGGTGACGGCGGGTCTGGGTCTGCTGGGCACTCTTCGGTACGACACCGAGTACTGGCACGTCGCCGTGTTCATGGCGATCATGGGTCTCGGCATCGGCATGATGATGCAGAACCTGGTGCTGTGCACGCAGAACCAGGTCGCCCCGCAGGACCTCGGCGCGGCCAGCTCCGTCGTCACCTTCTTCCGCTCGCTGGGCGGTGCGGTCGGTGTCTCGGCGCTCGGCTCCGTGATGTCCAGCCGTATCTCCCACTACGCCACGGACACGATCTCCGAGCTGAGCCCGAAGCAGCAGCTGGAGGCCGGCAAGGCCCTGGGCGGCGGCATCCCCGACATGGACCTGCTGCCCGGCCCGATCCGGACCTGGCTGGAGAGCGCCTACGGGCACGGCATCGCCGACGTCTTCCTCTACTCCGCGCCGATCGCCTTCCTCGCCTTCCTGGTCACCCTGTTCATCAAGGAGGTCCCGCTGAAGACGGCGGGCGCGCTGCAGCAGGCCGCCGCGCAGGAGCCGGGTGCCGTCCCGGCGCAGGCCGCCGGCGCCTCCGTGACCGCCGACGCCCCCGTCACCGCCGCGGCCGCCGCGGCCCCGGAGGAGAAGGTGCCGAGCTGGGCCGTCGCCGCCTCGCAGACGGAGGCCGGCCCCGATGGCACGCAGCGGCTGGCCGCGATGGCCACCGTCGCGACGGCCCAGGGTGACTTCGCGGCCGGGTCCGCCGGTGGCGGGATTCCGGTACGGGGTCACGTCCGGGGCGCCGAGAGCGTGCCCGTGGCACGGGCCGCGGTGACGCTGATCTCCCTCGCGGGACGTCAGCTCGGCCGCTCCGTCGCACAGGCCGACGGCGCGTACGCACTCGACGCGCCGGGCGCGGGCTCTTACGTCCTGATCGCCTCCGCCGACGGCTTCCAGCCGCAGGCCTCGACGATCACCGTCAACGACGAGCCCCTGGCGTACGACATCCTGCTGAGCGGCACGAGCGGCCTCAGCGGCGTGGTGCGGTCCGCCGACGGCGGGACGCCGGTCACCGGCGCGATGGTCATCGTGACCGATGTCCGCGGCGACGTCCTGGCAACCGGCCTCACCGGCGAGCACGGCGAATTCGACTTCGCCGAGCTGGTACCCGGTCAGGTGACCGTCGCCGTCAACGCGGCGGGACACCGTCCGCTGGCCCTCCCCGTCGAGGTCGGCGGCACCGGGGTCACCCGGATCGAGGTCGCCCTCCACGCCGGTGCCCGGGTGCAGGGCACCGTACGGGCCGCGAGCGGTCCGCTGGCCGACGCGCGCGTCACGCTGGTGGACGCCGCGGGCAACGTGGTCGGCACGGCGACGACCGGGTCGGACGGGGCGTACGCCTTCACCGACCTGGACGCCGGCGAGTACACCGTCATCGCGACGGGCTACCCGCCGGTGGCCACCGGGCTCTCGGTGAGCGGACGCGGCGTCGACGGCCACGACATCGAACTCGCCCACCCGGGCGAGTAGCAGGCCCGGTCGCCAGGGCGCGTTCTTTGAGCGGAGGCGCGCCCTGCGCGACCGGTACGGAGGCCTCCGGCCGGGTCGCAGTGGGCAGGGGACGGCCCTTGCGGCCCGGCCGGAGGCCAGGGTGCTGTCGGCGGATGCGTCGTTTGTGGTGGGCACACCACCACGACGGCGGGTTCCGCCCTGGTACGGCACGGGGGGAAATCCCCCCAACCACGCAAGGAGAGAAAACGCATGGCGCTCAGCGCACGCATTCGGACGCGGGACGGCTGGGCCGTGCCCCACGCGGTGGTCACGGTGACCGACATGACCGGAACGCAGGTGCTGCGCACCGGGACCGACAGCGAGGGTGCCGTCCGGGACGCGACGCCCCTCGCGCCCGGTCCGTACACGGTGATCGTCACCGCCGTCGGCTACGCACCCACCGCATCCACCGCCATCGTCACGGCCACCGGCCGTGCGGAGATCGGCAATGTCGTCCTGGCCCGTCAGGGCGGTACCGAGCTGCCGCCGCCCGGGCCCTGGTCCATCGACCCCGCCCACTCCTCCGTCGGGGCGGTCGCACAGCACCTGGGCATCTCCAGCGTGCACGGCCGCTTCACCGACTTCTCCGGACGCATCGAGATCGCCCAGGACGTGGAGAAGTCCCGCGTCGAGGCCGTCATCCGCGCCGCCTCGATCAGCACCGGCAACGACATGCGCGACGGGCACCTCAGGAGCCCCGACTTCCTGGACATCGAGCGCTACCCCGAGATCACCTACCGCTCCACCGGCCTGACCCCCGCCGGGTCCGACCGCTGGACCGTCCACGGCGAACTCGGCCTGCACGGCGTCGTACGCCCCGTCGACCTCGACCTCGCCTACCTCGGCACCGGACCCGACCCCTGGGGCGGCGTCCGCGCCGCCTTCCGCGCCACCACCGAACTCCACCGCGAAGACTTCGCCATGAACTACAACCAGGTCGTCCAGGCCGGGATCGCCGCGATCGGCACCACACTGAAGGTCGAACTCGACATCCAGGCCGTCCAGGGCGACGCACTCCCGCAGGCGTAGGAGTCGGCGTAGGTGTACGCGGCCGTGTCGGGGGTGCGCGGCGTAGGGTGCCCGCTATGGCACCCAACATCGCTACGAACACCAAAGTCTCTCTGGAAGAGCTGCTGGACTTCGTACGGCCCCGGCACCGGGCCATCCTCCTGACCCGGCGGGCCGACGGCGGACCCCAGGGCTCGCCCCTCACCTGCGGCGTCGACGACTCGGGGCGGATCGTCGTCTCCACGTACCCGGAACGCGCCAAGACGCGGAACGCGAAGCGGGACGGGCGCGTGACGATTCTTGTGCTGAGCGACGACTGGAATGGGCCCTGGGTCCAGATCGACGGAACCGCCGAGGTCATCGACACACCGGACTCGGTCGAGCCGCTCGTCGAGTACTACAGGAACATCGCGGGGGAGCATCCCGACTGGGACGAGTACCGCGCGGCGATGATCAAGCAGGGGAAGTCCATCATCCGGATCACTCCGGAGCGGTGGGGGCCGGTGGCTACGGGGGGCTTCCCGGCGCGGGTGGCTCCGCCGGAGTAGCGGGTCGTCGTCGGCTGGTGCGCCACCTGCCGGTGGCTGGGTCGGGGCCGTACCGACCGTAGTCCAGCCCGGACATACGGGACCTACGCGTCAGCGACCCTCGCCTCGATCCCCGCAACGAGCAGATCCAGCGCGAACGAGAAGTCCCGCTCCCGCGTCTCCTCGACCGTCGCCCCCGCCCGGGCCGCCATGAGGTCCCCGGACTCCCGGACGAGCTCGGCGAGTGCGGGAGTCCCCTCGACCCTGGCCATGGCCTCCCGCACGTACTCGTCCTGGCTCATCCCGGCCGCGGCACACCGCCGCACGAAGTGCCCCTCGATCGTCCCGAAGCCGTACACGAACTGGAAGACCGCGGAGATCGCCCCGCCGAGCGCCTCCGGAGGCAGCCCCGTGCGGCGCACGACCCGCTGCACCGTGAGCAGGAAGTCGAGATAGTGCGGCCCGATGTTGAGGAACGTCCCCGCCAGGGGGGAGACCCAGGGATGGCGGACGAGCAAGTCCCTGTATCCCTTGGCGAGTTCGCGCAGCTGGTCGCGCCAGTCCGCGCCGGATTCCGGCTCGGGCAGCCGTAGTTCGCCGAAGGCCGCGTCGAGGGCGAGCTCGAGGATGTCGTCCTTGGTGTCCACGTACCAGTAGAGCGACATCGCCGTGACATCGAGTTCCGCGGCGAGCCGGCGCATGGAGAACTTGGGGAGCCCCTCCGCGTCGAGCAGCCGGACCGTGGCCTGGATGATGCGGTCCCGGTCGAGACCGGACGGCTGGCCGCTCCCCCTCGGCGCGGTGCCCCGGGAGGCCGCCGCGGCGCCGCGGGGCCTCTTGCCCTCCAGCCAGACGCTGGTCCGCGCCGGACGCCCAGTCCGGTCGGCTGCCCTCACCATGGCGGCACCTTCCTGAGAGCTCATGGATCTGCCGGGCGGACCGGAATCGGCTGGTCCGCCCCTTCTCGATGCTATGCGGGTCAGCCGCGTACTTCGCCCCCTCCGCCCGCGTCCCCGCATCCCGGAGGAGGGAGTTGGTTGCACCGGCCGGCGCAGGGGCGTACGCCGTGATGTCCCGATGTCCGCCGCGTACAAGGCGGTTGAGGAGTACCGTTCTGCGCGCTTCCGACATCTGGAGAGGCCATGTCAACGCGTCGTACGGTTCAACTGGCCCTGGCAGCCGGGCTCCTGGGCGCCCTCGCGGCACCGCCCGCCCACGCCGACGAAGGCAGCCGTGAAGTGCCGCTGCGCGTCGTCTCGTACAACATCCATGCCGGAGCGGGCATGGACAACGTCTTCGATCTCGACCGTCAGGAGGCGGCGCTGCGTGCGCTGGACGCCGACGTCATCGGCCTGCAGGAGGTCGACGTGCACTGGGGCGCGCGCAGCGGATGGCGCGATCTGGCCGGCGAGCTGGCGGCGCGGCTGGGGATGTACGCGTATTTCGCGCCCATATACAGCCTGGATCCGCCTGCCGAGGGCGCGCCCCGGCGCGAGTACGGGCTCGCGGTGCTGTCGCGGTATCCGATCGCGGATGCCGAGAACCACGAGATCACCCGGCTGTCGACGCAGGATCCGGACCCGGTGCCCGCACCGGCGCCTGGATTTCCCGAAGTGGTGCTGCGCGTCAAGGGCGTTCCCGTGCACGTCTACGTGACGCATCTCGACTACCGGCCCGATCCGTCCGTCCGTGCCGCCCAGGTCGCCGACACCCGGAGGATCATGGCCGAGGACTGCGACGGGCACGGCCGCTGCCCGCGGCAGGTGTTGCTGGGTGACTTCAACGCCGAGCCGGCCGCGCCCGAACTCGCGCCGTTGTGGGAGGACCTGACCGACTCCGCGCCGGCCGGTCTCACCTTCCCCGCGCTGAATCCCGTGAAGCGGATCGACTACGTGGCGGTCGGCGACGGAGTCCGGGTACGAGGCGGGGCGGTGGCCGAGACGCTCGCCTCGGACCACCGCCCCGTCGTCGCCGATCTGTCGATGCGGCGCGGACGCTGATCAGCTCTTGGGCTGGGTCAGGTCGTAGAAGGTGGCGCTGCCCACGGTCACCGTCGTGAAGTTCTCCTCCACCCACGAGCTGATCTGGGACGCGGTGCCGTTGCCGCCGCCTCCGCCGCCCATGCCGCCCGCGATGAAGTAGTGGATCTTCCCGTCCTCGACGTACTGCTGGAACTGGGCGAGCGTCGGGGACGGGTCGCTGCCGTTGAAGCCGCCGATCGCCATGACCGGGTCGCCCGTGGCGAGCTGGTAGCTGGCGGCGTTCTGGGCGCCGATGGCCGCGGCGACCCAGGTGTAGTCACCGGCGTTCTTCTCGAGCAGCGCCTTGGCCTCGGAGCCGACGTTCGCGCCGTTGAGCAGGCCGCCCATCCCACCGGCGCCCATGCCGCCTTCGCCCATGGTGCCGCCGCCGGGCATGCCGCCCTGCTGCTGGCCCTGGCCCTGCGCCTGGCCGTTCTGGCCCTGCTGGCCGGTCGGGGGCTGGCCCGTGCCGCCGCCCGGGAACTGGCCTCCCGTGCCGCCGCCCTGCTGCTGGCCCTGACCCTGCTGGCCCGTCTGGCCGTTCTGGCCGTTCTGGCTGTTCTGGCCGTTCTGGCCGTTCTGGCCAGGCGGCTGCGTGCCGCCGCCGGGACCACCGCCGCGGCCGCCGCCCGGGCCGCCCATCATGCTCGCGCCCGCCGGACCGGCGGTGACGATGGAGCCCGTGTGGCCCTCCTGGAGCGTGCTGATCGTGTACGCGGTCGGTCCGGCGAGCGACGTCACCAGGCCGAGGCCCACCGCGGCGAGCGCCAGCTGCCGGCCGAGGCGCGCCGCGACCAGCAGGCCGAGCGCGGCCACGAGACCGCCGACGAGCACGAACCACTTCAGCCACGGCAGGTAGTCCGCGGTGCGGTTCAGCAGGACGTACGACCAGATCGCCGTCGCCGCCACCGCGCCCGCCAGGGCGAACGACGCCCACTTCTTCGTGCGTTCCTCCCACAGCACCGTCGAGCCCATGCCGATCAGCGCCGCGATGTAGGGCGCGAGGGCCACCGTGTAGTACTGGTGGAAGATGCCGGCCATGAAGCTGAAGATCAGGCCGGTCATCAGCAGCGAGCCGCCCCAGGCCAGGAACGCGGCTCGGGTGGCGTCCGTCCTCTTCGCCCTCCAGGTGAGCGCGACGCCCGCGACGAGGAGGATCAGTGCGGCAGGCAGCAGCCAGGAGATCTGGCCGCCGATCTCGGAGTTGAACATCCGGTCGATGCCGGTCTCGCCCCACTGGCCGCCGCCCTGGCCGCCACCGCCGCCGACGCTGCCGGTCTCGTTGCCGTTGATACGGCCGAGCCCGTTGTAGCCGAAGGTCAGCTCCAGGAAGGAGTTGTTCTGCGAGCCGCCGATGTACGGCCGTGAGGACGCGGGCCACAGCTCGACGATCGCGACCCACCAGCCGCCCGCGACGACCATCACCAGGCCGGACAGCAGCAGCTGGCCGATGCGCTTCCTCAGCTTCACCGGCGCGCACACCGCGTACAGCGCGGCCAGCGCCGGAAGGATCAGGAACGCCTGCAGGGTCTTGGTCAGGAAGGCGAAGCCGACGGCGGCGCCCGCCCAGACGAGCCACTTGGTGCGGCCGTCCTCCAGGGCGCGCAGCACGCAGTAGACCGTGACGGTCATCAGGAGGGCGAGCAGCGCGTCCGGGTTGTTGAAGCGGAACATCAGCGCGGCGACCGGGGTGAGCGCGAGCACGGCGCCCGCGATCAGACCGGCGGCGGCGCTGAAGCGCCTGCGTACAGCCGCGTACAGGACGCCGACCGTGGCCACGCCCATCAGCACCTCGGGAACGAGGATCGCCCACGAGCTGAGGCCGAAGAGGCGGACGGAGAGCGCCATCGGCCACAGGGCGGCCGGGGGCTTGTCGACGGTGATGGCGTTGGCCGCGTCGAGCGAGCCGAAGAAGAAGGCCTTCCAGCTCTGGCTGCCGGCCTGGACGGCGGCGGAGTAGAAGGAGTTGGCGTATCCGGATGCGCTGAGGTTCCACAGGTAGAGCAGCCCGGTGACCAGCAGCAGCGCGAGGAACGCGGGGCGCGCCCAGCGGGGGTCCTCGGGGCGGCCGCGCCAGACGCGCCGCGGGAACGGGGCCTTGGTGCCGCCGGCCTGAGCGGTGTACGCGGTCGGCGCGCTCGGCATCGAGGGCGCTTGGGCGGTGGGCTGTACGAGGGTGCCGCCGCGGGCGGCCATGAGCTGGGGGTCCGGCGGTCCCCAGGCGGGCCCCGCCGGCGGATAGTGCTTCTCTGATGTCGTCATCGGGCGTTCCTCGGATCGTGGTCGTGCGGGCGCACCGCGTGCAGCTGCACGGTCGCGTCCCAGGGATGGTCCGCGCCCACTCCGGCGGGGACCTTGTGCATGTCGTACGCGGGCCGGGGCACCGGAGGCGTGTCGTCACACCGGTCCGGGAACACCCACGCCCGGAAGAGAAGGAAGCGCAGTACGGTCGCGGCGAGGTTGGCGGCGATGAGCACCGCCAGCTCGGTGGAGTGCGACGGGTCGCCGGTCGCGGCGTCCAGCGCGGCGAGGGAGCCGCTGGTCAGCGCGAGGCCGATGCCGAAGACCACGAGGCCCTGTGCCTGATGGCGTACGGCGCGCTCGCGGCCGCGCACTCCGAAGGTGAGCCGCCGGTTGGCCGCCGTGTTGGCGACCGCGGACACCAGCAGGGCCAGCGCGTTGGCGAGCTGGGGCTCGGCGAAGGTGCGGCAGAGCGAGTAGAGCAGCAGGTAGAAGAGAGTGGAGAGGACGCCCACCACGCAGAAGCCGACCAGCTGGCGGGCCAGACCGCGCGGCACCCCGGGCAGCTGCCGGTCGCGCGGGTCGTCGCCGAAGGGCCGGGCGAGCCGGTCCAGCGGCAGGGATCCGGTGGCCAGCGCGCGGCCCACGCGCCACACGCCCTTGAGGTCGTCGGTCGCGGTCTTCACGATGTGCACGGTCGAGTTCGGGTCGTCGACCCAGTCGACCGGCACCTCGTGGATCCGCAGCCCGGCGCGCTCGGCCAGGACCAGCAGCTCGGTGTCGAAGAACCAGCCGGTGTCCTCGACGAGCGGCAGCAGCACCTGCGCGACATCGCGCCGGATCGCCTTGAAGCCGCACTGGGCGTCGGAGAAACGGGCCTGCAGCGACCCGCGGAGGATGAGGTTGTACGCGCGGCTGATGAACTCCCGCTTGGGCCCGCGCACGACCCGCGAGGTGCGGGCGAGCCGCGAGCCGATCGCCAGGTCCGAGTGGCCGGAGATCAGCGGGGCGACCAGCGGGAGGAGGGCGTTGAGGTCCGTCGACAGGTCGACGTCCATGTAGGCGAGGATCGGAGCGTCCGAGGCGGACCAGACGGTGCGCAGCGCCCTGCCGCGCCCCTTCTGCTCCAGCCGGACGTACCGGACCGACTCCATCGTCGATGCCAGCCAGTCCGCCACCTGCGGAGTGCTGTCCGTGGAGGCGTTGTCCGCGATCGTGATGCGGAAGCGGTAGGGGAAGGTGCGGACGAGGTGGTCGTGCAGCCGTTCCACACACGGCTGGAGGTCCTTCTCCTCGTTGTAGACGGGGATCACTACGTCGAGTACCGGCACCCCGCCCTCACCGGCCGCGATGTGCTCCCGGGCCGGCAAGGCACCCGGGGAGGGGGAGGTGCCTGAAGAAGAGTCGGTTCGCATGGCACCGAGATTCGCCAACCGCCCTGTTATGCCTGTGTGCTGAGGCTGTGGCCTGCCTGTGAGTAGGGAACCGACTCGTGGCACGCGGGCAGATGGACGGTGAAGACCGTGCGTCCGGGCACGCTGTCGACCGTCACGGTGCCGCCGTGCGCTGACGCCACGGCCTGCACGATCGCCAGGCCCAGGCCGGTGGAGCCGGAGGCGCGCGAACGCGAGGAGTCGCCGCGCGCGAACCGCTCGAAGACGTGCGGCAGCAGGTCCGGCGGGATACCTGGCCCGTCGTCGTCGATGTCCAGGCATACCCAGGAGCCCTGCCGGCGCACACGCGCGGTGACCGTCGTGCCGGGTGGCGTGTGCGTACGGGCGTTGGCGAGGAGGTTGACGAGCACCTGCTGCAGCCGTGGCGCGTCGGCCAGCACGAGCGCGGGCTCGTCGGGCAGCTCCAGGCGCCACTTGTGGTCCTGCCCGGCCGCGCGCGCGTCGCTGAGGGCGTCGACGACCAGTGGAGAGAGATCAGTGCTCTCGTACGAGAGCGGGCGTCCGGAATCGAGCCGGGCGAGCAGCAGCAGGTCCTCGACGAGCCCCGTCATCCGGGCCGCCTCGGACTCGATCCGTCCGAGGGCGTGCCGCGTGTCGGGCCCGGTCTCCTCGCGGCCGCGCCTGGTCAGTTCCGCGTACCCGCGGATCGACGCGAGCGGCGTACGCAGCTCGTGGCTGGCGTCCGCGACGAACTGCCGCACGCGCATCTCGCTGCGCTGCCGCGCGTCCAGCGCGTGGTGGATGTGGTCGAGCATGCGGTTGAGCGCGGCGCCCACCTGGCCGACCTCGGTACGCGGATCCGCCTCGGACTCCGGGACGCGCTCGTGCAGCGCCACCTCGCCGCTGTGCAACGGCAGTTCGGAGACCCGGGTCGCGGTCGCAGCGACGCGGCGCAGAGGGCGCAGGGCGACGCCGACCATGACGACACCGGCGATCGACGCGGCGACGAGGCCTGCGGCGGTGACGCTGACCTCGACGGCGATGAGGGTGCTGATGGTGTCCTGGACGTCGGTCTCAGGGAGGCCGACCAGGGTGCTGCTCCGGTCGGAGAAGACGACCCGGTAGTCGCCCAGGCCCGGGAGGTAGACGCTGTGCGCCTGACCGTCCTGCGGTACGGACTGCAGGGCGGCCTGCTGTGCATCGGTCAGCTCGGTGATCTTGCTGGCGCTGGTCTGGTCACTCCTCGCGGCCTCGGTGATGGTGCCGGCCGACGACACCACAGCGGCCACCGCGTCCTCCCGGATGGGGCCTCCCAGGAAGTTCAGGGGGTCGTCCGTCGGCTGATCGGGCGCCGGCGCTGCCCCCTGCCCGCCCGGCCGGCTGGGGTCGGGGCCGCGGTCGGAGATGGTCGCGACGCCGCGCACCTGATTGTCCAGCTGGTCGTACAGATAGGTGTGCAGGGCTATCGTCGTCACCGTTCCGATCACCGCGCACACGACGGCGATCAGCGCGACCGACCCGAGAACGAGCCGTGTACGCAGCGACCGCGGCTGCCGCTGCTTCCCCGGCTTTCCCCCGAGCCTGCGCGACCGCGGCTGCTGCGCCGTGCTCATGACGCCGCGGGCTTGATCAGATAGCCGGCGCCGCGCCGCGTGTGGATCATGGGCTCGCGTCCGGCGTCGATCTTCCTGCGGAGATACGAGATGTAGAGCTCGACGACGTTGGCCTGGCCGCCGAAGTCGTAAGACCAGACGCGGTCGAGTATCTGCGCCTTGCTGAGCACCCGGCGCGGATTGCGCATCAGGAAGCGCAGCAGCTCGAACTCGGTGGCGGTGAGGTGGATGGAGTCGCCCCCGCGGGTCACCTCGTGGCTGTCCTCGTCCAGGGTCAGGTCGCCGACGACCAGCAGGGACTCGCTGCGCCGGTCGGCGGCGCCGGTGCGGCGGATCAGCCCGCGCAGCCGGGCCACGACCTCCTCGAGGCTGAACGGCTTGGTGACGTAGTCGTCGCCGCCCGCCGTGAGCCCGGCGATACGGTCCTCGACGGCGTCCTTGGCCGTCAGGAACAGCACCGGAACGTCGGGCAGTTCACGGCGGAGCCGGCCGAGCACGGTGAGCCCGTCCATGTCGGGCAGCATCATGTCCAGCACCACGGCGTCGGGCCGGAAGTCGCGTGCGGTGTGCACCGCACCCGTTCCGTCGCCCGCGGTGCGGATCTGCCAGCCCTCGTAGCGGAGGGCCATGGACAGCAGCTCGGTGATCGACGGCTCGTCGTCCACGACGAGCACGCGGACGGGGCTCCCGTCCGGCCTCAGCAGTTCGGTGCGCCCCTGGGGCGAGATCGTGGTCATGGTGCACACCTTCAACCGCCGCTCTGAGAGCACGCTTTCGGGAACCTGTGAATTCTCTGAGAAGCACACAGGGAGCTCTCAGGGGACAGCTGGGAACCGCTGTCCCGCGCGGCGTGCCGACCGGCCGAAGCATCAGCCCGGCCGCAGGTGAGCGCTCCGCAACCTACGTGCGGAACCCATGACTCCGCTCAACTTTCGCAATGTGGAGGGTGTAGCTCTCGTACCACTCTTCCCGCCCGCGCTTCTGGGCGGCGCGGTGCTCCATGTTGCTCCGCCACTCCTTGATGGCGTCCTCGTCGCGGAAGTACCCGACGGTGATGCCCAGCCCACCAGGCGTCCGCGCCGTGTCCATCCCCAGGAACCCGGGGACGTCCTTCACCAACTCCTCCAGCCGTCCGGCGGTTTCGCCGTAACCGCCGTCCCCCTCCGTCCGGACGGAGGTGAAGACCACGGCGTAGTACGGGACTTCGAAGGCAGGCTGGGGAGCGGGCCCGGGGGCGACGTCAGGCGTCGCGGATGAAGGCGTCGCAGATGAATCGGTCATGACCAGACTGTCGCGCCGGACGATCCCAGCCGTCCAGGCACTTTCCGAAGGGGAGCCGCAAAGGATCGATCCTTGACCTTCGACGTCAGGCACACGGAGGGCGGCGCCCGCTCCGCCCGACCTCAGAACAACCCGTCCTGCACACCCCCGAACTCCCGCAGAGGCACCGTCAATCCACCCCGTCCACCCCCGCCATCTCCTACTGCCCCGGTCAACTCCCATCCGGCCATGAGCCGCGTGTCCAGCACGACCACTCCGCGCCCGGTGGCCAGATGAAGATCCGGCCCGGCGGCAGCCACCAGCTCACCGCTCACCACACCACTGGCGACGAGCTCGGACACGGCCCCCACGGCGGGCGGCAACCCCTCCAGCCCGAACACCCCGGCGTGATCGACCGCCTCGAACGGCGCGCGCAGCACCGACTCCGGCCACCCCTCGAGCCGCACGGCACGGGCGTGCAGCTGTGCGATCTCCGCCGCCCGGGCGTCCGGCTCCGGCAGCGCGGCCCGCACCGCCCGCTTGGCGTCGTACGGAATCCTGTCCGGCACGCCCAGCGCCGTACGCAGCAGGTCCTCGGTCCGCCGCGCGGCCATCAGCGGCCCGCGCCCCAGCCAGGTGAACACCACCGCGCCCTGCTCGAGCAGCCGCGCGGACCCCCGCTCGACCGCGGTGATCCCCACCTTGACCATGCCCGGCCCGAACCAGGCCAGATAGACCGCATACGGCCGGGGATCATCCGGCAGCGTGTCGGCGGCCACGGAATGCGCCCGCTCCAGCCGCCGGCACTCCTCGCACCGCGCCCCCGTACTCCGCCCCGGCACCTGCGCCCGTACGGGGCACTCGTGCCCGCGCGCCCCCACGCATCGCCGGGCGCTGCCGCCCACGACGGCGAACGCCACCCGCTTTCCCCACGTCAGCCTGCTTCTCCGCCCTCCGTCCCACACCAGCACGGGCCCTCCCCCAAGCTCTTGGCTTCGCTCGAGCAGGAGGGATCCCCATGCCGCTGACCACCGAACCCCCGAGCATCGCCACGCCTGCGCCCTCTGCATCGCCGCACCCTCACATGTGCCCTCGCTCACGAGCGTAGGCCCGGCCACTGACAGCGCCCGGATAAGCGCCCGGGTCACCGGCGGCGCCCGCGCCTATCAGGAAAGCCGCCGTCCGACAAGTCCCGAGTTCTCCTGTCACGCGAAGCAGGGGCATGACGCGATGTGGCGCCGCGGCTTGACTAGGACATGGGTTCAAAACGGACCGCCGGAAGCCCGCACATCAAAAGCGGGTCATTTTCAAAAAACCTTCCTCCCCTGTGATTGGAATTGATTTCTATGGCTCTCCGCATTCGGACGCAGCGCTTTGCGATGTTTGCCGCCTCGACCGCCGTGGTTGCCGGAGGCGTACTGCTGCCCACCAGCGCCTTCGCCGCCCCGGCGACGTCGCCGCACGTCGGCACGGTGACCACGATCACGGCCACGCAGGACGGTCAGGATCCCAACGGCGTCGCCGATCCTGCCGAGAACTGGGTGGAGATCACCGATGAACCCACAGGAATCACATTCCGGCTGCCCGCGGAGCCCACGGTCCAGGAAGTCACCGAACCCTACGTCGATGGCGGGACCTACACCGGTCGCCAGTACTCGGTGGAAACGAATGACGGGTCTGCGGCCATTGTCTTCACCGTCTACGACGTGCCCGGCACCCAGGAGAACCTCGACATGGGCATCAAGCAGATCTGCAAGAACTACGAGGACCTTTCCGACCCGGCCGCCGCCACCAGCAGCCAGGAGACCGAAGTCGATGGCCGCCCTGCCCGGGAGGCACAGCTCTCCAGCCAGACGGACGTGGGTGCCGCTTCCCTCATCGCCGCCGATGACGCCCACATCGTCGAGTTCCTGTCCCTCGGTCCTGCCACGGAGGAGCAGGCCATGGCCGAAATCCATCAGCAGGTTTCCGACAGCGTCAGCATTCCCTCTTCGGAATCATCGGATTCCGGATCGGATTCTGGATCACCGAGTTCCGGGTCGTCGAATTCCAAGGAATCCATCTGATCCGGACCTCGACGCGTGCCCCCTCGCGCTCCTGAAGCCCCTCGGAATGATCCCGAGGGGCTTCAGCATGTCGTTGCCGGTGCTGATCGAACTACTCGCTGGTGTGGGTAAGTTCGATGTCGTGGCCGTCGACACCGCTGCCGGAGACGGTCAGTGCGGCGGCCCGCGGCGGGTAGCCGGTCGCGATGACCGTGTACGCGCCGCTGTCCAGGTCGGAGAAGGCGTACGCCCCGTCGATGCCCGTCGTCGCGGTGGCGACGACGTTGCCCGCGGCGTCCACCAGCGTCACCCGCGCGTCGCTCAGCGGTGCGCCCGCGCCGCGCACTGTGCCCCGCACGTGCGCACCGGGCCGGAGCTCGACGTCTATCCGCGTGGTGCCGGCGCCGCCGATCTCGACGGGCAGGGCCAGCGGCCGGTGCTTGGGCGAGTTGACCGCGAGGGTCGCCGTGCCCGGCACCAGGTCGGAGATGGCGAACTCGCCCAAGGCGTCGGTCTGCCCGGTGGCCAGGACGTCACCGCGGACGTCGGTCACGATGACCACGGCCCCGGCGACCGGGACCCCGCTGCCCGCCGACCGCACCACACCGGCCAAGCCGCTCGTACCGCTCAGCAGGATGTCGTACGCGACCGGCGCATCGTCGACGACGATCGTCGAGGCCTGCGGCTGGAAGCCGTCGGCGGAGGCGATCAGGACGTAAGAGCCCGCGCCCGGCGCATCCAGCCCGTACGAGCCGTCTCCGTGCGCGACCGACCGGCCCAGCTGCCGCCCGCCGAGCGAGATCAGCGTCACCGCGGCTCCGGCCACGGGCACGCTCTCCGCACCACGGACGAAGCCCCGTACCGGAATCCCGCCACCGGCGGACCCGGCCGCGGAGTCACCCTGGCCCGTCGCGACCACGGCCGGCGCCGCCGTCGGCTGCACACGCTGTGTGAGCGCACCCTGGGACTGCAGGGCGGCGGCCGATGGGCTCGGCGACGTCTTCACTGCGGCGGCAATAGCTGGCTCCCCGGCGGACGGCGTCGCGGACGCGGGGACCTGCGCCCCGGCGGCGGCCGGCTGCTGACGCGGGATGAACGAGGCGACCAGGGCGGCGACCAGGGCAGCGCCGCCGCCGATGGCCATGACCACCTTGAAGCTGTCCTCCGAGGGCACGGCGAACGAGCCGAAGGTTGTGGTCATCTGGGCCAGGATGGCGCCGGCGACGGCGCTCGCGACCGAGGTGCCGAGGGACCGCATCAGGGTGTTGAGACTGTTGGCGGAGGCCGACTGGGACGCGGGAACCGCGCCCATGATGAGCGCGGGCATCGAGCCGTAGGTGAATCCGATACCGGCGCCGATGACGCAGGAGACCAGGATGAAGTGCCAGACCTCGGACATCATCAGGATGTTGAGGCCGTAGCCGCCGGCGACGATCACGGCGCCGATGATCAGGGCCGTCTTCGGGCCCCTGGCCTTGGAGATGGCGGCGGACACCGGGGCCGTGGCCATCATCACCAGGCCGGACGGCGCCATGGTCAGGCCGGCGACGAGCAGCGACTCGCCCAGACCATAGCCGGTCGCCTCAGGCAACTGTACGAGCTGAGGAATGACCAGGGACATGGCGAACATGGAGAAGCCCATCGCCACCGAGGCGAGGTTGGTGACCAGCACCTGACGGCGTGCGGTGGTGCGCAGGTCCACCAGCGGCGCGGAGGTGCGCAGCTCCCACCAGCCCCACACCAGCAGGACGACGACGGCGGCCGCGAACAGGCCGAGGATCGTGCCGCTGGTCCAGCCCCAGTCGGCACCCTTCGAGATCGCCAGCAGCAGGCAGACCAGCGAGGCGGACAGGCCGAGGCCACCGAGGAAGTCGAAGCGCCCACCGGCGCGGACCTTGGACTCCGGTACGAGGATCAGGACCAGCACGGTGGCGACGGCGCCGAGGGCGGCCGAGGACCAGAACAGCACGTGCCAGTCGAAGTTGTCCGCGATGAGCGCGGCGATGGGCAGGCCGAGGGCACCGCCGATGCCGAGCGAGGCGCTCATCATCGCGGTTGCCGAGCCGAGCCGTTCGGCGGGCAGCTCGTCGCGCATGATGCTGATCCCGAGCGGGATGACACCGGAGGAGAGGCCCTGCAGCACGCGTCCGACGATCATCGGGACAAGGGACTCGCTGAGACCGCAGACGACCGAGCCGACCACCAGCATGACCATGCTGAACAGGAGCATGCGGCGCTTGCCGTACATGTCTCCCAGGCGCCCCATCATCGGTGTGGCGACGGCGGCGGCGAGCAGCGTGGCGGTGACGGCCCAGGCGGTGTCCGACGACGTGGCGTCCAGAAGCTTTGGGAGCTCCGGGACGATCGGGATCACCAGGGTCTGCATCAGCGATACCACGATCCCGCCGAAGGCCAGGACCGCCACGACGGCATCGGCCCGCGGCGCTGCGGACTCCCCGTCGTCGGCGGGTCGGGAGTGGGCATGGGTCATGGTCGAGCCTCCGTGTGGGCGATCTGATACACGCGATTCCTCACGGTAGGTCCATTGATTGACTTAAGCAACTGTCGCTGGATTTTATGGTGCCACGGTGACGGGTTCGCCGAGCGGGCATGCCGGGCCGGCGAGGGGGGTGCGCCTGTACGCCTCAACGCAAGAGGCCTCGGATCTCTCCGGGGCCTCTGATCGGTGTGCACTCGGCAGGATTCGAACCTGCAACCTTCTGATCCGTAGTCAGATGCTCTATCCGTTAAGCTACGAGTGCCTGTGTTTTGTTGTGTTGTTCGCTCTTCCTCCCGGGCTTTTCGGCCCGGTCGGCGTTGCGGGAACAACATTACATGAACGGCGGCCTGAGGCGAAATCCGTATCCCGCACCCCGCCTGACCTGGGCAAATAATCAGACTGCGGCCGAGCGGTGCTGGGATGGCGCGGCACGCGGCGGCCCGAGATCGTCGACCCCGAAACGCCCGAAGCCCCGGTCGGACGACCGGGGCTTCGAGATCAAGGAGCGGAGGCGGAGGGATTTGAACCCTCGATGGGCTTTAAGGCCCAAACCGCATTAGCAGTGCGGCGCCATAGACCGGACTAGGCGACGCCTCCAGCGCAGTCAGCTCGCGCAAGCGCGAGTGGGTGCGTGCAGATGATGACACAGCCAGGCGGGGTGTCACCAATCGGTTCCCACGGTACTAGGCAGGCAGGCCGCAGGGCAAAGCACTGCGGTACCGCAACGTCGCGGCGCGCAGGGCGTTGAACGGGCAGAGCCGTGCGCCGCGCGCGTACCCGCACCGAAGTCCGTGCGCGGCGCTCACCCAACCCCGTGGAGTGTCGTCATGCTGCGCCGTCTCGCCTTCACCGCCGCCACGGCGGCCGCCGCCTCCGCCGCCGCGCTGTCCGCTGCGCCCACGGCGGCCGCGGACACCGACCTGCTGCCGCTGCCCCCGCTGTTCACCGCGCCGGACCAGCTGACGATCACGGTCCAGGGCGTGGGCGGGGATGCCGATGGAACGTATGAGCTGGAGTGCGGACCGGCGGGCGGTACGCATCCGAATGCGGCCGGAGCGTGCCGGCGGCTGGACGAGCAGGCGGCGGAGGGCCGCGATCCGTTCGCGCCCCGGCAGCGGGGCGCCATGTGCACCATGCAGTACGGCGGCCCGGCCACGGCCCACGTCACGGGCATCTGGCACGGGAGGCCCGTCGACGCGACGTACGACCGGGGTGACGGGTGCGAGGTCGCGCGGTGGGACGCGGTGGTGCCGGTGCTGCCGGCTGTCCGGGCGTAGATCCATCGCGCTCCGGTGGCGGCCGGGCAGGTCCGCCGTGGTCCCGTCGCCGGTCCGTGACCCGACCGTGTCCGACCGTGGTCCGGACGTGGCTCGGTCGTGGCTCAAGCGTGCGGTCGTCAGGCAGTCGTCCGGATATAGCCGGTGCGTCGGCAGGTCGGGGCCATGGTCACAGCATCTGCGAGTGTTCTGCGTGCGACCTCCCTCTCATCCGGCGCCGCGAGCGCAACGTCTGCCCGTAGACTCCCTCCCGTGACACGCCGCGGGCCGCGGGGCAAGATGGCCCGAGCGGTCGGCAAGGTGCGGTAACAGGGAGGAAGCGTCGTCGTGAGCAGCAGGCCATCCCGAGGCGCTGCTCGCCTCGCAGCCATACTCGACGCACTGCCGGACGCCCTCGTCCTGGTCAACGCCAACGGCACCGTCGTCAACGCCAACACCATCGCCCTGCGGACCTTCGAGGCACCTGGCACGGCGCTCGTCGGGCGCGGACTTCTCGATCTGCTGCCCGAGTTCGACTCGCGGCTGATTCCCGGGTCCATGCGGCGGCCCGACACGATCGACGCGCAGGGACGCACCAAGCCGACCCGGATGATCGCGCGGCGCACCGACGGCAGCGAGTTCCCCGTCGAGGTCAGCAGCGCGAACCTGGAGAACGGCCAGCAGGCGTACGAAAGCCATGCCTACACCGGCGACGAGCTGCTGATGCTCGTCGTACGCGATCTCACCGGGACCGTCGACACCGAGGTCGAACTGGCGCGTTCGCAGCGGCAGACCGAGATGATCCTGCGGGCCGCGGCCGAGGGCGTGGTCGGGACCGACACCGACGGGCGCGTCGTCCTCGTCAATCCCGCGGCCGCGCAGATCCTCGGGTACCGGGCCAGCGACCTCGGCGGGCAGCACCTGCACACGCTGGTGCTGCACTCACGCGCCGACGGCGAGCCCTTCGCGTACGAGGAGTCGCCGCTCGCCGACACGCTCAGGTCCGGGCGCAAGCACCGGGTGCGCGGCCAGGTGCTCTGGTCCAAGAGCGGCGACAAGGTGCCGGTCGATCTGACGACCTCGCCGGTGCGGGACGGGGACCAGCTCGTCGGCGCGGTGCTGACCTTCACCGACCGCAGGCCGTACGAGGCCCTCGCCGCGGAGAAGGAGGAGGCCGCCCGTAAGCATGCGGAGGAGCAGGAGGCCGCGGCGCGGCAGCACGCGGAGGAGCTCGCGCAGGCCGAGGAGGAGCACGCCGAGGAGCTCGCCGGGATCGCGGAGCGGCATGCGGAGGAGCTCGCGGCCGAGAAGGAGCGGTACGCGGCGCTGGCCGAGCGCGAAAAGGACCGCTTCGAGGAGCTGACGGCGCGGCACGAGCAGCTGCTCGCCGTGCTCGGCGGATCGCTGCGCGGGCCGCTGGAGGAACTGCGGCGCGAACTCTCCACGCTGGCCGCCGACGACGCGGGCCAGCTGTGGCCCGAGGCGAACCAGATCCTGCACCACCTGGCCGCCGGGTACGCCCGGATGACCACCCTCGTCGACAACGTCCTCGCCTACCAGCGGCTCGACGAGGGCGCCGAGCAGCTGGCCAGGCGCGCGGTCATGCTCGACGGGGTCGTGGCGGCCGGTGTCGAGGGGGCGATCGAGCTGATCGGCCCCGGGCGCGCACAGTTCGCCGTCCACGCCCCGCCGCTCGAGGCCGAGGTCGACCCGGAGCGGCTCGCAACGGCACTCGCGCATCTCGTCGCCGATGTCGCGGGCGTCGACGCCACGGGCAACGCGCCGGTCTCGGCGGCCGGTTACATGGACTCGACGGTCGTCGTGGCGGCGGCCCAGCGCGGCGAGGTCGTACGCATCGAGGTGCGGGGTCCGTACTCCGGCGGGGACCCGGTGCACCAGCCGATTGTGCAGGGCATCGTGCGGGCGCACGGCGGTGTGCTGCAGACGCACGAGGTGCCGGGCATGAGCGGCAGCGCGTACGTCCTCGAGGTGCCGATCGGGGGCGGGGCCGGGACGGTTCCCGCTGCTCCCGCGCATCCGGCCGCGGAATTGGCTGCGGCCGCCTCCGGGACCGACGGTTCCGGTGCTGCGGGGTCCGGTACGGGAGCCTCCGGGGCCGAAGCGGGCCAGGCGGGCGCGACGGCGATGGTGCCCGCACAGGCGACCGCGGGCGGTGGCCGCCGGCGGGCCCGGCGCGCCTCGGTGGACGCGTTCCTGGACAGCCCCGGCGGGCCGGGTGAGTCCGGTGCGCAGGGGGCCGGCGCGGACGGTTCCGGCTCGGCGGACGGCGGAGCCGCGCCGACCGGGCGTCGGCGGGGGCGGCGCGCGGAGGAGCCGGCGGACGCCGGGGACCCGGCACAGCCGCAGCTGCCTGCGCAGGCTGCGGGCCCGTCCGGCGGTGGTACGGGGCGGCGGCGCGGGCGGCCGAGCCCTGCGGAGGGCGCCGTGGTGACCGCCGCCGAGCATGCCGCAGGGTCCGCGGCGCTCGGTGAGGCGGTGCCGCCCCAGGGCGTACCGGTGCCCACCGGCCGACGTGCGCGGCGTGACACCGAACAGCGGGCGCTGCCTGCTCTGCCTGCCGCCTCGGCGGAGGCGACGGCGCAGGGAGCCGAGGCGCGTGGTGAGGGACCGGCGGCGTCGGCAGGCGCCGAGTCCGGGTCCGGGTCCGGGTCCGGGGAGGCCTTGGGGGCTGTCCCGCCCGCCGGGCTGAGTGTTCCCGGCGCCCCCGGCGCGAACGGGGCCGCCGGGAACGGCGGCGGCACTTCGGGTTCCGGTATCGGGCAGCCCGCGGGGCGTCGGGCCCGGCGCGCGCTGGGGGCCGCCACGGATCGGGCCGCGGCCCAGGAGGGGCCCCGGGCCGCCTTCGCGCTGCCGCCCGCCGAGGCCGACCGGGCTCCGGGCAGCGATGACGATTCCGGTCAGCACGCGACGGCGCTCCACGACCCGGCTGACGACCACACGCCGCCGCAGCCCCACCCGACCTCGGCGCCGACGGGACGCCGCCGGGCCCGCCGCGCCGCTCCGGCCGAGCAGGACCCGAACACGCCGCAGACGCAAGCGCAGGGGCAGGGGCAGGGGCAGCAGGGCGTCACGCCCGGACAGCCGGTTTCGATGCCGGTCCCCGGGGCACTGCCGGGGGCGGCGCCCGTGGCCCCTCCGGTGCCGGGGGCGGCGGAGGGTACCGGTACCGGACCGGCGTCGGTCCCGGTGCCTGCGTCCGGTGTTCCCGCCCGGAATGCTCCTCGCGGCCAGGCCGCGCAGCAGCCTCATGGGGCACAGGAGGCTCAGGGTGCGCAGCCCGCTCGGTCTGCGCAGGCCGCGCTCAACGGGCAGGCCGTGCCACCAGGTCAGCCGGGACAGCCCGGACAGCCCGGACAGGCGGCGCTGAACGGCCAGTCCGTGCAGAGCCCCCACTCCGTACCCACGGCTCAGCCCTGGCCGAACGGTGCAACGCCGAATGGTGCAACGCCCGCGTCCGGCATGCCCGTTCCGGCGGCCGACGCCACGCACAACGGGCAGCCGATGCCTGCCCCGTCCTTCCAGCCGGGCGGGCCGGGCCGGCCCACCCCGCCCGGCCCGGACGCACAGCGTTCCCAGCCCTCCCCGGCCGCGGCTCAGCCCTGGCCGAACGGCGGAACCCCCGCCGCGGGCGTACCGGCGCAGGCCACTGCCGAACCGGGGCGTGCACAGGCCGCGCCCGCAGAGCAGCCCGCGGCCCGGCAGCCCGCCGGCGCGCCGAACGGCCCGACGACCCGCGGCCGCGGCGTCGCGCTCCCGCCGCAACTCGGGGCCCAGCCGCGGGCAGCTCAGCCGTTGCCCGCCGAGGCGCCGGCCGGTGACGGGAACTCGACTCAGGGGCGCGCGATCAGCGTCCGCACGCTGGGACAGGGCGTGCCGTTCGGCCGTGAGATCGCCGAGCAGCAGCGCTCGCAGGGCAGGCCGGGGGCCCAGCAGGCTCCCGTACCCGGGGTCCCGCAGCCTCTGTCCGCGTCCTCCGTGCAGACGCCGCAGGCCCAGGTACCCCGGCAGGCGAGCGCACCCGCACCGGCACCCGCGGGACCGGCGGCAGCGGCGGCACCGGGGCAGGCCTCTCCGCAGGATGCTGCCGCGCGTTCCGCCCAGCTGCCCGCACAGCAACCGGCACCCGCACACCAGCAGCAGACGACGCCGCCGCCCGCCCACCCCACGGGCTCGGGCCGCCGCCGCAAGCTCGCGACCCCGCCCGAGCCGGGCGGCGACCGGCCCGAAACGGCCCGGCCGCACCCGGGAACCCCGGGTGCGACAGGCCCTGCCGCCCAGCCGCAGTCCCGGCTGGCCGGCTCGACGGAGGGCGGCGGCCGCTCGTACGCCATCCAGGCGCCCGACGAGGACGCCGACGAGGGACCGGAGCCGCTCGACGGACCCGGCGGCGCCGTCGAGGTCGCCGACCAGCCCGTGCCGCAGCCGATGGACGACGAGTTGCCGCCCGAGCCGCTGGACAACCCGCGCCGCCTTCTCGTCTGGCCCGCGCCCGACGTCCCCACGCAGCAGGCGCTCAGCGACCGCGGCTACCGGCCGGTGATCGTGAACTCCCGCGAGGAGGTCGATGCACAGATCGCAGCGTTCCCGGCCGCTCTCTTCGTCGACCCGCTGACCGGCCCGATCACGCGTACCGCGCTGCAGTCGCTGCGCCAGGCCGCCGTCGCCGCCGAGGTGCCGGTGCTGGTGACCGCCGGACTCGGCCAGGCGACCCGCGAGGCGGCGTACGGCGCCGACCCCGCCGTACTCCTGAAGGCCCTGGCGCCGCGCGACAGCGAGCAGCATCCGCCGCGCGTCCTGCTCATCGAGGAGCACGCGGAGATCGCGCTCGCGCTCACCGCGACGCTGGAGCGGCGCGGCATGCAGGTCGCGCGGGCGCAGAACGACGCGGACGCGGTGACGCTGGCGGCGCAGATGCGGCCGAACCTGATCGTGATGGACCTGCTGCAGGTACGCCGCCGGCGCGCCGGAATCGTCGACTGGCTGCGCGCGAACGGCCAGTTGAACCGCACTCCGCTCGTCGTCTACACCGCGGCCGTCGACCAGGCCGAACTGCCCCGGCTCGCCGCCGGAGAGACGGTTCTGTTCCTTGCGGAGCGCTCCACCAGCGCCGAGGTGCAGACCCGCATCGTGGACCTGCTGGCGAAGATCGGCACGAACTGAGTACTGGTTGAGGGACAGACGGCGTGCGGCGGGCGGGCACCAGGTGCCCGCCCGCCGCACTCTGTGCCCGGGTCAGATCCGCGTGACGTCCAGCTCGCCGTCCGCGTACTGCTTGCGCAGCACCTTCTTGTCGAACTTCCCGACGCTCGTCTTCGGCACCGCACCGATGACCGTCCAGCGCTCGGGCAGCTGCCACTTGGCGATCTTGGCCTCGTCGGCGAGGAAGGACCGCAGCGTCTCGAAGTCGGCGGTCGCGCCCTCCTTCAGCACCACGGTGGCGAGGGGGCGTTCGCCCCACTTGTCGTCCGGGACGGCGACGACCGCGGCCTCCGCGACGTCCGGGTGCGACATGAGCGCGTTCTCCAGCTCGACGGACGAGATCCACTCGCCACCGGACTTGATGACGTCCTTGGCCCGGTCGGTGAGCGTCAGGTAGCCCTCAGGGCTGATCGTGCCGACGTCACCCGTCTTCAGCCAGCCGTCCTCGCTGAACTTGTCGTCCGGCCGGAACGGCTCGCCTGCCGCCCCGCCGTAGTAGGCACCGGCGATCCACGGGCCCCGGACCTCCAGCTCACCCGCCGACTCGCCGTCCCACGGCAGCTGTTCGCCGTCGGGCCCGCGCAGCCGGGCCTCGACGCTCGTCGGGAATCGGCCCTGCGTGAGGCGGTACGCGAACTCCTCGTCGGTGCCCACGACGTGGGCCGGGGGACGGGCGACCGTGCCGAGCGGCGACGTCTCCGTCATGCCCCAGGCGTGGCAGACCCGCATCCCCAGCTTGTCGAACGCCTCCATCAGGGACGGCGGACAGGCCGAGCCGCCGATGGTGACCTGCCCGAGCGAGCTGACGTCGCGCGGCTTCGCGGTCAGCTCCGCGAGCAGGCCCTGCCAGATGGTGGGCACGGCGGCCGCGTGCGTCGGACGCTCGCTCTCGATCATCTCGGCGAGCGGTGCGGGCTGCAGGAAGCGGTCCGGCATCAGCATGTTGACGCCGGTCATGAAGGTGGCGTGCGGCAGTCCCCAGGCGTTGACGTGGAACTGGGGGACCACGATGAGCGAGGTGTCCTGGTCGGTGAGGCCCATCGACTGGGCCATGTTGACCTGCATGGAGTGCAGATAGACGGAACGGTGCGAGAAGACGACGCCCTTGGGGTCGCCGGTGGTGCCGGAGGTGTAGCACATGGCCGCGGCCTGGCGTTCGTCCAGCTCCGGCCAGTCGAAGGCGGTGGGCTTGCCGGCGAGCAGCTCCTCGTACTCGTGCACCCGGGCGGCGGCACCGTCGAGGGCGGAACGGTCGCCGGGGCCGGAGACGACGACGTGCTCGATCGTGGGCAGGTGGGGGAGGAGCGGTGCAAGCAGCGGGATCAGCGAGCCGTTGACGATGACGACGCGGTCGGCGGCGTGGTTGACGATCCACACGAGCTGTTCGGCGGGCAGGCGCAGGTTGAGCGTGTGGAGGACGGCGCCCATGGAGGGGATGGCGAAGTAGGCCTCGACGTGATCGCCGTTGTTCCACATGAGCGTCGCGACGCGGTCGTCGCCCGCGATGCCGAGGTCGTCCCGGAGGGCGTGCGCGAGCTGGGCGGACCGTGCGCCGATCTCGGCGAAGCTGCGGCGCTGCGGCTCGCCTTCGCCGGTCCATGTGGTCACCTGGGAGGTCCCGTGGACTGTGGATCCGTGTTCCAGGATCCTCGAGATCAGCAGCGGTACGTCCTGCATGGTGCTCAGCACGGCATCCTCCCGGGGGCGACATTGCCTACGCGGCAGTAAGGGTTGTGCAAATTCTGCGCACATACCGCGCGGTATGTCACTAGCCCTGGGAATGATCGATCAGGCCAGGTCAGCGCACGGGGGCGAGCTCCGGGTCCTCGCGCAGCTTGCCGAGCGCCCGCGACACCGCGCTCTTGACCGTGCCGACGGAGACCCCGAGCACCTCGGCCGTCTGGACCTCGCTGAGGTCCTCGTAGTACCGCAGGACGACCATCGCGCGCTGCCGGGCCGGAAGCTTCATGATCGCGCGCCACATAGCGTCCCGCAGCGCCTGGTTCTCGGCCGGGTCGCCGACCGGTACGGCCTCCGGCTCGGGAGGCTCGTCGCACACGAACTCGTCGACCTTGCGCTTGCGCCACTGCGACGTACGCGTGTTGAGCAGGGCGCGCCGCACATAGCCGTCGAGGGCCCGGTGGTCCTCGATCCGGTCCCATGCGACGTACGTCTTCGTGAGCGCCGTCTGCAGCAGGTCCTCGGCATCGTTGGGGTTCCCGGTCAACGACCGTGCCGTGCGCAGCAGCACGGGGCCGCGGGCCTGGACGAAGGAGACGAACGACGGATAGCCCTGATTCACCGGATGTGCCTGATATGTCAAGTGCGGTGTCGGCTGGCCCTGGTGCGCCGCGTGTGCCTTTCCCGCGGCCTTGGATGCGCTGGTGCAGACAGGCGTGGTCATGGCTCAACGCTAGGAGCGAGCCCGCCTCCGGCGGATCGGCCGGAGGTGCCGAAGGCCCGTCCTGCTCAGGTTGTAGGGCTGAGGCCATCCCCACCTCCTGGAGATGGAGGAGAAGACGGGTGGTACTCAGGGTTCACTACCGAGCCGCGAATCCCCTGGCAGTACGGACACCGGGTGTCCGGTGGACCGCACGGCGATCCGGGCGTGCGGCCCACCCCTTCCCTCAACCGTCCGCCGCCAGGACCAGCCCCGACGTGGGCACGCCCGTACCCGCCGTGACCAGGGCCCGGGCAGCGCCCGGTATCTGGTTCACCGATGTGCCGCGCAGCTGCCGTACCGCTTCCGCTATGCCGTTCATCCCGTGCAGATACGCCTCGCCGAGCTGCCCGCCGTGCGTGTTCAGCGGCAGCCGTCGCTCGGCGACGAAGTCCGCCGCCTCCCCCGGTACGCAGAAGCCGAACTCCTCCAGCTGCATCAGCACGAAGGGCGTGAAATGGTCGTACAGGATCGCCACGTCCACGTCCCCGGTCGTCATCCCCGAGCCGCGCCACAACTGGCGCGCCACCACGCCCATCTCGGGCAGTCCCGTGAGGTCGTCGTGGTAGAAGCTGGTCATCTGCTCCTGGCGGCGCCCGGCACCCTGCGCCGCGGCAGCGATCACCGCCGGCCGCTGCGGAAGATCGCGGGCGCGCTCCACGGACGTCACGACGATCGCCTGGCCGCCGTCCGTCTCCTGGCAGCAGTCGAGCAGCCGCAGGGGCTCGACGATCCAGCGCGACGCGGCGTGGTCCTCCAGCGTGATCGGTTTCCCGTGGAAGTACGCGGCCGGGTTCGTCGCCGCGTACGCACGGTCCATGACGGCGACATGGCCGAACGCCTCCGGAGTCAGGCCATACGCGTGGAGATAGCGCTGTGCCACCATCGCCACCCAGGAGGCGGGTGTGAGCAGTCCGAACGGCAGCGACCAGCCGAGCGCCGCGCCTTCCGCCGACGGCTCCCGCTGCTGCACGCCGGAGCCGAACCTCCTGCCCGATCGCTCGTTGAACGCGCGGTAGCAGACAACGACTTCTGCCACCCCTGTGGCGACCGCCAGCGCGGCCTGCTGGACGGTGGCGCAGGCCGCGCCGCCTCCGTAGTGGATCCGGGAGAAGAAGGACAGCTCGCCGATGCCGGCCGCCTGGGCGACGGTGATCTCCGGGCTCGTGTCCATGGTGAACGTGACCATGCCGTCGACGTCCGCGGGGGTGAGCCCGGCGTCGTCGAGTGCCGCCCGCACGGCCTCCACCGCCAGCTTCAGCTCGCTGCGTCCCGAGTCCTTCGAGAACTCGGTGGCGCCGATCCCGGCGATCGCGGCCCGTCCGCCGAGACTGTCCCGTCTGCGCAGGCTCATGCCGCACCCCCTGGAGCAGGAGCTGAGGGTGCGGCGTACGCGGGCGGCTGCGGGCCGGACACGGTGCGCGGGAGGGTCACCGCCACCGTGCCCGTGACGTGTCTGCCGATGCCGTTGGCACCGACGACGCGGACCACGGCGGTCTCGCCGTCGGTCTCCTCCACCGTGCCGGTCAGCACCATGGTGTCCCCCGGATGGTTGGGCGCCCCGAGCCGTATCGCCACCTTGCGGAGCACGGCCGCGGGACCGAAGTGGTCGGTGATGTAGCGCCCGACCAGCCCATTCGTGGTGAGGATGTTCATGAAGATGTCGGGGGCGCCCTTCTCCCTGGCGAGCTCCGCATCGTGGTGCACGTCCTGGTAGTCGCGCGACGCGATGGCTCCGGCGACGATCAGGGTGCGGGTGATCGGAATCTCCAGCGGCGGCAGTTCGTCGCCACGGCTGAACGCATGACCGGGTTGTGTGCTGCCCGCGCTCATGTGCGGTCTCCTCCCTTCGCGATCACGTCGCCCAGTTCCTCCAGCACCTGGCTTCCGGGGCCCAGATACGCGTCCAGCTGCCGTCCCCACAGGAAGTGCCGGTGCACGGGATGGTCGAGGTCGGCGCCCGCGCCGCCGTGCAGATGCTGACCCGCGTGGACGACGCGTTTGCCCGCCTCGGAGGCCCACCAGGCGGCGGTCAGGGCGTGCGTGGCGTACTCGAGCCCCTCGTCGCGCCGCCACGCCGCCTCGTACGCCGTGACCCGTATCGCCTCGGTGTCCATGTACGCGTCGGCGGCGCGGAGTTGGACGCCCTGTTTGGCGGCGAGGGGTCTGCCGAACTGCTCGCGGGCGTTGGTGTGCGCCACTGCGCGCGCGAGCGAACCCGCGCACACGCCGGCCTGCAGCCCGGCGAAGGCAGTGCGGGCGGTGGCGAGCACGTCTGCGTACGCTGAGGCGGACACGGAGGCGGAGGCGTACGCGGAGACGGAGGCGGGGTCGGAAGCGGACGCGGCGCCGGAAGCGGACGCGGCGCCGGAAGCGGACGCGGCGCCGGGTGTCGGGTCCTGCGTCCCCCCGGCCCCGAGCCGCCCGGCCGCCGGCCGCCCGGCCCCGAGCCGCTCGGCAGGCGTCCCGTCCAGGGTCAGCCGTCCCGCCGACCAGGGCGCGGTCAGCTCGACCGGCTCGGTCAGCGCGTCGGCGGCCCGCACCAGCCACAGGACGTCGTCGGCGTCGACGACCAGGACATGGGTGGCATCGCGCAACCACGGGACCCAGGGCACCGTCCCGCTCAAGGTGCCCCGGGCGCCCTCAGCCGCCCCGCGACCCGGTGCCTCCCCGGCCGCCCGTATCGCTCCGCGCGGCCCCAACGCACCCGTGGCGACCTCCGTGCCGTCCCGCAGCCCGGGCAGCAGCCGCTCCCGCTGCTCCTCCGTGCCGTACGCGGCCACCGCCAGAACCCCGTACACACAGCTCGCGGCGAACGGCACCTGGGCCGTGGTCCGTCCCTGCTCCTCCAGCATCAGTACCAGCCCGAGCAGCCCGGTCTCCTCGACCGCGCCCGGCAGGCCCGCCGCGCACACGGCCTTCCACAGCTCCGCGTCGGTGCCGCCGCCGGCCGCGGCCAGCCGCTCGGGCGTCGACAGGTCGCCGAAGATCTGCGCGGCGAGCTCTCGGGCGGCCGCCTGTTCCGGCGTGGGAGTGAAGTCCATGTCAGACCGCCCCTCCTGCGACCGACCCGGCCGCATCCTCGGTCGCAGAGAAGGTCGCACGGAAGACCGGTAGCTCCCACTCGTCGTCCACCCGCAGGAATTCCAGCCGCACCGGCATCCCGATCCGCACCTTGTCGTACGGAACGCCGACCACGTTGCTGACGATCCGCACCCCCTCCGCCAACTCGATCAGCCCCACCGCGTACGGAGGGTCGAAGGCCGGGAAGGGCGGATGGTGCATCACGACGTAACTGAAAACGGTGCCCTCGCCGCTCGCCTCGACCGCGTCCCACTCCTGCCCGCCGCAGGCGTTGCACCCCGGCAGCCAGGGGAAACGCAGGGTGCCGCACGCGCGGCAGCGCTGGATCAGCAGCCGGTGCTGCGCAACGCCCTCCCAGAAGCCGGCGTTGTCCCGGTTGATCACCGGTCGGGGCCGCCCCGGCTTCGGCTCGCCGGCCCGGCGTGCTTCGGTCGCCCGGCGGGCCGCCGGCGCGTACTTGAGGATCCGGAACCGGTGCGTCCCGGCGAGCTCACCGTCCGCCCTGACATCCATCCGCGTCGTGACGAAGTGCCCGGTCCCCAGCTTGGTCGTCTTCCGCTCCGACACCGACTCGATCACCGCGTCGAAAGTGATCTCGTCCCCGGGCCGCAGTGGCCGCAGATACTCCTGCTCGCAGTCGGTGGCGACCACCGACGTGTACCCCGCGCCGTCCAGCAGGGCGAACAGCTCGTCGTACGCGGCGCTGCGCCCGTCGTGCCCGGAGAGGCCGCCCATCGTCCAGGCCTGGAGCATGGTCGGCGGCGCTATGGCGTCCGGGCCTGCGTACGCGGGGTTGGTGTCGCCCATCGCCTCGCACCAGTGCCTGATCATCGGCTCGTTGACCCGGTCCTTGCCCACACCCGCGACCGCGGCCGGCCGCCCCTCGTACGCCTTCAGCCGCTCGTACGAAACGCCGCCCGCCGTCTCGGCCGAAGGGCCACCCGAACCCGCGCCGGCCGCCGTCTCGGCCGAGGAGCGACCGGAATCCGCCCCGCCCGCCGTGTCGACCGCGGGACCGCCCGAATCCGCCCGGCCCGCCGCGTTCACCGCCGCCCCCTCTGCATCCCGAGCCGCATCGTCGCGACGATCTCCCGCTGCACCTCGCTCACCCCGCCCCCGAAGGTGTTGATCTGCGCCGCCCGGTTCATGCGCTCCAGCTCGCCGTCCCCGAAGGCGCCAGGCGATCCGGACCGCACCAGGCCCGCTTCCCCCGCGATCTCCTGACACATGCGATACGCCTCGACCGCCGATTCCGTTCCCGCGAACTTCACACCGCTGGCATCGCCAGGGGCCAGCCGGCCCGCCCCCACATCCCCCACCAAACGCCAGTTGAGCAGGCGTGTTGCCGCCAGCCGGGCATGCACCTCGGCCAGTCGTGACCGCACCCAAGGCGCGTCAATGCGCCGCTCACCCGTCACTGGATCGGGTGCCCGCGCGGCCGCCAGTACCGCCTCGTACGCGTCCTCGGCCTGCATCCCGAGCGCGGCGAGCGCGACCCGCTCGTGGTTGAGCTGGTTGGTGATGAGACCCCAGCCGCCGTTCTCCTCGCCGACGAGGTGGGAGGCCGGGACGCGTATTCCGTCGTAGTAGGTCGCCGTCGTCGTCAGGCCGCCCACGGTCTCGATCGGCGTCCAGGAGAACCCGGGCGCGTCGGTCGGCACGAGGATGATCGAGATGCCGCGGTGCTTGGGCGCGTCGGGATCGGTGCGGCAGGCCAGCCAGATCCAGTCGGCGTGCTGGGCGTTCGACGTGAAGATCTTCTGCCCGTCGATCAGCCAGTCCCCGCCGTCCCCGCCCCCGTCCCGCACGGCACGCGTGCGTAGCGAGGCAAGATCGGTTCCAGCCGACGGCTCGCTGTACCCGATCGCGAAGACGATGTCGCCGCTGAGGATGCCCGGCAGAAAGCGGTCCTTCTGCTCCTGTGTGCCGTACTTCATGAGGGTCGGTCCGACGGTGTTCAGCGTCACCATCGAGACCGGGGCACCCGCGCGGTACGCCTCGTCGAAGAACACGAACTGCTCGTCGGGGCCGCGCCCCTGGCCTCCGTACTCGACGGGCCAGCCGAGGCCGAGCAGCCCGTCCCTGCCCATGCGGCGCAGCAGACGCCGCCGGCCTGCGGCGTCCCCGGCGGAGGGCGGCCCGTCCGGCATCAAGTCCCGGAAGTACGCGCGCAGTTCGGTACGCAGGTGCTGCTGGCGGACGGTGGGGGCGAGGTGCACGGCGGCGGCCTCCCGTTTCGTACCGGCAAGAGTTTCTGACTGTCCGTCAGATACGTGACCGGTGTCAAGACACACGACCGGCGTCAGGGCGACAACCAGGAGCTCAGGCCCCACCGCACACCGGCGAACCTCCCCACACGGGGACGAAGGAGATCAGGAACCGACACGAGGGACGGATCACCCCTTCCCTTTATCGAACGTACGTACGAACATAGGAGCATGGCCACCATCGACCGGCATGTCACGACCCTGGCCCTAGCCCATGCCCTCTCCGCAGCCGAACGCGGACTGGCCGTCATACCGCTGTCCCGCACCAAGCTCCCCGCCCTGCCCTCACCGCACCGCGCGGACCCCGCACCGGCGCTCTGCCGCGGCGAATGCGGGCGCTTCGGCCACGGCGTGTACGACGCGTCGAGCGACCCCGGGCGCATCCGCGAGCTCTTCGCCGCCGCGCCCTGGGCCACCGGCTACGGCATCGCCTGCGGGCTGCCCCCATACCACCTGATCGGCGTCGACCTCGACACCAAGTCCGGTACGGACTCCTCGGCCGCCCTGCGCGAACTCGCGCTGCGCCACCTCTTCACCATCCCGGACACCGTCGTCGTGATCACCCCGAGCGGCGGCCGTCATGTGTGGCTCTCGGGCCCGCCCGACATCGTCGTCCCCAACTCCGCGGGGCGGCTCGCTCCCGGCATCGACATCCGCGGCGCCGGCGGATACCTCGTCGGCCCGGGCTCACGCACCGACCACGGCGTCTACAGCACCGCGCCGGGCACCGCCCATCTGCCCGTCGCTCCCTGCCCGCCCGCCCTGCTGCGCCTGATCACTCCCCCACCGCGCCCGCACCACCCGACGCCCCTGTCCACCGGCCAACACGGCCAGGGACTCGTGCAGTTCGTCCTCGCGGCCCACGAGGGACAGCGCAACACGCGCCTGTTCTGGGCCGCCTGCCGCGCGTACGAGAACGGCATCGGCGACGAACTCGCCACCCCACTCGTCGAAGCGGCGATCCACACCGGCCTCACGGAACGGGAGGCCCGCGCCACGGTCGCCTCGGCGGCCCGGCTGACGGGGCACCGCCCGTGAACGGCACGCGCGCGTGGTGACACAGACGGTCACGTCGACGCGTCAGTGTCGACCAGTTCGACCTGCGGCGCGTAGCGGGCCACCGCCCCGGCCAGCCGCTCCTTGTCCAGCTTCCAGCAGACGGCTGCCCGGCCGGACTGCATGACGTCGGCCGAAACACCGTCTACCAGCGACGTGTTGATGTGGCTGATGCAGCGACTGATCCTGCCGGTGCCCAGGCTGCCTGGCAACGGCGGCAGGCCGGGGTGCCGCCGCACACCTATGTACGGGTACACGTACCTGTACAGCACGACCGCCTCGATCTCGCTCCACGGCACGAAGGCCGTGGTGGAGCGGTACCGCGGCGGGATGCCGCCGAGCAGGACACCCTTCTCGTCCACCCGCAGAGCCACCGCCCGGCTCCGCGCCTGCAGGGCGACGAACAGCCCGCCACCGCCACTGATCACCAGCCCCAGGAGGTACGCGAGCGCGTCCCCCGCAGAGAGCTGGTTCTCCACCAGCTCTACGACCAGAGCTAGCAACAGGGCGGCGCAACAGGCGATCAGCGCGACGGCCAGCGGGGCGCTGCGCCGGTTCCATCCGTAGCGGACCTCGTACGCCGGGGACTCGGCAGCCACGCACACATCATGACAACTCACCCGCACACGAGAAAAGAGGAACCGGACAGCACACAGCACCCCTTTCTGACCTGCACCTGGCTGACTGCTGCGCCGACGCGGCCACGCTCCGCGTCTCTGCTGTCCCCGCCACGCCCGCCGTGCCCGGCGGCTCCGGCCACGCGCCACCGGGCCCGGGCGCCCCCCGGGCGACGCGCGAAGGCCTCCGACCGGCTTCGCTGGTCAGAGGCCTTCAATCACTGCGGTGGGTGTGGGATTTGAACCCACGGTGGCTTGCGCCACGACGGTTTTCAAGACCTTTCGGGGGTCGGGCGGGCTCTCCACTCCCGCGCAGGTCAGGCCCGCGACACCACTCCGCCGCAGTCGTAGCCATGCTTGTGGTGCCCGCTACGTGCCCCAGGCGCACGGTCGTGCCGCTCAACCGCCAGTCACAACGGGAACGATCACTGCGGCGACAGCCGAAAGCAGACCGCCTACAGCGAGAGCGCCATTGAACTTCTCTTTGGCCGTTGGGAACACGGAGCGACTGACGTTCCCAACCTTGCTGCGCAGAACGATCAACTTGAGCTTCTGCCACCTGTGCTGACGTTTCGAGCACCCCATCAACACGCCATAAGCGTTGTTGCGGCAGTAGGTCTGCCCGTCTCGGTTAACCGCTCCACACCAGACCGGTACCTGGAAGGCGGCATAGGTCGAGACACCGACTGACAGAGCCACGATTACCGGAAATGCCCATTGCTGGCTCCAAGCAACGACCAAGGCAGCCGCCACCATATATCCCCAGTACAGACGCACTACTTTCCCCATGGGCACGCAGAGTATCGGCGCATATGCCCAGCGCATAGACGTGAATTGGACACGGCGCATGCGTGCCAGGCGTCGTGGGCCATCACAGAGCAGAGGGGGGCATCACACGGCGATCGGGTGCCGCACAGCGCCGCGCAGGTCAACAGACTGCCCGACGCGCCGGAAGCTTAGGGGCCATGATCACTCGCGCCGAAGCAGCTCCAGCCGAAGTCGTTCCGCCGACCTAGGCCTTCTCTTTCGGATCGCTCTCACGGGCGCGCGATAGGTTGCCCGCCATGACTGGACTCGGCCCCGTCGCCTGGCCACCTGCCCCGATAAGGACCGAACGGCTCGTGCTCCGCGAGTCCGAGGCCCGAGACCGTGCGGCGTTCATCGAGCTGTTCGCATCGCCGGAGGTGCGCACCTACCTCGGTGGTCCTCGACCGCGCGATGAGCTCGAAAGCGTGGTGCCTGAAGTGCCCGGGCGGCGCCCTGGCGTCTTCGTGATCGATCTCGACGGAGCGATGATCGGCACGGTCACGCTCGATCGGCGCGACGCGGAGCGTCCGGGACACCTCCGTCCGGATGCTGGGGAGGCCGAGCTCAGCTATATGTTCCTGCCAGAGGCGTGGGGATGCGGGTATGCCACCGAGGCGTGCGCGGCGGCGCTCGGCTGGTTCGCCGACGCGCTTCCCGGCGAGCCGGTGGTGCTCTGCACCCAGACTGCCAACGACCGCTCGATGCGCCTCGCCACGAAGCTGGGGTTCACCGAGGTGCAACGGTTCGAGGAGTGGGGCGCCGAGCAGTGGTTCGGCGTGTGGTCCCCGGTCACGCCGTCCGGTTGAGTCCCGAGCCGTCTCGGGGCCGTCAAAGGGCACTTAACGACTTAACGACGACCAACGCTGACAACCAACGACACCAAGCCACAGGTCGCAGCGTTGATCGATTACAAGGCCGCAGGCCTGAGGTTCAGCCCTTCACTTCTTCGGCTACCCGACCGCGGCCGCTACCGCGACCGCGACCGCAACACGGTTGAGCGTGCCATCAACAAGATGAAGGACTGGCGAGGCATCGCCACCCGCTACGACAAGACCCCCGAGAGCTACCTCGCCGGACTCCATCTCCGCGCAGCGATCATCTGGATCCGAAGCCTTCAAACCGCCAGATGATCACGGCCCAGGACACTCCCTAACAGGCGGCCAGCGCACCGGGCGGAGCGGTGAAATCCGCAAGACTGCGGAGATATGACAGACCAGGGCGACCAGAGAGCTGTCTCTCGCCGACGACGGCGAACCCTGAGCGGGCCAGCACGGCCCGCGATGCCGCATTGTCGAGCGTGGTCGCGGCACGCAGGATGGTCAGCCCGTAGCTGTTGGCGGCAAGGTCGCACAATTCCCGCACGGCCCAAGTGGCCAGCCCTCGGCCCGCGGCACGCTCTGCGATCCGATACCCGAGTTCGGCGCCGCCATCAGCCACATCCACGAGATTGACCCGCCCCAGCACCTCGCCTTCGGCGCCGACCAGTACGTGGAAGTAACAGACACCAGCTTCCTGCTCGGCAAGCAGGGCACGGTGCCGCTCGTCGAACCGAGCGAAGTAGTCATCGCCTCGGTCAGGGATGGACACGGCGAAGTAAGCCCGGTTCTCCTGCTCGAAGGCGAGTAGCGCGGGGGCGTGGCCTGGACCGAGCAGCTGCATCTCGGGCATGAACACGAATATAGACAACCCAACCGCCGTCCGGTCAGCACTGCCCGCCTGCCCCCGGGACATCAGGGGCCGCCGACCAGCTCTCGCCCCTTCGCCGAACGGCGTGCGCAGCATCCGTATGCTCCGGCCATGAAACTCTTCCGGCCGCGCGGCCGAAACGACGCCAGGCAGTTGATGAGATCCCCCTTGGGCCAGGCCATAGCCCTGTTCCAGGCCGGGCGCTATGCCGAGGCGGAGGCCGAGGCCCGCGCCGTGGCCGCGGCCCGGTCCCGGCCGCGTGACGACCCGCACGTGCCGCTGGCGCTGAGCATCGCCGCTCTCGCAGCGAGCGCCCAGGGCCGCTACGCCGAGGCCCTCGCCACATACGACGCAGCACTGCCGGTCTTCGGCAGGATCTTCGGCGCCGAACACCCGCAGACCCTGAAACTGCGCTCGAACCGCGCCCAGACGACGCTGAGCGCGCTTGACCAGCACGCCGAATGCGAGGCAGAGTGCGCGGCCGTCGCCCAGGCCGCGACCCGCGGCACGGGGCCGGAGATGCCGCTCATAGCAGCGGCCGCCCACAACGGACTGATCTACGCCCTCAACGCGCAGGGCCGCCACCCGGAGGCTGAGGCGCTCGCCCGCGAGGCGCTCACCGCCCCTCCCGTACCGGGCCGGCTCACCCTGGTCCTGCGGCTCGGCCTGGCCCGCAGCCTCAACGGCCAGGCCCGCCACGAGGAAGCTCTCGCCGAGGCGGAGCGCGCCGACGAGCTGCGCCGCAGTCTGCCCGAGGAGCAGCGCCGCCCAGAGACCGGCGCCGTCGAGCTGGCCGTGGCCACCGCCCTCCTGGGGCTGGGCCGCGGTACCGAGGCCCGCCTCCGGGCCGCAGCCGCTCACGACGCCTGCCTGGCCACCTTCGGCCCGGACCACCGCCGCACCATCCGGGCGAAGGTCGCGCACGTCCCACTGAAACTCTGGTTCGGCGCGCTGAGCGCTTGAGTTGGCCAGTCGGGCCAACTAAAGCGCTCAGTCACACCAGCTGGACCTGCGTCTGAGTCGCTTTCGACCGACTACCCAGGCCCTTGGCCCAGAGATGGCCCACGGAGGTCAGGAACTGAGCTCGCTGCTTCGAGACCTTCGGCGGCTACTTCAACCTGATGTCCGTCCGCTCAAATGGCCTTGAGGACGACCCACCGCTGCCGCGGGATACCAGAGCCGCACCCTTCCATCTTCACGGCGTTGTTGACATAAGAGAGGCACATGGCGACGTCCCCGCCGAGCATCAGGACGCTCCTGATGAATGGGATGCCACCATCTGACGGGGACGGGGACACATACCACTGCTGCCTGGCGCCCCAGGAGGAGTCGCAGGGGGCCATAAACGGCACCCAGTCGTAGTCGCCGGTCACCGTCAGGCACCAATCGCTGGCTTCCTGCCGCATCGGGGTGGCGATTCCGGGCGTGTTGTTCCAGATCCATTCCTGGAACTTTCCTGAGTTGCACCCAGTCGTGTACAACCCCCTATCGGCGTAGTAGTCTAGACACTGGCCCGTGGCATAGTTCCGGAACCTGTTCACCGCCACTGCGGCTGACGCCGGTGTAGGGGTCACCAGTACCGCGAGCACGCTCAGGACCGCGGCCATTGCCGCCCACGCTGTCTTTCGATTCATCGGCACTCCTCCCGCACACTCGCCCCACCCAGGGAACGCCTAAATCACAGGGCCAACAATGCCCACGTTTCTCTCATTGCAGTCCTCGCGGCTTCGCCCACACAAAGCAGGCCACTTGATGGCGCGCACGTCCCCGTCCTGGTACGAGCACTCCATCGCGTATGTACTCACGAAGTGGCCCCGCGCCGCCGCCAAGCACCGGGCGAGCATCGCCGAGTCGCTCGCCGTGGTGACCCCGACGTTCGTCACCACCAAGCGCGCCACGGCACACCGTAGAGGAGGCGCCGGCAGACATCCGCGAGAGCGCGAACCCGCTTCCACGTGTCGGCTGGACGCCGCCCGAGAGCGATGACGAGATTGACTTCCGGTTCGTGCCAGGGCCCACCGTGGCGCGCGCTCTTCTCGGAGCCGTTCGCGACGCCGGTCCGCGCGGCGAGCACCTCCACGCGTTCTTCGGCTGCCTCTACTACTCGGCGATGCGGCCCGGGGAGATCGTCGCGCTCAAAGAGTCGGACTGCACCCTGCCGCCCAACTCCCCGGAAACCGTGCAGGAATGGGAAGAGCTGCTCTTGGGGGAGAGCCGGCCAGAAGTCGGTGGAGGTTGGACCGACGAAGGCACGTCGTACGAGAAGCGCGGGCTGAAGCGCCGAAAGAGCGGCGACACACGCCCCGTGCCGATCCCACCCGTTCTCGTCCACCTGCTCCGCGAGCACATCGCCCGATATGGCACCGCGGACGACGGACGGCTATTCCGCGCGGCCCGGGGCGGCCGAGTCGCCCTGCCGATGGCCCATACGTACTGGTCAGAGCTGGGATACCGGCGAGAAAAGGGTGAGACAGGAAGCATGCGAAAGGGGTGCTCCGGAGTCCACCGAGTACTGCGACATCTGGGAGAGAGCACGAAAGGCGGTACTGTCCCCGCGCGAGGTCGAGTCCGACCTCGCGGCCGTGCCGTACTCCCTGCGCCACGCGGGCGTTTCCCTCTGGATCAAATCGGGAGTGGACCCGGCGGAGGTCGCCGCTCGCGCCGGCCACAGCATCGCCGTGCTGTACCGCTTCTACGCGAAGATCCTCAAGGGCGGTCAGAAGCGCTCCAACGACCTGATCTCCCGCGCGCTCGACGAGGGGGACGCCCCCTGATCCTGGCCCACGGATGGCCCATACGCACTGGTCAAGGGTGGGATATGGGCGAGAAAGGGTGAGACAGGCTGCACGCGGAAGGGGTGTCCCGTTGTCCAGGACACCCCTTCTGACCAGCACCTAAGCTGACCTGCACGCGGTGGGTCCGACCGCCGGCCACGGCTCCTTGGCCCACACATGGCTCACAGCGGTCAGGAATCAGACTCGCCACGCCATGCAGACGTGCGTTGATCCGCTCTGCGTGCTGATCGGAGAGGAACAGGATCTCCTCCGCAGCACCGTCGAGGCGGAGGGAAGGAGCGCGCCCAGTCGACGGGCGCGCGACGAGTAGCCGCGCCTGACGGGCGCCGCACTACCGGTGCAGGATAAGTCCCGGGCGGGTCTTGTATGGCCCGAGCCCGGTCGAGTTATGGATTACTTGCCAGGGATGTGGGAAGCGGCGGAACCTCCCTCCAACCCATCCACGTTGGGGGATTGTTGCTTTGGGGCAGCGGGATCGTCGGGTCGCAATGGGCTCCCTGAACACCAACGACGCAGACTTTTTCCCACTGCTTATGCGCGCGATCAATCACCTTGATGTATGCCGCGTGCCCTGAAGTTCCAAGGCCGTCAGTGGTATTCCAATCGACAGCTTGCTCGGTGACTCCGATTTGACAGGCTGTCCCTCCCGGCCAGGGATCATTCACGGTGAGATCTGTCCAGGTGTACTCCACGACATGGCGTGATGGCAGCGGGGTCGGCGTGGACGAATCGAATCCCTTGTCGTACTCGGCTGTGCCGAGATAGAGGCGGCCGTCCTCGGTTACCACTGCAGTGACTTCCCGGGTCGGTTCGCCCAGGTAGTCGCTGTCGCTGTCGATACAAGGTCCGGGGGGCCCAGATGGGCCTTGAATCCCTGGGGATCCGCTCGGCCCGGGGAGCCCAGAAGGGCCCTGAATTCCTGGGGACCCGCTCGGCCCGGGAGGGCCAGAAGGGCCTTGCACTCCTGGGGCCCCGCTAGGTCCAGAGGGCCCAGAGGGGCCCGGAGTTCCTGGTGGTCCACTAGGCCCAGAGGGCCCACGGCTTCCAGGAGGGCCGGTGGGTCCGGGGGGTCCTGGGGGGCCTGAGGGTCCCGTGGGCCCCGGAGATTTCCGGTGGTGCGGCTTGCGGTAGTGCGTCGAATGCGGCTTCGAGCCGCACTTGTCCTTGTACTCGCCCCTGTCCCAGTCGTAGTAGAGGCACCCGTCGCCGCCAGCCGGGAGGCCCGCCGGGGCGGCAGCCGTGTTCTCCCTCGCCGTTTTCTCCTGCAAGTGCAGCGTCGCCGTCGCGGCACCGGTCGCGCCCAGCACCACGAGAGTCACGGCAGCCATCGCGCCGCCGGTGCGGAATGTTCTCCAGTGCGGTAGCGGGCCAAGCCGGGTCCTACGTGCAGGACTCATGCGTTACTCCTCTAGGCCGTGGTGAGCCTGGCCAGCGCCGGGCTTCCCGCCACAATCATTTCGCCCCAGGGGCGAGTAAATAGGACTACAACACGTAATGATCACCAGTTCGGGCGCGTGTGAAGCGGCTCGCCGAGCCCGCCATCCGCCACGTGTGGAGAACTTCCCGCTGCTGTATGAGAGGTTGAAGTTGCTTGTTAGCACACTCACAACACGGTCTGACGGTCCTTCAAGTACTCAGCAACATGGCGGCTTGGCCCGCTAGCTCTACCCCAGGTCGGTGGAGCGGCTTTGGGCTGGAGCTGCTTTGGGGCCAGTGATCACGGCCCCTTAAGCTCCGACGGTTGCGAGCCATTACCACACGTTGCCAACCATGTCGTAGAACCATAGGGGCGAAACGCCGCTGTGATAGCGAGAGACGGACGTCGTGCATTCCACGCCGGTCTCTCGGACGTTGCACTTTGCGGCAGTCCTCTGATCCCCCCACGGAAAAGTACGGCCGGAGGTACCGCGCGCCGCCTTCTCCCACTATTCGGCTGTCGGCAGCGATTTCCCCGGCCAAGGCGCGTACACCTGCGCGTCTGACGGAACGTCGTACGAGACGCGCGGACTCAAGCGGCGAAAGCGTGGTGCGACGCGAACAGTGCCCATCCCGCCCGTACTCGTGCACCTGCTCCGGGAGCACATCGCGCGCTACGGCACGGCCGATGACGGTCGACTGTTCCGGGCTGCTCGGGGCGGACGGGTCCCGTCCACCGAGTACTGCGACATCTGGGAGAGAGCACGAAAGGCGGTACTGTCCCCGCGCGAGGTCGAGTCCGACCTCGCGGCCGTGCCGTACTCCCTGCGCCACGCGGGCGTTTCCCTCTGGATCAAATCGGGAGTGGACCCGGCGGAGGTCGCCGCTCGCGCCGGCCACAGCATCGCCGTGCTGTACCGCTTCTACGCGAAGATCCTCAAGGGCGGTCAGAAGCGCTCCAACGACCTGATCTCCCGCGCGCTCGACGAGGGGGACGCGCCCTGATCCTGGCCCACGGATGGCCCATACGCACTGGTCAAGGGTGGGATATGGGCGAGAACGGGTGAGACAGGCTGCACGCGGAAGGGGTGTCCCGTTGTCCAGGACACCCCTTCTGACCAGCACCTAAGCTGACCTGCACGCGGTGGGTGTGGGATTTGAACCCACGGTGACTTGCGCCACGACGGTTTTCAAGACCGTTCCCTTAGGCCGCTCGGGCAACCCACCTCGCCCCGGCCGCCTGGGACGGAGCGGCTACAGCCTACCTGTCACGGACATGGGGACGGGAGCGTCCCGCCCCGGGACGCCACGACCCATGCGGCGGCGGGACCGGCCCCGCCGCCGTCGCGTCAACTGTCGCCCTTGCGCTCGCCCAGGACGACGTCGACCGTGTGCTCCTTGCCGTCCCGCTTGAAGGTGATCTTGACCGTGTCGCCGGGCTCGTGGGTCCAGATCTCGCCGATCAGGGTCGGACCGCTGTCGATCACCGTGTCGTCGAGCTTGGTGATGACGTCGCCGGGCTTGAGGCCCGCCTTGTCGGCCGGGCCGCCCGGGGTGACCGGGTCGGCGCCGTCGGCACCCTCTTCGGTGATCTTCGCGCCGTCGCCGTTCTCCTCGAGGGAGACCGAGGCGCCGATCACCGGGTACACCGGCTCGCCCGTCTTGATCAGCTGGTTGGCGACGTTCACCGCCTGGTTGATCGGGATCGCGAAGCCCAGGCCGATCGAGCCGGCCTGGCCGCCGTCCAGGCCGTTGCTCGCGGACTGGATGGCCGAGTTGATGCCGATGACATCGCCGTTCGCGTTGAGCAGCGGGCCGCCGGAGTTGCCCGGGTTGATGGAGGCGTCGGTCTGCAGGGCGCTCATGTACGACGCCTTGGTGGTGCCCGTGCCGTCGCTGGAGGCCACCGGGCGGTTCTTGGCGCTGACGATGCCCGTGGTCACCGTGTTCGACAGGCCGAAGGGTGCGCCGATGGCGATCGTCGCGTCGCCGACGGCCACCTTGTCGGAGTCGGCGAGCCGCAGCGGCCTCAGATTGTCCGGGGCGTTCTTGAGCTTGATGACCGCGACGTCGTAACCCTGGGCGCGGCCGATCACCTCGGCGTCGTACTTCTTGCCGTCGGAGAAGGTCGCGGTGAGCTTGCCGCCGTCCGCCGCGGAGGCCACCACATGGTTGTTGGTGAGGATATGGCCCTGCTTGTCATAGACGAAGCCGGTGCCCGTGCCACCCTCTCCGTCGCCGGCCGTGGCCTCGATGGTCACGACGCTGGGCAGTGCTCTGGCGGCGATCCCGGCGACCGAGGACGGGTCGCGCTTCAGGTCCTGCGGCGTGTTCGAGGCGGAGACCGTGGTCGAGTCGCTGGCGGCGTCGTTGCGCTCCGCCGCCCAGTAGCCGACGCCGCCGCCGACGCCGCCCGCCAGCAGCGCGGCGGCCAGCACCGCGGCGACAAGTCCCCCGCGCCGCCCGCCCGGCTTCGGCTCCGGGGGCTGGTACGAGGATCCCCAGCCGGATCCGCCGCCTCCTCCTGCGTGCGCGGGGACGGCCGGCGGCGGGGGAGGCGGCCAGTCACCGGCGGCGGCACTGCCGTGCGACGCCGCGCCACCGTTCGGCACCGCACCGCCGTGCGGCTCCGGGGCGCCCTGTCCCGGCGTCCCATGAGCGGCGGCACCGGCGTGCGGGTACCCCGCACCATGGGCACCCGCACCATGGGCACCCGCACCCTGACCAAAGGCACTCTGATCGTGCGCGGCCTGCCCGTGCGCGACCTGCGTCACGGTGTCGCCCTGCTGATGTGCCGTGGCGCCCGCAGTGCCCTCGCCCTGCGTTCCGGGCGCCGAGCCGCCGGGCGCCGCCGATGCGGCGGATGTGGCGGGAGTTTCCACCGGCACGGGAGGTGCAGACGGGGCCGGGGGTACCGCAGTGCCCTCGTTCTCGGTGCTCACAGCTCTTCTCCTCGATCCACGGCTGTTCTTCTCGGTCGTACTCGGTTCGCCCAAGGGCACGATCCGGCACGGGCCAGCTGTGCAATATGTATGCGGCCAGCTTTTACCAAGGGACGTCAGGGCACCATAAGCCGTTCCTGTGCGTCCGATGCCATCCTTTATCTCGGATGAAACGGACGCATCCGGGGAGCGCCCTCCGGCCGGAGCCGGCCGCTCCACTCCGCCGCTCTCCGGCGGCGTCTCCGGAACCCGCTTCGGGCCCGCCCCTGGCACATCTACCCAGCGGCGGTGGCACCATGACGCGGTGACCTACGCACGACAGCACCTGATCGAGGTCGTCGCCCACCGCGGAGCCTCCGAGGACGCTCCCGAACACACCCTGGCCGCGTACAAGAAGGCGATCGAGGACGGGGCCGACGCGCTCGAATGCGATGTGCGGCTGACCGCCGACGGTCATCTCGTCTGCGTCCACGACCGACGCGTCAACCGTACGTCCAACGGCCGCGGCGCCGTCTCGGCCCTGGAACTCGCCGATCTCGCCGCGCTCGACTTCGGATCCTGGAAGAAGACGCAGACGCCCGCCGGGGACCGCGGCTGGGAGGAGAGCCCGGACTGGGAGGAGAGCCCGGACCCGGAGGACACCTCCGTCCTCACCCTGGAACGGCTGCTCGAACTCGTGGCCGACGCGGGTCGTCCGGTGGGGCTGGCCATCGAGACGAAGCACCCCACCCGCTGGGCGGGCCAGGTCGAGGAGCGGCTGCTGTCCCTGCTCAAGCGCTTCGGACTCGACGCCCCGCCCGCGGAGGGGCCCTCGCCGGTACGGATCATGAGCTTCTCGGCGCGCTCCCTGCACCGCATCCGGGCGGCGTCGCCCACCTTGCCGGTCGTATACCTGATGCAGTTCCTCTCCCCGCGGCTGCGCGACGGACGCCTGCCCGTCGGGGTGCGCATCGCAGGTCCCGGCATCCGTATCGTCCGCAGCCACCCGGGATACGTCGCCAGGCTGAAGCAGGCGGGCCACCAGGTGCACGTCTGGACCGTCGACCAGCCCGCCGATGTGGAGCTCTGCGCCGAACTGGGCGTCGACGCGATCATCACCAACCGCCCCAGGCAGGTTCTGTCCCAGCTTGGCCGGAATTAGCTCCTCTTACACCGCACCGAGCGCCTGTTACAGGGAGTGCTCCGGCGCGTTCGATCTGTATTCGATCGTGACGAGTGCGTCACAGGACGCGTAGTGGCCGGTTTCCCATCGAACCCATCGGGGCATCCACACCGTGGCGTGGGGCGAAGGAGGTCTCGGGGGTGGCGTTGGTGGTGGCACAGGAGGTGCCCACGTCGTCAAGCATGGCCGTACCCCATGGCCCTGCGGGCGTGGGGGAAGCAAGACACCGGATGCGCAATCAGTTGCGCATAGGCGGCGTACCGGATTCGGTCATAGACGATGCAGTACTGATCCTTTCCGAACTGCTCAGCAATGCTTGCCGACACGGCAGACCGCTGGGCGACGCCCTAGCAGGTGATGGGGATGTCAGGGCCGCGTGGAGCGTGGACGCAGGCGGCCGGCTGACGGTCGAGGTGACGGACGGCGGTGGTCCGACCCGCCCGGTTCCGGCCACGCCCTCGGTCACCGCACATGGCGGCCGCGGGCTCAACATCATCACGGCACTGGCCGACGACTGGGGCGTCCGGGACGACGCACACGGCGAGGTCACGGTCTGGGTCGTGGTCCACGACGATGTGCACGGGCACCGGCGCGAAGACTTCGCTACGCGCATTGCGGCCCCACCGGTGTCCGCCCTGCCGGACCTGGACTTCGCTGACGCCTTCGACGACATGGACTGAACCGGCACCGCCCGGGCCGGAGTCCGGTGGAGTCCGCGATGGGACCGACTTGCCCCGGTTGTGCCGCCGCCACGGCCGTCGTGCCGGGCTGATCCCCGCCGCTGTCCGTACGAGCGGCTAGGCTCGCGCCCGTAACAGGACCAGCCGCTGGCGGGAGACACCCAAGATGGCCAAGAAGCGCAGTCAGACCAAGGCCAAGAAGGCGCAGATCACCACTGGCGCCCGCGCCACGGGCGCCGAGGGTGACGTGCCGGTGGTCGGAGCCCGCGAACCCTGCCCGTGCGGTTCGGGCCGCCGCTACAAGGCATGCCACGGCCGGGCCGCCGCACACGCCGTGACCGAGTTGGTGCACCGCCCCTTCGAGGGCCTGGCCGGCGAGGCGGACTGGATCGCGCTGCGCGAGCTGGTGCCGGCCGCGACGGTCGAACTGACCCTCAAGGAGGGGCTTCCGGAGGGAGTCCCGTCGGTGACCCTCGCGACCGTGCTGCCCATGGCGTGGCCCGCGCTGCGCCGCGACGACGGCTCCGTACTGCTCGGCCTGCAGAACGACACCCCGTCCGGCGACATCAGCCGCGATCTCGCCGACACCCTGCAGCGCGCGCTGACCGCCGAGCCGGGCACGCCGATCCAGGGCCGCCGCGCCCCCTCGGACGGCCCGCGTCTGCAGGACCTCCTCGACCCGAAGGCGCCCTTCGAGCCGGTCGTCCACTCGGGGTTCGAGTTCTGGGTCCCCGACTCCGAGAACGCGTCGCCGGAGGTCACCGCCTCGCTGGAGCGCGCGAACGCCGCCGCGATCCCCACCGTGAAGCTCTCCGGCGTCGACGCCGCGTACTGGTGCGAGACCCCGGAGAAGAACCACCTGCGCTGGGTCATGCCGTATCCGGAGGAGCAGCTCATCGACGCGCTCGCGCGGCTGCACGCGGCCGGTGCGTCGGGGCTCGGCGAGGGCACGCGCCTGGTCGGCTCGTTCCGCGCGCACGGACTCACGGTTCCGGTCTGGGATCTGCCCTCGGGCGTCTCGGCGGACGACATCGAGAAGCCGGCGGCTGAATTCGCCGAGCGGCTCGCCGGGGCACTCGCCTCCGATGCGCCGCTCACGGCGGACGAGCGCCGCGCCCGCGGTGGCCTCACGAATCGACAGGTAACGCTCAGCTGACGCACAGCTGCGCGAACCGTCGGCCGGAGATCCTTGGATCGGTCGTGAGACCTGTCACAACTCCCTGCGAATGCAGGTAATTCGGCCCCGGGATCCACGAGATCGAATTTGCGAATAGCCGATCTCTTGTTACCGTTCAATTGAGCCCGGTTGCTGGTGCATCCCCCGTCGCCAGCAACCGGGCGCTTCCATGTCCACCTCGCGGCCCGGGGTCTCGAGGCCGTCGTGGGACGAGAGTTCGCAGCCGCACCGGGCGGCGGCCGCGTCTGGATGCGCAGCCGTGCGGTCCGTTCCTCGGTCCGAGCCGGTCGCGAGCCGGCTATCGCGTCCTGAGCGCCACCGCGGCCGGGGCAACGCCTCGAACGTCTCCGGAGATCCGGGGACGCCCGCCGGGAACAGACCATGGCCCGAAGATAACGGCGGTTCGCACATGCACAGTTCGCCGCGCGCCGGTCGGCCCTACAACTCGGGCGCGCTCACACCCGTACGAGTGAGGGCCTCCACGACGGCGTCCACGACGGCCTCGACATCCGGCACCCAGGGGGCCGCGGAGCCGGGGAGCGGAGCGCGCTCCCAGCGGACCTGGCCCTGGCCGGTCACCGAGGGAGGCAGCGGCAGATAGCCGCCCTCGCCGTGGAAGCGGAGCGAGCCGGGCACGTGGTCCTTGGCGTACAGCAGCTCGCCGAGCCGCTCCAGGGAGTAAGGCGCGACCAGCACGAACCAGCGGTCAGGCGTGGCCACGACCGGGCCGAGCCGCACATCCCCGCGGGCGAGCGCCGCGAGGGCGCGGGCGCCCGCGGCGGCCGGCAGGCTGACCGCGCACGGGGCGCGGCCTCCGGTGGCGAGCACGATCGGCGCCTCGGGCCGGTTGGTCCACCACCAGCGCACCATGCGCTCGTCGGTGGTGGCGGCCAGCAGAGCAGGGTCGAAGGGATGAGCGCCGGGCACCGTGCATTCCGGGTCGGGGCAGGCGCAGAGGGCACCGCCCCCCGTCCGGAGCCCCACGCCCGGGAGTACGGGCCACTGCCATGCGGTCGCGAAGGTCAGGGCCGCGCTGATCAACTCAGGCCTCCCGTTGGTTCGCCTGGAGAGGAACCTGCGTCGCCTTCCGGGGATCTCGCGCATGAGCGCTCGTTCCTTTCCGTTGAACGCCGAGGGTCACGTCACACCATGTGTGCATCACTTACTGTGCGTACAAGCAGGCGCATCACACCCCAGCCTGAGGGCAGGGGGAAACCCCGAGTAGCCGCTACAGCCAAGCGTCGGCTGCGTCCATTAAAAGCATGGCGTGGGGTGGCGGCGCCTGGCGTTTGCCGTCGCGCGTGGTTCTTGCCGCCTCCACCACGGGAGGATGGGGTCGCGGTCGTCGATGGTTAAGACGCCCGGCTCCGGCGCCAGGTTCCGGGATGGTCCCAACTGCCCCTGGCCTTCACCGAGTACGTACCCATCACAACCGCGATGACGCTCCGTCGAACGAAAACCAGTCGACCGCAATATGCCGTTACCTGGGGCAATTTTCAGCCAAGTTCCTATCATCGAGCGCACCTCATGGACACCACGAATCCCGCAGGACAATGCTGGACATCCCCTCATGAGTGCGTGTAGATGTGGAGACACTGCTAGCGGCGCAGATTGACATGGGGGTTTGCGATGCTATTGGGCAATACGCACCGTCCCGGAAGCCGGACGCCATGAACGCCCCGCACCTTCCGAAAGTGGCTGGAATCGATTCAACGGTTCCCCAGCCCGCACACACTGTCGCGCCCGCATCCTCCGCATCGGACTCCCCGTCCACTGCTTCCCCCAGCGCCCCCTGCACCGTGCTCCAGGACCGGCTCGCCGGCTGGGTCTCCGACCTCACCACGCTGCACGAACTCACCGAACGGCTGGCCCGCACGGCGTCCTTGGACGGCGCCCTGCACGAACTGCTGGACGCCGGAGCCGCTCTCGTCGGCGCCCGCCGCGGGCTCGTGGTCCTGGAGCCGGCCGACGGCCGCGGCCCTGACACCACGATCGGCCTCGGCCTGGGCCGCGCCGACCTCGGCCACATGGAGACGGTGCCGCGCAGCTCCACCGCGTACGGCCGGATCCTGGAGGGTCTGCCGGGCGGCGATGCCGAGATCGCCCACCCCGACCTGTTCGCGGAAGAAGGGCTGGATCCGCGCCACCGCGCCGTCGCGTCCCGCCTCGGCTTCGCCGCGAGCTACACGCTGTCGCTGGCCACGGACGCGGCGGGCCTGCTCGGCGCGGTGGTCTGGCTGTACGACGAGCCGGCCGAGCCCGTCGAACGACAGCGGCACCTCGTGGGTCTCTACGCGCACTACGCCACCGAGCACCTGGCCCGGCTGCTCGAACTGGAGCGGGCCCGCTCCACGGTGGCGACCATCACCGGCGAGCTGCTGCCGACGAGGCTGCCCCGGGTCGCCGGAGTGCAGCTGGCCGCCCGCCATCGCACCGGCCCGTGCGGCGGCGGCGACTGGTACGACGCGCTGCCGCTGCCCGAGGGCGCGCTCGGACTCGCCGTCGGCTCCGTCACCGGGTCCGGGCCGAGCGCGGTGGCGGCGATGGGGCGGCTGAGGGCGTCCCTGCGGGCGTATGCGGTGATGGAGGGCGAGGATCCCGTCGCGGTGCTGTCCGATCTCGAGCTGCTGATGCGGCTGACCGAGCCGGCCCGGAGCGCTACCGCCCTGTTCGCGTACTGCGAACCCGGGCTGCGCAAGATCACGCTGGCCGGGGCCGGGCACAGCCCGCCGCTGATCGTCGGTGAGCGGCGCACGGAGTTCGTGGAGACCTCGCTGTCCGCGCCGCTGGGGATGCTCGCGTGCTGGGAGGCGCCGAGCGTGGAGATCAGGCCGCAGCCAGGAGAAACGGTGCTTCTGTGCACCGACGGACTGCTGCAGCGCACCGGCGATCCGATGGACCGGGCCTTCGCGCGGCTGCACGCGGCGGCGGCCGGCGTGCCGCGGCTGCTGCGCCAGGATCCCGGCGGCATCGCCGACCATGTGCTGCGCCAGATGCTGCCGGGCGGGCTCGCGGAGGCCGACAGCGAGGAGGACGTGGTGCTGCTGGCGGCCCGCTTCGAGTGAGCCGGGCGCTCGCGTAGCGCGACAGGTCCTTCGGGCCTGGTCGCCCTTACATGCGGCCGTACGATGGTGGGGGCCCCTCTGCTCCGCCACAGCTGAGAGCCTGGGGGAAGATCCAGTGCCGTATCGAGGAGGATGACCGTGGCCGACGAGCTCCCGGAGCCGGAGACCGAGACCGAAGAGCCGATCAAGCAGCGCAAGAACGGCCTGTACCCGGGCGTTTCCGATGAGCTCGCCGAGAACATGAAGTCCGGCTGGGCCGACACCGAGCTGCGCGACCTGCAGCCGATCCCCCAGGCCGAGCACACCGCCCGCCGCCGCGCCGCGCTCTCCGCGCGCTTCCCCGGCGAGCGCCTCGTCATCCCCGCGGGCAACCTGAAGACCCGCTCGAACGACACCGAGTACCCGTTCCGCGCTTCCGTCGAGTACGCGTACCTCACCGGAAACCAGACCGAGGACGGCGTCCTCGTCCTGGAGCCGAAGGCCGAGGGCCACGAGGCGACGATCTATCTGCTGCCGCGCTCCAACCGTGAGAACGGCGAGTTCTGGCTGGACGGCCAGGGCGAGCTGTGGGTCGGCCGCCGCCACTCCCTCGCGGAGGCCGAGCAGCTGTACGGCCTGCCCGCCGCCGATGTGCGTGAGCTGGCCGACAAGCTGCGCGAGGCCACGGGCCCGGTCCGGGTCGTGCGGGGTTACGACGCCGGGATCGAGGCCGCGCTCACCGACAAGGTGACGGGCGAGCGCGACGAGGAGCTGCGCGTCTTCCTCTCGGAGGCCCGCCTGGTGAAGGACGAGTTCGAGATCGGCGAGCTGCAGAAGGCCGTCGACTCGACGGTGCGCGGCTTCGAGGACGTCGTGAAGGTCCTCGACAAGGCCGAGGCGACCAGCGAGCGCTACATCGAGGGCACGTTCTTCCTGCGCGCCCGCGTCGAGGGCAACGACATCGGCTACGGCTCGATCTGCGCGGCAGGGCCGCACGCCTGCACCCTGCACTGGGTGCGCAACGACGGCCCGGTGCGCTCCGGCGACCTGCTCCTGCTGGACGCGGGCGTGGAGACCCACACCCTCTACACGGCCGACGTCACTCGCACGCTGCCGATCAACGGCCGGTACAGCGAGATCCAGCGGAAGATCTACGACGCCGTGTACGAGGCCCAGGAGGCCGGGATCGCGGCCGTGAAGCCGGGCGCGAAGTACCGCGACTTCCATGACGCGGCGCAGCGCGTGCTGACCGAGAAGCTGGTCGAGTGGGGGCTCGTCGAGGGCCCGGTCGAGCGCGTCCTGGAGCTGGGGCTGCAGCGCCGCTGGACCCTGCACGGCACCGGTCACATGCTCGGCCTGGACGTCCACGACTGCGCGGTCGCGCGGACCGAGACGTACGTGGACGGCACGCTGGAGCCCGGTATGTGCCTGACTGTGGAGCCGGGCCTGTACTTCCAGGCGGACGATCTGACGGTGCCGGAGGAGTACCGCGGCATCGGTGTCCGTATCGAGGACGACATCCTCGTGACGGAGGACGGCAACCGGAACCTGTCGGCGGGGCTGCCGCGCCGATCCGACGAGGTCGAGCTGTGGATGGCGAAGCTCAAGGGCTGAGAAGACCGTTCGTACGGGGTGGCCGGGCGCTTTGGCGGCGCCCGGCCGCTGCCGTATCCGGGGTGCGTACGGCCCTGCCCGTCACACGGGGGCCGGCATGACGGGCAGGGAGTTCAGGAAGAGCGCGCCGGCGAGCAGGCTGCCGCTGCCGCGGGGGTGCAGACCGTCGCCCCGAAGGCCGGCGTCGAACTGCGCGAGCGCCGCGCGGCCCTCTTCTGTGGCGGTGCCTCCGGCGTCGAGGACGGCACGGGCGCCCGCCTGGACACGGCGCAGACCGTGGGGGCCCGCGGTGTAGAGCAGCCCCGTGTCCTGGAGCATGGACATCACGGTGAGCAGGGCGTCCAGCCGGGCGCAGGTCCCGTCGGCGCCTGCCCTGGCCAGCGCCTCCGACGCCCGGCGCACATGCGGGAAACCGGCGCGCGCCTCGCCACGTGCGCCCGCCGCGCCGTACTTGGCGGAGACCGTCGAGCCCACGGAGGGCCGTCGCGGGGCGCGGCGGTCCGGGTGGGCCGCGATGCGCTTGGCGGTGGCCATGATGTCGCTCGGTACGGCCCGGGGTTCCAGGGCGGCCGCGGCGACCAGCAGGCCGAGCGTCCACAGCGCCCCGCGGTGGCCGGCGCCCGCCAGCCGCGCCGAGCGCTCGGTGGCCCGGCCGATCGCGCCGAGCTCCTCGCGGAGGGCGCGGCCGGGCTCACCGATACGGCGCGCGGCCGCCGCCATGGCCGCAAGGCCGGGCGCCAGCGCCTTGGCCGACCAGCGCAGGGAACTCAGGTCCTGGCGGGTGGCGAGTGCCTCGAGGTCGCGGGCGTCGGGCAGTCCCGGCTTGGGGGTGAGCCGGAGCTGCTCGATCAGGGCGTCCACGGCGGCCGTCGCCAGCGCCTCGTCCTTGCGGTCCATGGCGGTTTTCATTCGGTTACGCGTTCCATACGGCTACGAGGAGGCGGACTCGGATGCGGAGGCGCTGGGTGCGTCGCTCGGGGCACCGCTGGGCGCGTCGCTCGGGGCACCGCTGGGTGCGTCACCTGGGGCGCCACTCGGGGGCGTGCCGCCGTCGCCGCCGCTGCCCGCACCGTCGTTCTCGGCGTCGGCGTCGATGCCCAGGGTGATGAACCCCTTGTATCCCTTCGAGGGGTCGCTCTTGTGCACCGGCTTGAGGGTCAGCAGTCCGCTGGACGCGCCCCCGCCGTCGTACACCATGTCGTCGTCGAGCTTCGTGTAGGAACCGGTGTGCTTCGCGTACGGCTCCAGCTCGAAGATCGCCTCGGCGACGTCGTCGTCGAAGAACAGCTGGCCGGTGTAGTTGACCTTCCCGCCCTCGTAGGTGCCGTCCTCCTTCTCGCCGCCGGTGTGCACCTTGACGTGGATGTGGCAGGTGCGCGGCGTGTACCAGCCGGGGACGATCGTCTCGAACTTCACCACCCCGCTGGCATTGGCGATCTGATAACCCCGCAGATACGTCTGGTCGTTGGCGGTGGAGCCGTCCTCGCTCTCGGCGGGGGCGCTGCCGCCCGGGTTGGCTGTCGTGTAGCCCGAGTAGTAGCCCCAGGCGTCGCAGTGCCAGATCTCGACGGCCGCTCCGGCGACCGGCGCGCAGGACTCGGTGGTGTCCTGGACGGTGATGCGGAGGGTCAGCGGGACGCCCGCCTTGCCCTCGGTGATGTCCTTCCGCACGAGGGCGCCGTCCAGGTAGTACGGCCCTTCGGTGACGCTCGACATGAGGACGCACGTCCCGCTGGACGAGCTGGTGGAGCTGGCGGCGGCCGTGGCCGCGTCGCCCACCTCGTCGGCGAAGGCTCCCTGGTACCCGGCGAGCGCGAGGCCGCCGGCTCCGGCCACGCCGCCGCCGACGGCGAGGGCGCGACGTCTGGTGAGGGACTTGTCAGAGTGTTTTCCCGTCATGTGACGGGACGCTAGGGAGGATTCCTCGGAAGGGCATCGGCGCAAGCTGTGGATGTCCTGGGTGGCCTGCGGTGACGGCTACATCGGCTGCGGTGACGGCTCCATCTGCCGCAGTGACCGCTACACCGGCTGCGGTGACCGCTACACCGTCACCAGCGGCGCGTCCTCCCGCCACTTGAGGGTCTTGTCGAAGCTGACCACCGCGCCGCCTCTGCCCGGCTTGTTGCCGAACTGCACATGATCGGCGAGCTCCCGAATGAGGCACAGGCCCCGGCCGTGTTCGGCGTCGGCGGCGGCGGGACGTGCCGCCGGGCGGGGGCGTCCGGCCGGGAATCCGGGGCCGGAGTCGGCGACTTCGATGCGGCACTTCTCGCCGTCGAGGTAGGCCGTCACCCGGTACGCGCCCGCGGATCCGCCGGGGGCCGCTTCCCCTCCGTGCTCCACGGCGTTGGCGCAGGCCTCGCTCAGAGCGACGGACAGGTCGTACGAGATATCGGGGTCCACGCCCGCGGTCTCCATCGTCCCGATCAGCAGGCGCCGGGCGAGCGGCACGCTCGCAGCTTCACGCCGCAAATGGAGGGACCACCACATGCTCATGCTCTCCAGCCTCCTGGCTGCGGCTCGACATACGGATACGTATTGCCACAAGCGCACGAAGTAAGCACAGGGTTGACGCGATGCCGCTCGGACGGCGGATGCGGCGGCTGGGCGAGTCGGTGTATGGGCAGGCCGGCTGGAGATCTGGACCGAAAGGAATCTTGCGTATACATCGGGATTCTCCAGGCGTGGCGTGACCTTGCGGACCTGCCGTACGGAGCGGTCAGGGCCAGTGCGATGATGGCTCGGCCATGACTGCCCCCCGCCAGCGCACGGCGCACGACGGAGTCGATCTCCGGATCCTCAGGGCCGCGGTGTTCACCGCGGTCTGCGTCGCGCTGTCCGCGGCAGGCCATGTGCTCGCCTCCTGCGAGGCGCTCCCGCTGTGGGCGCTCGGGGTGTCGTCCTTCGCCGTCTTCGCCGTCGCGGTGCCGTTCGCCGGGCGTGAGCGTGCCCTGCCCGGTATCGCCGCGGTGCTGGCCGTGGGTCAGGCCGCGCTGCACACGCTGTTCGGCTTCGCCCAGGGCGGTACGCAGATGGCCATGGGCGTCGTCGGCGGGACTTCGTCTGCGGGGGGCGCCGGTTCGTCGTCGGCGCTCACGGATGCCGCACTGGTGGAGCGGGCCGCACGGCTGGTGTGCGGAGCCGGAGCCGCGGCGATCAGCCCGGCCCAGGCCCAGCGGATCCTCTCGGGCGCGGGCCTCGAACCGGGCGGGTCCCTGCACGACCACACCGCGGCGGCGTCCACCGCCACCGGCTCCGCGGCCTCGCTGCTGCCGTCCCTGCCCATGCTTCTCGCGCACGTGCTCGCGGCCGTCGTCGCCGGCTGGCTGCTGCGCCGCGGCGACATCGCACTGGGGCGCCTTCTGCGGCTTTCCGCGCACGGAGTCGCCGAAGCGGCGCGCGTACGGTCGCTGCGCCGTGCCCTCGCGCTCGTACGCGCCCTGCTCACCGGGCTTCCCACGGCGCCGGAGCTGGGTCCGCGTACGCCGCGCACCGCGTTGCTCCGGCCCGCGAAGCCGCGTGTCTCCGCACTTCAGCACACGGTGATCAGGCGCGGGCCGCCATCCGCGGCCGCGTTCCTTCTCGCTGCCTGACACGCGCACCACTCCACTCGACGGAGGAGGTGCCGTGCGGCACGCGCGCGTGCCCATGGGGCGCGCCACCTTCCGACGACAACACTGCTGAAGTGGAGTGTTCTCCCGCATGAACCCTCTGAAGGTTTCCCGTCTGCCCGTCGTGGTCGCCGCGGCCGGCGCCGCCGTCCTGCTGTTCTCCGCCCCTGCCTTCGCGCACGTCACCGTGCAGCCGGAGGGCGAGGCGGCCAAGGGCGGGTACGCCGTCATCGACTTCAAGGTGCCGAACGAGCGCGACAACGCCTCGACGACGAAGCTCGAGGTGAGCTTCCCGACCGACCATCCGCTCGCCTCCGTGATGCCCCAGCCCGTCGACGGCTGGAAGGTCGAGGTCACCAGGTCCAAGCTCGACAAGCCGCTCGAGATGCACGGCGAGAAGATCACCGAGGCCGTCTCCAAGGTCACCTGGACCGCCGACGGCAAGGGCATCCAGCCCGGCTACTTCCAGAAGTTCCCGCTCTCCGTCGGCCAGCTGCCGGAGGACACCGACGAGCTCGTCTTCAAGGCGATCCAGACGTACTCCAACAAGGAGGTCGTGCGCTGGATCGAGGTGCAGCAGGAGGGCCAGGAGGAGCCGGAGAACCCGGCGCCGGTGCTGGAGCTGTCGGCGGCGACCGACGGCCACCACGGCGGCGGTTCGGGCGACACGGCCTCCTCGGACGAGTCCACGCCGGACTCGGGAACGGCCGAGACGGCGGCTGCCTCGGCGGACTCCAGCGACACCACCGCACGCGTCCTCGGCATCGTCGGCATCGCCGTGGGCGTAGCGGGCGTGGCGTTCGGCGTGCTGGCCCGGCGCAGGCGCCCCAGCAGCTGATCTCGACCGGCAGCTGCCCATGCCGGACATGCGCCTGCCGGGCGCCGAGCGGCTGGGCAGCTGAGCAACCACCCGGTGGGCCCGGGGTCGCGCCGATGGCTCATGGCTGCGGACGACCCCGGCGCCGACCGGACACCTCACATCTGGGACATTTTCGTATGCGCAAGAACACCCTCCTCGCCGCCGCGCTGGTGGCCGCCGCAACGCTGACCCTCTCCGCGTGCGGCAGCGGTGACGACGGCAAGAAGCCCGTCGCCGAGGTGTCCGTGGAGTCGGGCAGCTCGGACAAGGCCGCGACCGTGCTGGACAAGCCGTTCACCAAGCCGGACCTGGTTCTCACCGACACCCACGGCAAGAAGTACGACCTGGTCGAGCAGACCAAGGGCAGGCCGACGCTGATCTACTTCGGCTACACCCACTGCCCCGACGTCTGCCCGCTGACCATGAGCAACATCGCGGTCGCCAAGAAGCAGCTGCCCAAGGCCGAGCAGGACAAGCTGCGCGTCGTCTTCGTCACCACCGACCCGGAGCGGGACACCCCGTCCGCGCTCGCCAGCTGGCTGAAGGCGCAGGACCCCGACTTCATCGGCCTGACCGGGGACTTCTCCACCATCCAGGCCGGCGCCCGGCAGCTCGGCATCTCCATCGAGCCGCCGACCAAGGACAAGAACGGCAAGGTCGTCTCGATGCACGGCACCCAGGTCGTCGCCTTCTCCCCGAAGACCGACGCGGGCTATGTCCTGTACGGCGAGGACGCCACGGTCGACGACTACACGAAGGACCTGCCGAAGCTGATCAAGGGGGAGACGCCGTGAGGCGCGGGGTCCGCACGCGGACCGGCGCCCGCGACGCGAGGGGACTCGCGACCGGCGGCGCCAAGGGACTCATGACCGGCGGCGCGCTGCTCGTCGCCGCCGGGCTCGTGCTCACCGGCTGCGGCTCCGCCGACGGCTCGGCGCAGACGGACGCGGCCTCGAAGAAGCCCGACCTGAAGGTGAGCGGGGCCTATATGCCGGTGCCGCCGACGGCCGACATGGCCGCGGGATACTTCACCGTCACCAACTCGGGCGGCGCGGACGAGCTCACCTCCGTCACCAGCGACATAGCCGCCGACGTCACCCTCCACACCACCGACGGCGGGGCGATGAAGGAGCAGAAGTCCTTCGACGTACCCGCGGGCGGCAGGCTCGACTTCGCACGCGGCGGAAACCACGTGATGTTCGACAAGCTCACGCACAGGCCGAAGCTGGGCGAGAAGGTCTCCGTCGAGTTGCACTTCGCCGAGTCCGGCACGATCACCGTTGAGGTGCCGGTGAAGGCCGCCACGTACAACCCGTCAAGCCATCACTGAGACGCAGTCAGAGGACGGAGAGTCCATGAGGTCCATCGCTCCTCGCTTCGGGCATCTTCTGGCGCTGCTGATCGCCGTGACGGGCGCGCTCCTCGCCGGTGCCGCGCCCGCATCGGCGCATGCCGCGCTGCTCGGGAGCGACCCCAAGCAGGGGGCAGTGGTCGCCACGGCGCCGAAGCAGGTGTCGCTCACGTTCTCGGAGGACGTGGCGATGTCGGACGGCTCGATCCGGGTGCTCGACCCGGCCGGCAAGCGCGTCGACACCGGCAGCCCCGAGAACCTCGGCAGCGACGTCTACAGCGTGAAGCTGCACTCGGGGCTGCCCAACGGCACGTTCACCGTCGCCTACCAGGTGGTGTCGGCCGACAGCCACCCGGTCTCCGGCGCCTTCACGTTCTCGGTGGGCGCGCCGTCCAAGACCTCGGTCGCGCTGGGGGACCAGACGGCGGGCGGCGGTATCGTCGGCGGGCTCTACGGCATTGCGCGCTATGTGTCGTACGCCGGGTTCATCGTCATGGTCGGCGGGGCCGCCTTCGTACTGGCCTGCTGGCCGCGCGGCGCCGGAGTGCGGGCGGTGCAGCGGGTCGTGGTCTCCGGCTGGGTCGCGCTGACCGCGGCCACCCTCGCGATGCTGCTGATGCGGGGCGCGTACACCGGCTCGGGGAAGCTCGCCGACGTCTTCGACCTGGGGCAGCTCGGCACGGTGCTGCAGACCAAGACCGGAGCGGCACTCAGCTCACGCCTGCTGCTGCTCGCCGCGGCCGCTCTGTTCATCGCGGTGCTGTTCGGGGCGTACGTCAGGCATGCGGAAGACGGGGAGCAGGGAGACCAGGGGGACGAGGCAACCCACGATGCCGCAGGCGGTGACGGCGACACCGACCGGCACGGCGACACCGACCGGCACGGCGGGACCGACCAGCACGCCGAGGCCGACAGCCGGAAGAGCGACCTCGCCTTCGGCCTCGCCATCGGCGGCACCGTCGTCGCGGCGGGCCTCGCCGCCACCTGGGCCATGGCCGAGCACGCCTCGACCGGTATCCAGGCAGGGCTCGCGATGCCCGTCGACGTGCTGCATCTGCTAGCGGTCGCGGCCTGGCTGGGCGGTCTGACGACGCTGCTGGTGTCGCTGTACCGCGCGCCCTCGATCGAGGCCTCAGCCGTACGCCGCTTCTCGCGCATCGCGCTCGGCAGCGTCACCGTGCTGGCGGCGACCGGCATCTACCAGTCGTGGCGCCAGGTCGGCTCCTGGTCGGCGCTCACCGGTACGGCGTACGGGCAGCTGCTGCTCGTGAAGGTCGGGCTGGTCGCCGTACTGGTGGGCATCGCCTGGATCTCCCGCCGGTGGACCGCGCGACTCACGGACACACCCGGTGTGGACGCCGAGGACGAGCTGGGCGCCGAAACCGCCGCGAAGGCCGCATCGGCACACGCCGCGCAGGCCGCATCGGCACACAGTACGAGCGAGCGCGTCACCGTGCCGCCCGAGGGACCGGGGTCCGCCGAGGGGAAGGCGGGCGGGGACGCCGCACGCGCCGCCCAACTCGCCCGCCAGCAGGCCGCCATGGCCACCGCGCGCAAGAAGCGCATCCGGGACGCCGATCCGCACCGCTTCGGCCTGCGCCGTTCCGTGCTCGCCGAAGCCGGCGTCGCCGTGGTGCTGCTCGCGGTCACCACGGTACTGACGTCCACCGAGCCGGGCCGTACGGAGCAGGAGGCCGCGCGTGCCACCAGCGCGGCATCGGAGCTGAGCGGACCCGTCTCCCTGGACATTCCGTTCGACACGGGCGGCGAGGACGGCAAGGGCACCGTGTCGCTCGATCTGACGCCGGGCCGGACCGGCAGCAACGAGATGCATGTCTATGTGAAGCGCCCGAACGGCAAGCCCTTCGACATCCCCGAGATCAAGGTGTCCTTCACGCTCACGTCCAAGGACATCGGGCCGCTGCCCGTCACCCCCGACCACCTCCTCACCGGGCACTGGAGCGCACGCGGGGTGCAGATCCCGATGGCCGGCGACTGGAAGGTCGCCGTGACCGTGCGGACCTCGGACATCGACCAGGTGACCGTCAACAAGAACGTGAAGATCGGCTGACCACCATGCCTGACCAGTCCATTTCCCGACGACGCCTCCTCGGTACGGCCGGCGCCACCGGCATCGCGTTGGGCGCCGCAGGCGGTGCCGCGGGGTACGCCGTGGCGTCCTCGGGCTCCGGTGAGGGCTCGGGCGGCACGGCCGCCGCGCCGCTTACCTCCCTCGGCTCCGAAGAGGTGATGTTTCACGGGAAACATCAGCCAGGCATCACGACGCCGATGCAGGGCCACGGCCATCTCATCGCGTTCGACCTGGTGGCCGGTGCGGGCCGCAAGGAGGCGGCCGCGCTGCTGCGCCGCTGGTCGGCGACGGCGGAGCGGCTGATGGCGGGCGAGGCCGCCGCAAGCGATGACACCGACGTCGCGCGCGATGCCGGGCCCTCGTCCCTGACCGTGACCTTCGGCTTCGGCTCCACCTTCTTCTCGCGCACGGGCCTGGAGAAGCAGCGCCCGGTGGCCCTCGATCCGTTGCCGGACTTCTCCTCGGACCACATCGACCAGGCGCGCAGCAATGGCGACCTGTGGGTGCAGATCGGGGCGAACGACGCGCTCGTCGCCTTCCACGCGCTGCGCGCCGTCCAGACGGAGGCCCGTGGCGTCGCACGCGTCCGCTGGCAGATGAACGGCTTCAACCGCTCGCCCGGCGCGACCGCCCGACCCATGACGGCCCGCAATCTGATGGGCCAGATCGACGGCACGAACAACCCGAAGCCGACGGACGACGACTTCGACCAGCGCATCTTCGTGCCGACCTCCGGCGACCCGTCCTGGATGGCGGGCGGCTCCTACGCCGTCGTACGCCGCATCCGGATGCTCCTCGACGACTGGGAGAAGCTGTCCCAGAAGGACCAGGAGAACGTCATAGGGCGGCGCAAGTCCGACGGCGCGCCCCTCACCGGCGGCACCGAGACGACCGAACCGAAGCTCGAGCAGACCGACGCCGACGGCAACCTCGTCATCCCGATCAATGCGCACGCCCGCATCACACGGCCCGACCAGAACGGCGGGGCCGCGATGCTGCGCCGGCCGTTCTCCTTCCACGACGGTTTCGATGCGGACGGAGTGCCGGACGCGGGCCTGCTCTTCATCTGCTGGCAGGCCGACCCGCTGCGCGGCTTCGTACCGGTGCAGCGCAAGCTCGACCGCGGCGACGCCCTGTCTCCGTTCATCCGGCACGAGTCGAGCGGCCTCTTCGCCGTGCCGGGCGGCGCGGCCAAGGGCGAGTACGTCGGACAGCGGCTGCTGGAAGCCTGATCAGCCTGATAAGCCTGATCGAGCGGGGTCGGAGGCCGCGTGCGGAAGCCGCAGTGGCGGCTGGCATTAGGGTGACGGTATGTCCGCCACCCGCTACACGTACCTCGGCCCCGCAGGCACCTTCACCGAGGCCGCACTCCGCAAGCTCCCGGAAGCCGCCACGCGGGAGCTCGTCCCCATGGTGACCGTGTCCGCGGCTCTCGACGCCGTGCGCGCCGGCGAGGCCGCGGCCGCGCTCGTGCCGATCGAGAACTCCGTGGAGGGCGGCATCACCACGACCCTCGACGAGCTCATCGCGGGCGAGCCGCTGATGATCTACCGCGAGGTGCTGCTGCCGATCACCTTCGCGCTGCTGGTCCGGCCCGGCACGCAGCTGGCCGACATCAAGACGGTGACCGCGCATCCGGCTGCGCAGACGCAGGTCCGCAACTGGCTGGCGGCGAACCTCCCGGACGCCGTGTGGGAGTCGTCCGCATCGAACGCCGACGGCGCGCGACTGGTGCAGGAGGGCCGCTACGACGCGGCCTTCGCGGGCGAGTTCGCGGCGGCGACCTACGGCTTGGAGCCTCTGGTCACCGAGATCCACGACGCGGCGAACGCGCAGACCCGCTTCGTGCTGGTCGGCCGCCCCGCCCGGCCCGCGGCCCCGACCGGGGCGGACAAGACGTCGGTGGTCATCTGGCAGCGCGACGACCACCCGGGTGCACTGCTGGAACTGCTCCAGGAGTTCGCGGTACGCGGGGTCAACCTGGTGCTGCTGCAGTCCCGGCCGACCGGCGAGGGCATCGGGAGTTACTGCTTCGCGATCGACGCCGAGGGGCACGTCTCGGACCCCCGGGTCGGCGAGGCCCTCATGGGGCTCAAGCGGATCTGCCTGAAGGTGCGGTTCCTCGGGTCGTATCCCCAGGCCGATGTCTCGCCCCAGGATGTGCGGGCTCTCAGGCCCGGGACGTCCGACGGCGACTTCGCGGAGGCGTCGGACTGGCTGACGCGCTGCCGGGACGGGCGGTTCTGACTGGTCCGCCGGCACGGGCGGCTCTGAGCAGAGTTATCCACCGGTACCCCCTACGGTCCTACCTGCAGATTTTCCTCATCCACAGCAGTTATCCACAGGTTGGCTTCTCGACCTGGGGACAAGTCGACAACGAAGTGCACTACGCACGACACAGTCGACAAATCGCTCTCCGCCGCCCATGTCTCTCCACTCTCACCCACATCACCCGTCGTCCACCCGTTTCACTTGATCAACCCTTTGGGGCGAACCATTTCCACCCGAAAGGGGACCCACGGGCGGTTTGAACCGGGAATGCGCCGTCCCGCTTGCGGCTTTCGGAATGATCACTTCCGGCATCCACAGATCTTGCACACAGCCTGTGGATAACTTTTCCGCGCATGGATTCCTGTGGACAACGGAGCCCCAAGTGCCGCCCCACACAAGGTGATCGAGTCAAGACACCGCATCGCATCTGCCCCGATTCAGGGAATCGCGCCCCGTTTATTGACGGTACGCTGCGATGTCGCTTCCCCGGCGCACATCCACCCGGGCCCGCACGAATTCCCATTCCGGCATATCGCTCAAAACACACATACCCAGATATCGGTTCGTGAGCGGGAAGCGCGCACCGGTAGCCTTGCTGTGTGATTGACCTTCGCCTGCTTCGTGAGGACCCCGACCGTGTTCGCGCCTCCCAGCGCGCCCGTGGAGAGGACGTCGAGCTCGTCGACGCCCTGCTCTCCGCCGACGAGCGGCGCAGGTCGTCCGGCGTCCGCTTCGACGAGCTGCGCTCCGAGCAGAAGTCGCTCGGCAAGCTCATCCCCAAGGCCTCCGGCGACGAGAAGCAGGAGCTGCTGAAGAAGGCGGGCGAGCTCGCCGCCGCGGTCAAGGCAGCCGACGCAGAACGGGATCAGGCCGCCGCGGAGACCCAGGAGCTGCTGCTCAAGCTGGGCAACCTCGTGCACCCCGACGTGCCCGTAGGCGGCGAGGAGGACTTCAAGGTCCTGGAGAAGCACGGCACGATCCGTGATTTCACGGCCGAGGGCTTCGAGCCCAAGGACCACCTGGAGCTCGGCACGACGCTCGGCGCCATCGACGTGGAGCGCGGCGCCAAGGTGTCCGGCTCCCGCTTCTACTTCCTCACCGGTGTCGGCGCGCTGCTCGAGCTCGCCCTGGTGAACGCCGCGATCGCCCAGGCCACTGCGGCCGGCTTCACGCCGATGCTCACTCCGGCGCTGGTCCGCCCGCAGTCGATGGCCGGCACCGGCTTCCTCGGCCAGGCGGCGCAGGACGTCTACCACCTGGACGACGACGACCTCTACCTGGTCGGCACGTCCGAGGTGCCGCTCGCCGCGTACCACATGGACGAGATCATCGACGCCGACCGGCTGCCCCTGCGGTACGCGGGCTTCTCGCCGTGCTTCCGCCGCGAGGCCGGCTCGCACGGCAAGGACACCCGCGGCATCTTCCGTGTCCACCAGTTCGACAAGGTCGAGATGTTCTCGTACGTCGCACCGGAGGACTCTGAGGCCGAGCACCAGCGTCTCCTCGAGTGGGAGAAGCAGTGGCTGACCTCGCTGGAGCTGCCGTTCCGCGTGATCGACGTGGCCACGGGCGACCTGGGCTCCTCGGCCGCCCGCAAGTTCGACTGCGAGGCGTGGATCCCGACCCAGGGCAAGTACCGCGAGCTGACGTCGACCTCGGACTGCACGGAGTTCCAGTCCCGCCGCCTGCAGATCCGTGTCCGCGACGGCAAGCAGGTCCGCCCGCTCGCGACGCTCAACGGCACGCTGTGCGCCGTACCGCGCACGATCGTGGCGATCCTGGAGAACCACCAGCAGGCCGACGGCTCCGTGCGGGTGCCGGAGGTGCTGCGTCCGTATCTCGGAGGACGTGAGCTTCTGGAGCCGGTCGCCAAGTGAGCGATTCCGCTGCTCCCTCCGCCGCCCCCTTTCCCTACAAGCTGGTCGCCACCGATCTCGACGGAACGTTGCTGCGTTCCGACGAGACGGTGTCGGCACGCACGCGTGAGGCGCTCACCGCGGTCACCGCGGCGGGCGCCGCCCACATCGTCGTCACCGGCCGGGCGGTGCCCTGGACCCGGCACATCCTCGACGACCTCGGCTACGAGGGACTCGCGGTGTGCGGCCAGGGCGCGCAGGTCTACCACGCGGGCGAGCACCGTCTGCTCACCTCCGTGACCCTGGACCGCCGGGTCGCCGGCCTGGCGCTGGCGAAGATCGAGGCGGAGGTCGGCCCGCTGGCGCTGGCCGCGAGCCGCGACGGCATCGACGGCCAGGTGCTGGTGGGCCCCGGCTACCAAACGCACGACGGCCCGCTGCCGTACGTCCCCTTCACCGACATCTCCGACGTCTGGTCGCAACCGCTGAACAAGCTGTACATCCAGCACCCGGGGCTCACCGACGACGAGCTCGCCTCGGTGGCTCTGCGGACCGCGGGCGATCTGGTGGGCGTGACGATGGCCGGCGAAGGCATCGTCGAACTGCTCCCCCTCGGCCTCACGAAGGCGACCGGCCTCTCCTTGGCCGCCCGCCGGCTCGGCGCCCACCCCGCGGAGACGATCGCCTTCGGCGACATGCCCAACGACATCCCGATGTTCGCCTGGGCCTCCTACGGCGTAGCCATGGCCAACGCCCACCAGGAACTGAAGGCAGTAGCAGACGAACAAACAACATCAAACGAAACAGACGGCATCGCGGTGGTCCTGGAACGCCTGCTGACGTAGCTGGCGGCTAAGCCGCGCCCTGCCGCTACCGCTCCCGCTGTGGGCAGGCGTTCCGCAGGGCTGGAGGCACCTCCCAGCGGTAGCTGGGGGGGAGGGTGGGCACAGCCCCACGACGTGCGCCCACCCGACGCACAACGTCCACCAGGACAACAGAACCCGCCGAATCACAGCGAAGCGCCTGGGTGGGCGGCCCGCGCGAAGCGATTCGCGCGCTCGAAGCGGCCGCCCCGGGCAACTCCCACGCGGCGGCTCCACGGAGTGCAGTGACTACTCCGGAGCCTGCCGCGGGCTGCCCTGCCGGGAGCTCGACGGACCACTGATGGACACCGTCGCGCTCCTCTCCCAGAAGATGGCGCCGATGGCGGCGCGTGGACAGAACTACTGTGCCCACACGGGAAGTCGGCCGCCACCCATTTATTTCCGAGATCGAGACCGAGTCCGAGAAGAAGTCCGAGCCCGACCGACCGCCTACCCCCTGCGCCACCTGCGCCGCCGCGCCCGGCTCCAGAACCACCCCGCCGGAGGCTCGTCGCTACGCCAGGGCTCCGGCTCCGGAGGCTGCTTGCGCCACCGGGCGGCGAGCATACGGGCGCGTGCCGAGGGCTCGGACGCCTCTGCGGATCGTATGAACCCCTCGTCGAGTACGACGTCGTCCCAGGCCCCACCCGGCGTACCCTCAGCCCCACCCGGCGTACCCTCATCGGCCCCCCGCTCGGGCCTCGGTTCCGATGCCATCGTGGCTCCTTCCTGCATGGCGGAAGCGCTCGCCTCCCACCCAGTGTCCGGATGGGAGGGTGAAAGCGCCGTCAAGATCGCAGAACCGGCACGCACGCGTGCCGCCGCGTCACTCCTCTCCGGCCAGCGTCAGCGTCCGCAGCTTCTGCCCCGCGTACCAGGTGGCGGCCACCGTGACGCCCGCCAGCAAAACCGTCGCGAGCGGCAGCCCGACGTCCGAGGTGACAAGGTCCGAGCCGGCGACCTTCTGGGCCACCGCGAGCGACCACTGCTGGATGCTGAGCGTGCGCGCCCCGGGCACCAGCGACCCGAACAGGGCCTCCCAGACGAGGGCGTACACGAGTCCGAAGACCACCGCGTGCCGGGTGACCGTGCCGAGGAGCAGGAAGACCGCGGCGTACGCGATGGACGCGATCAGCGCCGCGACGGTGTAGGCGACGGCGATCTGCTGGCCGTTGCCGTTGAGGATCAGCCCGGCGACGAAGGTGGGGATCGCGGAGAAGACCATCGTCACGGCGACGGCGACGATCAGCTTGGTGAAGATGATCGTGGGCCGCTTGACCGGCTTGGCGAGCAGATACACCACCGAGCCGTCGTCGATCTCCGGTCCGATCGCCCCGGTGCCGGCGATGACGCCGATGATCGGCACCATCGTGGCGAGCGCGAACCCGCCGAGTACGTTCGATGCGATCTGGTCGTCGGCGCCGGTGAGGGCGCGTACCGCACCTGCGATCACGAGCAGCAGGGCGGGCAGCGCGAAGAGGATGAGGGCCCGGCGGCGGCCGAGCAGGGCCCGGTAGGTGAGCCGGGCGACTGTGGGGTCGTACATCTTCGGCCTCCTACGCCGCGACCAGATACGAGAAGACGGACTCGAGGGACTCGTCGGACGGCGAGACCGTGAACAGCCGGATGCCGTGGTCCCTGGCCACCCGCGGCAGCAGCGCGGTGAACCGGCCGAAGTCGACGGCCTGGATGTGCAACGCGCCTTCCGTGACGTCCACTTCGATGCCCGCCGTCGACGGATCGGCGATCAGCGCGGCAGCGAGGGCGCGGTCGTCGCTGGAGCGCACGAGATAGCGGTGCGGGCGGTCGGTCATCAGCCGGCGGATCTTGCGGAAGTCGCCGCTCGCCGCGTGCCGTCCGGCGACGATCACCTCGATGTGGGAGGCGAGTTGCTCGACCTCCTCGAGGATGTGCGACGAGAAGAGGACGGTGCGGCCCTCGTCGCCCATGCGCCGCAGCAGGTCCATCAGCTGCATGCGCTGGCGCGGGTCCATGCCGTTGAAGGGCTCGTCGAGCAACAGCACGGACGGCTCGTGGACCAGCGCGGACGCCATTTTGACGCGCTGCCGCATGCCCTTGCTGTACGTGGAGATCTTGCGGTCCTGTGCGTACTCCATCTCGACCGTGGCGAGGGCCCGTTGGGCGGCACGTTCGTTCAGGCCGTGCAACTCGGCGTTGGCGACGACGAATTCGCGGCCCGTGAGGAAGTCGTACATGGCTTCGCGCTCGGGGACGATGCCGATGTGCCGGTAGATCTGCTCGTTGCGCCAGATCGGGCGGCCGTCGAGGGTGACGGAGCCGGTGGAGGGGGACAGGAAGCCGCCCATCATGTTGATCAGGGTGGACTTGCCGGCGCCGTTGGGGCCGAGGAGTCCGGTGACGCCGGGGCCGACGGTCATGGTGATGTCGTTGACGGCCACCACGTTGCCGAACCAGCGCGAGACGTGGTCGATGTCGATCGTGGTCACAGTCCGACCTTTCGGTAGCGGCGCATCAGGATGCCGTAGCTTCCGGCGATGAGTCCCAGGACGACGAGCAGGTAGACGACGCCCGCGCCGGTCGAGGGTCCTTCCCCTCCGGGGAAGGAGGACGTGGCGCCCAGGAAGGCCGTCTGCACGCCGTCGATGAGTGTGATCGGCGAGAAGAGGCCGAGCCAGCCCACCGCGCCGTCGCTGCCCTGCATGTGCGCGATGGCCTGGAGGGTGGAGACCGCGCCGTACGAGATCGTCAGGACGGCGATCACGGCGGCGATGCCGAAGCCGCGGCGGGGTGTGACCGCCGAGATGACGAGACCGATTCCGGCGAAGAGCAGCGAGAGCAGCGCCACCGAGACCAACCCCTGCAGAAAGCCCTCCGTCTGGTCCGAGAAGTCAAGTTTGGCCAGCAGCGCCCCGATGTAGAGCACGAGCAGCGGCGCCGCCGTGAGGACGAACATGGCGGAGGCCATCGCCCCGTACTTCGCGAGGACGTAGTCGCCGCGCTCGATGGGCCGTGAGAAGTACAGGGGGACCGTCTTGAAGCGCAGGTCCCGCGAGACGGACTGCGGGCCCTGCGATGCGATGTAGAGGCCGATGACGGCCTGCATCACGATCGCGTAGCGGGTGTAGTCCATCGGCAGGTCTTTCAGCTTGGTCGCGACCGTGACCGCGACCATGATCGCCGCCGGGGCACACATCACCCCGAAGAGCAGCATCGGCAGCACCTTGGACTTGGCCGAGCGGCCGAGTCCGTACGCGCCGCGCAGGGACTGCGAGAAGAGGGAACGGCGGGCGTACGCACGGCCCAGTCGGGGGCCGTCGTAGGTGCGGTAGCCGATGTTGTGGATCCGCGTCTGCTCACCGGCGCCCGCGAGGGGCTGCTCAACCGCCATGGTGGACCGCCTCCTTCCGCTCACTGTCCGTGCCCTGGTGCCGACGGTCCGTTCCCTCGCGCTGCTGCGTCTGGTCCGGCCGGAACACCTCCGCGATGTGGTGCCTGCGCTGTTCCATGCGGACAAGTCCCAGGCCGAGGTCGGCGACGAGGTCGCGCACGAGGTCGTACGTCTCCTCGCCTTCCGCCGTGAGCAGCAGCGTGTGCCCGGCGCCCGGCAGGCCGCCGCCCGCGTCTGTGGTCACCCCGCGCGCGTGCAGCGCGTCGCGCAACGCGCGTGTGCCGTCCGGGTGTTCGTCGGTGTCGGTGACCTCGACCGCGAGGGTCGTCGTGGTCTGCGTGAAGTCCGTGGTGGAGCTGGAGCGCAGCAGCTTGCCGCCGTCGATGACCACGACATGGTCGCAGGTGCGCTCCAACTCGCCCAGCAGGTGCGAGGTGACGAGGACCGAGATGCCGAAGTCGGTGTGGACGCGCCGGATCAGGCCGAGCATGTCGTCACGGCCGACCGGGTCGAGGCCGTTGGTCGGCTCGTCCAGGAAAACCAACTGCGGGTCGTGCACGAGCGCTTGGGCGAGCTTGACGCGCTGCTTCATACCGGTCGAGTAGCCGCCGATGGGGCGGTAGCGCTCCTCGTACAGACCGACGTGGCGCAGCGTGTCCGCCGTGCGTTCGCGGGCGGCTGTGGGCGGCAGCCCGGACATGCGCGCCATGTGGACGACGAATTCGGTGGCCGAGACGTCGGGCGGCAGGCAGTCGTGCTCGGGCATGTAGCCAACGCGCTCACGGATGGCGGCGCCCTCGGTCGCCACGTCGAGCCCGAGCACGTCGGCGCGGCCCTCGGTGGCGGGGGAAAGACCCAACAGGATCTTGATCAGTGTGGACTTGCCGGCCCCGTTGGCTCCGACGAGTCCGGTCACACCGGGCCCGATGTCCACGGAGAGCCGGTCAAGCGCGGTCACCCTCGGGAACCGCTTGCTCAGGCTTTCGGTCGAGATCACAGTCACGTTTCGAAACTAGTGGCGAGGGCAACGGCGGTCGTCAGACCAGGGGGTTGTCCGTGGTCAGACTTCGGTAGTACGGGCCCGTAGGGGTCACCCTCAGGTCTTGCATGGGCGAGTTGGGGAATGAGTTGGGCATATCTACGCATACTGCGCATAGTTCACATTCGGGGACCTGCAGGTCAAAGTTCGGAGCGTCTGGCAGCGCGCCTAGCGAACTATCCGTGTTCGCTGACTAGTTGACCAACGGCCCTGACTCTTCGCCTGATTCACTTGAACGCCCATCACCATCGGCCGAACTTCCCGCCGAACAGACTGCACCGATAGGAATATTAGGCACGTATGTGGACAAGTTTGCGAAGCAGTCAGGTTAGTTGATCAACGTTCCTGATTCCTCCCGCTAGTTGTCCACAGAACCGTCAATTCTCCCTGTGGAAAACGCAGTTGCTTGTGGATCAAACATCCGACCCGGAAAGAGTGAGTCAAAACCGAGTGCGCGCCGGCCCGGCCGACGGGCACGCTGGCCGGATGGACCAGAGACGCACCGTGAAGGTGTCGAAGTACCTGGCGAAGCATCTGCGTCATCAGCCGGAGAGGATCGGCCTCACCCTGGACGAGGGCGGCTGGGTGGAGATCGACACGCTGATCGCCGCGGCCGCCGCGCACGGCTTTCGCTTCACGCGGGAGGAGCTCGACCATGTGGTCGCCGTCAACGACAAACGACGGTTCGCGATCGAGGGCAGCCGGATCCGCGCCAGCCAGGGACACTCCGTGGACGTCGACCTGGGGCTGCCCCCGGCAACCCCGCCCACGTATCTCTTCCACGGCACCGTGGCCCGTAATCTGTCCGCGATCCGCGCCGAGGGACTGCGGCCGATGGCCCGCCACGACGTGCACCTCTCCGCCGACCGCGAGACCGCGACGCGGGTCGGTGCCCGGCGCGGCCGCCCCGTCGTGCTGTCTGTCGACGCCGGGACCATGCACCGCGCGGGACACGTGTTCCGCGTCAGCGCCAACGGCGTATGGCTCACGGCGGAGGTACCCCCGGAGTACCTGCGGTTTCCGGACCAGCACTGACGGCACCGGCCTCCTGCTCGAAGGAGGCCCTGGCGGCTCCGGCACATTCCCGTCAGCGCACACGCACACGGTCCCGGCAGCGCTCACGAACGCGATCCGAACAGCGCTCCCGCACACGGTCCCGGCAGCGCTCACGCTCCGCCGCCGCTTAGGCTCGGAGGCATGAGTCTGCGTCTGAGCACAGTGATCCTCCCGTACCGCCGCTGGCACGAGGGTGCCCGCGCGACGTGGCAGCAGGCCGAGGAGCTGGGCTTCCACGCGGCGTACACCTACGACCACCTCTCCTGGCGCACCTTCCGGGACGGGCCGTGGTTCGGGGCGGTGCCGACGCTGACCGCGGCCGCGGCCGTCACCGAGCGGCTGCGCCTGGGCACGCTCGTCACCTCGCCCAACTTCCGGCACCCTGTGACGCTCGCCAAGGACCTGATCTCGCTCGACGACGTGTCGAACGGCCGGATCACGCTGGGCATCGGCGCGGGCGGCACGGGCTTCGACGCCACCGCGCTGGGCCAGGACCCATGGTCGCCGCGCGAGCGGGCGGACCGTTTCGCCGAGTTCGTCCAGCTGCTCGACACGCTGCTCACCGAGGACGGTACAGAGGGGGTGTCGTACAAGGGGGATTTCTACTCCGCCTTCGAGGCGCGCAACATCCCGGGCTGCGTCCAGCGCCGCCGGCTGCCTTTCGCGGTGGCCGCCACCGGGCCCCGCGGTCTGAAGCTGGCCGCACTCCACGGCCAGGCATGGGTGACGACGGGAGACCCGAAGCTGTTCGAGACGGGCACCCCCGAGCAGTCACTGCAAGCCATCCGCGGCCAGGTGGAGAAGCTGGGCGCGGCCTGCGAGACGCTGGGCCGCGATGTCGCGGAACTCGACAAGATCCTGCTCACCGGGTTCACCCCGGACCGTCCGCTGGACTCCTTCGACGCCTTCGTGGACTTCGCGGGCAACCACGCGGCGCTCGGCTTCAACGAGATCGTGGTCCACTGGCCGATCCCCGAGTCGGACTTCGCAGCGGACGAGAAGATCTTCGAGCGGATCGCCACGGAGGCCGTCCAGCAGCTCGGCTGACGAGCCTGGACTGACGGGCCTGGACTGACGGGCCTCGACTGACGAGCCCCGGCTGACAGACCTCGACTGACGGGCCCGGCGGCCTGCTCAGCGGGCGAGAAGTACTCAGATGTGCGCCCCACCGCACGGCCGTGCTGGCATATGCGCGACACTGGGGGGCGTGACCTCAGCTTCCGCACGGCCCCGGACCCCGGCCTTCTCCGTACCGCCTCGGCTGATCGCCACAGACCTCGACGGCACCCTGCTGCGCGACGACAAGTCCGTCTCCGAGCGCACCATCGCCGCTCTCGCCGCCGCCGAGGCCGCCGGGATCGAGGTCTTCTTCGTCACCGGCCGCCCCGCACGCTGGATGGACGTCGTCAGCGACCACGTCCATGGGCACGGCCTCGCCATCTGCGGCAACGGCGCGGCGGTGGTCGATCTGCACGGTGACGCGGGCGGCCACCGCTTCGTCAAGATCCGGGCGCTCGAGCCGGCGAGCGCCCTCGACGTGGTGCACACGCTGCGCGCCGCCGCGCCCGGCACCTCGTTCGCGGTCGAGCGGACCGGCGGGCTGCACCACGAACCGACGTATCCGCCCCTGCAGCTCGACCCCGGCGAGAGCGTCGCACCCGCCGAGAAGCTCCTGGCCGAGGACTCCGACGTGGCGGACCAGCCCGTGCTGAAGCTGCTCGCGCACCACCCGACGCTCGTCCCGGACGAGTTCCTGACGCTGGCCCGTGCGCACGCGGCCGACAAGGCGGCGATCACCCGCTCCAGCCCGAGCGCCCTGCTGGAGATCAGCGGACCCGGAGTCTCCAAGGCGAGCACGCTGGCCCTGTGCTGCGCCGAGCGCGGCATCACACCGCAGGAGGTCGTCGCCTTCGGGGACATGCCGAACGACGTGGAGATGCTCACCTGGGCAGGCACCTCGTACGCCATGGGGAACGCCCATCCCGACGTGCTCGCCGTCGCGTCCGGCCACACGGTCGCCAACAACGAGGACGGCGTGGCGATCGTCATCGAGGAGATCCTGGCCGGGCTGTAGGGGTCCGGCAGCAGGGGCAGGTTGCACGGGCTGAAGCTGCAGAGGCTACGAGCAGCTGGACGGCAACTGCACGGCAACGGTCGTCACGGCCGGAGCCGCACCCCGCGCTCCTTGAGCCACCGCGTCGGATCCACCGCCGAACCCCATTTCGGCGTGAGCCGCACCTCGAAGTGGAGGTGCGGCCCCGTGGAGTTCCCGGTCGTCCCCGACTGCCCCACCCACTGCCCGGCCCGCACCCGCTGCCCCTTGGTGACGGTGACGGCGGCGAGGTGGGCGTACTGCGTGTAGTAGCCGCCGGAGTGCTCCAGCACGACCTCGACGCCGAAGGCGCCGCCGCACGAGACGCTCACCACACGGCCCGCGCCCGCCGCACGCACCGGAGTGCCGATGGGCACGGCGAAGTCCTGCCCGGTGTGGCGGTGCGCCCAGTGCTGCCCGACGCTGTCGAAACCGGCGGAGAGCCTGTACGACTTCACCGGCGCGACCCACGCGCGCGTGGTGCGCGTTTTCGGCTGCTTCAGCCGGACGGGCTTGCTGCACTTGCCCGTCGCCACCGACCGGTCGGCCTCGCCCTGCAGCTTCCACAGCGCCCGTTCGAGCTTCGCCGCGATGTCCCGCCTCAACTGCGCCAGCTCTCCGTTCCGTTCCGCAAGGGAGTGCCAGGCCGCGGCGGCCTTCCTCTCGTCGGCCGACAGCCGCGCCTCGGCCCTGCGGCTCTTCGAGACCGCGTTGTCGACGGCGAGATCGGCCTGCCATACCGCCTGCTGGCCGCGGATCAGGTCCTCCGGGCTGTCCGCGAGCAGCAGCTGAGCGGTCCGCGGCAGCCCCCCGCCACTGCGGTACTGGGCGCGGGCGATCCGGCCGAGATCGCCGCGTAGGGCGGCGATCTCCCGCCGTTCCCTGGCGAGCAGCCCCTCGAGCCTCCGGGCCCTGGCCTCCTGCTCCTTCGCCGCGCGCCGGGTCGTCTCGTACTGCTGGGCGGCCGCCGATGCGTCCTCGTACAGCTGTGCCACCTCGGCGCCGGCACTCAGAACGCCCGGGTCGCCCGGGCCGAACCGGCCACCAGGGTCGGGCGAAGCGGCAGCCGGCCCGGCTACGAGGGCACCGGCTGCGAGGGCGAGCAGTGCACACAGCAGCACCGGCACACGGTGGGGGCGGCGGTGAAAGAGGCGCATGAACATGAGTCGGATCGTTGTCCGTATATAACGGGACATACCGGTGCAACGCGTGCACGAGGGGGGAGCGATAACCCGTACGGACGAGACCCGTACCGCCGATCAGGCCCTTTGCGGCCCCATTCGGCCCGCCAGGAGCTGCGGCTCAGCAGGCGGCCTGCCACACCACCGTCGTGCCGCCCCCGTCCTCGCCGATGCCCGGCCCGTGCCAGCTGTCCCCGCCCAGCGACTCCGCCCGCCGCTTCAGGTTCCTCAGACCGCTGCGGCGGCCGCCCTCCGGGATGCCGACGCCGTCGTCCGAGACGGTCAGTCGTACGCCCTGCCGCCCGTCCGGGAGGGTCACGCCGGCGTCGACGACGACCTCGATACGAGAGGCCCCTGAGTGCCGGAACGCATTGGAGAGCGCCTCGCGCAGCGCCGCGACGAGGTTCTTGCCGGTCATCTCCCCGACCACTGCGTCGACAGGGCCGAGGAAGCGGTACGAGGGCGTGAAACCGAGCGGCACGGCCGCCATGTTGATCTCGCGCACCACGCGTGTGCGCAGGCTCGAGGGCGCCTCGGCCGGGCCCTGCTGCAGCGCGAAGATCGCGGTGCGGATCTCCTGGATCGTGACGTCCAGTTCGTCGACCGCCTTGCTGACGCCGTCCTGCACCTCGGGCACGACGGACCTGCGCTGGGCGCTCTCCAGCATCATCCCGGTGGCGAACAGGCGCTGGATGACGAGGTCGTGCAGATCGCGGGCGATCCGGTCGCGGTCCTCGTACACCGCGAGCCGCTCCCGGTCGCGCTGCGCCTCCGCCATCATCAGCGCGAGGGCGGCCTGCGAGGCGAACTGAGTGGCCAGGGTCCGCTCGGTCTCGGTGAACGGCCGCGCGCCACGCGCGCGTGGCGTGACGAGACCGCCCAGAATCCGGCCGCCGCTCTGCAGCGGCAGCATCATCATGGGCCCGTAGTCGCGGGACAGATCGGTGATCAGACGCGGGTCGGTGGCCGCGTCGTCCACGAACACCGCCTTACCGTCCAGGAGTTCGGCGACGGCTCGGCTCTCCGGCGGGACGACCGCCCCCAGGAGGCTCGATGCATGCTCCGAGGACACGGCGACGATCTCGAGTCCGCCGTCGTCCGCGGGCAGCGACATGATCCCGGCCGCCGAACCGGAGAGCCGGCGCGCCTGTTCCGCGACGATCTGCAGCGCGTCCTCGGCATCGCCGCCCGACAGCAGTGCGGTGGTCACGGCGACCGAGCCGTCGATCCAGCGCTCGCGCTGCTTGGCCGCGTCGTAAAGCCGGGCGTTGCCGATGGCGATGCCCGCCTCGGTGGCGAGCACGCGGACCATGTCGCGGTCGTGGACGCTGAACTCGCGCCCGCCCCGCTTCTCGGCCAGGTAGAGGTTGCCGAAGATCTTCTCCTGGACGCGGACGGGAACGCCGAGGAAGGACCGCATCGGCGGATGGTGGGGCGGGAAGCCGCAGGAGCGCGGATCGGCCGTGAGATCCGCCAGCAGCACCGGCTCCGGCTGGTGGATGAGCGCCCCGAGCAGACCTCGCTGCCCGTCGGGCAGCCGGCCGATGAGCGAGGCCGTGCTCTCGTCGACGCCGTAGTAGACGAAGTCCGAAAGCCCGTTGCCGTCCTCGGCGACGACCCCGAGAGCGGCGTAGCGGGCGTCCGCCAGCTCGGCGGCGGTCTCGCAGATGCGGTCCAGCGTCGTGTGCAGCTCCAGTCCGGTGCCGACGGACCGCATCGCCTCGAGGAGCTGCGGCAGCCGCGCGGTCAGCTCGGCGGGCAGCCCCTGCAGGCTCCGGGTCGCCGGGGCGACGGTCTCGCTGGGCCCCGCGGCTGCTGCCGCGCCGGAGGCCACCGGCTGCCCGCCGTGGGGGTCGGGTCCTGGACCTGGGGTGGCTGCTGCTGCCATGCCAAGAGCGTAATTAGTACTTTTTGAGGCGGAAAGTCGGGCGGCCGTACGGGACAGACCGCCGCACGGCAAAGCGGTCGGGTCGGCGGTCGGCCTTACGCGACCGCCTCCGCGGCCAGCCCCTCCGTCGCGGCCTCCCGCTCGCGCATCCGGCGCAGCGGTCCGTCCACCGCAGCCAGTGCCGCGTACTCGCCTCGCTGCACCGGGTGCCCCTCCTCCAGCACGATCACCTCGTCCACCGCCTCCAGTCCGGCCAGCCGGTGCGTGATCAGCAGCGTCGTCCTGCCCTCCGTCGCGGCGAGGAGATCGGCGGTGAGCGCGTCGGCCGTCGGCAGGTCGAGGTGTTCGGCGGGCTCGTCCAGTACGAGGACGGGGAAGTCGGCGAGCAGCGCACGGGCGAGCGCGAGCCCCTGCCGCTGCCCCCCGGACAGCCGGGCCCCGTGCTCGCCGACGAGCGTGTCGAGGCCCTCGGGCAGTGCGTCGGCCCAGTCGAGCAGCCGGGCCCGTGCGAGGGCCTCGCGCAGCTCGGCCTCGGTCGCGTCCTTGCGGGCCAGCAGCAGGTTCTCCCGTACGGAGCTGTCGAAGACATGCGCGTCCTGCGCGCACAGCCCGACGAAGCGGCGCACGGTGTCGCCGTCCAGGGCGCGGGCGTCCGTTCCGCCGAGCGTGTACGTCCCCTCACGCGCGTCCAGGAACCGCAGCAGGACCTGCGCCAGCGTCGTCTTGCCGGATCCGGACGGCCCGACCACGGCGATCCTGCGCCCCCGCTCCAGGGTCAGGTCGACGCCCGCGAGCGCGTCGCGGTGCTGACCGGCGTAACGGGCGCTCAGCCCGGTGACCCGCAGCGGGAAGGGCGTCACGGGCGCCTCCCGCGGCTGCTCAGGCTCCTGCACGGCCACGGGGGCGTCCAGCACCTCGTGCACCCGTTCGGCGCTCTTCTTCACCCGCTGCCGGTACTGCACGGCCAGCGGGAGTCCCAGTACGGCCTCGAACGCGGCCAGCGGCGTGAGCACGACGACCGCGAGCGCCACCCCGCTGAGCCGGCCCTCGTGGACGGCCTGGATACTGGCCAGGGCAGCGGCCGCCACGGTCAGCCCGGACGTCAGCGCGGAGAGGCCGTTGCCGAGTGCGGTGGCGGTGGCGGCGCGGGAGGCGATCCGGGTCAGCGCGGCGTCGGCCTGCTTCACGTCGGCGGTACGGGCGGGGAGCGCACCGGCGACGGTCAGTTCAGCCGTCCCGGTGAGCAGGTCGGTCACCCGGGTCGCGAGGACGCCGCGTGCGGGGGCTAGCCTGCGCTCCGCGCGCCGCGCGACGGCGCCGCTCACCAGGGGTACGCCCACCCCGGCCACCAGCAGGCCGAGAGCGAGGGCGGCCCCGGCCTCGGGCAGCAGCCATGCGGTGAAGCCGACGGAGAGTGCGCTGACGACGAGCGCCGCGCCGACCGGCAGCAGCCACCGCAGCCAGTAGTCCTGCAGCGCGTCCACGTCGGCGACCAGCCGGGAGAGCAGGTCGCCACGGCGCGTGGTGCGCAGCCCTCCGGGCGCGAGCCGCTCGAGACGGCGGTAGACCGCGACCCGGGTGTCGGCCAGCATCCGCAGCACGGCGTCGTGCGACACGAGACGCTCGGCGTACCGGAAGACGGCCCGCCCGATGCCGAACGCGCGCGTGGCGGTCACCGCGACCATCAGATACATCACCGGTGGCTGCTGCGACGCCCGCGAGATCAGCCACCCGGAGGTGGCCATGAGCCCGACGGCACTGCCGAGGGCGAGGCTGCCGAGCAGCAGGGCGAGCGCGAGCCGCCCGCGCCGGGCACCGGCGAGGGCACGCACGCGTGCCAGCGCCCGGCCGCGGCGGTCTGCGGCCCCTTCTGCCTCCGTCTCCTTGGCCGGCCCGTCCGCGTCCGCGTGAGCGCCCACCGCGGCGAGCCCGGCGGAGCCGCCCCGGTCCCTCAGATCCGTACGAGAGAGCGGCCGCGCGCCGGAAGCCTCCGCAAGGCGCACCCCGTCCTCGCTTTCCGCCGCCTCCAGTCGCACGACCCGATCGGCGACCGCAAGCAGCGCGGGCCGGTGGACGACCAGCAGCACCGTCCGCCCGACCGCCAACCGCCGTACCGCGTCCACCACGTCGGCCTCGGTCGCCCCGTCCAGCGAAGCGGTCGGCTCATCGAGGAGCAGGACCGGCCGGTCGGCCAGGAACGCGCGGGCCAGCGCAAGCCGCTGCCGCTGTCCTGCCGACAGCCCGGCACCGTCCTCGCCGAGCATCGTCTCCACGCCCTCCGGCAGCGCGGCCACGAAGTCGTACGCCCCCGCATCGCGCAGGGCGCGCAGCACCGCCTCGTCGTCGGCGTCGGGCCGCGCCAGCCGTACGTTCTTGGCGATCGACGCGGCGTACAGGTGCGGACGCTGCGGCACCCACGCGACCCGCTCGTGCCATGCCTCCCGCGACACCTCGGAGAGCTCCGCGCCGCCGAGGCGCACCCGCCCCTCGCTCGGCTCCACGAACCCCAGCAACACGTTCAACAGCGTCGACTTGCCCACGCCGCTCGGCCCGACGAGCGCCACGGTCTCCCCCGGGGCGACCGAGAAGGAGGCATCGGTGACCGCCGCCGACGACCGGCCCGGGTAGCGGACCGTCACCTGCTCGAAGCTGATCGGCCCATCCGGCACGACTCCCGTCCCGGTGGCCGGCACCGGCGTCTCCAGGACGTCGAAGATCTCCTCGGCGGCAGCCAGCCCTTCCGCGGCCGCGTGGTACTGCGCGCCCCCCTGCCGTACCGGGAGATACGCCTCGGGAGCGAGCACCAGGATCACCAGGCCGATGTACAGATCCATCTCGCCGTGTACGAGGCGCATGCCGATGGTCACCGCCACCAGCGCCACAGAGATCGTCGCGAGCAACTCCAGCGCGAAGGACGACAGGAAGGCAATCCGCAGCGTCCGCATCGTCGCCCGCCGGTACTCGCCCGTGATGCGCCGGATCGACTCGGCCTGCGCCTTGGCCCGACCGAACACCTTCAGCGTCGGCAGTCCGGCGACGACATCAAGGAAGTGCCCCGAAAGCCGGGACAGCAGCCTCCACTGACGGTCCATATGGGACTGCGTGGCCCAGCCGATGAGCACCATGAAGACCGGTATCAGCGGCAGCGTGCCGACGATGATCGCCGCAGAGACCCAGTCCTCGGTCACGATGCGCGCGAGCACCGCCACCGGCACCACCACGGCGAGGCCCAACTGCGGCAGATAGCGCGAGAAGTAGTCGTCGAGCGCATCCACGCCCCGCGTGGCGAGCGCGACCAGGGACCCGGTGCGCTGCCCGCTGAGCCACCCCGGGCCGAGCGCGGCCGCCCGCTCCAGCAACCGCCCCCGCAGCTCCGACTTGACCGCCGCACTCGCCCGGTGCGCGGCCAGCTCGGTGAGCCAGCCGACGACCCCGCGCCCCACCGCCACCGCCGCCAGCAGCAGCAGCGGCGTCCGCAGATCGGCGGCGCCCAGGCCGCGCTGGAAGGCCCCGACCACCACCTCGGCGATCAGCATCGCCTGGGCGACGACCAACCCGGCTCCGACGGCTCCGAGGAGCACGACGGCGACGAGGAAGAGGCGAGTGGCCCGGGCGTACCGGAGCAGGCGCGGGTCGATCGGTTTCACGTGAAACACACCCTCCTGGTGGCAGTCCGGGCGGTCAGTGCGCGTCCGCGATGTGTTGCGTACCGATCCGCTTCCGGAACACCCAGTAGGTCCAGCCCTGGTAGAGCATCACCAGCGGCGTCGCGATCGCCGCGCACCAGGTCATGATCTTCAAGGTGTACGGAGCCGAGGATGCGTTTGTGACCGTGAGGCTCCAGTCCGCGTTGAGCGAGGACGGCATGACGTTGGGGAACAGGGCCAGGAACAGCATCGCGACAGCCGCGACGATCGCGACGCCCGACAGCGCGAACGACCAGCCCTCACGTCCCGCCTTTACCGCGCCCAGGGCGCTGACCAGCGCGGCCACGGCCACCACCATCGCGACGAGGGTTTCGCCGTTGCCCCGGTCAGCCTGAGTCCAGAGCAGGAAGACGGCCACGAGAACGACCGTCACAAGACCGAGCCGCTGCGCCAGCTTCCCTGCCCGCTCCCGGATCTCCCCGACAGTCTTCAGCCCCGTGAACACCGCACCGTGGAAGGTGAACAGCGCCAGAGTCACCAGACCGCCCAGCAGCGCATACGGATTGAAGAGGTCCCAGAGGCTGCCGACGTACTCCGAGTCCGCATCGATCTTCATGCCGCGCACGATGTTGCCGAAGACGACACCCCAGAGCACTGCCAGGACGAGAGAGGTCCAGAAGATCGCGTTCTCCCAGTTGCGCTGCCACTGCTCCTCGTCCCGCTTGTGCCGGTACTCGAAGGCGACCCCGCGCACGATCAGGCAGACCAGGATGACGAGCACCGGCAGATAGAAGCCGGAGAGAAGCGTCGCGTACCACTCGGGGAAGGCGGCGAAGGTCGCGCCGACCGCCGAGATCAGCCACACCTCGTTGCCGTCCCAGACAGGCCCGATGGTGTTGATCAGCACCCGCTTCTCGGCCCGGTTCCGGGCCAGCAGCTTCGTCAGAATCCCCACCCCGAAGTCGAAGCCCTCGAGGAAGAAGTAGCCGATCCACAGGACGGCGATGAGTACGAACCAGACGTCGTGGAGTTCCATGCCTTCAGCGCTCCCTCGGCCTCAGTAGGAGAAGGCCATCGGCTTGTCGGCGTCACGGCTGTCGCCGCCGATCCTGGTGGGCGGGTTGAGGTCGGCCTCCGTGAGCTCGGGCGGTCCGGCCTTGACGTACTTGACGAGCAGCTTCACCTCGACCACGGCGAGCACCGCGTAGAGCGCGGTGAAGACGATCATCGAGGTGAGGACCTCGCCCTGCGACACACCGGGGGAGACGGCGTCCCGCGTCTGGAACAAGCCGTACACCACCCAGGGCTGGCGGCCCATCTCGGTGAAGATCCAGCCCCAGGCGTTGGCGATCAGCGGGAAGGCCAGCGTCCAGATCGCGATGCGCCAGTACCAGGTGGTGAGCTTCGGGCCGAGCGGCTCCCTGAACGGCACCAGATGCGGCACTTCGTCGTCGCCCACCCGCAGATGCTGAGGCAGCATGAACTTCTTACGGGTCAGCCAGAGCCCGACCAGCCCGATGGCGAACGACGCCATGCCGAAGCCGATCATCCACCGGAAGCTCCAGTAGGCGACGGGGATGTTGGGCCGGTAGTCGCCGGGTCCGTACTTCTCCTGTTCGGCCTTGTTGACGTCGTTGATGCCGGGGACGTGCGAGGTGAAGTCGCTCTTGGCCAGGAAGGACAGCAGTCCCGGGATCTCGATGGCGACCTTGTTGTGGCCCTCGTCCACGTCGCCGTACGCGAAGACGGAGAAGGGCGCCGGGCCCTCGCCGTCCCACAGCGCCTCGGCCGCGGCCATCTTCATCGGCTGCTGCTTGTACATGACCTTGCCGAGGAAGTCGCCGCTGACGGCGGTGAGCATTCCACCGATGACGACGGTGACCAGGCCGAGGCGCAGCGAGGTCTTCATCTCGGATATGTGCTTCTTGCGCACCAGATGGAAGGCCGCGATGCCGACCATGAAGGCGCCGCCCGTGAGGAAGGCCGCCGCGAACGAGTGGAACACCTGCGTGAGAGCCGTGTCCTGGGTCAGCACGGCCCAGAAGTCCGTCAGCTCGGCGCGCCCGGTGGCTTCGTTGATCTTGTATCCGATCGGGTGCTGCATCCAGGAGTTGGCCGCGAGGATGAAGTACGCCGAAAGGATCGTGCCGATCGAGACCATCCAGATGCAGGCGAGATGGATCTTCTTCGGCAGCTTGTCCCAGCCGAAGATCCACAGCCCGATGAAGGTGGACTCGAAGAAGAAGGCGATGAGGGCCTCGAAGGCGAGCGGGGCACCGAAGACGTCACCGACGAAGCGGGAGTAGTCGGACCAGTTCATGCCGAACTGGAACTCCTGCACGATGCCGGTCACGACACCCATGGCGATATTGATCAGGAAGAGCTTGCCCCAGAACTTCGTCGCCCTGAGGTACTTCTCCTTCTCCGTCCGCACCCACGCGGTCTGCAGACCGGCCGTGAGCGCCGCAAGAGAGATCGTCAGCGGGACGAAGAGAAAGTGGTAGACGGTGGTGATGCCGAACTGCCATCGCGCCAGAGTCTCCGGCGCCAGAGCGAGATCCACCTCGACTTCTCCTTACATGCCGTGGTGAGAGCGGCAGTACGACCCGCTTGATCACCCCATAACAGGAGCAATCACTCGGGCTTGTGAACGCGTTCACATTCACAAGCATTATGGCGTACAGTCACACGACCTCGTCAGGGGGGTGCCATTACTCGGAGAAACACCTTCCGACCTCGACAAACGGCCTGGAACTGCTTCCGACAACCCAGGCACCGGCAACCTGACGGCAGCAGCCAGCGGACCAAGCCCCCATACGCCGCCACGGGCGCACCCTGCAACGCGCCAGTGGCGGCGAGTCCGGCCACCGACCGGGAAGCCGCCCGCGTGCCGAAGGGGACGTGCCGGGATGTGCGCCCGCAGCGGCTGGCGCAAACTCGGGGCTCCCCGAACGACGTACGGCCAGGCGCCAGACCGAGGACGTACATCCCGGCGCGGCCCCGACCCGCCCACCGACAGGTGGCGCACCAGCCGACCTCGGCCGGCAGTCGCGCACGACCCCGCAAACCACCGACAGAAGGCGCCCCGCACACCCGCGGAGCGCCCGGCCCCAGCCCTCAGAGCCCCTTCCGGAACCCCTCCGCCGCATGCACAAAGATGTCGTTCGCCTCAGCCTCACCGACCGTGACCCGCACACCCTCACCCGGGAACGGCCGCACGACCACACCGGCCTGCTCGCACGCCGCCGCGAATTCCGCCGTACGCTCCCCGAGCCGCAGCCACACGAAGTTGGCCTGTGTCTCGGGCACCACCCAGCCCTGCGCCCGAAGCGCCTCGACAACCCGCTTGCGCTCGCACACGAGGGAGCCCACCCGCCCGAGCAGCTCGTCCTCGGCCCGCAGGCTCGCCACGGCCGCGTCCTGCGCGAGCTGGCTCACGCCGAAGGGAACCGCCGTCTTGCGCAACGCGGCCGCCACGGGCTCGTGCGCGATGGCGAAACCCACCCGCAGCCCGGCCAGGCCGTACGCCTTGGAGAACGTGCGCAGCACGCACACGTTGGGCCGCTCACGGTAGATCTCGACCCCGTCCGGCACCTCGGGGTCACGGATGAACTCGCGGTACGCCTCGTCTAGGACCACCAGCACATCGCTGGGCACCCGGTCGAGGAAACGCTCCAGCTCAGCTCGGCGCACCACCGTCCCGGTCGGGTTGTTCGGATTGCAGACGAAAATCAGCCGCGTCCGCTCGGTGACCGCGTCCGCCATCGCGTCGAGGTCGTGCACCTCGCCCTCGGTCAGCGGCACCTGCACCGACGTCGCACCGCTGATCTGCGTGATGATCGGGTACGCCTCGAAGGAGCGCCAGGCGTAGATCACCTCGTCGCCCGGGCCCGATGTGGCCTGCAGCAGCTGCTGCGCGACTCCGACCGAGCCGGTACCGGTGGCCAGATGCGACACGGGAACGCCGAAACGTTCGGCCAGCTCGTTCATCAGGCCCGTACAGGCCATGTCCGGATACCGGTTGAACGAACCGGCCGCCGCGATCGCCGTCTCCATCACGCCGGGCAGCGGCGGATAGGGGTTCTCGTTGGAGGACAGCTTGTACGCCACGGGCCCGCCGGCCGCGGCAGGCTTGCCCGGCTTGTAGGTCGGGATACCCTCCAGCTCGGCGCGCAGCCTCGGGCTAGTCTCGCTCACCGCAGTCCTCCTCGTCACACCCGGCGTTCGAATACTCCTCACCTTATGAGGATTCGGCTGCCCTGCGAATGGCAGGTGACAGGCCGCCCAGCAGGGCCCCCGGCGCACCGTTGCGTCCCCGGTCATCGGCGTGAGGACAGGGCACCGTCGGGCTCGCGAAAGAGCCGGGGGCGCTCGCTGCGCAGCACGCGCCGGGTGCTCGCGCCGTGGCGCGCATCCCCCGTCAAGGTGAGTTGAGACCGCATCGCAACATCTATCATTTAGCAGGTCTAACGGCGCCGACGCGTGACGTACTACAGTTGAATCGTTCACTCCCCTTGTATTCAAAGGCAATTGACCCGTCCGCGCCATGCAGAAACGTGCCTGTTGGAGGGCGCATATGCTCCCGCGCTACCCCAGTGAATGAGCCCTACTATCGGCTCGCCATGACAGCAGCAGGGAAACACCAGGTGAGCCGCGCGGAGACCCCCCGTCGAGGCAGCCGGACGAGCAGAGCAGGCATCAGGGATGTCGCTGCGGCCGCCGGTGTCTCCATCACGACCGTCTCCGATGCGCTGAACGGCAAGGGCCGGCTACCGGACGCCACACGGCGCCATGTCCGCGAGGTGGCCGACCGGCTGGGCTATCGCCCGTCCGCCGCGGCCCGGACCCTCCGTACCGGCAAGTCGGGCCTCATCGGCCTGACCGTCACGACCTACGGTGACGAGCCCTTCACCTTCACGGAGTTCGCGTACTTCGCGGAAATGGCGAGAGCCGCGACCTCCG
>NZ_LOHS01000053.1 GCF_001642995.1 Streptomyces jeddahensis
GCGGCCCAGCAGCAGCGCGGTCGCGAGCGAGACGACCGCGGCCATCGCGACGACCGTCGTCACGACCTGGAGGTCGTGTGCGGACAGGAACATCGCCCAGGCCACCGCCAGCGTCCCGGCGAGCATCGCGGTCACGGCCACGGACGCGACGACGGTCAGCGACACGACGAGGGAGCGGTGCCGCAGGACCAGGAGCGCCAGGGCGCCGAGGAGGCCGGCGGTCGCGGCTCCCAGGAAGGCGAAGAGGGCGATCAGGAGGAGGTCTTGCATGGTCAGGCCTCGGTTTCCGGGTCCGCGATCGGTGCGGGGTCCTGGGTGGCCCCGGCACCCGTATGGTCCGGGGCATCCAGGCGGTAGCCCACTCCCCAGACCGTCTGGATCAGACCGGGTCTGGCCGGGTCGGTCTCGATCTTGCTGCGCAGGCGGCGGACGTGGACGGTGACCGTCGAGAGATCGCCGAAGTCCCAGCCCCACACCTCCCGCATGAGCTCCTCCCGGCCGAAGGCACGGCCCGGATGGCGCAGGAAGAAGGCGAGGAGGTCGAACTCCCGGACTGTCAGGGCGAGTTCGACTCCGCCCTTCGTGGCGCGGCGGGCCACGGGATCGACGGTCAGTCCCGCCGCGCGCAGCAGCCCGGCGGGCGGCCGGGCGTCGGCGGCAGCGGAAGCGGATGCGGCGGTACGGCTGCGGCGCAGTACGGACTCGACGCGCAGGACCAGTTCGCGGGGGCTGAACGGCTTGGTGACGTAGTCGTCGGCGCCCACCTCCAGGCCGAGGATGCGGTCGTCCTCGTCGCCCCGCGCGGTCAGCATGATCACCGGTACGGGGCCCTTCGCGCGTATCCGGCGGCAGACCTCCAGGCCGTCCATGCCCGGCAGCATCAGGTCGAGGACGACGAGGTCGGGCCAGTGGGCGGCGGCTCTGTCCAGGGCGGTGGGGCCGTCCTGGGCGAGGTCGACGGTGTGGCCGGCGCGGGTGAGGTAGCCGGTGACGACCTCGGCGACGGTGGGGTCGTCGTCCACGACCAGGACGTGGGACGCGGGCGCTTGCTGCATGGGGTCAGGGTCGCACCCTTCGGGGGTGCGCCGCCGTTCTCCTCGGGCGCCGTGGGCACGCTGTCCGTTTTTCGTAAGGTCTCGCGCCAGGGTGCTGTACGTCGTGGGTTGTGCCCACCCTCCCCCAGCTACCGCTGGGAGGTGCCCCCAGCCCTGCGGAACGATTGCCCACAACGGTGACGGCGTGCGCCGCCCACAACGGTCAGCGGCGGTCACCGCCGTCAACGTCCGTGTTTTGTAAGGTCCTTCGGTCCTTTATGTCTGGTTTGCGGTCGTAGGCTGAGGCGCGTGAACTCCTCTTCCGTGTGTCCGGCGGACGCCGCCGTCGACGTCGTGCTGCCCTGTCTGGACGAAGCCGCCGCGCTCCCCTGGGTGCTGGCGCGGATTCCTGCGGGGTGGCGGGCGGTCGTCGTGGACAACGGGTCCACCGACGGTTCGGCCGACGTCGCCCGTGCCCTCGGTGCCACCGTCGTGCACGAGGCGCGGCGCGGCTTCGGGGCCGCCTGTCACGCCGGGCTGACCGCCGCCTCGGCGGACATCGTGTGCTTCTGCGACTGCGACGGCTCGCTCGATCCGGGGCTGCTCGTCCCCTTCGTACGCCGGGTCGCGGGCGGCGAAGCCGATCTGGTGCTGGGGCGCCGGCGGCCACAGGGCCGGCGTACGTGGCCCCTGCACGCCCGCGTCGGCAACCTCGTGCTCGCCCGCATGCTGCGCCGCCGTACCGGCGTGCGGCTGCACGACCTGGGACCGCTGCGCGCGGCCCGGCGCGAGGCGCTGCTCGGTCTAGCCCTCTCCGACCGCCGCAGCGGCTACCCGCTGCAGATGGTCGTCCGCGCCGCCGACGCAGGGTGGCGCATCGAGGAGTACGACGTCCCGTATCTGCCGCGTACCGGGAAGTCCAAGGTCACCGGGACTTGGCGGGGCACCTGGCAGGCGGTGCGCGATATGCGGGCCGTCCTCTCCGGGACGGAGCCGTCGAGGCGAGAGTCGTCGAGCTGATGACGACCGCAGGCACCGGCCCCGCCGCGCCCACGTCCCTCCTGGTGATCGCCAAGGAACCGCTTCCCGGTCGCGTCAAGACCCGGCTCACCCCGCCCTTCACCCCCGCCGAGGCGGCGCAGCTGGCCGAGGCCGCGCTGGTCGACACGCTGCACACGGTGCTCGCGGCGCCCGCGCGGCGGCGCGTCCTCGTCCTCGACGGGACGGCGGGGGCCTGGCTGCCGTCCGGCATCGAGGTGGTGCCGCAGAGCGCGGGCGGTCTGGACGAACGGCTGGCCGCCGCGTTCGGGGAGTGCACGGGTCCGACACTGCTCATCGGAATGGACACGCCGCAGGTGACACCGGGACTCCTCGCTCCCGCCCTGGAGCCGGGGGCCTGGCGGGACTGCGACGCGTGGTTCGGGCCCGCGGAGGACGGCGGGTTCTGGGCGCTGGGGCTCGCCGAGCCGGATCCCGGGTTGCTGCGGGGCGTTCCCATGTCGACGGCCGCGACGGGGGCCGCGCAGCGGGACCGGCTCGCCGCCGCGGGGCTGCGGGTGCGGGACCTGGCGTGGTTGCGCGACGTCGATACGGCGTCCGACGCCGAGGTGGTCGCGGCCGTGGCGCCGCGCGGGCGGTTCGCGGCCACGCTGGCCCGCCTCTCGCGGGGCACGGGCGACCCGGGCCGCTTCCCGGGCACGGGCCGATGAGGACGGGAGCTCCCGGGCCGATGAGCACGGGGGCTCGGCACACCGTGGAGCAGCGGACGCGTGGTACGGCCGCCCACCAGGGTGAGCACCACGGCGAGCACCATGGCAAACACCACGGCGAGCACCACGGTGAGCAGCTGGAGGCAGCGGCTCCCTGGTCCGGCGGCGACCCCTACTCCGACGCCCTGCGGGCCGGGCGCGGTCCGCTCTTCCTCCGTCGTGCCGACGGGTGGCTGCTGCCCCTGGACGTGGAGCGCTGGTGTGCGCGGGCCGATCCCGCGGATCTGTCGGCGCTGCGGCGCTGCGAGGGCAGCGTCCTCGACATCGGCTGCGGCCCCGGCCGCCTCGTCGCGGCGCTCGCCGCGCGCGGCCACCCGGCGCTCGGCATCGACGTCAGCGAGGCCGCGGTCGCCCACACGCTCCGGCTCGGCGGCAGGGCCCTGTGCCGCTCCATCTTCGATCCGCTGCCGGACGAGGGGAGTTGGGGCACGGCTCTGCTCATCGACGGCAACATCGGCATCGGCGGCGATCCGGGAGCGCTGCTCGACCGCGTCGCGCAGGTGCTCTCGCCCGGCGGGCTCCTCATCGCCGAGGCCGCACCGGTGGACGTCGACGAGCGGGTGGAGGTCCGCGTCGACGACGGGCACGGCGCCATGGGCGGTCTCTTCCCGTGGGCCCGGCTGGGCAGCCAGGCCCTCCTGCGCTGCGCCCGCCGCCTCGGATGGCGGCCCACCGCTCAGTGGTCCGCGGGCGGACGGCCCTTCGTGGCGCTGCGCGCCCACTCCGGCCCCGGCACCGTCCCCCGCCAGCGCGCCGTCCCCCGCCCACGCGCCGTACGCCACATCCGCGTGACCAGCCAGAGGGCCGAGATCGCGAACAGCGCGGCCGAGACGATCAGCCAGCGCGACAGGAACACGTCGGCGGAGAGTCCGGTGCCGAGCGCGTAACGCCTCTCGACGTGGCGCGAGATCAGCGGGAACCACACCAGCAGGAGCAGCCCGGAGAGGAGGCCCGGGACGCGGACGTGGTTGATCAGATCACGGCGTGGGATCAGCTCCTGGCGCGGGATCAGCTCCCCGCGCCCGGCGTCCTCCGCGCCCCGCCCGGCCCCGTCCCCGGCCCCGTCCCTGCGCCGGTACCGGCCACCGCCCAGGGCCTCCTGCAGCCCCCGGTCGGCGAGCGAGTACAGCGGCACCAGCACCAAGTCGTGCACCAGCGCCGCGCCCACGAACCAGGCCGCGACGGCGAGCCAGTCGCCGGCGAGCAGCCGCACACCCGCGTAGCCGGTCAGCGCGAATGACGCGAGGAGCAGCAGGGTCTCCAGCGGCCCCTCTCCGTACCGCCGGGTGCGGTCGTGCCTGCGCGACCACGCGCGGCCGACCCGACCGGTCAGCCTGCCGATGAGACCGCCCCGCCTCACCGCAGCTCCCCCGCTTCCCCGAACCTCAGCCGGGCCACCCACTTGGTGTTGTGGACCCCGGGCGCCGCCGGGACGATGACGCGGGCCGGGTAGCCGTGGTCGGGTGTCAGGTCCTCGCCGTTGACCTGCAGGGCGAGCAGGGAGCGCGGGTCGCGTACCTGGTTGTCGCGCAGGGCCGCCCTGCGGAACGCGCCGCGCCGCTGGAGCGACTCGACGAGTACGCCGGGCGCCGCGTCGCCGTCGTATCCGGCGAGTTCGGCGAGGTCCCGGAGGCGTACGCCGCGCCACCACTGGTCGGCGGTGGACCAGCCCTCGACGCAGGCGATGGGCAGGGCCGCGCTGTGCTGGGGCATGCGCAGCAGGTCGGCGCGGGAGAGGCGGACGGCACCGGCCGGACCCTCGACCGTCAGCCGCCAGGTCCCGTCACCGCTTCCGTCCGCGCCGGCGTCGAGATCCCGGGCCGTGAGGCCGACGGCCGCGGGCGTCTTGTTGATCTGGAAGCCATTGGGCCCCGTCCCGGGATCGCCGCCGCCGTGCGGGGCGAGCACGGCGGTGCGCCGCAGCAGCCCGTCGAAGTTCTGGCCCACCGTCGTGAGGAACAGCAGCAGCGAACCGGCGCCTACCATGCCGAGCGCGCCCCGCCGCGACACCGTCGGCTCGGCGGGCCGGGGCGCCACCAGCTCCTGGTCCTCCTCGCGTGGTGCGCCGCGTCCCCGCAGGGTGCGTACGACGGTCGGTACGCGCAGCACCACATGGACGGCGAAGGCGGCGAAGAACACCCATGCGCCGTAGAAGTGCAGCGGATAGAACGACCCCGGGAAGATGTAGTCGAGCTGCACGTTGAGCACGCCCGTCACGAACTCGAACAGCGCCCCGCCGACGAGGAACAGCAGCGAAAGGCGCTCCAGGGCATGCCCCACCGACCGGGCGGGCGGCAGCGCGAACAGCTTCGGGACGACCGACCACAGCTTCGCAAGGAGCACGGGGATCAGCGCGATGCCGAGCGTGACGTGCACGCCCTGGTTGAGCCGGTAGAGCCAGTGCGGGTCGGTCGGCCACGCGAAGAGATAGAAGCCGAGCAGGCCCTTGTCGGGTGTCTTGTCGTTCACCGGGGACAGGTCCGGGTTGTACGCGGCGTACGACACCAGGCCCGTCACGAAGAGGATCGTGATCCCGGCGAGCAGGACCACACCGAGCACGGACGGCAGCCAGGGGCCGCGCAGCGGGCTGCGCCAGAAGCCGCGCGATGACGGCCAGTTGTCGCGTCGGGATGGCGGCGAGGTGCCGTCCCGCGGGGAGGGCGGCGAGGTGTCGTCGCGCCGGGGTGGCGGCGAGGTGTCGTCGCGTCGGGCGTCGTCGGCCATGCGCCGACGGTATGCCGCCGGACCGGTGCCGAGGGGCCCGCAACCCATGACGAAACGCTGACGTCAGCCCGCACGCGCGCAGAGAACGGCGCTGTCCGGCCTAGCGTGCTGGCGTGAGCCTCAGAGACAGCGGCGAGAGCGCCGAGACCACCGCGGACGGCGTGGCGGGCGACCGTGCCGGACGGCGCCGGGACCTGTGGGCCGCCGCCTGCGGCGCCCTGCTCGTCGCGGCCGCCGTCGTCGTCGGCAGGGCGATCGAGCAGTCCGACGGCAGCCTGCACCTCGGCTGGCCGCCGCTGTACGCCTGGTGGTCGCCCCACGTGGGCCCCGGCACCCCCGCCGCGCTCGCAGTGGCCATCGCGGTGATCGCATACGGGCCCCCGCTGGCGGCCCGCGTGCCCTGGCGGGTCCTGGTACCCGCCGCCTGGGCGACCGCCATGGCCTGGACCTGGTCCCTCGCCCTGATCGACGGCTGGCACCGCGGCATCGCCCGGCGGCTCACCACCAAGTACGAGTACCTGCAGGTCATCGACCGCTTCGACGACATCGGGGCGGCACTCCGGGACTTCACGCACCACATCCTGCTCGGCTCGCCCGACCACTGGCCCCCGCACATCGCCGGGCATCCCCCGGCCGCGACCCTCACCTTCGTGGTCCTCGACCGCATCGGCCTGGGCGGCGGTGGCTGGGCGGGCGTCTGGTGCATCACCGTCGGCAGCTCCGCCGTCGCCGCCGTCCTCGTCGGCGCCCGCGCCCTGGCCGACGAGCGCCTCGCCCGCCGGGCCACGCCCTTCCTCGTCCTCGCCCCGGGCGCCGTCTGGGTCGGCGCCTCCGCGGACGGCTACTTCGCCGGGGTCGCCGGGTGGGCGGTGGCGCTGCTCGCGGTCACACGCGCGCGGCGCCGGACGCCGACCGCCCCCACGGCTGCCTTCACACTCGCCTCCGGCCTGCTGTTCGGGCTCACCGGTTATCTGTCGTACGGCCTGACGTTGTTCGCGGTGATCGCGGCCGGGGTTGTGGTGGTGGGCCACTGGGGCCGCGGGGGCGGGGATCGAGGCGGCGGGGGTTTCGGGAAGCGCTGGTTCGTACTGCTCGTGCCACTGCTGGCCGGTACGGCCGTCGTGCCGCTCGCCTTCACGCTGGTGGGATTCAACTGGTGGGAGGCGTACCACCTGCTCGTCGAGCGCTACTACCAGGGCGCGGGCGGCATCAGGCCGTACTGGTACTTCATCTGGGCCAATCCCGCCTGCACCGTGCTCGTCGTCGGTCTCGCCACCGTCGCCGGGCTGGGCCGGGTTCTCGGATCGGTCCCCGCCGCCGTACGCCGCCTGCGCAACGGCCAACCGACAGCCGCCGACCGGCTCGCGGCCCTCACCGTCGCCGCGCTCCTCACGGTGGCCGTCGCCGACCTGTCCGGCATGAGCAAGGCGGAGACGGAACGCATCTGGCTACCCTTCGCCCTCTGGCTCCTGCCCGCGACGGCCCTGCTGCCGCTCCGCGACCACCGCGTGTGGCTGGCCGCGCAGGCGGTCCTCGCCCTGCTGATCAACCACCTGCTGCACACAGGGTGGTGAGCGCCTCGGCTAGATGCGGTGGTCCGCTGCGGCGGCGACGAAGGCGGCGAAGGCCGTCGGGGCGACGGTGAAGGCCCCGGCGTCGGGGTTCTTGGAGTCGCGGACGGCGATGCGGTGGGGCTGGGCGGCAATCTCCACGCAGTCGCCGCCACCGCTGCCGCTGTACGACGACTTGCGCCACTCGGCGCCGCCGAGGGGGGCGCATTCGACGCATTCGCCGCCTGTGTCGGAGCTGTAGCTCGACTTACGCCAGGTCGCGTCCGTCAGCTTCCACGCGGGCTGCTGGTTGAGGCCCGCGGCCTCCCGCAGTCTCCTCAGCTCGGCGCCGAAGTAGTCGAGTGGAGATGCGCTCGGGTCGAGATTCCGGATGTGGGCCACGGGCCACCCCCAACGGTACACACGGTTAGTTTCCGCTCGTGGCCGAGAGTAGCCACCCCGCTCCACGCTGGAGGCGAACTTCGCTCAACCCGCCCCGCCCAACCTGGAGTTATCGTGCACCAGCTCGAAGAGTCCGAGGCGACGCCCGCCCAGCAGTACGGCATGAGCTTCACCGTCGGTGACCATTCGGCGCGGCATCTGCGCCGGATCGTACGGGCGTATCTGCGGGCCTGGGACCTTGCGGAGCTCACGGACGCCGCCGAGCTGGCGCTGACGGAGCTGGTCGCGAACGTCGTGCGCCACGTGCCGGGACGGCGCTGCTCCGTGCTGATCACGCGGCGGCCGGAGGGGGTGCGGGTGGAGGTGGCGGACGGCTGTCCTCGGCTGCCGGAGGAGGTACAGGCAGCAGCGGGCGGTGAGCTCGCCGAGCAGGGGCGCGGGTTGCTTCTCCTCGGCGCCGTCACCGACCGCTGGGGCGTGGTCCCGCGGCCCGGCGGGGACGGCAAGACGGTGTGGTTCGAGTGTGCGGCGAAGACCGGCCCCACGGAGGCAGGCGGGCGATGAGTATTTCCGCTGCCGAGAGTCTTCCCTCCGTCACCGCGACCGCGGACGACTGCCCACACCCAGGGAAGGACGACCTGCCATGGCCACCACCCACACCCTCGACGTCCCGGGCGCGCGCCTGCACTACGAGGTCCGGGGCGCAGGACCGCTGTTGCTGGTCATGGGAGCGCCGATGGACGCCGCGGCCTTCGCACCGCTGGCCGACGCGCTCGCGAGCGACCACACCGTCGTCACGCACGACCCGCGGGGCATCTCGGGCAGCCTCCTCGAGGACCCCGAGCAGGACTCCACCCCCGAGCTGCGCGCGGACGACGTCGCCGCCCTCCTGGACGCCCTGGGAGCCGAGTCCGCCGACGTGTTCGGCAGCAGCGGCGGCGCGGTGACGGGGCTCGCGCTGGTCGCGCGGCATCCCGGGCGGGTGCGGACGCTCGTCGCGCACGAGCCTCCCGTGCTGGCGCTGCTCCCCGACGCCGCCGAGCGGCTCGTCGTGGTCGACGACATCGTGGAAGCCTTCCACCGGGAAGGGATCGGGGCTGCCTGGAAGAAGTTCATGGCCAGTGCCGGATTCGACGTCGGCAACGACGGTGGTTCCACTCCGCCGCCGGGAGAGCCGTCGGAGCAGGACCTTGCCAACAGCGCGCGCTTCTTCGCCCATGAGATGCGAGGCACGAGCTGCTACGAGCCCGACGTCACCGCGTTGACGGCCGGCCCGGCCCGTGTCGTCGTCGGCATCGGTGTCGCCTCGGGCGGCCTGGTCACCCACCGGACCTCCACGGCGCTGGCCGAGCTGCTCGGCACGCCGCCGGTCGAGTTCCCCGGCGACCACGGCGGGTTCCTCGGGCAGCCCAAGGAGTTCGCCGAGGCACTGCGGAACGTGCTGTAGGTCCTACTCACCGGCGCTGGCGTCAACCACCTGCTGTGGACGGGGTGGTGGGCGCCCGGCTACCGGCCGTCGCCGGGGACCACGTCACGTGGTGACCGGCGAGCGGTGTCCGTCCTGCGACCGTCAGAACACCTCGAGCCGTCAGAACACCCGGAGTCCGAGGCGGCCGAGGATGACGCCGGCGTGTGTGCCGTAGACGACGAGGACCACGGCGACGGCGAGGATCAGGGCGCCTACGACAATGCTCCAGGTGAGGCGGGCGTTCATGAGGGCTGCCTTTCTTTCACGGGTACGGGTTGTGTCGCGCTCCCGACGGTCAGGACGGTGTCGCAGCGGTCGCGGACCGCGTCATCGTGCGTGGCGATGACGACGGCGCAGCCGTCCTTGCTCATCGTGCGGAGGATGTCGACGACCATGGTGGTGTTGTCGTGGTCGAGGGCGCCGGTCGGTTCGTCGGCCAGGACGAGGGCGGGCTGCTTGACGATGAGGCGGGCCAGAGCGACGCGCTGCTGCTCCCCGCCGCTGAGCCGGTGGACGTGTTCCTTCTCCCGTCCCGCCAGTCCCACGCGCTCCAGGGCCTCGGCGACGGTCGGAGCGTCCTTCCTCGCTCGCCGCGGTTTCATGGCGACCTCAAGGTTGGCCGCGACGGTCGCGTTCTCGATCAGTGCGTAGTTCTGGAACAGGTAGCCGAGGACGTCGCGCCGGTAGTGCCGGGCGGCGCGCGGGCCGAAGCCGGTGATGTCCCGGCCCTCGTGGCGGATGGCGCCGGAGCTCGGTGCGTCGAGCAGGCCGAGGCAGTTGAGCAGCGTCGACTTGCCGGATCCGCTCGGTCCGGTAAGCGCGAGCATGTCACCGCGCGCCACGGTGAAGCCGAGATCCGACCAGAGGGTGCGCATCCCGAAGGACTTGGACAGACGGTCGATCTCGATCACGTGGCAGCTCCTGCAGAACGGTGGGGGGTCACGACTCGGTCGCCCCTTCCTTGACGATCCGGCGGTGGAAGGCGACGAGGGCCAGGAGCACCGCCGAGACCTCGATGGCGACGAGCCCGCCGGTGACGCCGAGGTCGAGCCCGGTGATCTCGATGGGCGCGCGGGGCGGGGGAATACCGAGGGCTTCGTACCTCTCGAGGTCGCGGTTCTGCTGCCACACCTGGAAGGGCACCCACACGGCGAGGAGCACGGCCAGGAGCCCTTCGAGCGCCAGGACCGTGCGGTGCGTGGCCGTGAACCTCCAGCCGCTGATGTGCCGGGCGAAGATCGCCTGCGAGTTCTTCCGGGAGTGGACGATGCAGACGCCGACTCCGGTGATGAGCAGCACCGCCACGGCCACCGCCAGGTTGAACAGCTGCAGCCGGAAGTCCCCGACGAGGTCGCGCAGTTCGAGCGCGGCGTTCTGCCCGACGGGACTCATGCCGGTCACGTACGTCTCCAGGTGATGCTTCTTGATGCCGGCCGTGACGTCGTCCGGATCGTGGAAGACGACGCTCGCCTGAGAGGCATAGGCGGTGTAGCCCTTGTCGCTCAGGAACGGCGATCCGTCGGGGAAGACGATGATGACGGGGTCCGTGACGAAGGACTCGTCCGCGCCGGGGTTCTCGTCGGCGTGCGACTGGCCTCTGGGGTTGTAGGTGAAGACGCGCTGGCCCTCCTTCGACCGCAGTGTCTCGACCTGTGCGGGACTGATCTTGTCCGGGTCGCTCGGATTCAGCAGTCCCGGGACCAGGTCCTCGAGGCGGTCGGCGTACCGGTCCAGGCTCGTGGGGATCAGGAGCCGTACCTGGTCGGGGGCCGCCGCGGTCGGCTTGTGGCGTCGCCCGGCCGCGTCGAGGACGGGCTGTTCGGCGAGGAAGGACTCGTTGACGATCAGAAGGTCGCCCTGCGGCACGCCTGTTCGGGGTGCGGACCGCTGGAGGTCCCGGTGCCCGGCGACGATGATCTCCCCGCCCTTGTCGGCCTGGCGGAGCCAGCGGCCCACTTTCACGTCCAGAGCATGCAGTGCGGTGTCGCTTGCCAGACTGCCGTTGAGTCCGATCGAGGTGGTGTCGCCGATCTTCGCGTACGCATCGCGGCTCTCCTGCCGGGCCATGACGTCCTGGCCGGCGAGGACGACGGCAGTAGCGATACTGAGCGCGAGGAGCAGCGCGGGGATCCTCACCAGATAGGCGCTCAACGACGCTGCCCGGGCGGGCAGTTCGCCCTTCAGGGCACGCAGCACATCGGTCTGGAACGTCAGCCAGAGCATGGCCGCGTGCGCGGCGAGGGCGACGAGACTGAGCGCGGCGGCGATGCCCAGCGCGAGCAGGGCGAACCTGCCGACCCAGGCCAGTCCGTTGTAGAGGCCGAGCAGCAGCAGCGTCCCGGCGGCCACCGCTGCGAACGCGATCGCCCAGAACACCGCCAGTTGCCGCATGTCCCGCAGCAGGATCCGCCCGAACGACATTCCCTGCAGCCGCAGCACGCCGTAGGCCGTCGCGTTGAGCAGGACGCCTGCCCCGGTCATCGTCACGATGGCGAGCGCGACGACGAAGAACGAACGGTACAGCGCGCTGCCCGAGTAAACCGGGACCAGCTCAGCGGCCGAGTGCGGATGGTGGACCGCGGCGCGCAGACCGAGATCGCTGAACGTCCTGGTCAGCGAGGCTGCGGCCTGGTCCGAACCGAATACGTAGTAGAAGCCGCGCGGATCGCGCTGTCCGAGCTCGGCGATGGGGTGCACATCGGTGCGGTAGCTGCGGTTGAAAGCGGGATAGCCGTCCCCCAGCCAGCCGGAACGCGGACCGCCGGGGGCGAGGTAGAGGTGCCGGCGGCCGTATGGGTCCTTGAGGTCCGGGACCTCGCGGGCGATGGTCGCCCGGTGGGACTCAGCGAACTCCGCGACCTCGCGGGCGACCTGCGAGCCGCTGGCCGAGCCGTCGGAGTCCGTCACCCAGACGACGGCGGAGTGCCCCAGCACCCAGTCCTCGTCCAGACTCCGTAGGAACAGGAAGGCGAGAACCGCGGAAAACGCCAGCAGTGCGGCGTGAACGAACTTGATACCTCGGTGCAGCATCGATTGCCTAGGTCAGGGCACTTCTGGAGCGCGGCTCACGAGACCGGTCAGTTGCCGAGTGGCCCGCCCGGGGGAGAGACGGAAAACGAAGATCCATCGGCTCACCCCGCGGACGGGATACTCATCGCTGTGAGGCCGAGCCCGAGGCCCGGCCTCGGGTCAGCAGCTGGTGCGGTAGTAGGACTCGTTGCCGTACAGCGCGACGTCGGCCTGCGTGATGGACCACGAGCCCTTGGCGGCCTCGTCACTGTCGATCCACTCGCCGACCGAGGTCGAACCGTGGCACTTGTCCTTGTGGTAGTAGTCCGACCACACGATGGCGGTGCCGGCACCGTAGTCCCAGGTGCCGCCGCCCACGCTGACCACGGTCGCCAGCGCCGGAGTGGCACCGGCCACGACGAGGACACCGGCGGCCGCCGCGAGCTTCAGGCTGCGCGTGATCTTCACTTCAACCCCCATTGATTTTTTCGTACTTGGTCGGGGATGACACTCTCGTGACGGAAGTGAATGATCAAGGTTCTTTTTGGACGACCATGTACCGGACAATGTCTGGAAAATGATCAGTGAATCCGTCGGCGCCGCCCCGGGAGAAGCGGGCCGGGGACGGGCGCAGGCCGTGAAGGCCGTCGGGGCGACGGTGAAGACCCCGGAGAAGGACGGGTGAAGACCGTGGAGAAGCAGGACGTCGTCACGGCGTGGTGGGGCGGACCGCGAACACCGTCGTGTCGTCGGCCAGATAGCCGCCGGTGTGCCGCAGCGTCGCGTCCTGTACCAGCCGGACCAGTCGTGACGGCTCCGCCACGCGGGGGTCGTCGACGAGCGCCGCGGCGATCTCCTCACGCAGCCGGAAGAACTCGCCGCTCGCGTCGCGTGCCTCCGTCACCCCGTCGGTGACCAGCAGCAGCGTCTCGCCGCGCCCGAGACGGAACCGCTGCGGGGGTGGCGGCCCACCTGCCAGATCGCCGAGTCCGATGGGCAGCCCGTCGCCGGCCGGCAGTTCGCGTACGCCGTCGGGGCCGACCGCCAGCGGCGGTTCGTGCCCGAAGTTGACGATGTCGATGTACACGCCGGGCTCGCCGTCCTCGCTGCCGCCGTCCTCGCTGCCGCCGTCCGCGCTGCCGTCCCGGTCGTCGTCCGCGTCTGTGTCCGCATCGTGGTCCGGTGGCGGGAAGCCAATCAGGACCGCGGTGGCGAAACGCTCGCTGTCGAGTGCGGCGTCGGTCTCGATGACGTTCCCTCCGGATTCGACGGCGCCGCGCTCGGCGACGTCGATTCCGCCCATCGTGTCGTCCGTGTACGCGCTGTCGTACGCAGGGTCGTAGGTGCTGTCGTAGGTGCCGTCGTACGCGGTGTCGTGCGCGCCGCCGTATGCGCCGACGCGGCCGCGAGCCGCCTCGATCAGCGCCATATGGGCACGGTGGCGGCGCATGCGGATCTCCAGCCGCTCGGCGACGGTCGCGAGGTCCGGCTCGTGGTAGCCGGACTCGCGGAAGCTGCCGAGCAGCACGGATGCCACGGCCACCGCGCCCAGGCCCTTGCCCTGCACGTCGCCGACCAGGAGGCGGGGACCGTGCGGACTGGGCTGGATGTCGTAGAAGTCGCCGCCGACCAGTGCCTCGCTCTCCGCCGTCAGATAGATCGCGGCATGGTCGAGCCCGTACCAGCGCGACGGCAGCGGGCGCAGCACGGTGCGCCGGGTCGTCTCGATGATGTCCCGCATGTGCCGCATGCGGGACTCTTCGCGGACCCGTACCCAGCACGCGGCCGTGGCCAGGGCGCCGCCCATCGCGACGAGGATGAAATCCGGCACACCCGCCTGGTACTCGCGCGCCCAGCCGTTGTCGATCACGAAGTACGTGGCCACGGCGAGGACGGCATAGGCCGCCGTGGTCCACACACTGCAGACCGCCGCGGCGATGGCGGGTACGACGACGAGCCAGGAGATGGTCCGGAACTCACCGGACGTGTTCCAGTCGACGAAGACGATCGCCACGAGCAGCAGGAGCGGCGGGACCCAGGCGATGCTGTGGCCGCGGACACGCAGGTACGACTGGGAGAGCCGCGCCTCCAACCTGTCCATCGCCTGCCCCGCCGGTTCAGTACGCGACCGAGATCCGGGTGCGCGGATGGGCGTTGCTCTCGAGTTCCTCCACGAAGGCGGCCGCGTAGTCCTCGACGCTGATCCGGCTGTGGCCCTCGGCGTCGCTGAGGAGCTGGTCACCGCCGATGCGGAACGTGCCGGTGCGCTCGCCCGGGCCGATCTCCGCGGCCGGGGAGATGTACGTCCAGTCGAGGTCGCCGACGGTGCGGTAGAAGGCGAGGACGTCGCGGTGCGCGAGGGCTTCGCCGAGGTAGTCGGCGGGGAAGCCGGGCTGGTCGACGAGCGCCTCGCCCGGCGCCACCTCCAGGCTGCCGGCGCCGCCGACGACGACCAGCCGGGACACGCCGGCGGCCCGTACGGCGTCGACCAGGGCGCGGTTCACGGCGAGGAAGGGCTCCCTCGGGTCGCTGCCGTCGCGCGGCGGCACCAGCGCGGAGGCGGCCGCGTCGTGCCCGGCGGCGATGGCGGCGATCCGGGGGGTGTCAGCGGCGTCCGCGGCGGTCGAGGTCACGCCGGGTACGGGGGCCTGTCCGGAGCGGCTGACGCAGGTGACGTGGTGGCCTCGGGTGTGGGCCTCGGCGGCGATGCGGCTGCCGACCATGCCGGTGGCGCCCAGCAACACGATCTTCATGTACGGCTCCTGTTGTGCCGCGCGGACTGCGTCCAGCCAAGCATGGTGGGGTGCGGGACGCATCCCGACGGGTTTGGGGCGCCGTGCGTCGTGGGTTGTGCCCACCCTCCCCCAGCTACCGCTGGGAGGTGCCCCCAGCCATGCGGAACGATTGCCCACAACGGTAAGCGGCGCGCCCGCCCACAGCGGTTACGACCACATGGCCGTGCCCAGGTAGGCCGCGCCCAAGGACGCCGTGATGCTTGCGGCCACGTTGGCGATGGCGAGCAGGCGGGCGCCCGTTTCGGCCAGGCGCAGGGTTTCGTACGAGAACGTCGAGTACGTCGTCAGGGCTCCGCACAGGCCCGTGCCCAGCAGGAGTTGGAGGTGTGAGGATGCCGCGCCGGCCATGACCGCGCCGGTCACCACGCCCAGGATCAGGGATCCGGCGATGTTGACCGCGAAGGTGCCCCAAGGGAAGACGGTGTCGTGCCGGGACTGGACCGCGCGGTCGGTGAGGTAGCGCAGGGGCGCGCCCACGGCGGCGCCGACGAGGACGAGCAGCCAGTTCACGCGTCCCGCTCCCGCCCGGCGTACGTGATGACCTCGCAGTCGTCGAGCATGACCAGCCCTTCCTCCACGAGTTCGTCGAGCTCGGGCAGGAACGCGCGTACCCGCTCCTCGGTGTCGACGATGACGACAGCGACGGGCAGGTCCTCGCTGAGCGACAGCAGCCGCTGGGTGTGGACGAGCGAGGACGCGCCGAACCCCTCGATGCCCTTGAACACGCTCGCGCCCGCGAGTTCCGCCCGGTGCGCCCGGTGCACGATCTCGCTGTACAGCGGCTTGTGGTGGTACTGGTCGCTCTCGCCGACGAAGACGGTCAGGCGCAGCGCACGTCCTGTGAGGCGTTTCGTCATCGTCTCCTCCTGGAGGCCGCCACGGCCGTTGCCGCGGCGATCGCACGGCGGGTGGCCGCGGAGCCCGCCCAGACCGCGGCAAGCGCGGCCACCGGGGTCAGGGCGAGATACGCGAGGGCGGTGCGCACCTCGCGCAGATCGGTCAGCCGCACGATGTCCACCGCGTACGTGGAGAAGGTGGTGAAGCCGCCGAGGACACCGGTGCCGAGGAAGGGCCGCACCAGCCGGTGCGTCTGCCTGCCCTCCGTGATCACCACCATGAGTACCCCCATGACCGCGCAGCCCACGGTGTTCACCACGAGGATCGTCCAGGGGAAGGCGCTCGGCGCGGCCGGCCAGAGCAGCGAGGCGCCGTAGCGGGCGGCGGCGCCTGCCGCGCCGCCCAGCGCGACGGCGGCGACCACGGGGCCCTGCCCGCGCAGCAGCACCGGCACCCGCGTGGCCACCGGCCCACCGGCGGAACCCCCGGCACCGTCCGCCATGCCCTCGGCCGCCTCGGCCCGACGCCCTTCCATGAACAGCCAGGCTACGGCGCACCTCGAACGGCGCTCGAACCGGCCTCGCATCCGGACCTCGTATGCGTCGTCGCATCCGTCGCGGCCCTCCTCCGATCCGCTGCGCGTACGACTTGCCACCGGCCGCTCCCAGGTGTGCCCTGGAAGTCGGGGCGAAGACCGAGGCCAGGAGAGAGAGGAGCCTCGTCATGGCTCACGCGGCACGCGCATCCGGACCCACCACCGGCACCTCGGGCATACAACGACTCTTCGAGAAGCTGCCTCCCGGCATCCGGCCGGCCAGTACCGCGGCATGGGCCGTACCCCTGGTACTGGGCGTCGTCTACGGCCTCTGGGCCTCCGGCATCCAGCGCGACGCAGGCCCGATCACCGTGGGCAACGTCTTCTTCGGGATCCTGACCGGAGTCCTCGTCGCGGCGATCACGTATGGCCTGCACATCGCCGGGCCCCGTATGCGGCGCGAGACGCGTGCGCTCGCCTGGACGGTCTTCGCGGGCATCGCGATCGGCTATGTGTTCAGTCTGACCGGAGCCAGCGTGCTGTGGTCCACGGTCCTCGCCCTGTGCGTGGCGGCGGGCGTCTTCGCGGCGGCCTTCTACCACTACTACTCGAACGAGGGTGAGACGGACATCAGCGGCATGAGGCGGACGGCCGGTCCTACACACCCCACACAGACCGGACAGCAGTAAGGCAGCAGACGCGGCGCGGTCCGGCCGGACAAGGTCCGGCCGGACCGCTATGCCCGCGCGTACGACGCCGACGCTATGCCCGTCCGTACCTCGGGCTCGGTTCGGGCGTCTGCGCCGTCGGCAGCGGCTGGCGCAGCAACGGCTGGTTCACTCCGCCGTACGACAGCGGGTCCGTGCACCTCACGTACGGGCAGGGATCCGTGCAGTCGGGCACGGTCCGGCCATGGGTGTCGAGGTACTCGGCGTTGGCCCAGCCCTTGGCTCCCTCGAGCCAGTACCAGTACGGGTTGCCGGCGACGGCCGGGCCCGTCGTACGGCACTCGACGCGGTCATGGGTGCCCGGGGCCAGCACGGCCACGATCGCGGCGGTGCTGTTCGGGTCCTTGCGGACGTTCAGATCGGAGGGGGACACCACCGTGCCCTGAATGTCCTCCTCGACCGCCGGGACTGCCGCGGACGCGGGAGCCATGGCGGCAAGGGTCAGGGCGCCGCCTGCGAACAGGCCTGCGGCCAGGTTTCGGCAAGCCGTGTAAGCCGTAGTTCTGCGCATGATCGCCTCCTTTGCCCCTCGTCCAGGAAACACCCGTTCAGGTGAAGGCTCCACCGGAGTGATCACACAGCGTGACCGGCTCGCGTTGGGCTCCCGTGACCGGGCTCGCGCTGCGCGGGCCGCGCACGGCGCGCCTCGCCGCGGATCCGCGACCGCACCAGCCGCCGGATCCTTCGGAAGGGCGTCTTCGCGGGGCCGGATGCAGTCGCCCCGGTCGTGCGCCGGGCGGCCCGGGCGGGTCATGGAAGGGTGCGGAGAGTCCTTACAGCGGTGCTGATCATCGTCGCGTGTGCCCTGGTCGCGCCGGGTGCGCTGTCCGCATGGGCGAGATACGAGATCGGGGACACCGACGCGTACGTCGCCGCGATGGCGCCGCTCGCGTCCGACGCCGATGTGCACGCCGCCGTCGCCGACGCGGTCGCCGACGCGGTGGTGCGGGAGATCGACACGAGCGAGTTCGGCTCCTCCGACACCGTCGAGAACTTCGTGCACGAAGCCGTGCAGTCCTTCGCCGGTACCAGCGCCTTCCCGGCCGCATGGAACGCGGCGAACCGGGCCGCCCACGGCGCGGTGATGCAGGCCCTCCACGACAGCGGCGGGCACGACAGCGGTGCGCACGGCACCGGCGACGACAGCCGCACGGGCATCCGAGCCGGCGGCGTCGTCGGCGGCGTCACCATCGACATCGCACCGATCACCGAACAGGTCAAACACCAGCTGATGGCCGACGACGTGCCGTACGCCGACCGCATTCCGGTGCGGCACACCGAGGTCACCGTGATGGATTCGACGTCGTCGGGCACCCTGCCCCAGCTGCGTAAGGGGTTCCGGATGCTGCAGATCACCGGCTTCTGGCTGCCCGTCGCGGCGCTGGCGCTCGCCGCGGCCGGAATCGGGCTGGCCGTCCGCAGACGCCGCGCGATCACGGCGACAGCGCTGGGCATGGCGCTGGGCGCGGCGCTCCTGCATGCCGGCATCGCCGTGGGCCGACGCCTCACCCTGGACGATCTGCCACCGGACGTGTCCCGCGCGGCCGCGGGTGCGGTCTACGACGCGCTGACGGCATCACTGCGCACGGTGGCGTGGATCATCCTCGGGGTGGGGGTGGCCGTGACGCTGGTGGGGTGGGTGTGCGGTCGGTTCGGGGGAGTCGAGCCGGTCCGGCGCCTTCGGGAGCTGGGGACGGTCCGGTCGCCCCTGATCAACCGGTACGCAGGGGCCCGGCGCGCGTCCGCGGAGCCGACGCAGGCCCAGGCGCAGGCGCAGACGGAGCCAGCGAAGCCGCCGGAGCCGCCGGAGCCGGTGGCAGACCAGACGCAGGTCGGGGCCTGACACACGTCGGCGTACTCCCCACAGACCCGTCCTTGAGGGAGGATTCGGGCATCGCACGGAACCTCGACGGACGACGGAAGGCGAGCCGTGGACGCCTTGGACAGCACGACGGCCAGGGAGGCGCCCGCGGTGCCCGAGCGCGGCGGCGGCCGCGGCGGGCGGCGGCTCGGTGCATGGCTGTCCGGGTTGTTGCTGCTCGGCGTGAGCGCGGTCGTCGGGTGCCGGGCCGCCGACACGGACGGCGTCACGCCCGTACCGCAGCTGCTCGCCTTCCTCCCCTGGCTGCTCGTACCGACCGGAGTCGCCCTGCTCATCGCGGTGCTCGCGCGCTGGCGTACGGGACTGGTGTGGGGCGTCGTCGTGCTCGGCGCACTCGCCTGGTTCATCGAGCCGTACGGCAAGGCCACACAGGCGCGCGGCACCCCCGTCGCCGAGCTGCGCGTCATGGCGTCCAACGTCGAGTTCGGGCGGGCGACGCCGTCGCTGATCGCGGCGGTGAAGCGCGAGCGCCCGGACGTCGTCTTCGTCGAGGAGTGCGAGGTGGGCTGCGCGTCCGCCCTCACGGAGGAGTTCGGCGACGGCGGTACCTCCTACCCGTATCGCCGGGCCGTCGAGGGATACGGGTCGGACGGCTCGGTCATCCTCAGCCGGTACCCGCTCCAGTCGGCCGCGGGCGTCCCCGGCACCATGGGCATGCCCGGCGCGGTCGCCGAGGTGGAGGGCCACCCGGTACGGCTACAGCTCGCGCACCCGATGCCGCCGCTGCCCCACCAGGTGGACCTGTGGCGTCGCGAGCTGGGCGCCTTGCGCGACTTCGCGGCCCGCGGCGGCAGCCAGGCCACCATCCTGGCCGGCGACTTCAACGCATCCCAGGACCACGCCGCCTTCCGCCGCATCCTCGACACGGGTCTCCGCGACAGCGCCCGCCTCGCCGGTGCATCGCGCACCCCGACCTGGCCGGCGCGGACGTCACCGCGGTTCGGTGTGCAGATCGACCACGTGCTGGTGTCGCAGGAGTTCTCCGTGCGGTCCGTACGGTTCCTGGACCTGGCCGGCACCGATCACCGGGCCGCGCTGGCGGATCTCACGCTGCACCGGCGGGACGGCACGGAGGGCTGACGACGCTCATCGCCGGGAAGTCAGGGAGTGACGCGGAAGGGGGCGCCCCCTGCTGGGAGCGTCCCCTCGACGTATGGCTGATCAGACGCCGATGTTGCAGCCGTCCTTGCGCCAGACCGCCACCACCGACGGGCGGACGAGCGTGCCGGGCCCGTCGGGCCAGGTGGACGCGGGCTTCTCGACGGAGGCGCCGTCGATCTCGCCCGGGTGCTGGACCGCGACCAGGACCCGGCGGCCCTGGATGATCGGGCCGCAGGTCTCGGCGCCGGTCGGCACCGTCAGGAACTGCTTGAGCTCACCGCGCCGCTCGCCGCGCGTCGCGACGCCGAACAGGCCGTCGTGCGTGCCGAGCGCATTGCCGTCGGTGGAGATCCACAGGTTGCCGTACGGGTCGAAGGCGACGTTGTCCGGGCAGGAGATCGGGGACACCTGGTCCTTGGGGAAGCCCGCGAAGTAGGTGGCCGGGTCGTTCGGGTCGCCGGCGACGAGGAACAGCGACCAGGCGAAGGTCGTCGACTCGGGCCGGTTGCGGGACTCGGTGAGCTCGAGGACCTGCCCGTGCTTGTTGCTGTTGCGCGGGTTGGCCTCGTCGGCCGCGGCGAAACCGGTCTTGCCGCGGTTGGTGTTGTTCGTCAGGGCGACGTAGACCTTGCCGCTCTGCGGGGACGGCTCGACGTCCTCGGGGCGGTCCATCTTCGTGGCGCCCACCTTGTCGGCGGCGAGACGCGTGAAGACGTACACCTCCTCGGCGGTCATGCCCTCGACGTGCGAGACGGCACCGTCGGGACCGGCCGTGGCCAGCGGGATCCAGGCGCCGCTGCCGTCGAACTCGCCGTCGGAGGGCAGCTTGCCGGTGCCGTCGATCTCGGTGGCCGGGGAGTCGCCGGTGAGCTTGGCGACGTAGAGCGTGCCCTCGTCGAGGAGGGTCAGGTTGTGCTCGTGCGCGGCGCGCGAGCCGCCCTTCGCCATCCGCTTGCTGGAGACGAACTTGTAGAAGTAGTCGAAGCGCTCGTCGTCGCCCATGTAGACGACCGGGCGGCCGTCGTCGGTCAGGCGCGGCTGCGCGGCCTCGTGCTTGAAGCGGCCGAGCGCGGTGCGCTTGCGCGGGGTCGACTCCGGGTCGTACGGGTCCAGTTCGACGACCCAGCCGAAGCGGTTGGCCTCGTTCGGCTCCTTGGAAAGGTCGAAGCGGTCGTCGAACCGCTCCCACTTGCGCTCCGAGACGGCGGTCGTGACGCCGTACCGCTTCAGGCGGGCGACGGTCATCGGGTCCGTCACCTTGTCGAAGCCGCCGAAGTACTGGTTGAAGTTCTCCTCGCCGTGCAGCGTGGTGCCCCACGGGGTCTCGCCGCCCGCGCAGTTGTTCAGCGTGCCGAGGACGGTGGTGCCCGTCGGGTCGGCCTTCGTACGGACGAGTTCGCTGCCGGCGACCGGGCCGGCGAGGCGGAACTTGCTGGTGGTGGTGAGGCGGCGGTTGAGGCGGTGGCGCGGGACGGCGGTCAGCTTCCCGCTGCTGCGCTCCTCCTGCACGACCACGACGGACAGGCCGTGCGCGGCCCAGGCGATCTCGACCTGCTCGCGGGTCGGGTTCGCGGCGTCGTAGCCCTTGAACATCAGGATCTCGTCCGTGTACTCGTGGTTGGCCACGAGGACCTGACGGCCGGGCTCGCCCCGCAGGGGCAGCAGGCTGAGGAAGTCGTTGTTGTAGCCGAACTGGCCCGCCTGGGCGGCGGCGGTCTGCTTGTCCGGGTCGAAGGCGGGGGCGCCGCGCAGGATGGGCTCGCCCCAGCGGATCACGACGTTCTGCGCGTAGCCGTCCGGGATGGTGACGGCGTCGTTCGTGTTGGGCGCGACCGGCGTGAAGCGCAGGCCACGCGCTGCCTTGCCCGTCTTCGTCTGGTACGCCGTGTCCGCACCCTCCGCCTGGGCCGCGGCGGCCTGCGGAGTACCCGCGCCGACGACCGCTCCCCCGGCGGCCGTGGCGACGGTCACGACGGCGGCGGCCCGCATCATGGACCGCCGGCTGAGCGCACCGGCTATGACGTCGCCGACGTACTCGTTGTCGCTGGTGTTGGGCACCTCGTGAAAGCAGGCGTCACCACAGCGGAACCGGCAGGTCATCGCGGAACGACCACCCGCGTGCGAGGTGATGATCGGCAGCAGTTTGCGCACTGTCCCCTCCGTATGTGCACATGAACCGGCGCTCCCTGCGCCGACGTGGACCGGAGACCCCGGGTCCGGCGTTGCTGTGCGCGGCGAACGGGTCCGCCGACGCTACGCGCGCCCATCTGGCTGATTCCGGCTGTTTCGCGCGAGACGTTAGGGGCGGAGGCCAGCAGGGTGACGGACTCCGGATGAACGCCGAGTGAACCCCCGGCGGACGGAAGGGAGTTCAAGGTCCCCGCGCCGCGCGTGGCCCGCGCCTCGGAAGCCGCCGTTCGTGGAGGCGGTGCGCGGAGGCCGCCCCTCCCCAAGATCGCCGAATACGGCGGCTACCCTTACGTGTCCTTCCTGGCCAGGAATTACGGGTACCAACTCATGCGAAGGGTTGCGCACATGGGCATTCTGAGTCTCCTGCGGAACGCGTTCGGACGGTCGCGCAAGGGGCGTGACGGGGACGCCGTCGGGGAGCAGGGGCCCTCGTCGGCGGCCTCCTCGACCTCCTCGACGTCTGCGCCGGCCGCCGAGCCATCGACGGCGACGGAGTCTTCTCCGTCCTCTCCGTCTTCTCCGGTGACGGCGTCCTCTACGTCTTCTACGTCTTCTACGGTGACGGCGTCCTCGACGGTGACGGAGGTGAAGGTTCCCGCACCGACGACGGAGCCCGAGCCGTCGGTCGTGGACGAGCTGGTGTCGCAGGCGTTCGACAATGTGACGGTGCCGGGTGCGCGGGGGGCTTCCTCGGCGACGCCCGCCCCCGCGGCGACCGCCGAGCCGGAGTCTTCGGCTCCCGAACGGACGCCGGAGCCTTCGGCGCCTGAGGCGGAGCTGGAGCCTGAGCCGGTGGCTGCGGCGCCTGAGGCGGAGCCTGAGCCGGTGGCTGTGACTGCTGAGGCGGAGCCTGAGCCGGTGGCTGCGGCTCCTAAGGCGGAGCGGGAGGCCGAGGTTCCGGCTGCGGAGGCCGAGGGCGTGACCTCGGCTCCCGAGGCGGATCCGGTGGTCGAGGTTCCGGCCGAGGCGGAGGCCGTGGCCGTGGCCGCCGAAGCGAAGGTCGAGAGCGCGACCACCGAGCCCGAGGCGGTGGCTGCGGGGTCGGAGCCCGAGCCGGTGGTCGAGGTTCCGGCCCCGGCGGAGGCCGTGACCACCGAGCCGAAGGCCGAGACGGCAACCGCCGAGCCCGAGGCCGGGGCCCTTGCCGAGGCGCCCACCCCGGAGCCCGAGGCCGTTGCCGGGGCGCCCGCCCCGCAGCCCGAGCCCAAGGCCGCCGACGAGCCCAAGGCCGCCGCCCCTGAGGCGGTGGCTGCCCCCGCCGAACCGCAGCCCGCGCCCGTCGCTCCCGCTGCCGCTCCCGAGCCCAAGGCTGCGGCTGCGCCTGCGGAGCAGGAGCCCGAGGCCCCGGCTAAGCCCGACGCCACAGCTGAGCCCGATATCGCCTCCGACGTGGTGGCCGCACAGGCCCCCAAGCCGGAAACCGCCCCCAAGCCGAAGGCCGCGGCCGAGCCGGAGGCCGCGGCCGAGCCGCAGACCACCACCGACGCGGCGGAGGTCTCCGCCGAGGCGACCCCCGCCCCCGCGAGCCCCGCGCCCGCAACTCCCGCCCCCAAGCCCGCCCTCTCCCTCGCCCGCCTCAAGGCCAACGCGCCCGGGCTCGTGCCCGCGTACAAGGCCGCAGGCGCCGTACTCAAGGAGAAGGGCCTGGCCGGCAGGCGGGCCCGCGTGTACCTCGTGCTTGACCGGTCGGGTTCCATGCGCGGGTACTACAAGGACGGCTCGGCACAGAGCCTCGGCGAGCAGGTGCTGGCCCTGGCCGCACACCTGGACGCCGACGCCACGGTGCACGTTGTCTTCTTCTCGACGGAGATCGACGGAACGGGCGAGCTCACCCCGGCCGCGTACGAGGGCCGCGTCGACGAGCTGCACGAGTCCCTCGGGCGGATGGGCCGCACCAGCTACCACCGCGCCGTGGAAGAGGTCGTCACGGACTACGAGAAGTCCGGCACCGAGGACCCCGCCCTGGTGATCTTCCAGACGGACGGCCCGCCGGACACCAAGGGCGTGGCGACGCAGGCCCTGGCCGATGCCGCCAAGCACCCGCTGTTCTTCCAGTTCATCGCGTTCGGCGAGCACGACGCCAAGGGCTTCGACTACCTGCGCAAGCTGAAGGCCGACAACGCCGCGTTCTTCCACGCGGGCCCGACGCCCCGCGAGCTCACGGACGAGGAACTGTACGAGGGCCTGCTGGCGTCCTGGCGCCCGTAGGGCACCGAAGGCTCGTACACCGATCACCAGGCCGCCCGCGCGAAAAGCACTGCGTGGGCGGTCTGGCAGGGTCAGCTACGATTTCGAGGTTCCGTAGACGGTTCGACAGAGATTTCCGTCACTCCGCGTAGCAACCTTGGAGCAGCCCGCGATGGCTCGACACCTCATCACCAGCGCCCTTCCGTACATCAACGGGATCAAGCACCTGGGCAACATGGTGGGCTCCATGCTCCCGGCGGATGTGTACTCCCGGTACCTCCGCCAGCGCGGCCATGACGTCCTCTACATCTGCGCCACCGACGAGCACGGCACCCCCGCCGAGCTGGCCGCGAAGGAGCAGGGCCTGCCGGTGGACGAGTTCTGCGCGCAGGCGCACGACGCGCAGAAGGTCGTGTACGACGGTTTCGAGCTGGCCTTCGACTACTTCGGTCGCAGTTCCTCGCCGGAGAACCGCGACATCACACAGCACTTCGCACGGAAGCTGAACGAGAACGGCTTCATCGAGGAGCGCGCGATCCGCCAGGTCTACTCGCCTGCGGACGGCCGTTTCCTTCCCGACCGCTACGTCGAGGGCACCTGCCCGCACTGCGGCTACGACAAGGCCCGCGGCGACCAGTGCGAGAACTGCACCCGCGTACTCGACCCGACCGACCTGATCAACCCGCGCTCGGCGATCTCCGGCTCCACGGACCTGGAGGTCCGCGAGACCAAGCACCTCTTCCTGCTGCAGTCCAAGCTCCAGCACGAGGTCGAGGCGTGGATCGACGAGGTCGCGGACGAGTGGCCGCAGCTCGCCTCGTCGATCGCCCGCAAGTGGCTGACCGAGGGGCTGCACGACCGCGCGATCACCCGTGACCTGGACTGGGGCGTCCCGGTCCCGGCCGACACCTGGCCGGAGCTGGCAGCCGAGGGCAAGGTCTTCTACGTCTGGTTCGACGCCCCGATCGAGTACATCGGCGCGACGAAGGAGTGGGCGGACCAGGACCCGGCCAAGCGGGACTGGAAGTCCTGGTGGTACGAGGCAGACGACACCATCCGCTACACGCAGTTCATGGCCAAGGACAACGTCCCCTTCCACTCGGTGATGTTCCCGGCCACCGAGCTCGGCGTGCGCGAGCCCTGGAAGAAGGTCGACTACCTCAAGTCGTTCAACTGGCTGACCTACTACGGCGGCAAGTTCTCCACGTCTCAGCGGCGCGGTGTCTTCACCGACCAGGCGCTGGAGATCCTGCCCGCCGACTACTGGCGCTACTTCCTGATCGCCAACGCCCCGGAGTCCGACGACTCGTCTTTCACGTGGGAGCACTTCACGGCCACGGTGAACAAGGACCTCGCCGACACCCTCGGAAACTTCGTCAACCGCGTCCTTTCCTTCTCCCGCAAGCGCTTCGGTGACGAGGTCCCGGGGGGTGCCGAGGCCGGCGAGGCGGAGCAGAAGCTGGGCGAGGAGATCTCCCGCCTCCTCGCCGAGTACGAGGAGCAGATGGAGGCCCTCCAGTTCCGCAAGGCCGCGGCGGCGCTGCGCGCCCTGTGGTCGGCGGGCAACTCCTACCTGGAGGAGAAGGCCCCCTGGCTGGAGATCAAGACGGACAAGGACGGCGCGGCCCTGACCCTCCGCACCGCGATGAACCTGATCCATCTCTACGCGGTCGTCTCTGAGCCCTTCATCCCGGCCTCGGCGAGGGCCATGCGTACGGCGTTCGATCTGGACAACGACACGGCGACCTGGGTCACGTCCGACGAGGCCAGATCCCTGTCCTCGGTCCCCGCGGGCACGCCCTTCACGGTCCCGCCGGTCCTGTTCGCCAAGCTCACGGACGAGGATCTGGAGGCGTACAAGCAGCGCTTCGGCGGCGAGGCGGAGTAGAGGCACTTAGCTTCCGAGAAGCGGTGCGGCAAGGCGTTCTACGTCTCGACCGTTCCTAGAGGCTGAGCGGGAGCGGGTCCTGATGCCAGGACTGCTGCTCAGCCGCGTGCCCCGAACGGTGTTGGGCACACTGGTCCCCCGCGTTCGCTCCGCATCCGGGCAGCACGCATCTGGTGCGTGGTCCGGGAATGCGGGGGCGGGTTTCCTCACGCCGCCGGGTGTCCGGTCGGGCCTGGGCGGTCCGATGCCCCGCACGATCTCTCCGGTCGTGTGGGGGCGGTGCCGTCCGTCGCCGGATCGGATGCCCGAGGGCGCGCCTTCCGATCGCCACGGCTGCCGCGTCGTGGCGTGTCGTCTTACGGGTGGGGGTGGCCAGCGGTTTCTGCCAGTGCTGGGCACCCCACCGGGAGGTGTAGGCGGGGTCGACCACGACGATCGCCATGTCCTGCTCGGCGGCCATCGCAACCAGCCGGGCCTTGAGCAGGGCCGTGGGGAAGCGGGAGATCAGGCGGCGGAAGCGCTTGTTGCGGCCGGACTTCTCCCGCGTCCTGCCGTCGGTGAAGTCGAGGTCCTCGATCGCGATCGCTGCGGCGCCGCAGCGGCGGGCGTAGTGGAGCAACCGGGTCAGGGCGTGTCGGATCTGGGCGTCCCGGTGCGCGGTGGGGCCAGTCAGGTCGTAGAAGAAGCGTCGGGGCTCGCCGACGGGGTTGCCGTGCAGGTCCAGGCTCCAGGCAGCGAGGTGGTCGTCGTTCATGTCCACCCCGACCACGCCCCGGGCGAGGGCCGCTTCCAGCGGCAGCACGGGGGCAGGGGCGCGCTGCCAGGAGGCGGTCACATACCAGCGGCCGCGCATCGTGTCGTAGTGGATGCGGTACGCCACCGCCCGGTTCGCGGTGATCCGGTCCAGCCACTCCCTGTCCCGATGCGGGAAGGCCACGGTGGCATCGAGCACGTACCGGCCGTGCGGGGCGTTGGCCAGATGAGCGAGTGGGGCCGGGAGCCGGATCGAGACCTGCCCGGTGTCGGTGATGCGGATGGTCTCGTTGCCGCAGCGTTTGCCCGACTCCCCGTCAGCGGCCAGGAACATCCGGGCCGCCTCCCAGCGCTCCCGCCACGCCCGCTCATCCAGCCCGGCCTCGTCCAGGTGATGACGCAGACGTGCGAGCCGCTTGCCACCACGCACCACGCGCACCCGGCCCGCCGCCCAGTCCGCCTCCAGCCGTGCCAGCCGGTCCTCGAGCACGCTCAGCCGACGGGACTTGGCGTGCCACTCGGCACGGCATGCATACCCTCGCGGAATTCCCTGGCGTTTGTCGGCCTTCGCGCCCAGCGGCCGAGCCAGCCGCGCCTCGATGCTCGCGATCTGCCCCCGCAGCCGTACCAGATGGGACACCTGACCGCGCCGCGCCAGCGCCCACTGATCATGAGTGGCCTTGGTGATGCTGCCTGCCCAGCGGGCAGATGACTTTCCCGTCAACTCCTGCTTCCGGGCTGCCCATGAGGCAGCAGCATGAGCCAGCCCCTGCCGGGACCGTATCGCGACGTCGCCAGCTGCGAGAGCGCCCAAAAATGCACCGACCTCACGCAGCACGGCTGCGTCCGCTTCCGAAACCTTCAGTCGAGCTCGGATCGCAACCCCAGCAGGACCGGGCAGCACCACGGGCGTCACCAGCTTCCGCCGTGCGCGCATCCGTTTACCCCTCCACCCGAAACTGCGGCACCTCGCTCAACGAGCGCCACCTGAAAAGGTCACACATTCGGTACATGAATATCTGTTCACTAACCGGAAAGTCCCGAGCTCGCCCGGTAACCAAGTTCCCCGGCTCGTGCGTACCGCTGGACGCACTAGCCTTGAGAGGCATGCAGACCACGGGACCTCAGCCGGCAGGGGCGAAGAAGGAGTACTACGTCTCCACGCCCATTTACTACGTCAACGACGCTCCTCACCTGGGCCACGCCTACACGACCGTCGCAGGCGACGTGCTCTCGCGCTGGCACCGTCAGCGCGGCGAGAAGGTGTGGTTCCTCACCGGCACGGACGAGCACGGTCAGAAGATCATGCGCACCGCCGACGCCAACGGCGTCAGCCCGCAGGAATGGTGCGACAAGCTCGTCGAGGAGGCATGGAAGCCCCTCTGGGAGCATCTGGAGATCGCGAACGACGACTTCATCCGGACCACGGAGAAGCGGCACACGGACCGTGTGCAGGAGTTCGTCCAGGACCTGTACGACAAGGGCGAGATCTACAAGGGCGGGTACGAAGGCCCGTACTGCGTGGGCTGCGAGGAGTACAAGCTCCCCGGCGAGCTGCTGGACGGCGAGGGCGACTTCGCAGGTCAGAAGCTGTGCCCGGTCCACAAGAAGCCGGTGGAGATCCTCAAGGAGGAGAACTACTTCTTCAAGCTGAGCGAGTACGGCGACAAGCTCCTCGCCCGCTACGAGGCCAACCCGGACTTCATCCAGCCTGAGTCCGCGCGCAACGAGGTCGTGAACTTCGTGCGCCAGGGCCTGCAGGACCTCTCGATCTCCCGCTCCACCTTCGACTGGGGCGTCCCGGTTCCCTGGGACGAGAAGCACGTCATCTACGTGTGGGTCGACGCGCTGCTGAACTACGCCACGGCGGTCGGCTACAACGAGAACCCGGCGAAGTTCGAGTCGACCTTCCCGGCGAACGTGCACCTGGTGGGCAAGGACATCCTCCGCTTCCACGCGATCATCTGGCCCGCGATGCTGATGGCGCAGGGCCTGCCGCTCCCGGGCAAGGTCGCGGCCAACGGCTGGCTGATGGTCGGCGGCGAGAAGATGTCGAAGTCGAACCTGACCGGCATCAAGCCGCAGGACCTGACCTCGCACTTCGGCGTGGACGCGTACCGCTGGTACTTCCTGCGCGCGATCGCCTTCGGCCAGGACGGCTCGTTCTCCTGGGAGGACTTCTCCGCCCGCTACACGAGCGAGCTCGCCAACGACTACGGCAACCTGGCGTCGCGCGTGGCGGCCATGGTCGGCAAGTACTTCGGTGGTGAGCTGCCGGCCTCGGCGGCCGACGGCGAGGCCGAGCAGGCGATCCACGGGGGCCTGGCCAAGGCCGTCGCGGAGGCCGACCGCAAGATCGGCGAGGACCTGGACTTCCAGGGCGGCATCCTGGCGATCTTCGACTTCGTCAAGCAGGTCAACGGCTACATCACGGAGCAGGAGCCGTGGAAGGTCGCCAAGGACACCAGTGACGAGGGCAAGGCCCGCCTCGCGACGATCCTCTACACGGCCGCGGAGTCCCTCCGCGCGGTGGCGGTCCTCCTCAACCCGATCATGCCGGACACCTCCCAGAAGCTCTGGGACTCCCTCGGCGCGGAGGCCTCCCTCGGCACGCTCGCGGACCAGCGGGTCCAGGACGCGGGCACGTGGGGCCGCCTCCCGGCGGGCATGACGGTGACGAAGGGCGCGGTGCTGTTCCCGCGCCTGGAGGAGAAGCCGACCGCGTAGCCCGTACGCACGTCGAAGGGGCCCGGAACCTGTTGAGGTCCCGGGCCCCTTCGTCGCGTCCGCTTCGCCCAACTGATGACGCTTCGCTCAGCTGATGACTTCGACGACACAGCGCGCCCTGGGCACGCCCTTCAGCTTGCTGTCGGCCGTCACCAGAGGGACGTCGAGTGCTCCAGCCAGCGCGATGTAGGAAGCGTCATACGGCGTGCAGTTGTCGCGCAGTTCCCAGGCACGTCCCGGCAACGCCGTGAGCGGCGCACACCGCGTCGCACACATAGCCCTCGTCACCTTCCGGGGGTGCCCGCTCCGGGCCGTCGCATCATGTAGACGTCGATCGGGTCCTGAGCCTCCACCGTGAAGCCGTAGCGCTCGTACAGCCGCCGGGCGGCACTGCCCTGCAGGACGTTCAGGCGAACGGGCACGCCATCGGCATCGGTCCGGTGCAGCAGTGCCCGCAGGACAGCCGATCCGAGCCCCCGGCCCTGGAGATGCGGGGCAAGATAGAAGTGCTCCAGCCACCGTCCGTCCTCGGCCGGCCGCACCGTGACGCAGCCCGCGAAGGCGCCATCGGCCACGATGACCGACGTGTGTCGCGGGGAGAAGGAATCCCGCAACCGCTGCCGGACCCGACACTCGTCGAACCGTCCCAACCGCTCCAGGTCCGGGCGCATCACCGTCGCCCGCAGCTCCGCGATCACCTCGACGTCCGACGGCTCGGCAGAACGCAGCGACCACCCCAGGGGACGGCCCGACCCGGTCCCGGGCACCACCCGGGTCGGTCCTGTTCGCTCCGCCCCCGCGCTCGTGTCCATGGCCGAAGTATCCCAACGGCCCCACGGTCGGGCGGCTCAGTCGGCCAGATCGACCCGAACCGTCAGCAGGTTCGTCCCGACCGCTCGGACCGCGGCGCTGTTCATCCGCGGCAGGCTCTTGAGCCGCGCCCGGGCGTCGTCCTCGGGCACCAGGTGCGCGGTGCCGGTGTGCCACTTGCCCCTGATCCGGACGCGGACGCGCGGGTCGGCCTGGATGTTCCGCACGTACTGCGACTTCTCGCCGTACTCCGAGACGAGCCAGAACTCATCCCCGATACGGCGGCCGCCGAGCGGTGTCCGCCGAGGCAGCCCGGACTTCCGCCCTGTGGTCTCCAGGACCGTCTGAAACGGCAGCCGCCTGGTGAGCGGGTTGGCGATGTGCCTCTGGACCCATGTGACGGCACGAAACTTGCTCTCGTCGAAGCGCGACACCGGTGGCTCTCCCGTTCGTCCGAAGTCTTTTGATTCGGTCTCTTCCACGCCAGTGTCCGGGATGCGGTGGACCGCCCGCCGACTGGGCTGGTCGTCCGTCATCGGCACATGTCGGTACGAGAGCGGATCTGTGGTCAGCAACGCCTTACGCCATACCAAGGGGCCCGCGGCCATACGGCTCCGGTGGGCGCGGGGCGTCCTGCGCGTCGGGGTGTGGGACGCGGCGCGCGTAGGGCGCCTCACTCCCCCGGCCCGGCGGGCGTGCGCACCCCCGCCACCCCTCCCATCCTGAATCCGGGGGCAGAGGAACGAAGAAGCCGTAGGAACCGACGCAGCGGAGACCTCATGAGGCTTGTCGTTGATCTCAACCGGTGTCAGGGGTACGCGCAGTGCGCCTTCCTCGCCCCCGACGTGTTCACGATGCACGGTGACGAGGCACTGATGTACGACCCGGGGCCCGACGACGCGCAGCGGGAGCACGTGCTGCGGGCGGCGGAGGCGTGCCCCGTCAAGGCCATCACCGTGGAGGCCGCGGACGCCGCCGCGTCGGCCCAGGCACGGGCGGGTGCCTCCTATGCCGCTTGACGGGTCCCTTCAACGGCTCAGGCGCGAGGGGCACATCGTCGTCGTAGGTGCATCGCTGGCGGGACTGAGGGCCGCCGAGACGCTCCGCGAGGAGGGCTTCAGCGGGACGCTCACCATGATCGGTGACGAGCCCCAGGAGCCGTACGACCGGCCGCCGCTGTCCAAACAGGTACTGCTCGGCAAGGTGCCCGCCGACCACACGGCGCTGCCCCGCCGCCGCGCGATCGACGCGCAGTGGCGGCTCGGCACCGCGGCCACCGGTCTCGACCTGCACGCGAAGCGAGTGCATCTCTCCGACGGCAGCTCGGTCGAGTACGACCGGCTGCTGATCACCACGGGCGTACGGGCCCGTCCGTGGCCGAACGAGCTGGAGGCCGACCTCGACGGTGTCTTCGTCCTGCGCACCGTGGACGACGCCACCCGGCTGCACCACCGGCTGAAGGCCGGCCCCCGCCGGGTCCTGGTCATCGGCGCCGGGTTCACCGGGTCCGAGATCGCCTCCGCCTGCCGCGAGCAGCAGCTGCCCGTCACGGTCGCGGAGCGCGGCGCGGCCCCGCTGGTGGGCGCGCTCGGCGCGGTGGTCGGCGAGGTGGCCGCGGAACTGCAGCGCGAGCACGGCGTCGACCTGCGGTGCGGTGTGCAGGTCACCGGGCTGGAGGGCGACCAGGCGGGACGTCTGCGGTGTGCTCATCTCTCCGACGGGTCCACGGTCGAGGCGGACATCGCCGTCGTATCGCTGGGAGCGACCCGTAACACCGAGTGGCTCGCGGGGTCGGGTCTGGGCGCCGGGCCGCGCGGGATCGCCTGCGACGCCGGGTGCCGCGCCTTCGACGTACGGGGCATCGTGACCGACGACGTGTTCGTCGCTGGGGACGTCGCCCGCTCCCCGCACCCGCTCTTCGGATACCAGTTCCTCTCGCTGGAGCACTGGGGCAACGCGGTCGCGCAGGCAGAGGTCGCCGCCCACAACATGATCAACTCCAGTGCGGACCGCCGCCCCCACGTCTGGACGCCGTCCTTCTGGTCCGCCCAGTTCGGCGTGAACATCAAGTCGGTCGGCGTCCCGCCCATGGGCGAGGAGATCATCGTCACCCAGGGGTCGCTCTCCGACCGCCGCTTCACCGCGGTCTACGGCTACCGGGGCCGCGTCATCGCCGCCGTCACCTTCGACCAGGCGAAATGGCTGGATTTCTACCAACGGCAAATCGAACAGGCCGCGCCGTTCCCACCCCCGTACCCCAGCGTCGACCGGCGGCCGGACGGGATGCGGCCGGTACCGGCCGGCTTCCCCGACCCCTCCCTGCCCAGCCACGGTCCGACCGTCACCCTCAGCGGCCACTCACCGGCCGACCGACGGGTCTCGTTCACGCCCATGCGCGCGTAAGGGCGCACGCCGGACCGCGCGCGTGACCGGGCACGCCGAACCGACGGCCTTCGGCCGGAGGAAGCACGACCTGGGCCGAAGGAACCGCGACTTGGAAGGAACCCGCCATGACGTCGGTCGCACTGCTGCACCGGATCACCGACTACGCCAACCGGGCCGACCCGTACCCCCTGTACGCCGAGCTCCGCAAGACGCCGGTCGTGCAGGACGAGGCGGGCCCCTATGTGGTCAGCACGTACTGGGAGATCAAGGAACTGCTCCATGATCCGCGGATCAGCTCGGACGCCCGGAACCTGAGTCCCGACGCACCCAGGGGCCCGGCCCAGGAGGAGGACCCGAACCTGCCTCCGACCTTCCTCAGGCTCGACCCGCCCGAGCACGACCGGCTGCGCGGGCTGGCGAACCGGCCGTTCGGGCCTCCGCACACCCCCCGCCGGGTGCACGACATGCGCAGCGAGCTGGGGGAGATCGTGTCCGGGCTCATCGACGGGTTCCGGGACCGGGAGGGAGGGGACGGGATCGATCTCGTGGACACCTTCGCGTACCCCTTCCCCGTGACCGTGATCTGCCGGCTGCTCGGCGTCCCGCGCGAGGACGAGGCCCACTTCCACCAGTGGGCCGACACGATCGCCGCGAGCCTCGACCCGGTCTCGGCGGAGGACCGCGAAGCACGCGCCGAGACCACCCGGCAGGCCCGGTCCGACCTCGCCCTCTACCTCGCGGGGCTGATCGAGGAGCGCCGCAAGTCCCCCCGCGACGACATGCTCTCCGCCATGGCCGCGGGTCACGGTCCGGACGGTCAGCTGTCGCCGGTGGAGATGATCAGCACCGCCGCTCTGCTGCTGATCGCGGGCCACGAGACCACCGTCAACCTCATCACCAACGGGATGCTCACGCTGCTGCGCAACCCGGACGTCCTGAAGCGGCTGCGCGACGACCCCGACCTCGCCGTCCCGCTCGTGGAGGAGCTGCTGCGGTACGAGCCGCCCGTGCAGCTGCTGCCGCAACGCACGACGCTCACGGACATCGAGATCGGCGGGACCGTCATCCCCAAGGGCGCCTCGCTGTGGCTGGTCCTCGCGTCCGGCAACCGGGATCCCCAGCGCTTCCCGGATCCCGACCGGTTCATCCCCAACCGGCCCGACAACCAGCACCTGGGCCTCGGCAGCGGCATCCACAGTTGTTTCGGCGCCCCTCTCGCCCGGCTCGAGGCACAACTGGCCCTGACCGAGCTCGTACGCAGGCTCGACAATCCCCGTCTGCTCGAGGACCCGCCCGTGTACCGCCAGAACGCGGTCCTCAGGGGTCCGCGGCATCTGAACATCGCCTTCGACGGCCTCAAGTAGCGATCCAGCAGGTCACGTGGCAATGCAGTAGCTCTTGGCAATGCAGTAGCTCATGGCAATGCAGCAGCTCACGTGGGGATCAAGTAGCCGCCGTACTGCGGTCGGTGCGGCGGAAGGAGGACCAGAGCACGTAACCGCTCACGGCCATCACCCAGGCGGGGAAGACGAGTTCGGACCAGGGGACGCTGCTGACGAGGAACATCAGGACCAGGCCTGCGGCGGCCCCCAGCCAGTCGAGCCAGCGCGGGAAGACTCCGAGACGGCTCCCGATCACCGTGGTGGACACGGTGAACACCGCTGCCATACGCATCGCGTAGTCCCCGAGCAGGCTGAGGCTGAGGTGACGCCCCAGCTCCCACGGCTGCTGCCCGTCGCCCGGAGGGGCGCCCGGAGGGGAGACACCGCCCCCTCCCGTGAGGCCGTCGACGCCGACGGCGAGTGCGAACAGCATGGCGACGAAGAGCAACCCGCTGCCCAGGAAGAGCGTGTCGAAGAACCTGTCATCGCCGCCATGCCCGACGTAGTCCCGTACGGCGCCCATGAACCACAGGAAGAAGACCCCGGCGAAGGGCACCAGGCCGAGTGCGGTGGTCAGCGCGTCACGGTGACCGTCATCGGCGAGCCAGTCGGCTGCGCCGGCCGCGTCCACGGGGGTCGCGATACGGACCAGCACCAGAGCAGTGGCCAGCAGCAGCGCGAACAGGACGCCCGTGACGCCCGCTGCGCGCGGTGTCCGCAACGCTCGTGCGGGGTCCTTGCTCGCGCTCTGCATGGGCCCTCCTCCCGGCGGCGACGGGGACCGCTGCTCGGCCGCGCGACCACAGCACGGCCTTCGCAGCACGGCCACCACATGGGAGCCGCCGGGTCCCATCGTGCCGAGCGGAGGCGGGATCCGCGGACCGTGCCACCGCCCGGCCCGAGACGATCACTCCCCCGGCCCAGACGGAGAGCGCGGCGGGCTCGGGCACGGGCACGTCCCAGGTGAAGGCGACGGCCGTAGGCAGCAGTCGCCACGGCCGCCGCCGACCCCTTCGTCGTCACGGCTGGCACCGAGCGCGAGCAGGCGGTGAGGCACTTGAATTAACGTTTCTGCGACGTGGTGGGCGGAGGTGCCGCGCGCGCAAGGTTCGACCAGCACCACGTCCGGGCGGTCGGCGGCGAGGACCGCCGCTCGCAGGCCGGCCGAGTCGAAGGGGCGGATGGTGGCCGTGTAGAGCACGGCCAGATCGAGCCCGGCCGTGGCGCGCAGGACCGGGTCGAGCAGGGGGCCGATCGCGAGCACCACGCCGGAGCGGCCCTCGCGGACCATCTCGAAGCCGCGGCCGAGGCCGATGCCGCGCGGCTCGGCGTTGGACCGCGGTGACATATGGATGTAGGCGCGGTCGCCGCGGGCGACAGAGTCCAGGACCGCGCGGCGCACCTCGTCGGGGTGTCCGGGCACGTGAACGGTCCAGCCGGGCCGGGAGCCGAACAGCGTCAGGATGTTCGAGGCTCCGTAGCCGAAGAGAACGGTGCCCTCCTCGGCACCCTCCCGGTCCTGATCCGTGGCCTGGGCCGTGTCGTATGCCGTATGGGTGTCGTGTGCCGTATGGGCGGCGGCTTCCGTCAGGTCCGGGACCGCTCTGGTCAGGCGAGCAGCATGTCGGAGTGCACGGGGCACCTCCTTGGAAGTGGGGGGTTGGGAGGGGAGGTTCGGCGGAGTCCCATTCGACGCGTCAAGAAAGCGTCAAGGAATGGGCATTTCGATTGCGGCGCGGCACCGCCATGTAGTCGCTCACTCAATCTGCCCCGTAGACATTCCCGGGCCAGGCTCCCCTCGCACCAAGAGTTGAAACTTTTACGAAACGCAAGAATGGTTGACGGCTCTTTACGTTGTCAAGACATTTCGAGTGGTTTCGCATATGCCGGTCGCGAGTACGGTGTGGTCACTTCACCAGACGTACGTTTCTCCTGGCCAGCGGGGGAGGGCAGCGCGCCAGCACGCGCAGCGAACGGTTTCGAAGTGGTTATCGAATACCGCGACACATAGTCACTCGACGTGGCGGCCGTCCACAGGCAGGTATTCTCCAGAATTTTCGAATGGCATATTCCAAGCCGATTCTTGGGAGTCCTGGAGCGTACGGCATGAACAAGGGCGCCGCGCTTGGTATGAACCAGACCGCCGCGCTTCTCCCGAGCTTCCGGGGGAAATCTGAACACGGGCGGCGAGGAATTGACGCAGCTTGAGCAGGCCGCCCGTGGTGCCGCTCGAGAAACACGACGGGCGCCGCACAGCCTTCGCTGCGCGGCGCCCCAGCAGCTACCGCCTACTTCTTCTCGCCCGCTACTTCTTCTCGCCCGCCGGCTTCCGCACCGAGATGTGCAGCTCCCGCAGGCGCGCCTCGTCCAGCTCCGTCGGCGCGCCCATCATCAGGTCCTGCGCGTTGCCGTTCAGCGGGAACGCGATGGTCTCGCGGATGTTCGGCTCGTCCGCGAGGAGCATGACGATGCGGTCGATGCCCGGGGCGATGCCACCGTGCGGCGGGGCACCGAAGCGGAACGCGCGGAGCATGCCGGCGAACTCGCGCTCGACCGTCTCCTCGTCGTAGCCCGCGATGCCGAAGGCCTTGAGCATGATGTCCGGCTCGTGGTTCCGGATGGCGCCGGAGGACAGCTCGACGCCGTTGCAGACGATGTCGTACTGCCAGGCCAGGACGTCCAGCGGGTCCTTGGTCTCCAGGGCCTCCATGCCACCCTGCGGCATCGAGAACGGGTTGTGCGAGAAGTCGATCTTGCCGGTGTCCTCGTCCTTCTCGAACATCGGGAAGTCGACGATCCAGCAGAAGCGGAAGACGCCCTCCTCGAAGTGGCCGGCCCTACGAGCGGCCTCGACCCGCACCGCGCCCATGATCTTCGAGACCTCGTCGAACTCGCCCGCGCCGAAGAACACCGCGTGGCCGGACTCCAGGCCGAGGCGCTCGGTGAGGACCTTGACGTTCTCTTCGGTGAGGAACTTCGCGATCGGGCCGGTCAGCGAACCGTCCTCGGCGACGCGCACCCAGGCCAGGCCCTTCGCGCCCTGCTCGACCGCGTACTCACCGAGCTGGTCGAAGAACTTCCGGGGCTGCGACGCCGTGTCCGGCACCGGCAGGGCGCGCACGTGCTTGCCCGCGAACGCCTTGAACTCCGAGCCCTCGAAGACGTCGCTGATGTCGACGAGCTCCAGCTGCGCGCGCAGGTCCGGCTTGTCCGAGCCGTACTTGAGCATCGCCTCGCGGAACGGGATCCGCGGGAACGGCGACGTGACATGGCGGCCGCCGCCGAACTCCTCGAAGATCTCCGTCATCAGCTGCTCGATCGGCCGGAAGATGTCCTCCTGCTCGACGAAGGACATCTCCACGTCGAGCTGGTAGAACTCGCCGGGCGAGCGGTCGGCGCGGGCGTCCTCGTCGCGGAAGCAGGGCGCGATCTGGAAGTACCGGTCGAAGCCGGAGATCATCAGCAGCTGCTTGAACTGCTGCGGCGCCTGCGGCAGCGCGTAGAACTTGCCCGGGTTCAGGCGGGACGGGACGACGAAGTCGCGGGCGCCCTCGGGCGAGGTCGCCGTGAGGATCGGCGTCGCCATCTCGTTGAAGCCCATCGCGGCCATCTTGTGGCGGATGGCGGAGATGACGGCGGTGCGCAGCATGATGTTGCGGTGCATGCGCTCGCGGCGCAGGTCCAGGAAGCGGTACTCCAGGCGCCGCTCCTCGTTCACCCCGTCCTCGGTGTTGATCGTGAACGGCAGCGGGGCGGCCTCGCCGAGCACCTCGACCTCGGCGGCCTCGATCTCGATCTCGCCGGTCGGCAGGTCCGGGTTCACGTTCTCGGCGCCGCGCGAGACGACCTTGCCGTCGACGCGGACCACCGTCTCCTTGTGGAGCTTGTCCAGGGCCTCGGCGGCCGCGGTGCCGGGACGGGCGACGAGCTGCGTGATGCCGTAGTGGTCGCGCAGATCGATGAAGAGGATGCCGCCCAGGTCTCGGCGATTGTGCAGCCAGCCGCTCAGCCGGACGTCGGTGCCGACGTCAGAGGCGCGGAGCTCGCCGCAGGTGTGGGACCTGTACCGATGCATCGTCGTTCATCCAGTCTTCGCGTCAGTGATCTGTACGATCCGTGCGATGGTCTTTGCGATTCGTGTGGACCGGCCCATCCGGACACCCACCGGATACCCGTCCGGATGCCCATCTGGAAGGACCAGCCTTCCCAGGGTACCGGCCACGTCACGGTCGCCTTCCGATTAATGCGCTCGGCGGCGCCGGCACGCTCGTGGCCGCCCCCGATGCGTTCCGGTGCACACCGACGGTGGCGTTCCGGTGAACACAGTCGGTGGCGACGCTCTGCCCGTCCTTCTTAGAGTGGGGCAATGCGTACCGAAGATCCCCTGCCGCCGGTGGGGGACGTCCTGGCCGCCCTCGCGACCGGCCTGTGGCGCTGGGACAACGCGGCCGGAAAGGTCACCCTCGACGCCGAGGCCGCCCGGCTCCTCGGGCTGCCCGGGGAGCAGGTGACGCTGACCGAGGCGGCCGTCCGGTCCCGCTTCCACCCCGTCGACTGGAACGAGATCTCCGGCGTCATCCAGCTCGCCGTCGCCGAGGGGACCCTCGCCGAGGCCCGGCTGCGGATCATGGACGACAAGGGCCGGGTGATCCGTACGGTACGCAGCCGCTGCAAGCCCGTCGTGCACGGCAACCCGGGCGCGTACGAACTGATCGGCAGCATCCAGGAGGTCACCGAGCCCGCGCCGGGTGCCGCCGCCCGCACCCCCGTCACCGGCGACTGGCGTCGCTCGCGCGAGGCGTTCCTGCTGGACGCGGGGCGGGCGCTGGCCGAGGCGCGGTCCACGGAGGAGGTGCTGCGGGTCGCCGCGGGGCTGTCCATGCCGGGTTTCTCGCCGGACGGGCTCGCCGTCTTCGGCACGGAGGGCGACCGGCTGACGGTCATCGGGCACCACGGGCAGCAGCCCGGCGACGAGGGGCCCTTCTCCGCGATGTCGCTGGACACCGACTATCCGGCCGCCGAGGTGGTGCGCACGGGCCGCGCCGTCTACCTCTCCTCACCGGAGGAGTACCGGCGCCGCTATCCGGTCTCCTGGCCGCTCGCCCAGCGCTTCGACCGCCAGTCCTGGGCCTTCCTTCCGCTGATCGTGGCGGGCCGCACGATAGGCGCCTGGCTGGCGGCCTTCACGTATCCCGTCTCGTTCACACCGGACGAGCGTTCCGTGCTGACGACCGTGGCCCGGATGCTGGCGCAGGCCCTGTCGCGGGCCGGGACCGCCGAGTCGGAGCGCGAGCTGACCGACGGGCTGCAGCGCTCGATGCTGCCCACGCTGGGGCCGGAGATCCCGGGGATGAACGTGGCCGCGCGGTACGTCCCGACGGGCGGCGGCCTCCAGGTCGGCGGCGACTGGTACGACATGATCCCGCTGCCGTCCGGCCGGATCGCGCTGGTCATCGGCGATGTGCAGGGCCATGACGTACGGGCCGCGGGGCTAATGGGGCAGCTGCGCATCGCTCTGCGCGCCTACGCATCGGAGGGCCACCGCCCGGACGCGGTGCTCTCCCGCGCCAACCGCTTCCTGCACGGCATCACGGACTCCCTGACCTACGGCTCCACCGCCGGTCCCGGCCCGTCCGAGGACCCCGAGCCGCGCTTCGCGACCTGCCTGTACGTGGAGGCGGACCCCAAGACGGGCGTCCTGGAAATCGCCCGGGCCGGCCACCCCGACCCGGTGATACGCATGGGCGACGGCACCGTGCTGAAACGGCCCACCGCGGGCGGTCTGCCGCTGGGCGTCGACCCGGACGTCGACTATCCGACGACGGAGTTCGCCCTCGAACCCGGCGAGACCATGCTGATCTGCACGGACGGGCTGATCGAGACCGGCGGCCACGACCTGGAGACCGGCTGGTCCCGGATCCGCTCGGTCCTGGAGGAGCACCGGCCCGAGAACCCCGAGGGGCTGGAGAGCACCAAGGGCCTCGAGGAGCTCGCCGACGTACTGGTGCAGGCCGTGCACGGCCCGTCGTCGCACCACACGACCGGCCCGCTGGCGGACCGCCGCGAGGACGACATCGCGGTCCTGCTGCTGCACCGGAGCAGCGAGCCGGGGCGGGTCGTGACATCGCGGCGCACCGTGCTGACCATCGCGCAGGCGGAGCCCGAGCGGGTCGCGGGCGCCCGCCAGCAGCTGCGCGAGATGCTGCACGACTGGGCGGACGCCGACCAGATCGACTCCGCCGTGCTGCTGGTCTCCGAGCTGCTGACGAACGTCCTCGTCCACACGGACAGCCACGCGCTGCTGGTCGCCGAGGTCATCGGCGAGGAGGGCACGCGGCGCCTGCGCATCGAGGTGACGGACGCCAGCGACGACCTCCCCCACAAGCGCCGGCCCGGCGAACTGGCGTCGTCCGGCCGCGGTCTGCTGCTGATGGAGGTCCTCGCGGGCAGCTGGGGCGTCGACCCGCGGGGCGAGGGCAAGAGCATCTGGTTCGAGTTCTACGAGTCGGCCGCGCCGGGCGGAGGCGCCTTGGAGGGCGGTCCGGGGTACGGCGCGGACGCGGACGGCGACGATCCGTTGGCGTAACGCGAGCGCAGTTCGCCGAGGACGCCGAACACGGCCGCGGTCAGCGGAACGGCCAGCAGCATGCCGAGGATGCCCGCCACGGAAGCGCCCGCGGTGATCGCCAGCAGCACGGCCGCCGGGTGCATCTGCACGGTCCGGCTCTGCACGATCGGCTGCAGCACATGCCCTTCGAGCACCTGCACGGCGAGGACGACGCCGAGCGCCCACAGCGCGATCACGAAGCCCCGGTCGGCGAGCGCAACGAGGATCGCGACAGCCCCGGAGATGAACGCCCCGAGATACGGGATGTAGGCGCCGACGAAGACGAGCGCACCGAGCCCGACGGCCCCCGGCACGCGCAGCACCAGCAGCCCGATGGTGATGAGCAGGGCGTCGATCAGCGCGATGAAGGTGGTTCCGCGCATGAAGCCCTCGACGGCGCGGAAGCCGCGGCGCGCCATCGCCTCGAGGCTCTCGCCCGTACCGCCCGGCGCCAGGGACCGCAGCGCCGCCGACGCCCGGTCGGAGTCGCGCAGGAAGAAGAAGACGAGCAGCAGCGCGAGCACGGCCATCGCCAGGACCTCGCCGACGACGCTGATGCCGCTGATCACTCCGGAGGCCGCCGTCCCGCCGAACCTGCCGAGCAGTTCCCTGGCGTTGGACGCGATGTCCTCGAGCGACGTCCCGGCCGCGCCGAAGTACTTCGCCAGATCGGCGGCGGCCTTCCGTACGGACGCGATGATCTCGTCGCCGGTCTCGATCAGCGAACGGACCACGATGTACGTCGCCCCGCCGACGACGGCGAGGACCGCGGCGCAGGTGATCCCGGCCGCGACCGAACGGTTCACCTTCACCTGCACCAGCCGTCGGTACAGCGGCCTCAGCAGCGCGGTCCCGAGCAGCGCGAGCAGCACCGGGACGACGGCCGTCCGGAACACGATGCACAGCCAGATCCCGACAGCGGCCACGGCCATGGCGAGCAGCACGACGACACACCATGCGGCTGTGCGGCGCGCGGGTTCGGGCAGGAGGGACGGCGGGTGTACGGGGGTCTGCACAGCGTCCAGCCGATCACGTGCCCGGCCAGGCTGCGCGGCGAGGCCTCCGGCCGGGTGACGGATAGTCAGCAACCTGGCCGGAGGCCGCGCCGTAAGCCCGGGCACCCCACTGGGGGCTTCGCCCCCAGACCCCCTATCGCCCTTCGGGCTCGTCCTCAATCTCCCCCAGCTAACGCTGGGAGGTGCCCCCAGACGGGCTCAATTACATCCCGTGCACCGCCGGAATCGTCCCCAGCCGGCCCTTCTGGAAGTCCTCGAAGGCCTGCTGGAGCTCCTCGCGGGTGTTCATCACGAACGGCCCGTAGTGCGCCATCGGCTCGCGGATCGGCTGGCCGCCGAGCAGCACGACCTCGAGGTCCGGGGTGTGCGAGTCCTGCTTCTCGTCCGCGCGGACGGTCAGCGAGGAACCGGCGCCGAAGACGGCGGTCTGGCCGAGGTGGATCGGACGGCGCTCGGCACCGACGCTGCCGCGACCGGCGAGGACGTACGCGAGGCCGTTGAAGTCCTCACGCCACGGCAGCGTGATCTCCGCACCCGGCGCCAGCGTCGCGTGGATCATCGTGATCGGCGTGTGCGTGACGCCGGGACCCTCGTGGCCGTCCAGCTCACCGGCGATGACCCGCAGCAGCGCGCCGCCGTCGGGAGAGGTGAGCAGCTGCACGTTGCCGCCACGGATGTCCTGGTAGCGCGGCGCCATCATCTTGTCCTTGGCCGGGAGGTTCACCCACAGCTGCAGGCCATGGAAGAGACCGCCCGACATCACCAGGTGCTCCGGCGGCGCCTCGATGTGCAGCAGGCCCGCGCCCGCCGTCATCCACTGGGTGTCGCCGTTGGTGATGGTCCCGCCACCGCCGTTGGAGTCCTGGTGGTCGAAGATCCCGTCAATGATGTACGTGACGGTCTCAAAGCCGCGGTGCGGATGCCACGGGGTCCCCTTCGGCTCCCCAGGCTGATATTCCACCTCGCCCATCTGGTCCATCATGATGAACGGGTCCAGGTACTTGTAGTTGATCCCGGCGAACGCACGGCGCACCGGGAAGCCCTCGCCCTCGAAACCGCTCGGCGCCGTCGTCACCGCGAGGACGGGACGGGCCACGGCGTCCGCGGGCGCCACCACACGGGGCAGGGTCAGCGGGTTCTCGATCGTCACTGCAGGCATGTCGGGACCTCCTTTACCTCTACATTAGTTGAATGTAAAACTTTCTGCCACCCCACAACGACGAACGCCCGGAGGGAATTCCCTCCGGGCGTCCAGCCGGCCATGCGGCAACGGGCGTCTAGCCATACATGCGGCGCATCGCGAAGTCCACCATCTGCTCGACCGCCTTGGCGTCGAAGACCATCCGGTGCTCGCCCTCCATGTCGAGGACGAAGCCGTAGCCGGTGGGCAGCAGGTCGATCACCTCGGCGCCGGTGATCACGAAGTACTTGGACTCCTTGCCGGCGTACCTGCGCAGCTGCTTGAGCGAGGTGAACATCGGGATCACCGGCTGCTGGGTGTTGTGCAGCGCGAGGAAGCCCGGGTTGTCGCCGCGCGGGCAGTAGACCTTCGAGGTCGCGAAGATCTGCTGGAAGTCCTCGGCGGACATCGACCCGGTGGTGAAGGCGCGCACGGCGTCCGCCAGCGACGGCGGCGACGGCTCGGGATAGAGCGGCGGCTGCTGGCCGTAACCCTGCTGGGGCGGCGGGGCGTACTGCTGCTGGGCGCCCTGGTTCTGCTCGTACCCGTACATGGCGCACAGCGTACCGAGAGCGGCCGGGCGGGTGGGCCGGTACGGGCCCTGGCGAACCGACAGCGGGTTGACAGCCACCGCGCTGGTTTCCCACAGGTGCCGCTCATAGCGTCTGCCCTATCGAGGCGAGTGCCGGAACGGCATCACACAGCAAGGCATCACACAGCAAGGGGGACAACCATGCACCGACACCACGGCGAGGACCACGAGCACGACAGAGGGCTCTCCTACGACCTTCCCGTCCTGGCCCGCCGCCGGATGATCCGGCTGATGGCGGGGGCGGGCCTGATCCCGCTGGTGGGCTGCAGTTCGGAGGAGACTTCGGCGTCCTCCTCTTCCTCCTCCTCGGCCGCCTCGTCCGGCAACTCCTCCTCTTCCTCCTCGTCCGCCGAGTGCGCGACCATCCCGAACGAGACGGCCGGCCCCTACCCCGGCGACGGCTCGAACGGCGTGAACGTCCTCAAGGAGAGCGGCGTCGTCCGCAGCGACATCACCTCCAGCTTCGGCGACTCCGCGGGCGGCACCGCCGAGGGCGTGCCGCTGACGATCACGCTCACGGTGGTCGACGCGGCCTCCGGCTGCGGCACGCCGAAGAAGGGCGCCGCCGTCTACCTCTGGCACTGCGACCGGGACGGCAACTACTCCCTGTACTCCGAGGGCGTCACCGACGAGAACTACCTGCGCGGCGTCCAGGAGACGGACGACAAGGGCCAGGTCACGTTCACGTCGATCTTCCCGGCCTGCTACTCGGGCCGCTGGCCGCACATCCACTTCGAGGTCTACGGCAGCCTGGAGGACGCCACGGCGGCCACGTCGATCACGAACACCTCGCAGCTCGCCCTGCCGAAGGACGTCTGCGACACGGTGTACGCGACGGACGGCTACAGCCAGAGCGTGCAGAACCTCAGCCAGCTCTCGCTGGAGAGCGACAACATCTTCAGCGACGGCTACGACCAGCAGATGGCGACGGTGACAGGCAGCGTCGAGAAGGGCTACACGGCGACGCTCACGGTGCCGGTCTGACCGGCCGCGCCCGGCCGGGGCGGCGTCCTCCCGTGGCCTTCCGCCCCGGCCGAGCGCGTAACGCGTCACAGATGCCCGTTAGGGGTTGCTTTTTATTACCGGCGGGTAGCATCATCCTAGCTACTTGCTGGTACGTGTACGAGGAACCCTCCCGAACTGCTAACGGAGCCGTCGCCATGGGGCACTACAAGTCGAATCTCCGCGACATCGAGTTCAACCTCTTCGAGGTGCTCGGGCGCGACAAGCTGTACGGCACGGGCCCGTTCGCGGAGATGGACACCGACACCGCCAAGAGCATCCTCGATGAGCTGACCCGGCTCGCCGAGAACGAGCTGGCCGAGTCCTTCGCGGACGCCGACCGCAACCCGCCGGTGTTCGACCCGGAGACCAACACCGCTCCGGTCCCCGCGTCCTTCAAGAAGTCCTACAAGGCCTTCATGGACTCCGAGTACTGGCGCCTGGGCCTGCCCGAGGAGATCGGCGGCACCACCGCCCCGCCGTCGCTGATCTGGTCGTACGCGGAGCTGATCCTCGGCGCGAACCCGGCCGTCTGGATGTACTCGTCCGGCCCCGCGTTCGCCGGCATCCTCTTCGACGAGGGCAACGAGGTCCAGAAGAAGATCGCGCAGATAGCGGTCGAGCGGACCTGGGGCTCCACCATGGTGCTCACCGAGCCGGACGCCGGTTCGGACGTGGGCGCGGGCCGCACCAAGGCGATCCAGCAGGAGGACGGCTCCTGGCACATCGAGGGCGTCAAGCGCTTCATCACGTCCGGTGAGCACGACATGGAGGAGAACATCCTCCACTACGTCCTCGCCCGTCCCGAGGGCGCGGGCCCGGGCACCAAGGGCCTGTCCCTCTTCCTCGTCCCGAAGTACCTGTTCGACTTCGAGACCGGCGAGCTGGGCGAGCGCAACGGCGTCTACGCCACGAACGTCGAGCACAAGATGGGCCTGAAGGCGTCCAACACCTGCGAGATGACGTTCGGCGACAAGCACCCCGCCAAGGGCTGGCTGATCGGCGACAAGCACGACGGCATCCGCCAGATGTTCCGCATCATCGAGTTCGCCCGCATGATGGTCGGCACGAAGGCGATCTCCACCCTCTCGACGGGCTACCTCAACGCCCTCGAGTACGCCAAGGAGCGCGTCCAGGGCCCCGACCTGGCCAACTTCATGGACAAGACCGCGCCCAAGGTCACCATCACGCACCACCCGGACGTGCGCCGCTCGCTGATGACGCAGAAGGCGTACGCAGAGGGCATGCGCGCCCTCGTCCTCTACACCGCCTCCATCCAGGACGCCATCGCCGTCAAGGAGGCCGCGGGCGAGGACGTCTCGCAGGAGCACGCGCTCAACGACCTGCTCCTGCCGATCGTCAAGGGCTACGGCTCCGAGAAGGGCTACGAGCAGCTCGCGCAGTCCCTGCAGACTTTCGGCGGCTCCGGCTTCCTGCAGGAGTACCCGATCGAGCAGTACATCCGCGACGCCAAGATCGACACCCTCTACGAGGGCACCACCGCGATCCAGGGCCAGGACTACTTCTTCCGGAAGATCGTCCGCAACCAGGGCGCCGCGCTGAACTCGCTCGCCGAGGAGATCAAGAAGTTCCTCGCGATCGGCACCGGCGGCGACGAGCTGGCCGCGGCCCGCGACCAGCTCGCCAAGGCGGCCGTCGAGCTCGAGGCCATCGTCGGCGTCATGCTGACCGACCTCGCGGCCACCGAGCAGGACGTCAAGAACATCTACAAGGTCGGCCTCAACACCACCCGTCTGCTGCTCGCCTCGGGTGACGTGGTCGTCGGCTACCTGCTGCTGAAGGGCGCCGCCGTGGCCGCCGAGAAGCTGCCGGCCGCCTCCGCGAAGGACAAGGCCTTCTACACGGGCAAGATCGCGGCCGCGAAGTTCTTCGCCGCCAACATCCTGCCGGGCGTCGCCGTCCAGCGTCAGCTGGCCGAGGCCGTCGAGCTGGACCTGATGGACCTCGACGAGGCAGCCTTCTAGTCGACCCGGCTACAGACGCCCCCCTTTACGAGGGCCCGCTTCCCACCGGGAGCGGGCCCTCGTACGTCGTTAAGGTGAACCCATGACCTCTCCCGCCCGCTTCGACCGCGGCCACACCGACGACCTCATGTCCTTCCTGGCGGCGAGCCCGTCGCCGTACCACGCGGTGGCGAGCGCCGCCGAGCGGCTGGAGAAGGCGGGCTTCCGGCAGGTCGCGGAGATGGACGCCTGGGAGGGGTCCACCGGCGGGAAGTACGTGCTGCGCGGCGGCGCGATCGTCGCCTGGTACGTGCCGGAGGAGGCCGCACCCCACACGCCGTTCCGGATCATCGGGGCGCACACCGACTCCCCGAACCTGCGGGTCAAGCCCCTGCCCGACACCGGTGCACACGGCTGGCGGCAGATCGCGGTGGAGATCTACGGCGGGCCGCTGCTCAACTCCTGGCTGGACCGCGACCTGGGCATCGCCGGACGGCTCTCGCTGCGGGACGGCTCCAGCATGCTGGTCAACGTCGACCGGCCCTTGCTGCGCATCCCGCAGCTGGCGATCCACCTCGACCGCTCGGTGCACACCGACGGCCTCAAGCTCGACAAGCAGAAGCACCTGCAGCCCATCTGGGGCCTGGGCGAGCCCGGCGAGGGCGGCCTGATCCGCTTCCTGGAGGACGAGAACGGGATCGAGCCGGGCGAGGTCACCGGCTGGGACCTGATGGTCCACTCCATCGAGCGCCCCTCCTACCTGGGCCGCGACCGCGAGCTGATGGCCGGGCCGCGCCTGGACAACCTGCTGTCCGTGCACGCGGGCACGGCGGCGCTCGCGGCAGTCGCGGGCTCCGCGGTGTCGGGCGCCGACCTCCCGTACATCCCGGTCCTCGCCGCCTTCGACCACGAGGAGAACGGGTCGCAGTCCGACACCGGCGCGGACGGCCCGCTGCTCGGCAGTGTGCTGGAGCGTTCGGTGTTCGCGCGCGGCGGCTCGTACGAGGACCGGGCGCGGGCCTTCGCGGGAACCGTGTGCCTGTCCTCCGACACGGGCCACGCCGTGCACCCCAACTACGCGGAGCGGCACGACCCGACGCACCACCCGCGCGCGAACGGCGGACCGATCCTCAAGGTCAACGTCAACAACCGCTATGCGACGGATGGTTCGGGCCGCGCCGTGTTCGCCGCGGCCTGCGAGAGGGCGGGCGTCCCCCTCCAGTCCTTCGTCTCCAACAACTCGATGCCGTGCGGCACGACGATCGGCCCCATCACCGCCGCCCGGCACGGCATCAAGACCGTCGACATCGGCGTCGCGATCCTGTCGATGCACAGCGCCCGCGAACTGTGCGGCGCGGACGACCCGTTCTTGCTGGCGAACGCGCTGGTGGCGTTCCTGGAGGGCTGAGCACCCGTCGGATCCGGACTTTCAAGTCTCCGCCACCGCATGCCTGTTCGGGCTCGGGGTACTCGACCTCGGCCCGGAACAGCCATACGGGACTCCAAGGAGGCGAGACTTATGGGCCTGGGCGGATGCATCATCCTGATCGCCGCGGGGGCCATCCTCACGTTCGCGACCGACTGGGACATGAAGGGCGTCAACCTCGACGTGGTCGGGGTGATCCTCATGGCGGTCGGCCTCATCGGCGTGGCCACATTCAGCAGCATCGCAAGGCGCCGCCGCGTACTGATGCCACCGGGTTCCCCGGTGGTGGAGGAGAAACGGCACCATCACCATGGGGGCGGGTACGGCGGCTACGAGTGACTACCGCTGTGGGGCGGTGGGCTCCGCCGTACCGCTGTGGGCAATCGTTCCGCAGGGCTGGGGGCACCTCCCAGCGGTAGCTGGGGGAGGGTGGGCACAGCCCCACGACGGCGGGTGACCCGACGCCGAACGGTGCCCACCCGGGCAGACGTCAGCCCTCGTCCATCCCGGCCAGCACGAGCGGCAGCCGCCCCACCCCGCCCGCCGCAAGGCGAACCGGCACCCCCCAGTCCTGCTGGTGCACATGGCAGGCCGGGTACTCGTTGGCGGGATCGTCATCGCACGAGGCCGCCATAGCGGACACGTGCAGAACCCCCTCCGGCACGGAGGGGTTGAGCTCGAGCACCCGCTCGAGCTCCGTCCCCGCACCGTCCCCACCAAGCAGCAACTCCGGCGGCGTAGACGAGACGAGCAGCCTCGTCGACGGCCCATACCGCGTATCCAGCTTCTGCCCGGCCGGCGCCTGGAAGATCACGTCCAGCTGAAGCTTCCCGGGCGCGACCTCGGTCGCGGCCCGCTGCGTCCGGTGGGCGACCGACTCCACGCGCACGGCCTCCTCCGGCAGCCGCAGCCGCGTCAGCCGGTGCCGGGCCGACTCGACGACCACGATGTCGCCGGACTCGGCGAGCAGCACGGCATCGCTCGGCTCCCGCAGATCGGTGGCGAGCGTGGTCACCTCACCCGTCGCCGGGTCGTAGCGCCGCAGTGCGTGGTTGTACGTGTCGCTGACGGCGACGGAGCCGTCGGGGAGGGCGGTGACGCCGAGCGGGTGCTGGAAGAGGGCCTGCTCGGCGGCCCCGTCACGGTGCCCGAAGTCGAAGAGACCGGTGCCGACGGCGGTGTGCACGGAGCCGTCGAGGTCCACCCAGCGCAGGGCGGACGTCTCGGAGTCGGCCAGCCACAGCCGCTCCCCGTCGGCCGACACGGCGAGACCGGACGGCTGCGCGAACCAGGCCTCGGCGCCCGGCCCGTCGACGAGACCCTCGTTCGTCGTACCCGCCGCGACGGCCACGGCCTGCTCGACCGGGTCGTACGTCCACAGCTGGTGCACACCCGCCATGGCGATCCACACCTTGCCGCCGAAGACGGCCACGTCCCAGGGGGATGAGAGGTCCACCTCGCGGGCCGGGCCGCTGGTCGGCGAGCCCTGCCACCACTGGCGGCCGGTCCCGGCGAGCGTCGTGACCGCGCCGGTGGCGAGGTCGAGGCGGCGCAGCGCGTGGTTCACGGTGTCGGCGACGACGACCGCCGCCCCGTCCTCGATCAGCGCCAGACCCTGCGGCTCGCTGAAAGCCGCCGCGCCCGCCGCTCCGTCGGCGAAGCCGCGCTCGCCCGAGCCGATGCGCCGTACGACGCTCTCACCGTCGGCGGCCAGCTCGACCAGCTGATGCCGGGTCGTGTCGCTGACCAGGAAGTTCCCGGACGGCAGGAGCAGCGCCTTGCCGGGGAAGCGCAGGTCGGTCGCGACGGGCTCCGGCGGGACGTAGGGTCCGTCGCCGCGCCGCAGGGTGCCCTTCGCCTCGTGCTCGGCCTCCAGCTCCTCCACAAGCTTCGCGATCGCGTGCGCATGGCCCTCACCGGCGTGCTGCGCGACAACGTACCCCTCGGGATCGATGACGACGAGGGTGGGCCAGGCACGGACCGCGTACTGCTTCCAGGTGGCCAGCTCGGGGTCGTCGAGCACCGGGTGCTCGACGCCGTACCGCTCGACGGCGTCCACGACAGCCTGGTGCTCGGCCTCGTGCACGAACTTCGGCGAGTGCACACCGATGATCACCACGGTGTCGCGGTGCTTCTCCTCCAGCTCACGCAGCTCATCCAGGACGTGCAGGCAGTTGATGCAGCAAAAGGTCCAAAAATCCAAAACGACGATGCGTCCCCGCAGGTCGGCGAGGGTGTATTGCTGGCCGCCCGTGTTGAGCCAGCCGCCCTTGCCGATCAGCTCGGGGGCACGGACACGGGCACGGCGGGGCTGCGCGGAGGAGACGTCGTTCATCCCTCAAGGGTGCCATCACGCGAGAGCATGCCCGGTCGTGGCGTCCACGCCTCGACGTGATCGCCCGGAGCAGCGGTCTGGGCACAGCGGCCAGCCTGCGCGCCCGGCTGCGCCGCGAGACGGGGCTCAGCCCGTCGGGCTACCGGCGGCGTTTCGGCTCGGCTGCCGGGGAACCCCTGAGCGCATGAGATACCTCGTACGCGACCGGATCCTCGGCATCGGTGACGACTACTGGATCGAGGACGAGCAGGGCGGCAAGGCGTTTCTCGTCGACGGGAAGGCGATGCGTCTGCGGGACACCTTCGAACTGAAGGATCCGACGGGCCGGGTGCTGATCGTCGTCCGGCAGAAGATGCTCGCGCTGCGCGACACCATGGTGATCGAGCGGGACGGCGAGTCCCTGGCCACCGTGAAGCGCAAGCGGCTGTCGCTTCTGCGCAACCACTATCGCGTGGCCCTGGCCGACGGCACCGAAATGGACGTCAGCGGGAAGATCCTCGACCGCGAGTTCACGATCGAACTCGACCATCGGCAGCTCGCCCGCATCTCGCGCCGTTGGCTGCACGTACGCGAGACGTACGGAGTCGACATCCTGGACGAGCAAGCCGACCCGTCATTGCTGATCGCAGTCACGGTGTGTGTGATCCAGTTGGCGGACAAGCAACGGAGGCTGGGACAGGTGTAGGCGTGCGATGGTGACGGAGCGCAGCCCCTAAAACGCCGCGCCCGTCACCGGCGCGGCGCGTCCAGCCCCAGCACCCGGTCCTTCAGCGCCGGGAACTGCTCACGGGTCGTGGACACGCGGCCCGGGTCGAGCTCCACGGTGAGGACCTCCTCGCCCGCCCCGGCCTCGCCGAGCACCTCGCCCCACGGGTCGACCACGATGCTGTGCCCCGCCTGGGGCACCCCCGCATGCGTACCGGCCGTCCCGCACGCCAGCACGTACGCCTGGTTCTCGACGGCCCGCGCCTGGGCGAGCAGCGTCCAGTGGGACCGCCGCCTCTCCGGCCAGCCCGCCGGGATGACCAGCAGTTCGGCTCCCGCGTCGACCAGCCCGCGGAACAGCTCGGGGAAGCGGAGGTCGTAGCAGGTGGCGAGGCCGGCCGCCGTGCCCGGCAGCCGCACCGTGACCAGGCTGCTGCCCGCGCCCATCAGCACGGCCTCGCCCTTGTCGAAGCCGAAGCGGTGGATCTTGCGGTAGGCGGCGGCGAGCTGCCCGTCGGGCGAGAAGACGAGCGAGGTGTTGTAGAGGGGGCCGTCAGGGTCCCTCTCCGGGATCGAGCCGGCATGCAGCCATACGCCCGCGTCGCTCGCGGCCTTCGCCATCACCTCGTACGTGGGGCCCTCCAGGGGCTCGGCCTCGGCGGCGAACGACTCGTAGGCGAAGGCGCCCGTGGTCCACAGCTCGGGCAGCACGACGAGATCGGCGCCCGCCTGTTCCCTCACCAGAGAGGCCGCGCGCTCCCGTCGGGAATCGATCGATTCGTCATCGTCTACGCCGATCTGGATGAGCGAAGCGCGCACAGTACCACCGTCCTGGCATTCGACCCGTCCACGCGGGCCTACGATCGTCACACGAAAGCACTGCCGGGGTGCCTTCAGGCAGCGTAACTTAGCTGCGAAGCCTCCCAGCCAGTCCGTTCCGCCCGTGCACCAACCGTCCGAGGGGTCCCGTGAGCCTCCATCCCAGCCTTCAGACCTATGCCGACGCCTGGACCCACTCCGTGGAAGCGATAACCGAGCTGGTGCAGCCGCTCGTCGAGGGCGAGTGGAACAGGGCGACGCCCTGCCCGGGCTGGTCGGTGCGGGACATCGTCTCCCATGTCATCGGCCTGGACTGCGAGATGCTGGGCGACCCGCGGCCGATCCACACGCTGCCGCGCGATCTGTACCACGTGAAGACCGACCACCAGCGCTATATGGAGATGCAGGTCGATGTGCGGCGGCACCACACCGCACCCGAGATGACCTCCGAACTGGAGTACACGGTCATCCGCCGCATGCGGCAGCTGCGCAACGAGGGCCGGCATCCGGAGGCCACGGTCCGCGGGCCGCTGGGCACCGAGCAGACCCTGGAACACGCGATGCGGATGCGGGCGTTCGACATCTGGGTGCACGAACAGGACCTGCGCGCGGCTCTCGGGCAGCCCGGCAACCTCGACTCCCCCGGCGCCTACGTCACCCGTGACGTGCTGCTGGCGGCGCTGCCCAAGGTGGTCGCCAAGGACGCGGGGGCGCCGGCGAATTCGGCGGTCGTCTTCGACGTGAACGGTCCGGTGGACTTCCTGCGCACGGTCCGCGTGGACGCCGAGGGCCGCGGCACCATCGACGGCGCCCCGTCCCTCGGACCCGCGGTGACGCTGAGCATGGACTGGGAGACGTACTACCGCCTGGCCTGCGGCCGCGTACAGCCGCTGGACGTCGCGGACGGGGTGAAGTCGGAGGGCGACCAGGACCTGGCGGCAGCGATCCTGCGGCACTTCGCGGTGACGCCGTAACCTTCATGCCCGTCCGATCGGGGGTCTGGGGGCGGAGCCCCCAGACCTACGCCGGAACGTGCACAGCCTCCACCCGCGAGGCGACCAACCGCTCCCGCTCCCGCCGAACCGCCCGCTTCCGCAGCCGCAGCACCTGGCTGAGCCCCACCGCCTGCAGCATGAAGATCACGGAGAACGCCACGCGGTAGTTCCCGCCGGTCGCATCCAGCAGCACGCCCACCGCGAACAGCGTCGTCATGGAGGCGGTGAAGCCGCCGATGTTGACGATGCCGGACGCCGTGCCCTGACGCTCCGGCAGGTTCGCGGGCCGGGCGAAGTCGAAGCCGATCATCGAGGCCGGTCCGCAGGCGCCGAGCACCGTGCACAGCACGATGAGCAGCCACATCGGGGCGTGGTCGCCCGGGTAGGCGAGCGTGGCCGCCCAGGCCACCGCCGTCGCCGTGACCGTGCCGATCGCCAGCGGGGTCCGAGCGGCGTGGTGCCGCTGGACGATCTGCCCGTAGACGAGGCCGATCGCCAGGTTGGACACGACGACCAGGGTGAGCAGTTCGCCTGCGGAGCCCCGGGACAGGCCCTGCGCCTCGACGAGGAACGGCAGGCCCCACAGCAGCAGGAACACCATCGCCGGGAACTGCGTCGTGAAGTGCACCCACATGCCGAGCCGGGTGCCGGGCTCGCGCCAGGCCGCCGCGATCTGGCGGCGTACGTACGCGGCGCCCTGGTGCGGCAGCGGCTCCGGTTCGTGCCCCTCGGGGTGGTCCTTGAGGAAGAGCACCACCAGGACGAGGACGACGACGCCGGCGAGCGCGCTGCCGCCGAACGCGGCGGTCCAGCCGATCCCCTGGAGCAGTTGGGCCAGCACCATCGTGGAGACGAGGTTGCCCGCGACGCCGGCGAGGCCCGCGAGCTGCCCGACCAGCGGCCCGCGGCGGGCCGGGAACCAGCGGCTGCCAAGACGCAGCACGCTGATGAACGTCATCGCGTCACCGCAGCCCAGCAGCGCGCGTGCGGCCAGCGCCGTCCCGTACGACGGGGACAGCGCGAAGCCGAGCTGGCCGGCCGTGAACAGCACGGCGCCCAGGGTCAGCACCTTCCTGGTACCGAGCCGGTCGACGAGCAGGCCGACGGGTATCTGCATGCCCGCGTAGACGAGCAGTTGGAGGATCGAGAAGGTCGACAGCGCGGAGGCGTTGATGTGGAACCGGTCGACGGCGTCCAGGCCCGCGACGCCGAGCGAGGTGCGGAAGATGACGGCGACGAAGTAGACGGAGACGCCGATCGACCAGACGGCGACGGCGCGCCGGCCGCCGGGAGGATCGCCGGGCAGGGAGCCCCGGAACGACGTCGAGGACGCGGAGGAGCTCATCGGACCTCGCCCCGCGCCAGGTGGGAGAACCAGTCGACGTGCCGGTGGACGACGGCGACGGCCGCCTCGCCGTCGCCCGAGCGCAGGGCGTCGAGGATCTCCTGGTGCTCGACGAGGGTCTTGGCGATCCGGTCGGGGTGCGAGTGCAGCACGGCGACTCCCATCCTGAGCTGACGGTCACGCAGTTGGTCGTAGAGGCGCGAGAGGATCTCGTTGCCGCCGCTGCGCACGATCTCCGCGTGGAAGCAGCGGTCGGTGATCGCCGCCTCGGCCAGGTCTCCGGCCGCGGCCTGCTCCTTTTGCTTCTCGAGCAACTCCTCAAGGCGGGCGATCAGTTGCGGGGACGCGGGCACCGCCTTGCGCGCGGCATGCTCCTCGACGAGCAGGCGGGTCTCGACGACATCCGCGATCTCCTGAGCGGAGACGGGCAGGACCAGCGCGCCCTTCTTCGGGTAGAGCTTGATGAGCCCTTCGACCTCCAGCCGGAGCAGAGCCTCGCGTACCGGCGTACGGGAGACGCCGACGGCCTCGGCGAGCTCGCCCTCGGTGAGCAGCGTCCCACCCTCGTAAACCCGCTCGAGGACCGACCTCTTGACGTGGTGATAGACGCGGTCGGCGGCGGGCGGCTGCTTGGCGGATGCAGGAGCGGAGGCGGGGGCGGGGGCGGCGGACGAGAGCGGGCCTGAAGGCATGCGCACATCATAGATACAACACGTACGCAAGGTCGCCCCTCGTCCACGATGCGGACTGAAAAGCCCTCAACGCCCGCTTGTGTAACCCACGTCACAGACTCGACCCGGTTTGCCGTACATCCCTTTTCGGCCGTCGATCGTCTGTGCGGGAGACGGCATTCTCATGTGCCGTTTTCTCAGGGGATTCCGCGCAACCGGAGCGTTCACTTTGATAACCGGCTTTAGAGGCAGGCGTATCCGCAGAGCCGCCGCCGTCGTCCTCACCATCGGCGCCGTGCTGGCAGGCGGGGCCCTGGCGGCGCCTGCGCAGGCCGCCACCGCGCCCTCCAACAGCGCCAAGGGCGCCTATCTGCTGGACAACGCGTCCGGCACCCAGATCTACAGCAAGTACGGGAACACCCGTCGGCCGATGGCCAGCACAACGAAGATCATGACGGCCCGCGTCGTGCTCAGCCAGACGAACCTCGACCTGGACCGCAAGGTCACCATCCGGCAGGCCTACCGCGACTACGTCGCCGCGAAGGGCGCCAGCACGGCCGACCTCAAGACCGGCGACCGGCCGACCGTCCGTCAGCTGCTCTACGCGATGATGCTGCCGTCCGGCTGCGACGCCGCGTACGCCCTGGCCGACACCTTCGGCACCGGCGACACGCGCGCGGCGCGCGTGAAGTCCTTCATCGGCAAGATGAACAAGAAGGCCGCCGATCTGGGCCTGACGAACACCAAGTTCGACTCCTTCGACGGCATCTCCACGACCGGGAACAACTACACGACGCCGAAGGACCTCGCGAACCTCGCGCGCAGCGCGATGAAGTACTCGACGTTCCGCACCATCGTGAAGACCCAGAAGACCGTGCGGTACGTGCCGACCAGCACCGGCGGCACTCGCACCTACACCTGGTACAACACCAACAAGCTGCTGGGCTCGTACACCGGTGCGATCGGCGTGAAGACCGGCACCAGCTCGTCGGCCGGCCCGTGCCTCGTCTTCGCGGCCACGCGCGGCGACCGGACCCTGATCGGGGTCGTCCTCAACGACACCAACCGCTTCACGGACGCGGCGAAGCTGCTGGACTACGGCTTCGGTACGAACACCGCGTCGACGATGCAGCTGCGGACGCTGCCGAGCGGCGCACAACAGGACTGACATGTACGGCTCGAGGGGTGCCCAGCACCGCCGGACACCCCTCGAGCCGCGGCCGCCCCTGATCCGGCCGCATACGTCCTGATCTGGCCGCCTACGCCCAGGTGATCAGCCGCTTCGGCTGCTCCAGGATCGCCGCGACGTCGGCCAGCACCTTCGAGCCGAGCTCCCCGTCGACCAGACGGTGGTCGAAGGACAACGCGAGCGTGGTGACCTGCCGGGGCTTGACCTTGCCCTTGTGGACCCACGGCTGGATCTTGATCGCACCGACCGCGAGGATCGCGGACTCGCCGGGGTTGAGGATGGGCGTCCCGGTGTCGACGCCGAAGACGCCGACGTTGGTGATGGTGACCGTGCCGCCCTGCATCGCGGCCGGGGACGTCTTGCCCTCCCTGGCCGTGGACACCAGCTCGCCCAGCGCCCTGGCCAGCTCCGGCAGGGTCTTGGCGTGCGCGTCCTTGATGTTCGGCACGATCAGACCGCGGGGCGTGGCGGCGGCGATGCCCAGGTTCACATAGTGCTTGAGCACGATCTCCTGGTTGGCCTCGTCCCAGGACGCGTTGATCTCCGGGTTGCGCCGGATCGCGACGAGGAGCGCCTTGGCGATGAGCAGCAGCGGGTTGACCCGCAGGCCGTCGAACTCCTTGTCCTGCTTGAGCTCATCCACCAGCTTCATCGTGCGCGTCACGTCGACCGTCACGAACTCCGTGACGTGCGGCGCGGTGAACGCCGAACCGACCATCGCCTGGGCAGTGGCCTTGCGGACGCCCTTGACGGGGATACGGGTCTCGCGAACGCCCTCGAACGTGACCGCGGGCACGGCGGCCGGCGCGGGGGCGGCAGGCGCGGCTGGGGCCTCGGTCACCGCGGGCTCCGGGGCCGGGGCGGCCGCGGCGTGCACGTCCTCGCGCGTGATGATCCCGCCGGGCCCGGTGGGCGTGACGGTCGTCAGGTCGACACCGAGGTCCTTGGCGAGCTTACGGACCGGGGGCTTGGCGAGCGGTCGGGCCTCGGCGGTCACGCCGCCGTGGCCGTTGAGCTCGGTCTGGAGCGCGGCGGTGGCCTCGGCGGGCGCCGGTGGGAAGTACGGCTCCGCCGGTACCGACGGCTCCGGCCCAGGCTGCCGCGGTTCCGGCTGCTGCGCCGGAACACCCGGGGCCGGAACGCTCCCGCCCGGGACACCCGTGCCCTTGCGGGGCCGCCTCTTCGTCGAGGACTGCGCGACCCCGTACCCGACGAGGACCGGCTGCCGTCCCTCCGCCTTGCCCTCGTCGGCGGACTCGGCGGAAGCCTCGGGGGCGGACGCCCCGGCGTCGGGCGCTGCTCCGCCCGCCACCTCCACGGAGATGATCACCTCTCCGACGTCCACCGTCGTGCCCTCAGGGAACCGCAGTTCCCGGACCACGCCGTCGTAGGGGATGGGCAGTTCGACGGCCGCCTTGGCGGTCTCGACCTCGCACACCACCTGCCCGTCGGTGACCGTGTCACCCGGCTGTACGTACCACTTGAGGATCTCCGCCTCCGTGAGCCCCTCGCCCACGTCGGGCATCTTGAACTCGCGGACAGCGGTCGGCGAAGCGTCTGTCATCGTCGTCACGACCCTCTCCTCAGTACGCCAGCGAGCGGTCGACGGCGTCGAGCACCCGGTCCAGGCCCGGCAGGTACTCCTCCTCCAGGCGCGCCGGCGGATACGGGGCGTGGTAGCCGCCGACCCTCAGCACGGGGGCCTCGAGGTGGTAGAAGCACCGCTCGGTGATACGCGCGGCGATCTCCGCACCCGTCCCCAGGAACACCGGGGCCTCGTGGACCACGACCAGGCGCCCGGTCTTCTCGACCGACGTCTGCACGCTGTCGAAGTCGATCGGCGACATGGAGCGCAGGTCGAGGACCTCCAGGGACTTGCCCTCCTCCTGCGCGGCGGCCGCGGCCTCCACGCAGACCTTCACCATCGGGCCGTACGCCACGAGCGTCAGGTCGGATCCCGGGCGCACGACGCGGGCCTTGTGGAGCTGGCCGGGAATCGCCTCGGTGTCGACCTCGCCCTTGTCCCAGTAGCGCCGCTTCGGCTCGAAGAAGATCACCGGGTCGTCGCTCTGGATGGCCTGCTGCATCATCCAGTAGGCGTCGGACGAGTTCGAAGGGGAGATCACCTTCAGGCCCGCCACGTGCGCGAACAGCGCCTCGGGCGACTCGGAGTGGTGCTCGACCGCGCCGATGCCGCCGCCGTAGGGAATGCGGATGACGACCGGCAGCTTGACCTTGCCGAGCGAACGGGCGTGCATCTTCGCGAGCTGGGTGACGATCTGGTCGTACGCCGGGAAGACGAAGCCGTCGAACTGGATCTCCACCACAGGGCGGTACCCGCGCAGGGCGAGGCCGATCGCCGTGCCCACGATGCCCGACTCGGCGAGCGGAGTGTCGATCACCCGGTCCTCGCCGAAGTCCTTCTGCAGACCGTCCGTGACGCGGAAGACGCCGCCGAGCTTGCCGACGTCCTCCCCCATGATCAGGACCTTGGGGTCGGTCTCCAGCGCCGTGCGCAGCGATTCGTTGATCGCCTTGGCCAGGGCCATCTTCTCTACAGCCATGATCAGGCACCTTCCCCGTCTGCGAACGACGCCTGGTAGGCGGCGAACTGGGCGCGCTCCTCGTCGACGAGCGCGTGCCCGTCCGCGTACACGTTCTCGAAGATGGCGAAGTGGTCCGGATCCGGCATGGCCCGCACCCTTTCACGCACCCGCTTGCCCAACGCCTCGCTCTCCGCCTCGAGTTCCGCGAAGAATCCCTCGTCCGCGTGGTTTTCGGACTCCAGATAGGTGCGCAGCCGCAGGATCGGGTCCTTGGCCTCCCACGCGAGCCGCTCGTCGTCGAGGCGGTAGCGGGTCGGGTCGTCGGAGGTCGTGTGGGCGCCCATGCGGTAGGTGAAGGCCTCCACCAGCGTGGGACCCTCGCCGCGCCGGGCGCGCTCCAGGGCCCACCGGGTCACGGCCAGGCAGGCGAGTACGTCGTTGCCGTCGACGCGGACGCCGGGGAAGCCGTAGCCCTGGGCGCGCTGGTAGAGCGGCACGCGGGTCTGCTTCTCGGTCGGCTCGGAGATCGCCCACTGGTTGTTCTGGCAGAAGAACACGACGGGCGCGTTGTAGACCGCGGAGAAGGTGAACGACTCGGCGACGTCGCCCTGGCTGGACGCGCCGTCGCCGAAGTACGCGATCACGGCCGCGTCGGCGCCGTCCTTGGCCAGGCCCATCGCGTAGCCGGTGGCGTGCAGCGTCTGCGAGCCGATGACGATCGTGTACAGGTGGAAGTTGTTGCTGTTCGGGTCCCAGCCGCCGTGGTTGACACCACGGAACATGCCGAGCAGGTTCGTCGGGTCGACGCCGCGGCACCAGGCGACGCCGTGCTCGCGGTAGGTCGGGAAGACGTAGTCGTCGGGACGGGTGGCGCGGCCGGAGCCGATCTGGGCGGCCTCCTGGCCAAGGAGCGAGGCCCACAGGCCCAGCTCGCCCTGGCGCTGCAGGGACGTCGCCTCCGCGTCGAAGCGGCGGGTCAGCACCATGTCCCGGTACAGCCCGCGCAGTTCCTCGGGGGTGATGCCCGCGACGTACTCGTCATACACGGCGTTCTCTGCGTGTCCTACCCGCTTGCCCTCCGGGGTCAGCAGCTGTACGAGTTCAGGCTCCGATTGCGGCGCGCCCGGCGATGCCTTCGGCGACGCCTTCCGGGCGCCGGTGCTGCGCTTGCGCGGTTTACGCGCGGCAGTGCTCTCCACGGTCACGTGTGCTCCTCCGTCGGTCCGGCCCCCCGGGTTTGCCGGGCAGCCAGTGCGGCTCGCCTGGTCCGTACGCTGCACGGGGTGGGGTGCACTCGGCCGGGAACAGGCGTGACAGGTGCCCCGGCGAGCGCCCTGCAGTAGGCACGTTACCCAGTGCCCATGGCATCTGCGAAACCCCTCTGACCTGCGATTTTGCTTGGATTTCCAAGTAAATCGAGATTCCTGGGAGCAGCCGCTGGTCACAGCACTGGAAGGGCCCTGCAGGGGGCCGGAACACCGGCACGTTATCCCGGCGACACCGGGCGCGGGAAGAGTACGTGTGTGACACTTATCGGGTGCAGGAAACCGGAAATATCAGGGTATTTCTTCTCGATGACCATGAGGTCGTCCGGCGCGGCGTCCATGATCTCCTCTCCGGTGAGGACGACATCGAGGTCGTCGGCGAGGCCGGCACGGCCGCCGAGGCGCTGGTGCGGATTCCGGCCACCAGCCCCGACGTGGCGGTGCTCGACGTGCGCCTGCCGGACGGCAGCGGCGTCGAGGTCTGCCGCGAGATCCGCTCCGCGGACGAGCACATCAAGTGCCTGATGCTGACCTCGTACGCCGACGACGAGGCGCTCTTCGACGCGATCATGGCCGGTGCCTCCGGCTACGTCCTGAAGGCGATCCGCGGCAACGAGCTGCTCAGCGCCGTGCGCGACGTGGCCGCCGGAAAGTCCCTGCTCGACCCGGTGGCGACCGCCCGGGTCCTGGAGCGCCTGCGGGCCGGCCAGGAGGACAAGGGCGACGACCGGCTGGCGAACCTGACCGAGCAGGAGCGGAAGATCCTCGACCTGATCGGCGAGGGCCTGACCAACCGGGCCATCGGCGAGCGGCTGCACCTCGCCGAGAAGACGATCAAGAACTATGTCTCGGGTCTGCTCTCGAAGCTGGGGATGGAACGGCGTTCGCAGGCGGCGGCGTTCGTGGCGCGGGTGCAGGCGGAGAAGCCGGGCTCGAGCCCGTCCGGGGTTTGAGGGTTCCAAGCCCGTCTGGGAGTCGGCAGCCTCACGCGCGCGTGAGCGAAAGAAACCGCACGCGCGCGTGAAACCGGAAGACCTCGCACGCGCGCGTGAGCGAAGATTCCGCCCGCACGCGCGCGTGAGCGCACGAATCCGCCTGTACGCGCGCGTGAGCGAACCGTCATCGACGGCGGAGCCGTCAGCCCCCGGTGGTGCCGCCGCCGAAGTCGTCCGTCGGTTCGACCGACACCCCGCCCGAGGGCGTCTCGTCCGTCGGCTCCTCCGAGGGCTCCTCGGACGTCGCCTCGGTCTCGGACGGAGTCGGCTGCGTCGGCTCGTCCGTCGCCTCGGTCTCGCTCGGCGACGGGGTGGCCTCACCGGTGGACAGCGACGGCGACGGCGAGTAGTCCGTCTCGCCGCTCGTGCCGTCGTCCGGGTAGGACGACTCCTCGGTCGCTTCGTCGGTCGCGCTCTCGCTCGGCGTCTTCTCCTTGTCGGACTGGGAGGCCGTCGGCGACTGCGTGGTCCCCGTACCGCCGCCGTCGCCACCGCCGCCGCTGTTGAGCGCCAGCGCGACGCCCGCCGCGATGGCGATCACCGCCAGCACGGCGAGGAGCCACAGCTTGCCCCGGCCGCTGCCGCCGCCCTCGCGGTAGCCGCCGTCGAAACCGCCGTCGTCACCGCCCGGCGGCCGCAGCATCGGCTGCGGGATCTGCGCGGTGCCGGACTCCCCAGGGTGCGGCAGCGCCGCCGTGCCCGCGACGCCCATCGCCGGCGTGGAGCCACCCTCGTGCATCTCCACGGGGCCGGTGTTCCACGTACCGGTGTGGCCGCCCTTCTCGTAGAGCATCTGCAGCCCGTACTGGACGAGCCCGCGCATCTCCTCGGCCGTCTGGAACCGGTCGTCCGGATCCTTCGCGAGCGAGCGCATGACGAGGCCGTCGAGCTCCGGCGGCGCCCCGTCCGAGGCCTCGGACGGCGGCACGGGTGTGTCCTGGACGTGCTGGTAGACGACGGACAGCGGGGTCTCGCCGGTGAACGGCGGGCGCAGCGCGAGGAGTTCGTAGAGCAGACAGCCCGTCGCGTACAGGTCGCTGCGGTGGTCGACGGCCTTGCCCAGGGCCTGCTCGGGCGAGAGGTACTGCGGGGTGCCCATGACCATGCCGGTCTGCGTCATCGTGGACTGCGCGCCGTGCAGGGCACGCGCGATGCCGAAGTCCATCACCTTCACCGCACCGGTGTTGGTGATGATCACGTTCGCGGGCTTGATGTCGCGGTGCACGATGCCGTGCTGGTGCGAGTACGCGAGCGCCTCGAGGACGCCGGACACGATGATCAGCGCCTGCTCGGGGCCCGGGGCCTCCGCGTTGATCAGCAGATCGCGGATCGTGCGGCCCTCGACGAGCTCCATGACGATGTACGGCACGGTGGAGCCGCCGACCTCGTCCTCGCCGGAGTCGTAGACCGCCACCACGGCATGGTGGTTAAGGCCGGCGACCGACTGCGCCTCGCGCGTGAAGCGCGCCTTGGAGACGGGGTCCTCGGCGAGGTCGGAGCGGAGCAGCTTGACGGCGACGGTGCGGCCGAGCCGTACGTCCTCGGCCGCGAAGACCTCGGCCATGCCGCCCCGGCCGAGTCTGCGCGTCAGCCGGTATCGTCCGTCTCCGACAAGTCCGCCGTTCCCCCACAATTCCGGCGCATCTGACATACCGCCGCCAGTCGCCTCGGGGTCGGACGGGCCCTGAGCGCGCTGCGTCTGTGCCATCAGTCCTCGCCGTCGTTTCTGCCCCGCGTCCGCGCGGTGGTTCTTACGGTCTTCCGTCGGCCCACGCTACAGCCTTCGCGCAACGCACCGGTCCGAGATGGACCGGCTATGAAACCTCCGGAGGCCGTCACCGTGCAAATCCGGGGCCCCGGCCGCGCACGTCTGTGTACCGCCCGTACGGACCCTGTGACGCTTCGGCGAACACCTCTTGCCCGTACGGTCACGGAACGCGGTTCCGGCGCGAAGACCGGGCCGTGGCCAAACTCACGCACAACGCGAGCGCACACGACACGAAAGGGCCCGGCACGCGCGCGGTGCGCCTGCCGGGCCCTTCTTGGTCTGTGCAGGTACGGGACCTACGGTCTGTGCAGGTACGGGACCTACGGTCTGTGCAGGTACGGGACCTACAGGTACGGGCCTCCCGAGCGGCCGGCCGCGCGGGGGTCCTGGCCGTCGTCCGAGACGCCGACCCCCGGCGGCAACGCGCGGCGCATCTGTTCCAGTTGGGCCCGCGCCGCCATCTGCTGGGCGAACAGGGTCGTCTGGATCCCGTGAAAGAGGCCCTCCAGCCAGCCCACCAACTGGGCCTGGGCGATGCGCAGTTCGGCGTCCGAGGGGACCGCTTCGTCCGTGAAGGGCAGGGAGAGCCGCTCCAGCTCCTCTACAAGTTCCGGCGCGAGCCCGTCCTCGAGCTCCTTCACGGAACTCGAGTGGATCTCCTTGAGCCGCTGCCTGCTCGCCTCGTCGAGAGGCGCCGCCCTGACTTCCTCCAGCAGCTGCTTGATCATGCTGCCGATCCGCATGACCTTGGCGGGCTGCTCCACCATCTCCGTCACCGGGACCTCGCGGGAGTCGTCGTCTCCTACGCCACCGAGCGCCATTCCGTCCTGGCCCACGACCAGGACCTGGGGGCTCTCCGGCGACCTTTCGTTCCTCGGCATCTCCATGCCGCCCATTCTCTCGCACGCGTACGTCTCTTCTCGGTGGTGCCCACGCGTGCCCGTGATCCACCGTGTACGCGCGCGTACGATCTGTCGAATCCGCGCCGGTCAGAGGGCTGGCAACCAATCAGCCTTTCAGGCAACCAATCAGCGCGTCCGGCGCTTGAGGACGAGCCCGCCATTTCAGCCCGTCCGGCGCTTGAGGACGAGCCCGCCATTTCAGCCCGTCCGGCGTTTGAGGACGAGCCCGCCAGGGCGATACGGGGGTCTGGGGGCGGAGCCCCCAGCGGGTTCAGGGCAGCGCCCTGGTTACGGGAAGGGGCGGGGTGGGGGCATCAAAACCGTCAGCCACGACGCAGCCGCAGGGCCAGGAACGCCAGGCCGAGGCCCACCAGGACGAGACCGGCGCCCAGCGGCAGCACTCCCAGGACGGGCCCGGCGGGACCGGCGGCCTGCCGGTCCGGGTCGGGCGAGGCGTCGGCTGTCGCGGTGGGCGTCGCGGTCGGACCGACGGCCTCGTCGCGGTGCACGGGAGGATCCGGCGGCCACGGCGGCACAGCAGAACCGGAGGACGCCGAGGCGCCGGACGAAGGGACGTCCGGGGACGGGGCGCCGGTGCCGCTCGGCGCAGGACCGGAGGCCGTACCCGTCGGCTCGCCGCTGTCGTCCGGCGGCGGAGGATCCGCCCGCCCCGGCCTGGGCCGCCCTTCGCCGGGGCGGCTCCCCGCCCGCGACTCCTCGTCGGCGGGATCCGTACGGCCGGGGCCGGGCTCGGTGGCTCGCGCAGAGGCGTACGCATGGACAGACGAGGGCGGGCCAGGGGACGGCGGCGGCTGATGCCATGCGGGGGTGAGCAGGGCCCAGCCAGGAGAGAGCAGCAGCCCCGCGAGCAGCAGAAGCCCGGCAGGGCAATGCGTGCGGAGCCGTGGAGTCACGTCGGTGACCCCCTCCCGGTGCCAGTTCGGCGAGACGGTGGTGCCAGCGAGACACGATTGCCATGAGTCGCGATAGTCGCGTTAGTCGCGACGGAGCAATCGTCACATCTCACGACAATCCGGGCGTGCCGCTTGACCCGTTTGGCTCCCTGGTACGCCAGGGATACGCCCGGGAGGGTTCATCCGCTGCTGCTAGCGGGTGAGCACCACCTTCCCCGTGTGCGTGCTCTCCTCCAGTACGCGATGGGCCCCGGCGGCCTCGCTCATCGGCACCGTACGGTCAACGACCGGACGCACATGGCCGCCACCGATCAGTGGCCACACGTGCTCACGCACCGCCGCGACGATCGCGGCCTTCTCGTGCACCGGGCGCCCGCGCAGCGAGGTCGCGGTGATGGCGCCGCGTTTGTTCAGCAGGGTCGCGATGTTCAGCTCGGCCTTGATACCGCCCTGCATCCCGATGATCGCGAGCCGGCCGTTGACCGCCAGGGCCTTCACATTCCGGTCCAGGTACTTGGCACCGATGATGTCGAGGATGACGTCGGCTCCCGCGCCGTCCGTAGCGGCACGCACCTCCTCGACGAAGTCCTGCTCGCGGTAGTCGATGAGGATGTCTGCGCCGAGCTCCGCGCAGCGCTGCAGCTTCTCCTTGCCGCCCGCCGTGACCGCGACCTTGGCACCGACCGCCTTCGCGAGCTGGATCGCCATGGTGCCGATGCCGCTCGATCCGCCGTGCACGAGCAGCGTCTCACCGGGCCGCAGATGGGCGATCATGAAGACGTTCGACCAGACAGTGCACGTCACCTCCGGCAGAGCGGCCGCCGTGACGAGGTCGACGCCTTCGGGCACGGGCAGCAGCTGCCCCACGGGAACAGCCACCTTCTCGGCGTAACCGCCGCCCGCGAGCAGCCCGCACACCTCGTCGCCGACCGCCCAGCCCGAGACTCCGGGGCCCAGCGCGGCGATGCGGCCGGAACACTCGAGCCCGGGGTAGGGGGACGCGCCGGGCGGCGGGTCGTAGAAGCCCTGCCGCTGCAGCAGGTCTGCGCGGTTGACCGCGCTGGCCGCCACCTCGACCAGAACCTCCCCCTCGCCGGGTACGGGATCGGGGACCTCGGCCCACACGAGCGCTTCGGGGCCGCCGGGTTCAGGGATCGTGATCGCATGCATGGCGGCGAGGCTACTCCTGCCTCCTGCCCGAACCTCCGGCCCCGACCCCGCTCCGGCCCTTCGGGCCGACTTCGCCGCGGCCCGACTTCGTTGCGTCCCCGACCGGCTTCGTCGCGCTCAGTCCTGCGGCAGCGGACGCGTGTCCGGCATGACCCGGGTGCCCGGAGTGGCACGGACGATGGTGATCAGGCGGTCCGTCAGCTTCAGCGTCCCGACGGACGGATCGTCGTAGCCGAGCACACGATGGCCGCGTACCACGCTGACCACCAGGTCCTCCACCTCCCGCGGCCCGTGTCCCACCTCGGCCTTTATGACCGGCCGCTCGACGATGTCGAGACCGCTGCCCTGCTGGATGAGATCCTCCAGCACCATGCCAGCGCTGGGACTCAGGACGGACAGGCCGAGCAGGCGACCGGCGGCACTGGCGCTCGTGATCACCACGTCCGCCCCGGACTGGCGCAGCAGCGGGGCGTTCTCCTCCTCACGGACCGCGGCCACGATCTTCGCCGCGCGGTTGAGCTGCCGGGCGGTGAGGGTGACCAGGACTGCGGTGTCGTCGCGCTGGGTGGCGATGATGATCTGGCGTGCCTTCTGCGCCTCGGCGCGCAGCAGTACGTCACTGCGGGTCGCGTCGCCGACGATGCCCGTGTATCCGCTGGCCGTCGCGGAGTCGATGGCTTTCTCACTGGGGTCGACGACCACGACCTGTTCCCGCTTCAGCCCCGTCGCGCACACGGTCTGGATCGCAGAGCGGCCCTTGGTCCCGAAGCCGATGACGACGGTGTGGTCACGCAAGTTGGACCTCCAGCGGTTCAGCCGGAACTCCTCCCGGGTCCGTTCGGTGAGAACCTCGAGAGTCGTGCCGACCAGGATGATCAGAAACAGCACGCGAAGCGGCGTGATGACGAAGATGTTCGTGAACCGGGCCGCATCACTCACCGGTGTGATGTCGCCGTATCCGGTGGTGGAGAGGGTGACGGTCGCGTAGTAGAAGGCGTCGAGCAGGTCGACTCGGCCGTCGGAGTTGTCGTTGTAACCGCCGCTGTCCGCGTACACGATGAAGGCGGTCCCGACCAGCACCGCCAAGGCCATCGCAACCCGCTTGGCGACCTGGCGCAGGGGGCGTTCGACGACCCGGGGGAGCTTCACCTGGTGCGTGACGAGATGTTCGTCGGCCTGGCGAGCGATCGCGTCCTGGCGCGGAAGTTTCACGTGAAACACACCCCGATTCCGGACAGCGCCCACGGAAGATCAAGAATTTCGACGCTCTGCCCCGGCTGCGCGCCGCCCGGCGGTACGACGGCAAGAGCGTCGGCCCCGGCGATACCGCGCAGCATCGCCGGACCGTAGTAGTGCAGCGGCACCGCCCTGTCGGCCCGGATCACGACGGGCACCAGCCGCGTGTCATGCGGGTGCCCGTGCACGGCGTCACGCACCGGCACCGTGTACGGCTCGGGGGGCGCCTGGCCGGCGAGCACCCGCAGCAGGGGCTCGGCGAGCGTCAGCAGCCCGGAGACGGCCGCCAGGGGATTGCCCGGCAGGCCCACGAGGTGCTGGTTCTCCTTGGTGCGGGCCAGCAGCATCGGGTGACCGGGACGCACCTTCACGCCGTTCACAAGGAGCTCGGCGCCGAGGCGGCTCAGCGTGGGGTGGACATGGTCGACTGGGCCCGCGGCCGTTCCACCGGTCGTGAGGATCAGGTCGGCGTCGGACGTCGAGATCGCCGAGTACAGCGCCTCGGCGTCGTCGCCCAGTCGGCGGCTGGACACCACGTCCGCGCCGAGCGCGCGCAGCCAGGGCGGGAGCATGGGGCCGAGTGCATCCCGGATGAGCCCGTCGCGAGGCCGCCCCTCGGTCAGCAACTCGTCGCCCAGGACGAGGACGTCGACGCGGGGCCTCGGGACCGTAACCAGCTCGTCGTACCCCGCGGCCGCGGCGAGCCCCAGCACCGCCGGGGTCACCAGCGTGCCGGGCGGCAGCAGCTGGTCGCCGGTGCGGCATTCCTGTCCGCGGGGCCGGATGTCCTGGCCTGGGACCACCTCGCGCTGGGCATGCAGACGGCCCTTGTCGTCGAGGCGCCCGTGCTCGGTGCGGACGACGGCGGTCGCGTCCCCCGGCACCCGGGCGCCGGTGGCGATGCGGACCGCCTCGCCGTCGTCGAGCTGCTCCGGTTCCTCATGGCCCGCGAGGATCCCGTCCGCGCGTACGTCCCAGGGACCGGGCCCCGCCACGGCCCAGCCGTCCATGGCCGAGGAGTCGAAGGACGGCAGGTCGGTGAGCGCCGTGAGGGGCGCGGCGAGAACCAGCCCGAGCGCGGCCTCGAGCGGTACGGGGACCGGGGCGGGAGGCGACACGGAGCGGGCCGCCCGGGCGGCGATGGCGCGCGCCTCGGGCCAGGGCGTGGCGGAGTGGCGATCGTGCCGCTGCTTGGTCGTGTGCGTTGTGTGGCCCGGGGGCGGATCGGAGGAGGGCCGACCGGCCTGCTCCGATCCGGCGGATGGGCCTTCGCGGGATCCGGCAGACTCGCCTTCGTGGTCGGCGTGCGCGGCCTGGTGGGCCTGGTGACCGTGGTGTTCGGCCTCTCCGGAATGGGCTGTGGCGCGGGCGGAGTGGGGCGCGCGGTCGCCTGCCGCTGAAGCCAGGGCCCCGCTCGCCAGGGCGATGGCCTCGTCCATGTCGAGATCGTCGGCATCGACGGGCGGGGAGGCGCCCTGATCCCTCCCGGTCAGCTTGGTCGGATCGGCCTGCTGCCCGGTCATCCGGCGTCCGGTGCGTCGGGCCGGCTCTCGTTCGCCCAACGGTCCGCGAGAGCCGCTGCCTTGCGGGCCGCCTCGGCCACGGCTTCCGGCCCGCCCTTGCCCTGGGCAGCCGCGTACCCGACGAGGAACGTCGTCAGCGGCGCCGCGGGCCGGTCGACGCCGTGCGCCGCATCCCGGGCCAGATCGAGCAGCAGGCGGATGTCGACGTCCAGGTCGATGCCCAGCTCGTCCTTGACTGCGGTAATCCATTCATCCAACACGTGCCCATGCTCCCTGATACGTGCCCGGGCGGCAGCCACGTCCTCCCAGGTGTCGCAGTCGAACGACGCGACGGGGTCCGCGATACGCGTGAGTTCGAGCTCCGCGGTGAGCAGCCGCAGGGGCAGACCGGTCAGCCCGCCGTACTCGGCCGCGAGCAGCGCCAGCTCGCGGCGCAACGGCTCGCTCCGGTAGGCCGCGACGAGCGGCTGGTCCCGGCCGCCGCGGTCGGTCAGCACCGCACCTTCGGCGTCTCGCGCCCGGAGGGTGGTCAGCAGGCGACGCACCGTGTCCTCGTCCAGGAACGGCAGGTCCGCGGAGAGGACGACCACGCTCTCAGCCGTCGTGCGGCGCAGTCCCGCGTCGAGTGCGGCAAGGGGGCCGGCCCCCGGCGGATCCTCTCGCGCCCACACCACAGGCCGCACGGTAGGCCTGCGCCCGGCCACCACGACGGTGGTGGAGGCACCTGCGCAGGCCGCCAGCACCCGGTCGAGCAGGGCCCGGCCGCCCACGCGCAGCGCCGGTTTGTCGGCGCCGCCGAGCCGCCGCGCGGCGCCCCCGGCGAGGATCACGGCGTCGTAGTGCGCCATGGGTACGGCCTGGGGGTCGGGGTCGGCCTGGGGCTCGGGGTCGGGCTGCGGCTCGGCCTCGTACGCGCTCATGTCCCGAGTATGGGCCCCTCGAGGATCATTGCCATCCCCCACGACCGCATCGTAAGAAGCCGTCGCAGGACGCACCTTCAAGGGCCCGGGCTCACCGTTTGGCAGCCGGGGCTCACAGCGTGCGCAGCAGCACCGCCGGCTGTTCCACGCAATCCGCCACGTAGCGCAGGAAGCCTCCCGCCGTGCCGCCGTCGCAGACCCGGTGGTCGAAGGTCAGCGAGAGCTGTACGACCTTCCGCACCGCCAACTCGCCTTGGTGCACCCAAGGCTTGGGAGCGATCCGGCCCACCCCCAGCATGGCGGCCTCCGGGTGGTTGATGATCGGCGTGGAGCCGTCGACCCCGAAGACGCCGTAGTTGTTCAGCGTGAAGGTGCCGCCGGTGAGCTCCCCCGGGGTCAGCGTCCCGGCCCGGGCCGACTCGGTCAGCCGGGCGATCTCCGCGCTCAGGGACTCCGCGTTCCGCGTGTGCGCATCCCGCACGACGGGCACGACGAGCCCGCGGTCGGTCTGCGCGGCGAACCCCAGGTGTACCCGGTCGAGCTGCACGATCTCGCGGGCCTCCATGTCCACCTTGGAGTTGAGCTCCGGATGGCGTGCGAGGGCAGCGGTGCAGATGCGGGCGAGCAGGGCGAGGAGCGAGATCTTCTGGCCGCCCGTCTCGGGCGGCCGGGCGTCTTGCGCCGAGTAGCTCCGCATGGCTGCAAGGGCCTGCATCAGTTCCGTGGCGTCCGCGTCCACCCAGCAGGTCGCGTCGGGTATCTCGCGGCGGCTGCGCGACAGCTTGTCGGCGACCGCGCCACGGACGCCGCGCAGCGGAACGCGGACGCCGGAGGCATCGGCGATCCCGGAGGCGGTTGCCCCGGCCCCCGGTGCCACGGGCTCCGCAGCGGGGGCGTGTCCCGTTTGCAGCACCGCCGGCTCCGCGGGCTCCGCGAGGCCACGCCCGGCCCGCACCGCCTCGGTCTCGCCCGGTGCCGGGACGCCGAGCCCTGTACGGGGCCGCTCACCGGCTCGCCCCGCGGCCCGTACGGCGTCCTCGACGTCGGCACGCGTGATCAGCCCATCGGGTCCGGAGCCGGCCAATTCATGCAGATCCAGGCCATGTTCCCGGGCCAGTTTCCGTACGAGGGGCGACATGACCGGCACCGGGCCCTCATCGCGCACGGGTGCTCCGGAGGTCGCCTGTGCCTCGGCCGCCGATGGCGGTACCCCCTGCTCGAGCGAAGGCGAGACCTCGGGGGAGGGAGCCGCCGGCCGGACCCTTCTGCGTCGCGCCGGTGCCGCGCCCGTGCCGTAGCCGACGAGGACGTTGCCCGACGCATCGCCTCCGGACGAGCCGGACAAGCCGGATGAGCCGGACGGGCTCGGGCTCGTGGACGGCCGCGGGCTCGGGCTCGGCGTCGGCCGCGGGCTGGGGGACGGCCGCGCGCCGACCGGCGCTGTTCCGCCCGACCCCGCTCCCCGGACCGATTCTCCCGGCTCGCCCCCGGCCGAACCGCCCCCGGCTGCTCCATCACCAGCTGCACCGGCTGCACCAGCGGCAGGCGCACCCACCGCCACCGTCAGCAGGGGGGCGCCCACGGGCAGTTCCGTGCCCTCCTCGCCGAAGCGCGCGGTCACCACGCCCGCGTACGGGCACGGGACTTCGATCATCGCCTTGGCGGTCTCCACCTCGACGACCGGCTGGTCGACGGCCACGAGATCGCCGACCTCCACCAGCCAGTGGACGATCTCCGCCTCGGTGAGCCCTTCACCCAGGTCAGGCAGTCTGAATTCAAGGCTGTGCATCTCAGAAGCCTGCGCCATCAGCTCTCCGCCTCCCACTGCAGCCGTGCCACGGCGTCCAGGACCCGGTCGACGCCAGGCAGGTGGTGCCGCTCGAGCATAGGCGGCGGATACGGGATGTCGAACCCGGTCACGCGCAGCACCGGCGCCTCGAGGTGGTGGAAGCAGCGCTCGGTGACCCGCGCCGCGATCTCCCCTCCCGGACCGCCGAACCCGCCCGACTCGTGGACGACGACCGCGCGCCCGGTCCGCCGCACCGAAGCGCACACCGTCTCGTCGTCGAACGGCACCAGGGAACGCAGATCGACGACTTCGAGGTCCCAGCCCTCGGCCCGCGCCGCCTCGGCCGCCTCCAGGCAGACGGGCACCGACGGGCCGTACGTGATGAGTGTGGCGCTCCGGCCGGGGCGCCGCACCACCGCGCGGCCTATCGGTTCAACGGCCAGCGGGTGCTCGGGGTTCCAGTCGGCCTTGGACCAGTACAGGCGCTTCGGCTCCAGGAAGACCACCGGGTCGTCGGAGGCGATGGATTCCCGCAGCAGCCCATAGGCGTCGGCGACCGTGGCAGGCGTGACGACGTGGATACCGGGCGTCGCCATGTAGTAGGCCTCGGAGGAGTCGCTGTGGTGCTCGACGCCGCCGATGCCGCCTCCGTAGGGCACGCGCACGGTGAGGGGCAGCGGCATCCTGCCCTTGGTGCGGTTCCGCATGCGGGCGACATGGGAGACGAGCTGTTCGAAGGCGGGGTAGGCGAAGGCGTCGAACTGCATCTCCACCACGGGCCGCAGCCCGTACATCGCCATGCCGACGGCCGTCCCCAGGATGCCGGCCTCCGCGAGCGGGGTGTCCGTGCAGCGGTCGTCGCCGAACTCCCTGGCGAGCCCGTCGGTGACCCGGAAGACGCCGCCGAGCGTCCCGACGTCCTCGCCCATCACGTGCACCGCCGGGTCCTCGGCCATCGCGTCGTGCAGTGCCCGCCCGAGAGCCTGCGCCATGGTGGCGGGCTTGGCGGCGACGGCGGCCGGTTTGGCTGCGACGGTGGTCATCGTCCGGTCCCTTTCAGCGTCGTGTCCGCGATATCGGGGGTGGTGCCCGCGGTATCTGGGGTGTCCGCGATATCGGGGATGTCCGGCGCCTCCGCGGCCAGTTCGGCCCGCAACTGGGCTGCCTGCTCATGCAGTTGCGAGGTGGGCTCGGCGTACACGTGGGCGAAGAGGTCCATGGGGTCGAGCCGGGGTTCCTGGTTCATGCGGGCGCGCAGGTCCGCGGCCATCGCCTCGGCGTTCTCGCGGGCCTCGCGCACCGCGTCCTCGTCGAGCAGCCCGCGCTCGGTGAGCTCGCGCTCCACCAGTGCGATCGGGTCATGCCGGCGCCAGGCCTCGACCTCTTCGTCGTGGCGGTAGCGCGTGGCGTCGTCGGCGTTCGTATGGGCGTCGATGCGGTAGGTCACCGCCTCGACGAGAGTCGGGCCGCCGCCCGCGCGCGCGTGCCGCACGGCATCGGTGAGCACCTCGTGCAGCGCGACCGCGTCGTTGCCGTCCACGAGCCGCCCCGGCATGCCGTAGCCGACGGCCTTGTGGGCGAGCGACGGGGCCGCGGTCTGCTTGGCGAGGGGCACGGAGATCGCGAAGCCGTTGTTCTGGACGAGGAAGACAACTGGCGCCTGCCACACCGCGGCGAAGTTCAGCGCCTCGTGGAAGTCGCCCTCGCTGGTGCCGCCGTCGCCCACCATGGCCAGCGCGACCACGTCGTCGCCTTTGAGGCGGGCGGCATGGGCGAGGCCCACGGCGTGCGGCAGCTGCGTCGCCAGAGGCGTGCAGAGGGGGGCGATGCGGTGTTCGCGCGGGTCGTAGCCGGTGTGCCAGTCGCCGCGGAGCAAGGAGAGCGCCTGGACGGGGTCGAGGCCGCGGGCTATGGCGGCGAGCGTGTCGCGGTAGCTGGGGAAGAGCCAGTCCCGGTCCTCCAGGGCCAGCGCGGCCGCGACCTGGCAGGCCTCCTGGCCGGTGCTCGACGGGTAGACGGCGAGACGGCCCTGCTTGGTCAGGGCCGTGGCCTGCGCGTTGTACCTGCGACCGCGCACCAGCTCCGCGTACAGGCGGCGCAGCAGCCCGGGCTCGGCCTTGCGGGCGGCCTCGGTGCCCAGCACACGGTACGGCTCCGCGTCGGGCAGCAGCGGCGCCGGGTCCGTACGGGGCTGCCAGGCCGGGGGCGGAGCGGGCCGGTAAGCGCCCCGCTGATCCATGACCGTCAGGCTGCGACTCTTCACCGCGTGCACCTCCTCGTGCTGTGCCCCCGGCTCGGGGGAGCCGGGGGAGGTCTCCTCGTGGGAGCGTCCGAGAGGCGCGGCGTGTGATGCGCCTCACCTACCGATTGTTCGGTCGTCGGCACATTTTGGCTACAGGCAGCTCCAGGCTGTGGACAATCGGTTTTCCACAACCTGGGATAGAGGCAGTACGTCCATGGTAGAGAGGCGGGGGGACATGGCATCTGAACGAATGGCCGAAGGGATGGAGTCCGACCGTCCGGACGGCCCGTCCCGTGCCCCGGCCGACCGTCCGGAGATGAGCCGGCCCCGGCCCCTGGACGCCATAGACCGCGACATCCTGCAGTTGCTCCAGGCGGACGGCCGGGCGTCGATCCGTTCGGTGGCGGACCGCGTCCATGTGTCCCGGGCCAACGCCTATGCCCGTATCAACCGGCTCATCGAGGACGGAGTGATCCGCGGGTTCAGCGCCCGCATCGACCACGAGCGGGCCGGGCAGGGCGCATCCGCCTACATCACCCTCAAGATCGTGCAGAACTCCTGGCGCACGGTCCGCGAACAGCTGCGGGCCCTGCCGGAGGCCGCGCACATCGCCCTGGTGAGCGGTGACTTCGACGTTTTGCTGCTGGTGCACACATCGGACACCAGGGCGCTGCGCGATGTGGTGCTCACCAAGCTCCAGGCCATCCCCGAAGTGCTCAGCACGCGCACGTTGCTGGTCTTCGAGGAGGACGACCTGGACGCGGAGAGCTGAGCGGCCGCGGCCGCGCCTCAGCCCTCCTTGCGAAGCCCCGAGAAGACCAACTGCACGACGGCGTCGGCGATTTCCTGTACCCCGGCGCCGCGGACGTCGGGCCGGTACCACTCCACGATCGAGTTGATCATGCCGAACACCAGCCGGGTCGCCAGCCGGACCTCTATGTCGCCCCGTACGTCGCCGTCGGCGGCCGCGGCCTTCAGCAGATCGGCCACCCTGTGGTCGAATTCGCGGCGGCGCTCCAGGGCCCATCGCTCGGTGCCGGTGTTGCCGCGCACACGCAGCAGCAGTGTCACGTACGGCAGTTCCGCGATGAGGACCTCCACCATGCGGCGCGTCACGTACTCGAGACGCTCCACGGCGCGCCCCACGCGCGCGTGCTCCTCGTCGAGGATCCCGAACAGCCCGTCGAGCGCCCGGCTGACGGCCCGCCGCAGCAACTCCTCCTTGCCCGCGACATGGTGGTAGATCGACGACTTCGAGATGCCCGCCGCCTTGGAGAGATGCTCCATGGACGTGCCGTCGTAGCCGCGCTGGATGAAGACCTCGACGGCGACGGAGAGCAGCGTCTCGGGGGTGTAGGTGTCGCGCTTGGCGGCGGTCATGAGGCGGACTCCCGCTTCTCGGAGGCGTACGCGTGACGGTAGAGGGCCAGTGACGGCGCGCAGCGCCCGGACGGATCACGCCGGTGCAGATCGTCCAGCAGGGCGTACGCCCAGTTCCTGCCGAGCCTTCGGCTCCATTCGACGGGACCCAGCGGGTAGTTGACGCCCAGCAGCATCGCCGTGTCGATGTCCTCCGCCGTGGCCACGCCCTTGGCGACGGCGTCGAGGGCCAGGTCGATGAGCCGGGCGACGGTGCGGGCGACGATCATGCCCGGCACATCGCCGATGATGCTGACGTCCTTGCCGAGCGCCTGGAAGAGTCCGGTGGCCTCGGCGACCGTCCGCGCGGAGGTGTCCTGCGAGGCCGACAGGGCGATCCGGGTCGCCGCGCGGTAGTCGAGCGCCAGGTCGAAGTAGACGACGTCGCGGAACTCGACGGACGTCCGGCCGTCCGCGAGCGCCAGTTGTCCGCCGCCGGGCAGCACCAGCCGCGTGCCCTGATCCTCGCCCTCCTCGCGCACCGTGATGCCCGCCTCGCGGATCAGCGCGAGCAGGTCGTGGGCGGGGCCGAGATCGCCCTCGGCGAGGACGTACGCCGGAGGCTCGGCCGGTTCGGCGGTGTGCGGCTCGGGCCGCTTCGCGCCGTCCCCGTACGCGTACCAGCCGCGGCCCGACTTGCGGCCCAGCATCCCGGCCTCGACGAGGCGGCGCTGGGCGAGCGACGGGGCGAAGCGCGCGTCCTGGAAGAAGGACTCCCACACGGAGCGCGTGACGGCTTCGTTGACGTCCTGCCCGATGAGGTCGGTCAGCTCGAACGCGCCCATCCGGAAACCGCCCGACTCCCGGAGCACCGCGTCGATCGTGGCGGGGTCGGCGCCCTGGTTCTCGTACACCGTGAAGGCCTCGGCGTAGAAGGGGCGCGCGATGCGGTTCACGATGAAACCGGGGGTGTCGGCGCAGGCCACCGGGGTCTTGCCCCAGGAGCGGGCCGTCTCGTACGCGCGCGTGGCCGATGCCGTGTCCGTCGCGAAGCCGGAGACGACCTCGACGAGCGGCATCAGCGGTGCCGGATTGAAGAAGTGCAGCCCGACGAACCGGCCGGGTTCGCGCAGGGCGCCGGCGATCGCCGTGACGGACAGCGACGAGGTGTTGGTGGCCAGCAGGCAGTCGTCGCCGACGACGTCCTCGAGCTCGCGGAACAGCTGCTGCTTGACGTCGAGCCGCTCGACGACCGCCTCGACGACGAGGCCGGATCCGGCGAGCTCGGCCAGGCTTTCCACAGGCTGCAGACGGGCGGTCGCCGCGTCGCGTTCCGCACCGGTCAGCCTGCCCTTGTCCACCAGCCGGCCGAGCCGGGCGTCGATCGCCTCGGCCGCCGCTTTCGCGCGGCCGGGCGCGGCGTCGTGCAGCCGCACCGGATGTCCGGCGACCAGCGCCACCTGGGCTATGCCCTGGCCCATGGTGCCGGCGCCGACTATGCCGACCGGGGTGCCGGGGCTGGGACCGGCAGGATCGGGGCCGGAGCGGCCGGTGCCGGAACGGCCGGGGCCGGAGCGGTCGGCGTCGGGTCCTGTCATGTTCGCGATCCTCCCGCACCGGGTTATCCACAGGCTCGGCGGATCCCCTTGTCCCGACCGATCGTTCGGTTACTCTAACTCTGTCCGTCCGTTCCTGCCCAGCCGCCGGCTCGACGAGGAGCCGGGGAGGAGTTGGTCCCCGATGACCGCCGAACTCACCGCGCATCAGCTGATCGACAAGCACCGGCCCACTCTCGACCAGGCGCTGGAAACGATCCGCACGCGCGCGTACTGGTCCCCGCACCCCGAGCACCCCAAGGCCTACGGCGAGAACGGCAGCCTCAGCGCGGCCGACGGCAAGGCCGCCTTCGACGCTCTCCTCGGCGGCCGTATGGATCTCGGCCAGCCGGGCACGGACGACTGGGTCGGCGGCGAGGTCTCGCCGTACGGACCGGCACTGGGCATCACCTATCCGCATGCGGACATCGACGTCCTGCTGACCGCGATGCGCGCGGGCATGCGCGCGTGGCGGGACGCGGGGGCGGAGCTGCGCGCGGCGACGTGTCTGGAGATCCTGGCCCGGATCAGCGCCCGCACGCACGAGTTCGCGCACGCCGTCATGCACACCAGCGGACAGGCCTTCATGATGGCGTTCCAGGCGGGCGGCCCGCACGCCCAGGACCGCGGCCTCGAAGCGGTGGCGTACGCGTACGCGGAGCAGTCCCGGACGCCGGGCACCGCGGAGTGGACCAAGCCGCAGGGCAAGCGGGACCCGCTGGCGCTGACCAAGCAGTTCACGCCCGTGCCGCGCGGCATCGCGCTGGTGATCGGCTGTAACACCTTCCCCACCTGGAACGGCTACCCGGGCCTCTTCGCGTCCCTGGCCACCGGCAACGCCGTGCTGGTCAAGCCGCACCCCCGCGCGGTCCTGCCGCTCGCGCTCACCGTGCAGGTGGCCCGCGAGGTGCTCGCCGAGGCGGGCTTCGACCCGAACCTGGTGGCCCTGGCCCCCGAGCGCCCGGGCGAGGGCATCGCCAAGACCCTCGCCGTACGCCCCGAGATCAAGATCATCGACTACACGGGCTCGACGGCGTTCGGCGACTGGCTCGAGGCCAACGCCCGCCAGGCGCAGGTCTACACGGAGAAGGCCGGCGTCAACACGGTCGTCGTCGAGTCCACCGACGACTACCAGGGCATGCTGGCCAACCTCGCCTTCTCCCTGTCCCTCTACAGCGGCCAGATGTGCACCACCCCGCAGAACCTGCTGATCCCGCGCGACGGCATCACCACGGACGCAGGCCACAGGACCTACGACGAGGTCGTGGCCGACCTGGCCGCCGCGGTGAGCGGCCTGCTGGGCGATGACGCGCGCGCCAACGCGCTCCTGGGCGCCCTGGTCAACCCGGATGTGAAGGCCCGCCTGGAGGCCGCGTCCGGCCTGGGCGAGGTCGCCCTGCCGTCACGGGAGATCGGCAACCCGGACTTCCCGGACGCCGTGGTCCGTACGCCGCTGATCGTGAAACTCGACGGCGCCAAGCCGGACGACGAGGCGGCGTATAGGAGCGAGTGCTTCGGCCCGGTCTCCTTCGCCGTGGCGGTCGACTCGGCGGCGGACGCGGTGGAGCTGCTGCGGCGCACGGTGCGCGACAAGGGAGCGATGACCGTCGGTGCGTACACGACGTCAGAGGAGGTCGCCCAGGCGGTCGAGGAGGCGTGTCTGGAGGAGTGCGCGCAGCTGTCCCTGAACCTCACGGGCGGCGTATACGTCAACCAGACCGCCGCGTTCTCCGACTTCCACGGCTCGGGCGGCAACCCGGCGGCGAACTCGGCTCTGTGCGACGGGGCGTTCGTGGCGAACCGGTTCCGGGTGGTGGAGGTGCGACGGGAGAACTGAGAGCCCTCAGAGGTGGGTTGCGATGATGCACTGCCGGCAGCGTCGCGACCCACTACTCGTCACACGTGGGGGTCCGTGTCGAGCTCTGTGTCGTCCGTGCCGTCTGTGCCGCGGACATCCATGCCACCGAACTCCCTGCCACTGGCGGACGACCAGTGGAAGAGAGCCATGGCCACGCTGGTCGCCAGGTTGTAGCTGGAGACCTGAGGACGCATCGGCAGGGACACCAAGTGGTCCGCCCGCGCGCGGACTTCGCCGGACAGCCCGCTCCGCTCAGAGCCGAAGGCGAGGACCGCGTCGTCCGGGATCTTCAGACCGCGGATGTCCTCGCCCTCCGCGTCGAGCGCGAACAGCGGCCCCGGCGGCAGATCGGCGACGTCCAGTCGCTCCACCGCCGTAGCGAAGTGCAGTCCTGCGCCGCCGCGTACGACCGTCGGATGCCAGGGGTCGAGTGTGCCGGTGGTCACCACGCCCGTCGCCCCGAATCCGGCCGCGAGGCGGATCACCGCTCCGGCGTTGCCGAGATTGCGCGGGTTGTCGAGCATCACGACCGGCGCCGATCGGGGCGTACGCGCCAGCGTCTCCAGGTTGGCGGTACGCGAGGGGCGTATGGCCAGAGCGACCACACCGGTGGGGTGGATACGCGGGACGAGGGCCCGCAGCGTCTCGTCCGTGACCTCGACCAGCAGCGCACCGAGCGGATCCCGCAGGTCGGGGGCGAGGTCCTCGGCCAGGCGGAGCGCCGCCGCCCGGTCGCCGGCCAGGGCGACGGGAATCTGCGCGCCGAAGCGGACAGCGTGCTTGAGGGCGTGGAATCCGTCCAGCAGTACGGCCGTGCCGGCGAGCCCGCGCCAGGTGCGTACCGCGTCCGTTGAGATCGCGGTGACCGGTGCAGGGGGCTCGTTCATGTCGTGAAGCCTACGCGCGCGTGCTCCGCGCCCTCCGGGTCCGGCTCCTCGCCCCGGCGCTGTCCCGGCATCCTGCGTTCCCCCCGGGGACCGCGCCCCAGCGAAAACAGCCCTCCACGCGCGCGTGCCGCCCATCGGCCCACACGCCTGAGGAACGACGTCGGCAGGAAGACGGCGTCTGCGGTGATCATCGCGAGCGAGAAGAACGGCAGGCCGAGGACGACGGCGATCACGGCGTGCTCGCAGATCATGGCCGCCAGCAGCACGTTCTTGAGGCGCCGGTTGAAGAGGGTGAACGGAAACGCGACCTGGATCGCGACCGTCCCGTACGTCATCAGCATCACGAGGATGCCGTGCGCGGCGAGCGCGTCGGAGAGGGCGGGCCAGGGCGAGAAGGAATCGAGCTGGAGCGGGTAGTACACCGCGGTGCCGTCCTGCCAGCGGCTGCCCTGGATCTTGTACCAGCCGGCCGTGGCGTAGATCAGACAGGCCTCGGCCATGATCACGAAGAGGGCGGCGTTGTGGACGAGATTGGCGACGATATCGAGGAGCAGACGCGGCTCTCCGCCCGGTGCGCGCCGCCCGACGGCCCACCACAGTCCCTGTACGGCCCACAGGCCCCAGAAGATCAGCAGCCAGCCCCAGCGGAGCTCGCCCATGAACGTCACCACGGAGAGCGCGAGCCCGAGCACCCACCACAGGACCGGCCCGATCCGGTCCCGGCCCTCGCCCCGCAGAGGCCCTCTCTCGCCCACACCGGAAAGCTCGCCACGCGCGCGTGCCTCCTCGCTGGCGTGTGCCTCCTCACGCGCGCGTGCCGCCTGCGCGCGTCGCAGCCGCCGTGCGTCCAGCGACCAGACCTGTCCGCAGCGCGTGAGCACCAGATAGACGGACATCAGATGAATGACGTTGTCGCCGCCGTCGCCCATGAAGATGCTGCGGTTCTGCAGCGACAGCACCCCGACCATGAACAGCACGGACATGGTGCGGGTACGCCACCCGAGCATCAGCAGGACGCTGGAGAGCATCGCCAGTGCGTAGACCGTCTCGAACCACAGCCTGCTGTCGGACCACATCAGCGCCGTGAAGGCGTGATTGCCCGCTATGAGCTGCTGGGCCATGTCCCAGTCCCACGGCCCATCGGGCCCGTACAGCTCATGGCGGTTCGGCAGCTCGCGCAGAAGGAACAGCAGCCAGGTGGCGGAGAAGCCGATACGGATCACCGCGGTCTGGTACGGGCCGAGTGCGGTCGCGGTGACGCGGGCGATGCCACGCGAGAGCAACGCGACGGGACGGTCGAGACGGTTCACCGGGCATCCACCTCAGCCTTCACGTCCCGGGCCAGAGGCACGTCGTCCGGTGTCACGGGCCACCAGGGAAGCTCGCGGAACACGGGCCGGGTGTCGATCTTCTCGTCGCTCCACTCGGGCGGCGCCACATTGGCCGTCCTCGAACGGACCTGGACACGCTCGATGACAGCGCCTCGTCCACCGGCGTTCTCGCGATCGAGACGCAGCAGGACGATGCGGCGTATGTAGCGCTCCGAGAGATCGCCGCGCAGACCGGCCGGGCGGTTCTCGGCGTCGTGCGAGGAGACGTAGAAGTCCCACGCGCGACGCAGTTCGTTCTGCTGGGTGTGGCTGGGCAGCAGGTTGCCGTCGATGGCGGCTCCATCCTGCGCGGAGAGGTCGTACCAGCCGGTCCTCCGGACGGCTCCGTCCGCGGTACGGACCTCGGCCCTCGCCTGCACCGAGATGTTCTGCTGCAGGGGATTGGGGGCGAAGAGCTTCCAGTTCTGCTCGAACTCCGGATATATCCAGTCGTCGATCGCCTGCCCGTGCTGCTTGGTCACGGTGTTCGACGGAGCGACGTGCAGGAACACCATCGCGAGGTGCGCACACGCGGCCAGCGCGACTGTCCCGAGCGCGAGCGCGGCGACGATCTGGTAGCGGAACGAGAGCGCCGCGATGCCGGCCCGGCGAGCGGGGAGTGCTTGGGGTGGCGGCGGCTGAGCCTGGAAAGGCGGCTCAGCCTGGAAAGGCAGGGGCGGCGGCTCAGCCTCGGCAGGTGCGGGCTGTGCAGCGGCGGAGGAGGGCGTGTCGGGCCGGGCGGCCCGGGCGCTCGAGCCCTCGTCGTACGCGTCCATTCCGCCCCGATCCCCGATTGCCGACTTTCGCACCGGACGGTACCCAGGTCTGCCCGCCGGGCACAGCGGTCCGTGACGTTGTCCACAGGGTTGACACCTTACGGCGCCAGTCCGCAGCCCCGTCCCGTCCGTAACGGAAGCAACAGGCCGCCCGAGGGTCAAGGGTTCGCAGGTGGAGAGCGGTGCGGCTCCGGAGAACCGTGCGGCTCTGGAATCTGCTCGTGCCGTTCCCTTCTCTTAGAACCTGTTCTATCTTGACGCCCCGTCAGACAGGTTGACGTTGCCCAGCTCACTGGACTGCTCGACCGAGTTGCCCGTGCCCGTGCCACATCGGTCGCCGTATCGCGGGAGGACAGGCCGTGGATTTCACCTTCACCGAGGAACAGCAGGCGGCCGCAGAGGCGGCGCAAGCAGTGTTCGCGGGAGTCACGCCGGACGGCGTACCCAGCCCTGCCCTCACCCCGGGCGCCGTCGCCGAAGACCTCGACCGGGCGCTGTGGGCCAGGCTCGCCGACGCCGATCTGCTGAGCCTGCTGCTCGGACCCGAGTACGGCGGCGCCGGCCTGGACGCCATCGCCCTCTGCCTCGTACTGAGGGAATCCGGGAAGGTCCTCGCCCGCGTCCCGTTGCTGGAGAGCAGCGCCGCGGCATACGCGGTACAGACCCACGGCGGCGAGGAACTGAAGCGTGACATTCTGCCGCGTGCCGCACGCGGCGATCTCGTCCTGACCGTGGCCGCCAACGGCCGTACCGGCCACGACCCGGCCGAACTCGCCGTCACCGCAGAACGGGACGGCGACGCATGGGTGCTGGACGGCGTGCAGACAGCGGTGCCCTGGGCACAGAGCGCCGACCTGATCATGGTTCCCGCACACACCGGCGACGGGCGAACCGTCCTGGCGCTCGTCTCCCGCGGCCACGAGGGCACGGGGCTGGCCGAGCAGGTCTCGACGAGCGGCGAACGCCTCGGCGACATTCGCCTGGACGCGGTACGCATCCGCGCCCGCGACGTCATCGAGGCCGAAGGGGCCTGGGAAAGGCTGCGCAACCTCCTCGCCACCGGCACCTGCGCGCTGGCGCTGGGCCTCGGCGAGCGAGTCCTCGCCATGACCAGCGAGTACACCGGCAAACGCGAGCAGTTCGGCTTCCCGATCGCCACCTTCCAGACCGTCGCCGTACAGGCCGCCGACCGGTACATCGACCTGCGCGCGATGGAGGCCACACTCTGGCAGGCCGCCTGGCGCATCAGCACGGCCGCTGGGGGCGCGCTGCCCACGTCGGGCGATGTGGCGGTCGCCAAGATCTGGGCGTCGGACGGCATACGACGGGTCGTGCAGACCGCCCAGCATCTGCACGGCGGCTTCGGCGCCGACACCGACTACCCGCTGCACCGCTACCACGCCTGGGCCAAGCACCTCGAGCTGTCGCTCGGCCCGGCCGCGGCGCACGAGGAAGCACTGGGCGAGTTGCTCGCCGCCCATGCCCTGAGCTGACCTGCCCGCTACGCCCCTACCGACTGAGCCGTGGTCGCCAGGCCCCCTACAGCACGAAGCCCGGCTGCCCCTTGGCGTCCACGACCGGACGGCCGGCGGCAGCCCAGACCTGCATACCGCCATCGACGTTCACCGCGTCGATGCCCTGCTGCACGAGGTACATCGTGACCTGCGCCGAGCGCCCGCCGGACCGGCAGATGACATGAACCCTGCCGTCCTGCGGCGCCGCCTCGGTCAGCTCGCCGTACCGGGCCACGAACTCACTGATGGGGATGTGCAGCGCCCCCTCGACGTGGCCGGCCTCCCATTCATCATCCTCGCGGACGTCCAGCAGGAAGTCGCCGGCCGACACCTCGCCGACCTCGACCGTGGGCACACCAGATCCGAAATGCATAAACCCGACGCTACCCGACCGCGCCTCGCCGATTCACGGCTGCACAGCGGACCGCTGCACAGTGGACCGCTGCACAGTGGACCGCGCCGCCAGCTCGTGCGGAAGAAAGGCTCTGCGCACTTCGCCGTGGCAGCCGATGCCGCCTGACCGGCTAACCGGCCAGCAGCCGCGCCAGCTCCGCCTCGCGCTCCGCGACCTCGGCCAGCAGCTGCTCGGCGATCTCGTCGAGCAGCCGGTCGGGGTCGTCGGGCGCCAGCCGCAGCATCGAGCCGATCGCGCCCTCCTCCAGCTCGCGGGCGACCACGGTGAGCAGCTCCTTACGCTGCGCCAGCCACTCGAGACGGGCGTACAGCTCTTCGGTGGGGCTGGGCCGCCGTTCGGCGGGCACCGGCCCTGCGGCCCACTCCTCGGCCAGCTCCCGCAGCAACGCCTCGTCACCATGTGCGTACGCGGCGTTGACCCGCGAGATGAACTCGTCGCGCCGGTCACGTTCCCGCTCGTCGTCCGCCAGATCCGGATGCGCCTTGCGTGCCAGCTCGCGGTAGAGCTTGCGGGCCTCGTCGCTCGGGCGTACCCGCTGCGGCGGCCTGACCGACTGATCGGTGAGCATCGCGGCGGCCTCCGGGCGCAGCCCCTCCGAGTCCATCCAGTCGTGGAACAGCTCCTCGACCGCCGGCATCGGCATGACCCGCGCCCGCGCCTCCTGCGCCCGGCGCAGATCCTCGGGATCACCGGTGCGAGCCGCTCTGGCCTCGGCGATCTGCGCATCGAGCTCATCCAGCCGTGCGTACATCGGACCGAGCTTCTGGTGGTGCAGCCGGGAGAAATTCTCCACCTCGACCCGGAACGTCTCGACGGCGATCTCGTACTCGATCAGCGCCTGCTCAGCGTTGCGCACGGCCTGCTCGAGCCGCTCCTCGGGCCGCCGCGCATCAGAACCAGACCGCTCACTTGCGGCAGCTCGCTCGTCTCGCGGCTCCTGCACAGGCGGCTCGGTCTCGGTCGTCTCGGCTTCCGGGGTGGTCACCGGGCCAGCCTAGGCCACGGATGCGAAAGGCGGGCTGGGGCTGGGGGAAGGCGGGGAGGGACCGGGACCGGCAGTCATACGACCTGGGGAGGGGCCCCGCCCCCCACCCCCTCCCTCC
>NZ_LOHS01000054.1 GCF_001642995.1 Streptomyces jeddahensis
TCGATCTTGCTGGTGTAGCCGGCCGTGGAACCGTTCTTCGACGGAATGTCCGGCTTGGCGACCGTGCTGGCGACGTACGTCGGGAGCAGCTTGTCCGCGGCCTTGCCCGACGTGGCGCCCTCACGCGAACCGCTGTTTGAACCGCCACAGGCGGTCAGCAGCGGCAACCCACCGGCCACCGCTGCGGTGGCGACCGCCGTGGAGGCGAGGAAGCTTCTCCGGCTGGGTCCGGAGTTGGGGGCGGCGTTCGGCGTCATTGCATCAACCCTTCATGGCGCACCTGGACATCCGGCGGTGGGCCGTCGGCTGCGGTGTCGTGACTGGAACTGGCTGAGCTGGAAGCGGACATCCCATCACTGCGATGCGATTCGCAGTCGAAGCGCTTCGATGTTGCTGCGAGGTTAAGTGAACACCCATGGGCGCACAAGGGTCGCTTCCAAGATTCCTCCGAGGTACTGGGGGGGCTCTTTGTAGACCCTGCTGGAGGCAACGATGTTGAGTTCTTGACACTCCCTCTAGTGTCTGACGGGCTTCGAAGCGCTTCGAAAGACTTGCCGCTCCATCTCAAGGGAATCCCGCTTGTCCGCGCACAAGCCGCACACACCACCACCTTTCCGCGATCCGCAGCTGCCGTTCCCGAAGCGCATCGACGACCTTCTGTCGCGGCTCACGCTCGACGAAAGATGGGATTTCTGCACCAGTTCACGCCCGCGGTCGACCGCCTCGGCATCGCGGCCTTCCGCACCGGCCACGCCGTGCAGCGCCAGCACTGGCTGGCCCACAACAACGAGACGGGCCGCGACATACGGCTCGGACGGCCCTCGCTACCTCCGCTCCTGGACCGTCAGTGGCCTTGCCGGCGCCTGGACGCTCCCGCCGCATCCGAGCGGGCCAGCTGTGCTGCACCGTGTTCCCGGCGTCCTTGACCCGTCCCGCGGTGTGCACCTGCGCCAGCACTCCCGTTGCGCGGACCAGTTGCCACTGCTGGTTGGCCCCGCCCCAGTCGATGAACTGCACGACCTTGGCGCCGTCCGCGGTGGAGGCGTTCTGGACCTCGACGGCCTTGCCGCTGTTGCGGTTGATCAGCCGGACGTAACCGTCCGACGAGTCCTCCAGCCGGAACTGCTGCGAGCCGTACGTGGTCGTGGCGGCGACGGCCGCCGTCGCCGACACCCCGGAGGCAGCCCGTCGTCTCCTGATGCCGGAGGCCTGGGCGATGGCGTACTCGCACGGCACCGAGGAGCAGCTCACCGAGCAGCTGGAGGCGCTGTTCAAGGAGTGTGGGGGGCACCCCCGCACGGGTGGGACGCCGCTGGTTCCCCCTACCCGGCCACCTCCCGTGCCAGGGGCGCTGCGTCCGGACCGCGCTGGGGGCTCCGTCCACGGACTCCCATCGCCCTGACGGGCCCATCCTTGAGCACCGGACGGGCTGACTCATGCCGACCGGCATGCGAGCCCGTGCCCGCAGCGCACGGGACCGACTCGCGGCGGACGCCTTCTCCCGTCCCCGACTCGGCGGCGAGGGCGAGGCCTCGCCGGTCCAGGTGCGTGGCCGGTGCGAGGGGCGGGAGTACGTCCACCTCGGCGGCGAGGTCGCGTGCCGAGGCGACCCGCCATAGCGACGCTCCGAGCGAGTCGTCGCCGACGAAGGCGGGCGCCGTGCTGACGGCCTCCCCGTGCTGCCGGTAGCGGATGCGGACGGGCTGGACGGGCACCCCGGCGTCCAGAGCGGCCTGGAAGACGGCGCTCCGGAAGCTTCCCCGGGCCCGGCCGCACCAGGTGCTGCCCTCGGGGAAGGCCACGACCGCCGCTCCCCCGCGCAGGGCGGCGGCGATGCGGGCGACCGTCTCCGGCAGGGCGCGCAGCCGGTCGCGTTCGATGAAGAGGGTTCCGCCGCGGGCGACCAGCGCGCCCGCCACGGGCCAGTCCCGGATCTCGGTCTTGGCGAGCATCCGGGCCGGCCGGACGGCGGCGAGCAGGGGGATGTCGAGCCAGGAGATGTGGTTCGCCACGAGCAGTACGCCGCCAGGGGGCGCCTCGCCGCCCGTGGTGCGTACGCGCACGCCCGCGGCGCGGACGACCGTCCGGCACCACCAGCGGACGAGCCGGTCGCGCGGCGCCGGGGACAGCCGCGCGGCCAGCGGGGACAGGGCGATCCCGGTGACCGTGACGACCGCGACCGCCGCAAGGCGGAGCACGGCGCGCGGCACCGCCGCCGACCGCACGGAGTCGACGCACGCCCCCGGGGTGCAGGGCGCGGTGGGCAGCCAGGCGCTCGCCACGCCGGAGTTCTGCACCCCGGAGTTCAGCACGCCGGAGTGCTGCACGCCGGAGTTCTGCACGCTCATCGGGCCGGTGCTCGAGGCGCTCACCAGGCGGGTGCGAGGGAGAGGAAGTGCCGCAGGTAGCGCTGGTTGACGCGGCTCATCGACAGCAGCACGTAGAGGTCGGCCACGCCGAAGTCCGGGTCGTGGGCGGGCTCGCCGCACACCCAGGCGCCGAGCCGGAGGTAGCCGCGCAGGAGCGGCGGCAGCTCGGCGTTCGCGGGCCGGCCCGGAGCCTCGCCCGGGCTCTTGGGGATCCAGGGCAGCAGCGGCCGTACCCGGTACTCCTCGGGCGCGAGGTGCTTGGCCTGGACCCGGTCCCAGGTGGCGGCGGCCAGTGCGCCGCCGTCGGCGAGCGGTACCGAGCAGCAGCCGGCCAGCCACTCGTGCCCGCCGTTGACCATGTAGCGGGCGATGCCGGCCCAGATGAGGCCGATGACGGTGCCGTCGCGGTGGTCGGGGTGGACGCAGGAGCGGCCGACCTCGACGAGCCCTGGGCGGATCCCGTCGAGCCGTCCGAGGTCGAACTCGCCCTCGGAGTAGAGCCGTCCGGCGACCGCGGCACGCTCGGGCGGCAGCAGGCGGTACGTGCCGACGTACTGCCCCGTGACGTTGTCGCGCACCAGGAGGTGGTCGCAGTACGCGTCGAAGGCGTCGATGTCGTAGCCCGGCTCGGGGGTCGCGAGGAGGGCGCCCATCTCGGTGGCGAAGACGTCGTGCCGCAGTCGCTGCGCGGCCCGTACCTCCGCCTCGTTGCGGGCGAGCGTGACGGTGTAGCGGACGCCGTCTTGGACGGGCGCCTGGGCTGGGGTTTCGAGGGCGGGGACGGCAGTCATGGCTCTCTCCTGGTCACGGCCTGGTCGGCAGGACGGTGGCAGGCCCTCGGGTGCGGGCCTGCTTACTCCTGTTGTCCCGGCGTCTGCTGGCGCGGACATGACCTACGGCAGGAGAGAGAGTGTGCGGTTGTTGAATGGCTGGCGGGACGGCGGCCGAATCCGGTCCCTGTGTGCCTCGCGGGGCGAACCGGGCCACCGGTATGCGTGGTGGGACCGGGGCTGAGCACCGAGCCCCGGTCCCACCCGTCCACCCCTTGGTGGGCGAACGTCTTACGGCTGAGCGGGCCCGGGGAAGTGCGGGTGCGTTCCCGCGTCGTTCGGTGCGTGCTCTCGGCGTGCCGGACGAAGGTCCTCGTAGCGGAGCTACTTGGGCCTTTGGCCGGTGCGGCGAGAGTGCGTGCCGGGCGGCGTGGGGGCGTGCCTGAACTTCCCCGGGGTCGCTTAGCGTTTGCCCGCCTTGCGGGTCGCGCGCAGCCACTCCCTGTTCATGTTCGTGATGGACATCAGCGGGATGCCCTTCGGGCAGGCGGTGGCGCACTCCCCGGTGAGGGTGCAGCCGCCGAAGCCCTCGTCGTCCATCTGAGCCACCATGTCCAGGACGCGGGACTCGCGCTCGGGCGCGCCCTGCGGCAGGACGTTGAGGTGGTTGATCTTGGCGGAGGTGAAGAGCATGGCCGCGCCGTTGGGGCAGGCCGCGACGCACGCGCCGCAGCCGATGCACTCGGCGTGCTCGAACGCGTAGTCGGCGTCCGGCTTGGGCACGGGCGTGGCGTGCGCCTCGGGCGCGGTGCCGGTCGGTGCGGTGATGTAGCCGCCGGCCTGGATGATCCGGTCGAACGCCGACCGGTCCACGACCAGGTCCTTGATGACCGGGAAGGCCGAGGCGCGCCACGGCTCGATGTCGATCGTGTCGCCGTCCTTGAAGGACCGCATGTGGAGCTGGCAGGTGGTGGTGCGCTCCGGGCCGTGCGCATCGCCGTTGATGACGAGCGAGCACGCGCCGCAGATGCCCTCGCGGCAGTCGTGGTCGAAGGCGACCGGGTCCTCGCCCTTGAGGATGAGCTCCTCGTTGAGGGTGTCGAGCATCTCGAGGAAGGACATGTCGGAGGAGATTCCGTCCACCTCGTATGTGGACATGGCGCCTTCTGCGTCGGCGTTCTTCTGCCGCCAGACGCGCAGGGTGAGCTTCATGCGTAGCTCCGCTGAGTGGGGTGGACGTACTCGAAGACCAGGTCTTCCTTGTGCAGGACGGGGGCCTCGCCCGTGCCGGTGAACTCCCAGGCGGCCGCGTAGGAGAACTCGTCGTCCTTACGGGCGGCCTCGCCGTCCGGGGTCTGCGACTCCTCGCGGAAGTGGCCGCCGCAGGACTCGGCGCGGTGCAGCGCGTCGAGGCACATGAGCTCGGCGAGCTCCAGGTAGTCGACGACGCGGTTGGCCTTCTCCAGCGACTGGTTGAACTCCTCGCCGGCGCCCGGCACCTTGATGCGGCGCCAGAACTCCTCGCGGATCTCGGGGATCCGCTCGAGCGCCTTGCGCAGGCCCTCGTCGGTGCGGGCCATGCCGCAGAACTCCCACATGAGCTCGCCGATCTCGCGGTGGAAGGAGTCGGGCGTGCGGTCGCCGTTCACGGCGAGCAGCTTCTCGAGCCGCTCCTTCGTCTCGCGGACGGCCTCAAGAGCGGCCGGGTGGGTGTCGTCGACGTCGTCCTTGTGCGGGTTGCGGGCAAGGTAGTCGTTGATGGTGGACGGCAGCACGAAGTAGCCGTCGGCCAGCCCCTGCATCAGCGCGGACGCGCCGAGGCGGTTGGCGCCGTGGTCGGAGAAGTTGGCCTCGCCGATCGCAAACAGGCCGGGGATCGTGGTCTGCAGGTCGTAGTCGACCCACAGGCCGCCCATCGTGTAGTGGACGGCGGGGTAGATCCGCATCGGCACCTCGTACGGATCCTCGTCGGTGATCCGCTGGTACATGTCGAAGAGGTTTCCGTACTTGGCCTCGACGGCCTTACGGCCCATGCGCTGGATGGCCTCGGCGAAGTCCAGGTACACGCCCTGGCCGCCGGGACCGACGCCACGGCCCTCGTCGCACACGTTCTTCGCCGCCCGCGAGGCGATGTCACGCGGCACCAGGTTGCCGAAGGACGGGTAGATGCGCTCCAGGTAGTAGTCGCGCTCGTCCTCGGGGATCTGGTTCGGCGGGCGGTTGTCGCCCTTGGCCTTCGGCACCCAGATGCGGCCGTCGTTGCGCAGCGACTCGCTCATCAGCGTCAGCTTCGACTGGTGGTCGCCGGTGCGCGGGATGCAGGTGGGGTGGATCTGCGTGAAGCAGGGGTTCGCGAAGTACGCGCCCTTGCGGTGCGCCCGCCAGATCGCGGTCGCGTTGGAGTTCATCGCGTTCGTCGACAGGTAGAAGACGTTGCCGTACCCACCGGAGGCCAGGACCACGGCGTCCGCGAAGTAGGTGTCGATCTTCCCGGTGACGAGGTCGCGGGCGACGATGCCGCGCGCCCGGCCGTCGACGACGATCAGGTCGAGCATCTCGGTGCGCGGGTGCAGCTCGATGTTGCCGGCCGCGACCTGCCGCGACAGCGCCTGGTAGGCGCCGAGCAGCAGCTGCTGGCCCGTCTGGCCGCGGGCGTAGAAGGTACGGGAGACCTGCACGCCGCCGAAGGAGCGGTTGTCGAGCAGACCGCCGTACTCACGGGCGAACGGGACGCCCTGTGCGACGCACTGGTCGATGATCTCGACGGAGATCTGCGCCAGCCGGTGGACGTTCGACTCGCGGGCGCGGAAGTCGCCGCCCTTGACCGTGTCGTAGAACAGGCGGTGGATCGAGTCGCCATCGTTGCGGTAGTTCTTCGCGGCGTTGATGCCGCCCTGCGCGGCGACCGAGTGGGCGCGGCGCGGGGAGTCCTGGAAGCAGAACTGCACGACGTGGTAGCCCTGTTCGGCGAGCGTCGCGCCCGCCGAGCCGCCCGCGAGGCCGGTGCCGACGACGATGATCGTGTGCTTGCGGCGGTTGGCCGGGTTGACCAGCTTGGCCTCGAAGCGGCGGGTGTCCCAGCGCTCGTTGACAGGGCCCTTGGGCGCCTTGGTGTCGACGACCGGCTCCCCGGTCGCGTAGTCGGTGTATGAACTCATGTCAGCTCACCACTCCGGTCATGACAGCGACGGGTACGGAGATGAAGCCCACCGTCAGCACGAGCGCGAGGACGTTGGCGATGGTCTTGAGGGCGCGGTCGCGGGTGCGGCTGCCCACGCCGAGCGTCTGCGCGGCGCTCCAGAAGCCGTGCCGGATGTGCAGGCCGAGCGCGAGCATCGCGACGATGTAGATGACGTTGCCGTACCAGGTGGAGAAGGTGTCGACGACGTTCTGGTAAGGGCGTCCCGACTCGAAGCCCGGGTGCACGGTGCCCGTCGTCAGGTCGAGGATGTGCCAGACGATGAACAGGCCGAGGATGATGCCGCCCCAGCGCATGGTGCGCGTCGCGTAGCTGGCGCGCGGCCGCTTGTGGACGTACTTGCTCGGGCGCGCCTTGATGTCGCGGCGGCTCAGCTGGTACGCGGAGGTGGCGTGCGCGATCACGGCGACGAGGAGGACGACGCGGATGACCCACAGCGTCCACTCGTAGTGCATGAAGGGCTCGCCGATCGTGCGAAGCCAGTGGGCGTAGTGGTTGAACTCGCCCGACCCGAAGAAGATCTTGAGGTTGCCCAGCATGTGGACGACCAGGTAGAGCAGCATGATCAGGCCGCTCACGGCCATCACTGTCTTCTTGCCGACGGACGAGTCCCAGATGGTGCGCGTCATGGACGGCCGTCGGTCCGTCCGCGTTGCCAGAGCCATGACTCAGCACGCTAGGGCCGATAGGCCCGATCGGTCCAAGACATGGAACAGCTCATTTCCATAGGCGACGCCTATCGAGGCGTATCGTGGGCGGTATGCAGTTCCAGCAGCTCCAGTACTTCGTCGCGGTGGCGGAGACCCGGCACTTCACCCGGGCTGCCGAGCTCGTACATGTGGCGCAGCCGTCGCTGTCTCAGCAGATCAGGGCGCTTGAACGGGAGTTGGGCGCGGATCTGTTCCTGCGGGCGCGGGGCAACATCTCGCTCACCGACGCCGGCGAGGCGCTGCTGCCGCTCGCGCGCCGGATCCTCGCGGACGCGGACACCGCGCGGCAGGAGGTCCACGAGCTGGCCCAGCTGCGGCGCGGCCGGCTCCGGCTGGGAGCGACGCCCAGCCTGTGCACGGGCCTGCTCCCGGACGTGCTGCGCGAGTTCCACGAGCGGTATCCGGGAATCCGGCTGATGATCGAGGAGAGCGGTTCCCACGACCTCGTACGGGAGCTCGCGCGCGGCGCGCTGGACCTGGCGCTGATCGTGCTGCCGCTGCCGACGCCGTCGCCCGCGCTGACGACCGTGGAGGTGCTGCGCGAGGACCTGGTGGTCGTCTCCTCACCCGACGCGCCCGCGCCGGGGCGGGGAGGGCGGGTGCGGATCGCCGATCTCGAGGGTGAGCGGCTCGTCATGTTCCGGCACGGGTACGACCTTCGGGAGCTGACGGTCGCGGCCTGCCGGGCCGAGGGGTTCGAGCCGGAGTTCGCCGTGGAGGGCGGGGAGATGGATGCGGTGCTGGGGTTTGTGCGGGCGGGACTCGGCGTTGCCGTCGTCCCGCACATGGTGGCCGAGCGGGCCGGGGGGTTGCGGGTGACGCCGCTGGCCCGGCCCGGGCTGCATCGGGCGATTGCGCTGGCGCACCGGAGTGATGTGGCTCCGCCACGGGCGGCTCGGGAGCTGCAACGTATGTTGCTGCTCTGACCGCGTGGCTGGACTCTTACGTCAGGGCGCCGTAATGGGTGGGCTGTGCCCACCCTCCCCCAGCTACCGCTGGGAGGTGCCCCCAGCCCTGCGGAACGATTGCCCACAGCGGTAGCGGCACGGTGCCCACAGCGGTACAGCGGTGCGGCTCCCCCAGCGATTAGCTCGCTGCGTCCACCAGCGCCAGTTCGTGCAGGCGGTCCGGGGGGCCCGGGCGGGCGTAGTACCAGCCCTGGGCCGTGTCGCAGCCCAGGATGCGGAGCTGTTCCGCCTGGGCGCCGGTCTCGACGCCCTCGACCGTGACGGCGAGGTCCAGACTGTGGGCGAGCGCGACGATGCCTTCGACGATCTTCAGGTCGACGGGGTCGGCCGGGAACTGCTGCATGCTCCGGGTGAAGGACCGGTCGAGCTTCAGGACGCGCACGGGCAGACGGCGCAGGTTGGCCAGGTTCGAGTAGCCCGTGCCGAAGTCGTCGAGCGCGATGTCGACGCCCATCTCGGCGAGCCTCCGCAACGGCTTGAGCAGATCGTCGTCGGCGCCGATCAGCGCGGACTCGGTCACCTCCAGGCAGAGCGCATCCGCGTCGAGTCCGGCGGCCTGCAGGATGGCGACGGTGTCGGAGACGAGCCCGGGGTGGGTGAGCTGGCACGGCGAGAGGTTCACGTTGATCCGCAGCGGTCCCGCGTCGGCGTGCCGCTCCTGCCAGCGGCGGGCCTGCTGCACGGACTGCTCGAGCACCCAGCGGCCCAGCGGCACGATCAGCCCGGTGTGCTCGGCGAGCGGGATGAACCGGTCGGGGCCGAGCACCCCGTGCTGCGGATGCAGCCAGCGCACCAGCGCCTCCGCGCCGCGCACACTGCCGTCGCCGAGGTGCACGAGCGGCTGGTACTCGATGAAGAACTCGCCCCGGTCCAGGGCCGAGGGCAGCGCGGTGGTGAGCCCGTGCCGGGTGATGGCGAGCGCGTCGGCCTCGGGGTCTGCCGTCTCGAAGCGGTTGCCGCCCGCCGCCTTGGCCCGGTACATCGTGATGTCGGCGCTGCGCAGCACCTCCGCGGGGCCGCGTTCGCCCGCGGGTCCCTCGACGACGCCGATGCTGCCGCGCACCGTGAGCTCATGGCCGTCGATGCTGATCGGGGACGCCAGGGCGTGCATGATGCGCCGGGCGAGCTCGATCACCTCGGTCTGCGTGTCCGGTCCGGTGGTGAGCGCCACGAACTCGTCGCCGCCGAGCCGTGCGACCATCTCGCCCGGCGCGGGGGCGCAGGCCTGGAGCCGGTCGGCGACCTCGACGAGCAGCCGGTCGCCGACGGCGTGTCCGAGGCTGTCGTTGATCGTCTTGAAGCCGTCCAGGTCGAGGTAGCAGAGCCCGAAGCGCTGGCCTGCGCCCGCGGACAGCGCCTTCTCCAGGCGTTCGGAGAACAGGGTGCGGTTGGGCAGCCCGGTGAGCGCGTCGTGCGTGGCCTCGTAGCGCAACCGCAGGTTGAGCAGCCTGCGCTCGGTGGTGTCCTCCATGAGCGCGAGCTGGTACTGGGGCCGGCCCTCAGCATCGCGCAGCAGCGAGACGGTGAGGTTGGTCCACAGGACGGTGCCGTCGGGACGGCTGAAGGGCTTCTCGACGCGGTAGTGGTCGCGCTCGCCGCGCACCAGTTCGTCGTAGAGCCGCCATACGTGCGGGGCGTCTTCGGGATGGGTCCACTCCACCACGTTGCGGCCGCGCATGAGTTGCTCGGAGACGCCGAACATCCGGATCATCGCGTCGTTGACCTCGAGCACCGAGCCGTCGAGGTCGGCGATCCCGACCCCTATGGCGGCCTCCTGGAACACCGCGCGGAAGCGTGCCTCGCTGTTGTGCAGTGCCTCCGCGACGGCGGCGCGGGCGTCGAGGGCGGCCCGGTAGATGGCCTCCTGCTCGGCGAGCGTGCGCTCGCGCAGTGCCTGGGCGAAGCCGGCGGCGGCGGCGTGCTGCAGCCGTGCCGAGCGCACCCGCTGCTCCTCCTGGGCGCCTTCCGTGCCGCAGTACAGCACGAGGTAGGCGTCCACGACGTCGAGGGTGCGGTTCAGCGCCTCGGGGTCGGTGCAGTGCGTGTCGACGAGCGCCGCACCGACGGCCTTTCCGGCCGCAACATCGAAGGCGCGGGCCCGCAGTGCATCCCGCAGCCGGCGGGCGAGCGGCAGCAGCTGCTGCTCGAACTCCGGCCTGGTCAGCGACGTGGCCGTCACCGGGAAGATCGCCCGGCTCCAGATCGTCGCGAACCGGCGCAGTCTGTCCTCCGGTCCGTCCGGCGTGCCGGTCACGCGATGCGCCCCACGCAGGCGAAGCCCGAGAAGGCGTAGGGATCCTCGTCCTCGGGCGGCGTTTCGGGCCGCCAGTGCGGCATGTCCACGAGCCCCGGTTCCACCATCTCGAACCCCTCGAAGAACCGCGCGATCTCGTCGCGCGAGCGCATGACCAGCGGATTGCGGATGTCCTTGTAGACGCCGACGGCGCCACCCGCCTGCTCGGACGGGAGCGGAATGCCTTCGTACGAGGCGTGCGTGGCGATGAGGAGGCTGCCGGGTGCGAGGGCGTCCCGCAACTCGGCGACCGCCTCGTACGGATGGTCGGAGTCCTCCAGGAAATGCAGCACCGCCACGAGCAGCAGCGCCACCGGACGGTCCAGGTCGAGGAGCCGTTCCACCTCGGAACTGCGCAGGATGTCCTGGGGTTTGCGCAGATCGGCGGCGATGACGCCCGCGTCCTCGTTGCCCTCGAGGACCGCTCTGCTGTGCGCGACGGCGACGGGGTCATGGTCGACGTACACGACGCGTGCGCCCGGGCATGCGCTCTGGGCGACCTCGTGGACGTTGCCGAAGGTGGGGATGCCGGAGCCTATGTCGAGGAACTGCGTGATGCCCTCCTCCACCGCGTAACGCACCGCTCGGCGCATGAAGGCACGATTCGCCTGCATGATCTTGGGGAGTCCCGGCATGAACTCCATCGCTTTGCGTGCCGCTTCCCGGTCGACCTCGAAGTTGTGCGAACCGCCCAGGTAGTAGTCGTAGATGCGGGACACACTCGGCACCGAGATATCGATGCCCTGCGGGGCCCACGCGGGACGCTCCATCTATCACTCCAAGGCGTTTGGCGATCCGGTGTTCGAGCTGAGGCTACTGATCGCCCGCCAACTGAGCGAGTCGAAACGGAAATTGGTGATCCGTTCTCGGTCACTGCCTTGGGCAAGTGCCGACGGAATGTCACCTGAAAGCAACCCGACGTAAGCGGAACGGATGTCACGCCTCCGCGACGCAGCTCCCCGAAGGCGCGAGGGTGCTGTGACAACGGCCCCGCGAACGGTCCCGCGAGCCTTCCCTGGGAACGGGAAAGAGCCGGCCTGTTCCCCCCGTGCGGCGCGGAGGGAACGGACCGGCTGGCCGGACGTGCCGTGCTGATCTCCTTGTGGCGTCCAACTCCCTTTTCTCGGTGACCTACTTGGACACGCCGACCGGCTTTCCGTCGGGCGACACGGCGTACCACGTGCCACCCACGCCCTGACCGTTGGTGTCACCCGGCTCCTTGTCGCCGGAGAACGTATACAGCGGCCAGCAGTCGATGGTCTGCTGCTTCAGACCGTCGGGGCGGTCGAAGGTGACGAAGCCCTTCTGCAGGATCCCCTTGGTGTCGTTCTTGGCGACCGGCTCGACGACGGGCCACTTCTCGAGGCACGCGCCGGTGCAGGCGGTCTTCATCGGCCAGGCCGAGTCCTTCATGAAGCGGTAGACCGTCATGCCGTTCTTGTCGACCACGATCTCGCCGAGCTCGGGGTCCTCGCGGGTGGACAGGCCGGGCAGATCCGCGGCACCCGCCCCCGCCCCGGCCGCCTCCGGGGACGCCTTCTTGCCGTCGGGCGCGGCGGCGAACCAAGTGCCGCCCATGCCCTGCCCCTTGGCGTCGCCGGGCTTGGTGTCCTTGGCGTACCGGTACATCGGCCAGCCGTCGATCGTGAGCTGCTTGGTGCCGTCGCCGCGGGTGACCTCGCCGAGCAGCGACTCATCGACACCGGGCGGGGCCGTGGCGCCCGAGGCCGCCACCGGCGGCCATGCGGTCGCACAGTCGCCGTCACAGGTGGACTTGGGCGGCTCCGCGGTGTCCTGATCGAAGCGGTAGAGGGTGAACCCCGCGCTGTCGGTGAGCACCTCGCCGAGCTTCTTGCTGTCCCAGACGGCCAGCTGCCCGGCCTCCTTCACATCGCCCTGCGACGCCTGCTCGTCCTTGGCGCCCGCGCCGGAGCCGTAGCCGTCGCCCGCACCGTATCCGCCGTCGGCCGCCGGGGCCGCGCCCACGGCCCCGGCCGGCGCCTGGTTGCCCTGCTCCTGACCGCACGCCGTCGTCAGCGCCAGCACGGCCGCAGCTGTCGCTACGAGCGAGGCGCTCCGCCAGGTCTTCATTGCCAACTCCCGTTGCTGCTCGCGTGGTGCGACGCCGGGATGCGCCGCGCATGGCCCTAGGTACGAGCGGGAGCGGCGGTTGTGTTCAACCGGCCCGAAGAAATCTGCTTCTCCCTGCGGGCTGCTTGGCGGCTCCCGCCGGCCTGCGGGCCGCGCGCGGCTCGCGAGCGCGGGGGCGAGTACGGCCGTCCAGGCTGCAAACCTCCGGACGCCCATCTCCCCACGTTCGGGCCCATCGGCGTCCGCACCGGCGTACCGGCCCCACGGGCCGATCATGCTCTCCGCCGTGTACGGATCGCTTCGGGCGCGGCCCGCCTGTCTGGTACGGGGGTCGGCGCTGTGCCTTCTGGGCGCTCTGGCCTGGCTGCTGGGTCTCTCGGCGGTCGCGGCCGTACCGGCCGATGCGTGTGCCTACGCTCCCGGCGGGCCGGGCGGCGGCGCCGTCGCGGTGGCCGGGGGCGCCGCCACCTGTCCGGTGACCCCGACGCCTGATCGCTCCGCTGGCTGTGCCGATGTGCGGCTCCGCCGCGGGGCCGCGATGTGCCGTCGATGCGCTG
>NZ_LOHS01000055.1 GCF_001642995.1 Streptomyces jeddahensis
CCCACCCGCCCTTTTCCGACCGCTCCGCGGCCGCCGACACACGCCGCTCCGCGGCGGAGTACGGCTGCGCCTCATCCCCGCCCCGGGAACAGCTCGTCCTGGGCCGCCTCCCGGGCCGTGAGCAGGGCCCCCCGCAGCACCGCCGCGCCCCCCAGCGCGCTCGCGCGGACCTCTGTGCGGAGCGGTGACATCGACGCGAGCCGGTCCGCGACGCGGGAGGCCAGAGCCTCGCCGCCCGCGTGTCCGACCTCTCCGCCGAGGACGACGCATCCGGGGTCGAGGACGGCCGTCACCGAGGCCGCGCCTATGGCGAGCCGGTCGGCGAGAGCGTCGAGGAAGGCACGCTCGGCATGCCCCGCGCCGCCCGCCGCCGCGGCCGCCTGACGTACGAGCGCCGCAGCAGGTAGCTCGTTCAGCGCCAGAGGCGTCAAGAGGCCGTGCTGCACGGCCAGTTCGGCGATGGCGGCCGCCCCTGCGAGGGAGTGGAAGCCGCCGTCGCAGGCGGTCGCGGACGGCAGTTCGGACGTGCCGGGTACCGGCAGGAAGCCGATCTCGCCGGTGCCGCCCGAGGCGCCGCGGCGCAGGGCGCCGTCGAGCACGACGGCGGCGCCGACGCCGTGGCCGAGCCAGAGCAGGACGAAGGTGTCGCGGTCGGCGGCGGCGCCGTCGCGCTGTTCGGCGAGGGCGGCCAGGTTGGTCTCGTTCTCCACGAGCACGCCGGCCGCGAGCCGTTCCTGGAGGGCGCCGGCGAGGCGGCGGTGCCAGGCGGGCAGCCCGCTGGAGTCACGGAGCTCGCCGGTCGCCGGGTCGATCAGCCCGGGCGCGCCCACGCCGATGCTGTGCAGCCGCTCCGCGCCGGCCTCCTTCGCGGTGCGCTCGACGAGGGCGACGGCCTGCTCGACGGCGGGTCCGGTGCCGGTGTCTCCGCCGATCGGTACGGACGCCTCGGCGAGCACCGTGCCGAGCAGGTCGGCGACGACGACGGTGAGGCCGTCGGTACGCACGTCGAGGGCGGCGAGGTGCGCGCGGTCGGCGAGGATCCCGTAGAGCCGTGCGTTCGGCCCCCGGCGGTCTGCGCCCGCCTCGCCGACCACCGTGATCAGTCCGGCGCTCTGCAGCCGCTCGACGAGGTCGGCGACCGTGGGCCGGGACAGGCCGGTCAGCTGTTTCAACTGGCCTGCTGTCAACGGCCCTTGCTGCTGCAGCAGGCGGAGCGCCAGCCGGTCGTTGATGGCCCGGGCGGTGCTGGGTGATGCGGGCATGCCGGGATCCTTCCAGATCGCCATCGCTTTGCCTTCCCTGGCCGGTAATTATCAGGCAGGGTCCCTAATAATTCTGCTAGCTTGCGTGCCGACGGCCGCCGACGGCCGCCGACGGGCAGAAGCCGGGAGCGAGGCATCCGGGAGCGAGGCATCCGGGAACGCGGCATCCGGACACCGGTGAATCGGGGAGGAACCACCGCATGAGTGAACCGCTCTACGACAAGCGCGACGTGAGTCGCGCCCGGTACGCGGTGGCCGCCGTCTTCGCCGTGCACGGCGCGGTCACCGGCTCCTTCGCAACTCGCGTGCCGTGGATCCAGGACCATGCGTCGGTGACCGCGGGCCAGCTCGGCGTCGCCCTCGCCTTCCCCGCCCTGGGCGCCGCCGTGGCGATGCCCGTGGCCGGCTGGGTGAGCCACCGTTTCGGCGCCCGTACCGCGCTGCGCGGCCTGCTCGCACTCTGGACGCTCGCGCTCGTGCTGCCCTCGCTCGCGCCCAACCTGCTCGCGCTGTGCGCGGCGCTCTTCGTGTACGGCGCGACGGCCGGCATGGCGGATGTCGCCATGAACGCGCTGGGCGTCGAGGTCGAGAACCGGCTCGGCAAGTCGATCATGTCCGGTCTGCACGGCATGTGGAGCGCGGGCGCCCTGATCGGCTCCGCCGCGGGCACGCTCGCCGCCCATCTGGGGTCCGACGCCCGCGTCCACCACCTGCTGGCCGCGGCGGTCCTCACGGCCGCCGGGCTGGCCGCCTGCCAGGGCGTACTGGATCTGCGGCCGGCCGATGACGAGGAGCCGCCGCGATTCGCGCTGCCGCCGAAGTCGGCGCTGCTCATCGGCGCGGTGGGGTTCTGCGCGGTGTTCGCGGAGGGCGCGAGCCTCGACTGGTCCGCGGTCTATCTGCGCGACGTGCTCGATACGTCGGCGGGTCTGGCGGCCGCGTGCACCACGGGCTTCACGCTCACCATGGCGATCGCCCGGATCGCAGGCGACGCGGTGGTGAACCGGTTCGGCGCGGTACGCACCGTGCGGGTGAGCGGGGCGCTGGCCACGCTGGGCGGTCTGCTCATCGTCGTGGCCTCGCATCCGGCGGTCGCGATGGCCGGGTTCGCATTGCTGGGCCTGGGCATCGCCGTCGTCGTACCGCTGGCCTTCGCCGCGGCCGGGCGCAGCGGGCCCAACCCGAGCCAGGCCATCGCGGGCGTCGCCACCATCACGTACACGTCGGGCCTGATCGCGCCGTCGGCAATCGGTTCGCTCGCCGAGGCGACCAGCCTGGTCGTGTCCTTCGGGCTGGTGACGGTGCTGGCGTTCGGCCTGATCGTGTTCGCAGGCGTGCTGCGTACGGGCGGCCGGGAGAGTGCGCGGGCCGGCGCACCGACGAGTACGACGACGGCTGATCCGCGGCCCTGAGACGGCCGATCCGCGGCCCTGAGACAGCTGATCCGCGGCCCTGAGCGGACGCGGTGGCGCCACCTCGCGGGCTCCTCACTGAGCGGCGGCGCCACCGCGTGGGCACCTCGCCGAGACGGACCTCCGCCACCTGGGCAGACGGTGCTCCCCCGCTGCGGGGAGAAGCACTACGCATGCCGCATTAGCATTGCACTGTTTGTCTCGGCGTACAGAAAGCGAAAACTCACATGGATCTCGGCGTGCGCTGGAGGCTGCACGGCGACGGGCGCACGCCCGCACCCGGAGCCGTCGTCCGACCCGACGAGCGGCTGTCGTGGCCCCGCACGGTCGGGCTCGGCGCCCAGCACGTGGTCGCCATGTTCGGCGCCTCCTTCGTCGCACCGGTCCTGATGGGTCTCGACCCGAACCTCGCGATCATGATGTCGGGCATCGCGACGGTCGTCTTCCTGCTGGCCACGCGCGGCCGGGTGCCCAGCTACCTGGGCTGTTCGCTCTCCTTCGTCGGCGTGGCCGCAGTGATCAGGGCGCAGGGCGGCTCGAGCGCCGTGGTGACCGGTGCCGTGTTCGTGGTCGGCATCGTGCTCTTCCTGGCCGGGCTCGCGGTGCAGCGATTCGGTGCGCGGATCATCCACGCCACCATGCCGCCGATCGTCACCGGCGCGGTGGTCATGCTCATCGGCTTCAACCTGGCGCCGGTCACGGCCGCGACGTACTGGCCGCAGGACCAGTGGACGGCGCTGCTGGTGATGCTGTTCACCGGTTTGGCCGTGGTCTGCCTGCGCGGTTTCTGGTCGCGCATCGCGATCTTCCTCGGGCTGATCTTCGGATACGGCATCTCGTGGGTGTTCGACCGCCTCTTCGGCAAGATCCACTCGGTGGCCGGCGGCACCGAGGCCGTCGACCACTGGCGTCTCGACCTCTCCGGCGTCGCCAAGGCGGACTGGATCGGCCTGCCGTCCTTCCACGGCCCGAGTTTCGAGTGGTCGGCGATCCTGGTCGCGCTGCCCGTCGTGATCGCGCTGATCGCCGAGAACGCGGGCCACGTCAAGGCGGTCGGCGAGATGACCGGCGACCCGCTGGACGACAAGCTCGGCACCGCGATCGCCGCCGACGGCGCCGCGTCGATGCTGTCCACCGCGGTGGGCGGACCGCCCAACACGACGTACTCCGAGAACATCGGCGTCATGGCCGCGACCCGCGTCTACTCGACGGCGGCGTACTGGGCCGCCGCGGGCTTCGCCCTGCTCTTCGGTCTCTGCCCCAAGTTCGGCGCGGTCGTGGCGGCCATCCCGGGCGGTGTCCTGGGCGGCATCACCGTCATCCTGTACGGCATGATCGGCCTGCTCGGCGCGCAGATCTGGATCAACGCCAAGGTGGATCTGCGCAATCCGCTGAACCTCGTCCCGGCGGCGGCAGGCATCATCATCGGCGTCGGCGGCGTCTCGCTGAAGATCACGGACAACTTCGAGCTGAGCGGCATCGCCCTCGGCACCCTCGTCGTGATCACCGGGTACCACGCGCTGCGCGCCATGGCCCCCGCCCACCTCAAGAAGCAGGAGCCGCTCCTCGACGCCGGCACGTCCACGTACGACAAGGACGCGCAGAAGGAAGCGGCCGCACAAGAGGCGGGCGCGGGCGGACAGCAGGCTGGCGGGGACCCGTCGAAGGGTCAGCCGCCCGTCACCAGGTCGTAGGCGTAGTCCGGGGTGAAGGTGCCCGGCGCGCCCTTGCAGCCGTCGGACTCCCCGGGCAGCTTGATCCAGAGGTAGGCGTCGATGCGGGCCTGTCCGGTGCGTAACGTCGGCGGCTGGCCGAGCTTGCGGCCCGCCGGGTCGCACCACTCGCCCTCGGGTGGGGCACCGTTCCCGTTCCGGCTGGTGTCGATGACGGCGCCCAGGCCGGCCGGCCCGCCGAGCACCGACAGGACCTGGCGGGCATAGGCCGCTTCTTCGGTGGTGCGGTGGAAGTTCGACACGTTGGTGAAGATTCCGTCGGACGAGGCGGCCGATGCCGCGCCCGCCTGCCGCAGCCGGGTCGCCTGCGTGGCGGGCGCGTTCCAGCCGGAGTGGCCCGCGTCGTAGTAGACCCTGGCCCCCGGGTTGGCCGCCTTGAGGACGCGGCCCGCGCGGGCCAGGGACGCGTACCGCCGCGCCCGGTCGCCCTCCCAGAGGCAGTCGATCAGGGCGAGGGAGTCCGGTTCCAGGATCACGATGACCTCGCCGGACCCGAGCCCGGCGGCGAACTTGTCGATCCACGCGTCGTACGCGTCGAGGTCGGGCGCCCCGCCCTGGGACGCGCCGCCGCAGTCGCGCTGCGGGATCGCGTAGGGCACGACGACCGGCACCTGGCCGTCGGCCGCTGCTCGCGAGGTGACCGCACGCACGCGTGAGGTGATCGTGGACGGCGTGTAGTCGGCGAACCACACGGCGGCGGGCTGGTCGGCGATCCGCGATTCGATGAGCGGCCGCCTCGGATCGCTGCGGTGGGCACGGACCCAGTCGAGCACCTGCGAGTCGTCGTGCCGGTACAGCCGGGTCGACACGGCGGGCGCGGCGGCGGCGGACGTCTTCGGCGCCTTGGACGGGGCCTTCGTCTTGGGCGACGGCTTGGGCGAGGACGTGGAGGGCGACGGCGACGGCGAGGCCGACGTGGTGGAGGGGGACGCGCTGGGCACCGCGGGCAGCGGCTGCAGAGTCGGCGACCCGGTCACCGTCGGCCGCGCCTCGTCCGTTCCCCCGCCCTGGTCAAGGGCGTTGACCAGGCCCGTGACCGTGCCGACGGCGACGACGACCGATGCCGCCGCGGCCATGGCACCGCGGCCGGTGCGTCCGCGCCGCCTCCTGCGTTCCGCCAGGCGCTGCGCGCGTGGGCCTGACACGTGCTGTTCCCCCTTCTCCGTGGCGCTGCCCTGCGCCACGGTCCTGGTCCGGCGATCCCCTGCGCCGTGGTCGGTCCTGGGCCGCGGTTGCCTTGCCGGGCCGTGGCCCGGCCGGCGTGCCGGGCCGTGTCCTGGCCTGACGTGCCGGGCCGTGGCCTGACCCGACGTGCCGGGCCGGGGTCCTGGCCGGCGTGCCAGGCGTGGCCTGCCCTGCGTGCCCGGCCTTGCCAGCCTTCCGGTCCGGGCCGTCTCCCGGTTTCTCGGTCTCCCGGGTCGCCGGGTCTGCCGGTCTGCCCGTGCCGGGGGCGTTCCCCCGTTCTGGGGAAGCCCGCGGCCGGGCGGCACCGGCGCCAGCCTAGGACTGGGACCCTGCCCCCATGGCGCAGTTGGAACAGTTCACACATTCGCCACCGCACGGGGTCGACGCGGTGGTGGCGCGGATGCGCGCGCTGGGCGAGGCCTGGCCGGACCATGACGGCGTAGCGGTCTTCAACCGCGTCTACCTCGCCGTCACGCAGGAGGTCGACCGCCGCATCGACACAGGGGAGTTCCCCGACCCGCATGCCGCCGCCACGCTGGACATTCGGTTCGCCGAGCGCTATCTGGCGGCGGTCGACGCGGTGGCCCAAGAGCGCCGCCCGCCGGCGTGCTGGCGGCCGCTGTTCGAGTACCGGCGGCATCCCGGAGTACGTCCGACGCAGTTCGCCCTTGCGGGCATCAATGCGCACATCGGGCACGATCTGGCGCTCGCCGTCGTGGACGCCTGTCGTACGCTTGGCTGCGAACCGGCCGAGTTGGAGGACGAGTTCGACAGAGTGGGCGATCTCCTCGTGTCGCTGGAGGAGCGCATCCGCGAAGATCTGATGCCCGGTCCCGATCTGCTGCAGATCGCCGATCCGCTGACGCACCTGCTGGGCTGCTGGAGTCTGGAACGGGCGCGGGACGGCGCATGGGCGGCGGCCCGGTCGCTCTGGGCACTGCGCGGACTCCCGGAAGTCGCCGAGGAGTTCGCACAGCGGCTCGACGCGGGCGTCGGGCTGGTGGGCCGCATGCTGCTCACTCCCCTGCCGGGCTGACCGGTACCCCGGCGCGCCACGGCACGGGAAGGCACCGTACCGATCCGGCCACGGCGGAGATCAGTCCAGCCATGCCGCAGCGTCGAGCTCTGCAATTCCTGTGCGTCCGCTGTACGTTGACGAGTCGTACACCGACGCGAAGGAGCACAGGCATGGCGATCCCACTCGGACTGGCACTCCCGCAGCTGAAGCAGTACGACCTCGGACGCGACGTGCCCGCGGTGGCGAAGGCCGCCGAGGACATCGGATACGAGAGCCTGTGGGTGTTCGAGCGGATCCTGTTCCCCGAGCCGGCGACCCAGGGCCTGTACGGGATCCCGGGACTGCCCTGGCCCGACGAGTACCGCTCGGTGGCCGACCCGCTGGTGACGCTGACGCTGGCGGCGGCCGCGACCGAGCGGGCGCGGCTGGGCACCAGCGTGCTGGTCGCCCCGCTGCACGTGCCGTTCCAGCTGGCCCGCTCCCTCGCCACGCTCGACGCCGCGAGCGGCGGCCGGGTGGTGGCGGGCTTCGGCACGGGCTGGTCGCTCGACGAGTACGCCGCGGCGTCGGTGGCCCCGTTCGAGCAGCGCGGCAAGGTCCTCGACGAGCTCCTCGACGTGTGCCAGGCGGTCTGGGGACCGGACCCCGTGTCGTACGAGGGGGCGCTGACGCGTATCGCGCCGTCGGAGGTGGGTCCCAAGCCCGTACGGCCGATTCCGGTGCTGCTCCCGGCGAACAGCCCGCGCGCGCTGCGCCGGCTCGTGGAGCGGGCCGACGGCTGGATGCCGGTCGGCATGGGCGCCGGCCAGCTCGCAGCGCAGTGGCAGCAGCTGCAGGACCTGGCCGCGGAGAAGGGCCGCAAGGAGCCCGTCCAGAGCGTGCTCCGGGTCAACCCCCGGTACTCGGCCAAGGCGTACGAAGGCGAGGACCGCGCGCCCTTCCAGGGGAACGTCGAGCAGATCACCGAGGATCTCGCGGCGCACGCCGAGGTCGGTCTCGACGAGATCTTCGTCGACCTCAGCGGCTCCGCCCGGGACGCGGAGGAGCTCAAGGACCTGGCGGCGGAGGTGTACGAGGCGGCGCGGGCGGCCGGGGTCTGAGCCGCTGGACGGGGTGGAGATCCGGGATGGGGAATCCGCAGGTCCCGCGGGTCCCCAACTCCCCTCGGCTCCTCCCCCTTGCCTCCCGTCAGTCCTCGGGCAGTTCGACCGGCGCGATCTCGTCGTACACGTCGCCCGGGCCGGGGTTCGTCGGATCGGTCGCGCCGCCCAGCTGGTGCATGACGCCCCACACGGCGTTGAGCGCGGTCTGGACGGCGCCCTCGGCCCAGCCCGCCGTCCAGGAGATGTCGTCGCCGGCGAGGAAGATGCCGCGCTTGTCCTCGGGGAGGCGATCCTGCATGAAGTGCGTGAACAGGCGCCGCTGATAGCGGTAGTGGCCGGGCAGATTGGCCTTGAACGCGCCCATGAAGTACGGCTCGTTCTCCCAGGACACGGTCACCGGGTTGCCGATGATGTGCTTCCGGATGTCGACCTTCGGATAGATCTCGCCGAGCGACTTGAGCATGACCTCCATGCGCTCGTTGGCCGACAGCGGCAGCCACTTCAGGGAGTCGTCGCACCAGGTGTAGGAGAGACAGATGACGGCGGGCTGGTCGGGGCCGTTGTCGAGCAGGTAAGTCCCGCGCGTCATGCGGTCCGTGAGCGTCATCGACATGACGTCCCGCCCTGTCTTCTCGTCCTTGTCGAGCCAGAACGGCCGGTCGACCGGCACGAAGAGCTTGCTGGACTCCATGTAGTGGGTGCGCTCGATCGCCGTCCAGTGGTCGATCGGGAAGAGTTCGTCGTCGCACGCGATCTTGGAGAGCAGCATCCAGGACTGGGCGGTGAAGATCACGGCTCGGTAGGAGCGGATGTTGCCTGAGGCGTCCGTGACGGTGATGCGGTTGCCGGCGGTGCGGTGCAGCCGGGTCACGGCCGGGCGGGGCTCGCCGTTCACGTGCAGCGACTTCAGGGACGTGCCGTAGGGCCAGTGCACGATCTTCTCGGGCTCGCGCTCCCACAGCCGCAGCGGAAGCTGCTGGGAGCCGCCGACGATGCCGCGGTGGTGGTCGTCGGCCTCGGTGTAGACGACGCGCAGGATCTCCAGGATGGAGTTGGGGAAGTCGGTGTCCCAGCCGCCGGTGCCGAAGCCGACCTGGCCGAAGATCTCGCGGTGCCGGAAGGACTTGAAGGCCTCCGAGTCGCAGAGGAAGCCGTAGAAGGTCTGGTTGTCGAGCTCCTCGACGAGCCGGGACCAGATCTCACGGATGCGCGGCACGTCGCGCTCGCGCATCGCCCGGTTCATGTCGGAGAAGTCGGCGCCCTCCTCCAGGCACCGGTTCCAGGCGTCCGCCACATCGCGGTAGACCTGCGGCAGATCCTCGACGGTCTCGGCGTAATGCGTCTCGCCCTTGAGATCGACGACGGTGGAGGGCGTGGCCTCCGCGAGCGGGTTGGGGAACGGCCTGGTCTCCAGACCCACGAGGTCGATGTAGTGCTGAAGGGCCGTCGAGGACGGCGGGAAGCGCATCGCGCCCATCTCGGCGGTGAGCGAGGGGTCGCAGCCGTCGAAGCCCACGGTCCGCAGCCGCCCGCCGATCCGGTCGGCCTCGTACACGACGGGCTTGAGGCCCATCTTCATCAGCTCGTACGCGGCCACGATGCCGGACAGTCCGCCGCCGACGACGGCCACCTCGGTGCCGTGCTCGGTCGCGGGTATCTGGCCCAGGCCCGCCGGGTGCGCGAGGAAGTCGTCGTACGCGTACGGGAAGTCCGGCCCGAACATGGTGATCGGCGGCTGCGCGCCGTCGGTGTGCTGGACGGCGTTGGGCACCGTGGACGTCATGGGGTACGGACTCCTTGCGCGAAGAGAACTCGGGGGAAGGCTTGGGGCTCAGACGCCTGGGCTCAGACGAGGGGCCCGTAGAGGCCGGGCCGGCGGTCCTTCAGATACGGGTTGGCCTCACGTGAGGCCGCGAGGAAGGCGGGGTCGGTGTCGGCGAGGACCAGTTCCTCGCCGCGTCCGGCGCGTGCGCGGGCGACCCCGTCGGGTCCGGCCAGTGTGGAGAGACCGACGAAGTCGAACTCCCCTTCCTGCCCGACCCGGTTGACGTACGCGACGTACATCTGGTTCTCGAAGGCCCGCACCGGGACCATGCACTCGGCGACGAACTGGAACGGGTGCATCTGGGCGGTGGGCACCACGAGCAGGTCCGTGCCTGCGAGCGCGTGGGCACGGACGTTCTCCGGGAACTCCACGTCGTAGCAGATCATCAGGCCGACACGGAGGCCGTTCAGCTCCGCCTGCACCACCGGCTGCTCGCCCGGCGTGAAGTGGTCGCGCTCGAAGCAGCCGAAGAGGTGGGTCTTGCGGTAGTTCGCCAGGCGGGTGCCGTCGGCGGAGAGGAGCTGGGCGGAGTTGAAGACGTCGTCCCCGGAGCGCTCTGGGTAGCCGTAGGCGATCGCGAGGCCGTGCCGTCCGGCGATCTCGGCGACCGCGTCGGCGGAGTCGCCGTCGGCGGGCTCGGCGAGCCGGGCGATGTCGTCGCCGATCGCGTACCCGGTCAGAAACATCTCCGGCGCCACGAGCAGCCCGGCTCCCGCGGCCGCCGCCCGGCCTGCGGCCTCGTCGAGGACCTTGAGGTTCTCGACGACCGAGCCGGGCCGGCCGGAGCTCTGGAGCAGGGCGGTGCGCATGCGTGATTCCTCACCGTGGGACGGGGATTGCGGGGGCCGCATAGACCGTACGGTCGGCGGACGGAGCCCCACAAGCAGGAGCCGTTGCGCACCGGTGAACGAATCATTGCGTCGTTCAGGGCTCGGGTGGCGATTCGTTGCGCGACGGAAGCCGCAGGTCACGGACGTGCTCGGGCGGGACGTGCGCGCGCGGCCAGCAGCAGCGCCATGACCAGATACGGCACCGCGAACAGCGCGAAGACGGTGCCGTGCGCGGCCGTCGAGCCGACCACCGCGTACGCGCCGTATACGGTGACCGTCGTCAGGTCCGTGCCCACACCGGCCACCGAGGTCAGGGTGGCGCGGCCGGTCCCCTCGATGCGCTGCTGGAGCCGGGCGTCGGCCAGGACGCTCGCGAGCTGGAATCCGCCGAAGGCGAGGGCCACCAGCGCGATGCCGGACGGGGTCCGCGCCACCGCTCCCGTGGCCAGGGCCAGCGCGGAGCCCGCGAGCAGCCAGGCGAGTCCGGCCGCGCCCAGCCGCTGCCCCACGCCGGCCAGCAGACCGCCGACCACCGGCCCGGCCCAGACCATCAGCAGGAACTGCGGTACGGCATCCGCGGATACGCCGGTGTCGCGCACGAGCAGCGGCGTGTACTCGTCGAGCGCGCCCCACACGGCGGTGACGGCCGGAACGAGCAGCAGGGCACCGCGTACGGACCGGTCGCCGCGGGCTTCGGCGAGTCCGGCCCGCAGGGTCATGACCGTCGCGGCCCAACGGGAGCCCTCGGCTGGGGCGGCCCTGTGTTCCGGGAACCGGGCCGCCACCGCCGCGGTCAGCAGGCAGGCCAGCACGCTGGCCGCGCCCACGCCCGGGTAGCCGCCCCAGGTGAGCACGGGCCCGGCGAGCCCCATCGCTGCCATCACGGCCGCCAGCCCCGCCGCGCGGGCCCGGCCCATCACGCGCGCGTACCGGTCGGCCGCGCCGAGCCGCGCGAGTTCCTCGTACACCAGCGCCTCCAGCGCACCGGAGCTCAGGGCTCCCTTGGCGCCCCACAGCACGAAGCCGAGGGCGAAGGCCCAGTACGAGGGGGTGAGCACCCACAGGGCGAAGCCGACCGCGGTGAGCAGCGGGCCGAGCGACAGCAGCAGCCGCCGGGAGACCGCGTCGGCCCAGGCGCCGGAGGGCACCTCCAGCAGCACACCGGTCACCGACCAGAGGGCGAACAGCGAGGAGATCTGCCAGACCGAGAGACCGGTGTCGCTGAACAGCAGCGCGTACACCGGATAGAGCAGCACGAAGTCGTCGAGGAACGCGTGGCCGTACAGCGTGACCGTCAGCCGCCGGACACCGGTGGCGGGCACACGAGCAGGTGAGAGTGTCATGAGGCCTTCCCGCAGGGACAGTTCGGACGCCGGAGGTACGGCGCCCGAGGCGGCCCTCGGGAGGCATGGCTGGTATATCAATGTCGCCAGGTCATGGCAGCGATGGTAGACGGGCCCGCCCGTCCGGCCCAGACGGCGCCTGGCGGAGCCTCTTGGTGCTAAGTGGGCGACCCCGACGAGAACCGCCGTACCAGCGGCGACAGCACCAGCACGGACTTCGTGCGCTCGACGAACGGCTCCCCGGCGATCCGCTCCAGAACCCGCTCGAAGTGCCGCATGTCGGACGCGAAGACCTGCACGACCGCGTCCGCCTCGCCGGTGACGGTGGAGGCGGCCACGACCTCGTGGTACCGCTCGAGCCCACGCTGGATGGTCTCCGGCGAGGTGTTGCGCCGGCAGAAGATCTCGATGAACCCCTCGGTCTCCCAGCCGAGCGCCGCCGGGTCGACCCGTACGGTGAATCCGGTGATCGCGCCGGTGGCGCGCAGCCGGTCCACGCGCCGCTTCACGGCGGGCGCGGACAGGCCGACCAGCTGGCCGATGTCGGCGTAGGAGCGGCGGGCGTCCTCGGCGAGGGCGTGCACGATGCGTTCGTCGAGATCGTTCAGCACTGCGGGCGGTTCGCTTCTCTGGGGTCGTGAGGGGGGAGCGGCGGTGGCCGCAAGGGAAGTAGAACACGTCGGCCGACAGCACACTGCTACGGCCCCGCGGTCGCACCGTGGGGCCGTAGCAGTGTGCGATGGGGCGGCGGCAGCGTGCCGCCGTCCTCATCAGTTCCAGCTTGCGTGCAGCGGCTTGCCCTCCGCGTAGCCCGCCGCGCTCTGGATGCCGACGATCGCCTTCTCGGCGAACTCCTCGAGCGAGTGCGCACCCGCGTAGGTGCAGGAGGAGCGGACGCCCGCGATGATCGAGTCGATCAGGTCCTCGACGCCCGGGCGGGCCGGGTCGAGGAACATCCGGGACGTCGAGATGCCCTCCTGGAACAGCGCCTTGCGGGCGCGGTCGTACGCGGACTCCTCGCTCGTACGGTTGCGGACGGCACGCGCCGACGCCATGCCGAAGGACTCCTTGTAGAGCCGTCCGTCGGCGTCCTGCTGCAGATCGCCGGGCGACTCGTACGTGCCCGCGAACCACGAGCCGATCATCACGTTCGACGCGCCGGCGGCCAGCGCCATGGCGACGTCGCGCGGGTGCCGGACACCGCCGTCGGCCCACACGTGCTTGCCGTACTTCCGGGCCTCAGCGGCGCACTCGAGGACGGCGGAGAACTGGGGGCGCCCGACGCCGGTCATCATGCGGGTCGTGCACATGGCGCCCGGGCCCACGCCCACCTTGACGATGTCGGCGCCGGCCTCGATCAGGTCCCTGACGCCCTCGGCGGCGACGACGTTGCCCGCGACGACGGGCACCTGCGGGTCGAGGGCCCGCACTGCCTTGAGCGCGGTGACCATCGACTCCTGGTGGCCGTGCGCGGTGTCGACAACGAGCGTGTCGACACCCGCGTCGAGCAGCTGCTTGGCCTTGCCCGCCACATCGCCGTTGATGCCGACGGCGGCGGCGATGCGCAGCCTGCCCTGCACGTCGACGGCGGGCTTGTAGAGGGTCGCGCGGAGGGCGCCCTTGCGGGTCAGGATGCCCGCGAGGCGGCCGTCGCCGTCCACGGCGGGGGCGTACCGGCGGTTGGCGCCGTCGAGCGTGGTGAAGGCCTGGCGCGGGTCGATGTCCGAGTCGAGGAGGAACAGATCCTTCGACATGACCTCGGTCAGCTGCGTGAAGCGGTCGACGCCGCTCAGGTCGGCGTCGGTCACCACGCCGATGGGCTTGTGGTTCTCGTCCACTACGACGCCTGCGTTGTGCGCCCGCTTGTGCAGCAGGGACATCGCATCGGCGACGGTCTGGTGCGGGGCCAGCACGATGGGGGTGTCCAGCACGAGATCGCGCTGCTTGACCCAGGAGACGACCTCGGTGACGACCTCGATCGGGATGTCCTGCGGGATGACGACGAGTCCGCCTCGGCGCGCCACGGTCTCGGCCATCCGACGGCCCGCGATCGCGGTCATGTTGGCGACGACCAGCGGAATCGTGGTGCCCGAGCCGTCCAGCGAAGCGAGGTCGACGTCCTGCCGCGAGCCGACCGCGGAGCGGCTGGGCACCATGAAGACGTCGTCATACGTCAGGTCGTACGGGGGCTGGATGTCGTTGAGGAAACGCACGTGCTGCACATCCCAGTCGATCAGAGGTGGCCCCCGGGCAGGTCAGCCGAGGGGGAGGAAGCACGTACTTCATTGTCCCATGGGAGTGCTGTACAGCGGGCGGGACAATCATCCAGTCATGTCGGTGCGGGGCTGGTCGGATCCTCCGAGTGCCAGCATCACCGAGAGCGCCGGGCCCCGCTTCCGCATGCGGTCCACGGCCTCCGAGAAGACCTCCTGCACGACGGCCCACTCCTCCGGCCGTGCCGCGGCGTATCCCTGCCAGCCCGTGACGACGACCAGGAGGCCGCGTTCGGCAGCGGTGGACGGCCATACGGAGACGTCGGTGAGGCTGTCCGCGAGCGCGTCCCAGTTCCGCCCGAACCACTCGGGGAGCGCCAGCGCCTGGGCGCACCGCTCCATGAACTGCGGCTTGTCCTCGACCCCGGTGAGGTCGAGGACGGTGGTGCACCAGCCGTGCTCGGTCATCTCGCACCGCCTTTTCCCGGTCCTCAAGCGCCGGACGAGCTGCATTTCAGCCCGTCCGGCGCTTGAGGACGAGCCCGCCAGGGCGATAAAGGGGTCTGGGGCGGAGCCCCAGTTACGGGAAGGGGCGGGGTGGGGGAAATCCAACGATCACGGCCCGTCCGGGTCCGCCCGTTCGAGTGCCGGCCTCGGCGTGGGGCCGGCGGTCATCAGGAAGTCCGCGGCCGCGGTGTCCGTGACGAGGCTGGTGACCAGCCCGGAGCGCAGCACCGCGTCGATGGCCGGCGCCTTGCGCTGCCCGCCCGCGATGGCGACGACCTCGGGAATCCGCCGCAGCCGATCGGCCTCGACCGTGATGCACCGCTCCCCCAGGTCCCGCCCGACCCGCCGCCCCTCGGCATCGAAGAGATGCGCCGACATCTCGGCGGCGACACCGAGCGACGCGTAGTGCGCGCGCTCCTCGTCGCTGAGCATGTCGTGGACCGTGGAGATACCCGCCTCCCAGGAACCGATGGACACACACGCCACGGTCACCTTGTCGAAGTACTCGAAGGCGCGGGCGATGCCGGTCTGGTTGCGCAGCGCCGCGGCCGTGGCCGCGTCGGGCAGCAGCATCGGCGCGTAAATGGGGTGCGCGTCGCCGCCGGAGACCTGCGCCGCGCGCCGGACGGCTTCCACCGAGCCGCGCTCGGCGGTCCCGGCGTCGTACACGCCCGTGAGCTGCACGACGGTGCAGGGCGGCAGCCGGTCGAGCGCCGCCGCCATGTGAATCGTCGAGCGGCCCCAGGCGAGGCCCAGGACGTCGCCCTCGTGGACGAGCTCGCCGAGGAGGTCCGCCGCGACCTCGCCGAGGTTCTCCGGGTCGGGCGACTCCTCGGCCTCCGCCGGGGACTCGACGACCACGGCGTGCCGCAGGCCGTACCGGGAGCGCAGCGCGTCGGAGCGCTCCGCGTCCAGCTCGGCCGGCACCCGGATCTCGATCCTTACGAGGTCGCGCTCGAGTGCCGTCTCCAGAACCCGCGCCACCTTGAACCGGCTGACGCCGAACTCCTCGGCGATCTGGATCTTGGACTTGCCCTCGAGGTAGAAGCGACGGGCCATGGCCGCCGCCTGCACCAGCTCAGCGGGTCCCATCCGCAGGGCTGGCCGTCCCGCCGACATGCCAGTCACGGCGCTCTCCTCACTGCTGTTCACACTCTGGATTCGCCGTTCATCCTTGCAGATCCGGCGTGCTTGATCAGCCCTGATGGGCGGCGTTCACGTACTCGTCGGTCAGTGGTTGCACGCCCACCCGGCGGTGGCCGTCGCGGCCTCCGCCTGGGTGCGTAGTGCACGTACCGCCTCGGCCGGGTCGTCCGCCCCGTACACCGCGGAACCGGCGACGAAGACGTCCGCGCCGGCCTCGGCGCAGCGCTCGATGGTGGAGGCCGAGACACCGCCGTCGACTTGCAGCCACAGCTCCAGGCCGTGCTTGCTGATCAGCTCACGGGTGCGGCGGATCTTCGGCAGCATGATGTCGAGGAACGCCTGCCCGCCGAAGCCCGGCTCGACGGTCATGACCAGCAGCATGTCCAGCTCGGGGAGCAGGTCCTCGTACGGCTCGATGGGCGTGGCCGGCTTCAGGGCCATGGAGGCCCGGGCGCCCTTCGCGCGGATCTCACGCGCGAGACGCACGGGTGCCGCCGCCGCCTCGACGTGGAAGGTGACCGAACCGGCGCCCGCCTCGACGTACTGCGGGGCCCAGCGGTCGGGATCCTCGATCATCAGATGGCAGTCCAGCGGGGTGTCAGTGGCACGGCTCAGGGACTCCACGACCGGCACCCCGAGGGTGAGATTCGGGACGAAGTGGTTGTCCATCACGTCGACGTGGAGCCAGTCGGCCCCTTCGACGGCCCGGGCCTCGTCGGCGAGGCGGGCGAAGTCGGCGGACAGGATGCTGGGGTTGATCTGCACGGCCATGCCCCAAGCCTGCCATGCCTGCGGCCGCTTGCCCTCCCCCGGTCCCGCACCTCGGCCCCCGGCGGCCGGTAACCGTTGTGGGCAGGCGTTCCGCAGGGCTGGGGGCACCTCCCAGCGGTAGCTGGGGGAGGGTGGGCACAACCCACGACGTACCCGCACCCGGCGTACAACGTTCAGGTGGTGGCGGCGCCGCCGAGGCCCTGTAAGGGCCGTCAGGAGGTACGGCGCAACAGCGCCAAGTACATCGCATCCGTCCCGTGCAGATGCGGCCACAGCTGCACGTCCGGCCCGTCCCCAAGCGCCGGCACGCCCGGCAGAAGCCCCCGCGCATCGATCAGCTCGGCGCCGCCGTCGTGCTTCAGCACGTCGTCGACGACGGCGCGGGTCTCGGCGAGATGCGGCGAACAGGTCGCGTAACCGACGACGCCCCCGACGCGGACCGAGTCGAGCGCAGTGCGCAGCAGTGCGCGCTGCAGGGGCGCGAACCCGTCCAGATCGTCCGGGCGACGGCGCCACCGGGCCTCCGGCCGGCGGCGCAGGGCGCCGAGCCCGGTGCAGGGCACGTCCATCAGGACCCGGTCGAACGTGCCGGGGCGCCACGGCGGACGCGTGCCGTCCGCAGCAATGACCTGGTACGGGCCGGGGTTGCCGGAGAGCGCCTTGGCGACGAGTCCGGCACGGTGCGGCTGCTTCTCGGAGGCGAGGAGCACGGCGCCGCGCTGTGCGGCGAGGCCGGCGAGCATCGCGGCCTTGCCGCCGGGGCCGGCGCACCCGTCCAGCCACTTCTCGTCCGGCCCGTCGAGGGGCGCGTTCGCGAGGGCGAGCGCCACCAGCTGGCTGCCCTCGTCCTGAACGCCGGCGTGCCCCTCGCGCACGGCGTCGAGCGAGCCGGGGTCGCCGCCCTCGGTGAGCCGTACCGCGTAGGGCGACCAGCGGCCGGGCAGGGCGGCCTCCTCGCCCAAGCCGTCGAGCAGCTCCTCTGCGGTCGAGCGGCCCGGCCGCGCGACGAGCGTCACCTCGGGCCGCTCGTTGTCGGCCTCCAGCAGGTCCTCGATCCCGGCCCGGCCGCCGCCGAGCGCGTCCCAGAGCGCCGAGACGATCCAGCGCGGATGCGAGTGCACGACCGCGAGATGGTCCTCGGGGTCCTCGTCGTAGGGCGGTGCCACCTTCTCCAGCCAGCCGTCCAGGTCCTGCTGCGCGACCTTGCGCAGCACGGCGTTGACGAACTTGGCGCGCCCGTCGCCGAGGACGACCCGCGCCAGCTCCACGGTCGCGGAGACCGCCGCGTGCGACGGGATGCGCGTGCCGAGCAGCTGGTGCACGCCGAGGCTCAGCACGTCCAGAACCGGCGGGTCCACCTCGCCCAGCGGCCGGTCGATGCAGGCCGCGATGATCGCGTCGTACGTGCCCTGCCGGCGCAGCGTCCCGTACACCAGCTCGGTGGCGAGCGCCGCGTCCCGCCCGTCGAAACCGTCCTTCTCACGGGCTTTCCGGAGCAGCGGGGGCAGCACGAGGTTGGCGTACGCGTCGCGCTCGTCGACGGCGCGCAGCGCCTCGAAGGCGAGTATGCGGACGGGGTCCTTCTTGGGGCGCCGGTACGGCTTGCCCTGCGGACGGGGACGACGACGAGGTGACTCGCTCACGAAAAAAGTGCTCCGGATCTTGGATGACGTACCCGTCAAGCGTACGTCGCCCCGCTTCACGGCCGTGGGGACGGTGCACCCCGCGGCCCGCTGCCGCGGTTCGCGGAAGGCCAGGGCAAGGGGGGTCCGCACCGCGGCGCGAGACGGTGCCAAGGCGCGCCGCCCCAACAGCCTGCCCTACCGCTGGCTACCGCTGGCTCTGCACCCCGAGCCGCTCACCGACCGCGATTCGGACCCCCCGGGCCCAGTCCGCCGCCTTCATCGGCTTCTTGCCCTGCGCCTGCACCCACAGCAGTTCCACAGCGTGCGAGCCCGTGCCCACGTACACGTTGTTCTTGCCGACGGACAGCTCCCCCGGAGCAATGTCGTCCCGTTCGGGGGTGAGCGCGACCTGGATGAGCTTGAGGCGCTCGCCGCGGAAGACGGTCCACGCGCCGGGGGCCGGTGTGCAGCCGCGCACCACCCGGTCCACGCGCAGTGCGGGCGCCGACCAGTCGATCTGTGCGTCCTCGACGGTGATCTTCGGCGCGAAGGTGACGCCCTCGGTGGGCTGCGGCACGGCCTTGAGGGTGCCGTCCTCGATGCCGTCCATCGTCGCGGCGAGCAGCCCGGCTCCCGCGAAGGCGAGCCGGGTGAGCAGATCGCCGCTGGTGTCGGTGGGGCGCACCTGTTCCGTCACGGTGCCGTAGACGGGACCGGAGTCGAGCCCCTCCTCGATGAGGAAGGTGGACGCGCCGGTGATCTCGTCGCCCGCCATGAGGGCGTGCTGCACGGGGGCGGCGCCGCGCCAGGCGGGCAGCAGCGAGAAGTGCAGGTTGACCCAGCCGTGGACCGGGATGTCGAGCGCGGCCTTGGGCAGCAGTGCTCCGTACGCGACGACCGGGCAGCAGTCGGGCGCGATCTCCCGCAGCCGCGCCAGAAAGTCCTCGTCGCGCGGCTTCGCGGGCTTGAGCACCTCGATCCCGGCCTCCTCGGCGCGTTCGGCGACCGGGCTGGCGACCAGGTGGCGGCCGCGTCCGGCCGGGGCGTCCGGCCGGGTGACGACGGCGGCCACCTCGTGCCGCCCGGAGGCGATCAGGGCGTCCAGAGCGGGAACGGCGACCTCGGGGGTGCCTGCGAAGACCAGCTTCACTCGGAAATACCTCGCATCTCTCGTGCAGGCCCACAGGTGTCCGGCCGCGGGCCGGGGCCTGTGACGGCAGCGCACCAGTCTATGGCCGTCGGCCGGGCCGGCGCGGGCCCCGTCGCTGACGCCGCACAGGCACGCTCTGACGTCGGGCGGGACCGCGGGGGCGTACGCGCAGATGTGCGCCCTGCGCATATGCCCTTACGCCCTTTCAGCGTGACCACACACCGTTCGGCGCGTTGGTCAAGAGAGAGTTGACCACACGGGCCGCCGACACGGCCCGATCCCTTTTTCAACGCCGGTTCGAGAGGCTTGTTCATGGCCGACCATGCAACCCACGACGCCCAGGCTCGGGCCAGCCTGCACCTGCTGGTGCGGGACATCGAGCGGGTCCGCCGGCAGGTGGACGCATTGCGCACCCTCACCGCCCAGTTGGGCAACGTCTACCGCCCGCGCCGCTCCGGCCCCGCCACGGGCTTCGTCGTCTACGGACGGGCACCCGCCCCGACGGTCCGTCTCGCCCAGGAGCTGCGTGACAGTGTCGAGACCCTGGTCACGGCCGCTGTGGACTTCGACCGCTCACTGGGCTTCTCGTGGGACGCGGTGGGCTCGGCGCTGGGGGTGACGAAGCAGGCGGTGCACCGGCGGTACGGTGCCCGGCGGGCCGCGGCCCAGGCGGCGGCCAACGCCGAGCGCTCGGCGGAACCGTCCAGCGCCCGCGCCGTGCCCCTGGGAACGGCGCTCCCGGCCGTCCCCGCCGCCCGATCCATGCCGACCCAGCCGACGGCGGGCAGCCCCGGCCTCCGCGACGAGGCGCGGCCCGGGGCCTTCCCCGGCCCTCGCAACGGCTGAACACCGGCGTCTGCCTCCCGGCCCACGCGCCCGATCGCGCGCGGGGCGGGAGGCAGACGCATGTCGCGCGCCAGGCGCAGTGCCTCCGACTGAAAGCGGCGTACGGGCCAAGGGATGTCGCATAGCACGGCACGGGCCGGTCGACCCTGTGACCGACGGAACCCCGGCCACCCGTGGCCAAGGGCCGAAACCGGCCACCGGCCGATCGCCGCGTACGTACCGAAAGGGACGTGGCGGGATGTGCGCCCGCAGCAGCTGGCGCAAAATCCGGGCTCGCCCGACGACGTACGGTTCGGCGCCAGACCGAGGACGTACATCCCGGCGCGGCCCCGACC
>NZ_LOHS01000056.1 GCF_001642995.1 Streptomyces jeddahensis
CGCGCTGGAGGCGCACCGTCCGCCGCTGCGCCCCGAGCCGCTGCTCCTGACGGGCGGGCGCCCGTTGCGCCGGGCCTCGATCAGCGCCACCGCACGCTCGGGCAGCCACGCGGACGCCGTACCGCTGTCGTCCGAGCCGGGGCCGAACAGATGCGGCGCGAGCTGGGCCTGGAGGTCGGCGGGGGTCGGGCGGGCGCTCGCCTCCATCTGCATACAGGACTCGATGAGCGGACGGAGCTCGTCCGGCAGCCCCTCGAGGTCCGGGCCCTCGCGCAGCAGCATGAACACCGTTTCGACGGGGTTCGCGCCATGAAAGGGCGGGTGCCCGGTCGCGGCGAAGACGAGGGTCGAGCCGAGCGAGAACACATCGCTCGCGCCGGTCACGCTGCGCGAGTCCTTGGCCTGCTCGGGCGACATGTACGCCGGGGTGCCGACGGCGACGTTCGTCATGGTCAGACGCGTGTTGGAGACGCCCGACGCGATACCGAAGTCGATGACGCGCGGCCCGTCCTCGACTACGAGCACGTTCGACGGCTTGAGGTCGCGGTGGACCAGCCCCGCGCCGTGGATGGACTGCAGCGCCTCGGCGACGCCGGCCGCCAGCCAGCGCACCGCCTGGACCGGCAGCGGCCCGTGCTCGTTCACTATCTCCTCGAGCGAGGGCGCGGGGACGTAGGCGGTGGCGAGCCAGGGGACGGCGGCGCGCGGGTCGGCGTCCACCACCGCGGCCGTGTAGAAGCCGGACACAGCCCGGGCCGCCTCCACCTCGCGGGTGAAGCGGACGCGGAACAGCTGGTCCTCTGCGAGCTCGGTCCTGACGGTCTTGATCGCCACGCGCCGGCCCGACGCCGACCGTGCGAGATAGACCAGCCCCATGCCCCCGGCACCCAGCCGGCCCAGCACCTCGAACGGCCCGATCCGCCTCGGATCGTGCTGCGTCAGCTGATCCACCACTTCCCTGCCACCTCCCCGTACGCGGCTGCGACCTGGCAGCCACTGCGCAGCGTCTCACCCCGGATCGCCACGGTGCCGCGCACCCCGATTCTTCCTTTCTTGGGCACCGGTTGCTAACCCGGGGCCGCTTCGGGGTGTCTCAGGGCAAAACGTATCCCTTACTCACCGGTCACCCGGCCGGCGCCGGATTCAGTCCTGGAGCACCGCGAACGACGCGCCCTGGTCGTCCATGAGAACCGCGATGCGGCCGTACGGGATGTCGAAGGGTGGCGCCTGAACGCGGCCGCCCAGCCGGACCACCGCATCCGCTGTCGCGTCGCAGTCGGCGACGTTGAAGTAGACAAGGAAATGGGACGGCATCTCGACGGGGAAGGCGCCGGACATCACGCTCCGCCCGCCGATCGCGGTGTCGGGTCCCGGCTCCGTGCCCCGGGGCGACCAGGTGCGGAAGTCGACGCCGGCGTCCTCGAGGTCGTATCCGCCGTAGCCGAAGACGCCCTCGTAGAAGGGGTCGACGACCGCCTTGTCGCGTGAGTACACCTCGGTCCAGCAGAAGGACCCCGGCTCCTCCTGTTTCTCGAAGCCCGTGTGGGTGCCGCCCTGCCAGAGCCCGAAGACGGCGCCCTCCGGGTCGGCCGCCAGCGCCATGGTGCCGAAGGGCCCGACCGGCATGGGCTCCGCGACCAGCTGCCCGCCGGCGTCCCGGATCCGGTCGGCGAGCGCGAAGGCGTCGGGGGTGGCGAGGTAGACGGTCCATACGGTGGGCATGCGGCCGTCCTGCTTGGGCGCGAGGGCGGCCACGTTCTTTCCGTCGCTGTACGCCTGCGTGTAGTAGCCGTACTCCGCGCCCGCGCCCTCGTCGAAGGTCCAGCCGAAGACCTCGCCGTAGAAGCGCTTGCCCCCCTCCACGTCGGGGAGCATCGCGTCCACCCAGCACGGAACGCCTTCCGCGAAGGTTCTCTCGCCCATGAGCCCGCCTGCCCCTCTTGTCCCTGTCTTCTTCTCTGTGACGCCGACTAACACGGATGTGTGGCGTCCGTCACACATAAGCTAATGGCCGCCCGTGGTGCCCGCAGGGAATTGATTCGAACACTTGGTCAATTTCTCATCCACCGATCTTGTCCACAGGCTGTTGATAACACTTGTGCATATCCACCCGTACCCGGGCATCATCAGGCGCATGAGACCCCGTGGCCACACGCCCGCGGAGGCAGCCAACCCCATTTGCAGTCGGCCGAATCGCGCTCCGATCACCCCTCGGTAAGCTGACGGCATGACAGGACAAGTACGAACCGTTGACGGCCGTGTGGCTGGAAGGCGCGGGCAGGCGACGCGTCAGAAGCTGCTCGAGTGCCTCAGTGAAATGCTCAGCTCGTCGCCCTATCGGGACGTCAAAGTCATCGATGTGGCCCGGAAGGCGGGGACCTCGCCCGCGACCTTTTACCAGTACTTCCCGGACGTGGAGGGTGCGGTCCTCGAGATCGCCGAGCAAATGGCCGCGGAGGGCGCCGGGTTGACCGAGCTCCTCGCCGGCCGCTCCTGGGTGGGCAAGGCGGGCTGGCAGACGGCCCAGGACCTGGTCGACGGCTTCCTCGACTTCTGGCGCAAGAACGACGCGATCCTCCGCGTCGTCGATCTCGGCGCGGCCGAGGGCGACAAACGCTTTTACAAGATCCGGATGAAGATCCTCAACTCCGTCAACAATTCACTTACCGAGACGGTCAAGGAGCTCCAGGCCAAGGGCAAGGTCGACAAGGAGCTGAGTCCCGCGGCGGTCGCGGGTTCCCTGGTCGCCATGCTCGCCGCGGTCGCCTCGCACCAGAAGGGCTTCCAGTCCTGGGGCGTCAAGCAGGCCGAACTGAAGCCCAGCCTCGCTTTGTTGGTGCACCTCGGCATCACCGGGAAGAAGCCCACCCGGTAGCCCGGGGCAACCGAAGTCCTGTCAGGCAGGCGGCAGATCACCCAGGTGATCTGCCGCCTGCCGCTTTGTGGGACGGCCACCGCCGTCATCGAGGCGAGCCGTCGCCATCAAGGCGTGAGTCGCCGCCATCGAGGCGTGAGTCGTGGTCATCGAGGCGTGAGCCGGAAAACGCGGATCTCGCGGCTGACCCGGGACTGGTACAGCCCGTAGGGCGGCCAGAACACCAGCACCTCCTGCCACACCCGCGCCCGCTCGTCCCCCTCCAGCAGCCGCGCCGTCACCGGGATGTCCCGACCCCGCCAGTTGATCTCGGCGTCCGGATGGGCGAGCAGGTTGCCCGTCCACAGCGGGTGGTCCGGCCGGCCGTAATTGGAGCCGAGCACGATCCAGTCACCGGACGCCTCGCGCATGCAGGCGAGGGGCGTACGCCGCGGCAGTCCGCTCTTGGCGCCGCGCGCCGTGAGCACGAGGCCCGGCAGCATCCGGGCGCTGAGCTGCACCTTCCCACGGGTCAGCCGGTGCACGGCGAGGTCCATGGCCGGCAGGAAGTACGGCGCGACCCTGGCGAAGGCGCGCGAGGCGGAGATCTTCTGCACGAGTCGCAGGGCGGGGGTGCCCGGAGTGGCGGCAGACATCACAGACCAGCCTCCTCGAAGAGACCCGACCGTTCCGCGGCATGGGCCCGCAGCCGGTGCACCGGGCCGAAGAGCAGTTCGTCGCCCGAGGCGCGCTTGAAGTACAGGTGCACGTCATGCTCCCAGGTGAAACCGATACCGCCGTGCAGCTGCACGGCTTCCGACGCGGCCGTGCGCAGCGCCTCGAGGGCCTGCGCGAGGGCCAGGCTCCCCACGACCGGCCCCTCGCCGTCCCGGTCGCCGCCCGCCGCCGCGGCCCAGGCCGCGTAGTACGCGGCCGAGCGCGCGGCCTGCACCTGTACGTAGACGTCGGCCAGCCGGTGCTTGACCGCCTGGAAGGAGCCGACCGCGCGGCCGAACTGCTCGCGCTGCCGCACGTACTCGACGGTCCGCTCGAGCACCCGGTCGGCCGCCCCCACCGCCTCCGCGGCGATCACCGCGGCGGCCGTGTCCCCGACGGCGGCCAGGGCGCCGGCCACATCGGCGCGGCTCGCGGCGCCTTCATCGCCGAGCAACTCCGCTTCGACGTCCCGCAGTTCGATCCGTGCCTGCGGCCGCGTCTCGTCCAGCGACGTCTGCCGGGTGCGCACAAGGCCCGCTGCGCCTTCCCGGACCAGGAAGAGGAGCGTGCGGGGGCGGGCGAAGCCGCCGGTGTGGGCGGCCACCACGAGCAGGCGGGCGCTGTGGCCGTCCAGCACCTGCTCGGCCTGCCCGTACAACCGCCATCCGCCGTCCGCCCGCCGCGCCTGTACGCCGCCCGCGCGGCCTCCGCCCGCCCAGTCGCCGCGGTTGTCCCCGGTCAGCCCGAGGGCCGTGGCGAGGCCCGTACCGGGGACGGCGAGGGCCGCGGTGAGCTCGCCGGAGGCGATACGGGGCAGCAGTTCCGCGCGCTGCGGCCCGCTGCCGAGGGCCAGGAGGAGCGGCGCCGCCAGGACGGCGGTGGCCAGCAGCGGTGAGGGCGCCAGGGCTCGGCCCGACTCCTCACAGGCGAGGGCGAGTTCGGTGACCGAGCAGCCCACCCCTCCGTACTCCTCGGGGGTTGCGAGCCCGGGCAGGCCGAGCTGCTCGGAGAGCGCGCTCCACAGGGAGGTGTCGTAGCCGGCGGCCGTCCGCGTCGCCGACTTCACCTCATCCGGACCGCAGCGTTTGAGCAGGACTTCCCGCAGGGTGCGACGGATCTCGTCCTGCTCGGCGGTGAAGGTGGCGTCCATCGGCGAGGCTCCTCCCCGGGGCCGGATCCATGCCGACCCCGATCGGACCTGAGCAGTCATCCAGCATCGATCGACCCGATTCAATCTGACGGAGCGTCATATTAGGCCTGCCGTCCACGAATGCACAGGGACGGTCCGCAGATACACGGGGACGGTCCGCAGATACACAGGGAAGGTCCACGGATACACAGCGAGGGTCCACGGATGCACAGGGGGCAGGACGAGCCCTCCCGGCATCCCGCGCATCTGATGTACCGTCAGATCCATGCCAGGTTCAGCGACCTCCCGTGCCATCGGGACCCGCAAAGTGGCCGTCGTCGGCGTAGCACTCTCGGACTGCGGCCGCGTCGACGAGGCCACCCCCTATGCCCTGCACGCCCAGGCCGCCCGCCGGGCACTCGCCGACTCCGGGCTCGGCCGCGAGGTCGTCGACGGCTTCGCCTCCGCGGGGCTCGGCACCCTGGCGCCGGCCGAGGTGGCCGAGTACCTGGGCCTGCGGCCCACCTGGGTCGACTCGACCTCGGTCGGCGGCTCGACCTGGGAGGTCATGGCGGCCCACGCGACGGACGCCATCGCCGCCGGGCACGCGAACGCGGTCCTGCTCGTCTACGGCTCGACGGCCCGCGCGGACATCAGGGCGGGCCGCCGCACCTCCAACCTCTCCTTCGGCGCGCGTGGCCCCCTCCAGTTCGAGGTGCCGTACGGGCACACGCTGATCTCCAAGTACGCGATGGCCGCACGCCGCCATATGCACGAGTACGGCACGACGCTCGAGCAGCTCGCCTCGGTGGCCGTACAGGCGCGCGCCAACGCCGCGCACAACCCGGACGCGATGTTCCGCGACCCGGTCACGGTCGACGACGTCCTCTCCGGTCCGGTGATCGCCGACCCGTTCACGAAGCTGCACTGCTGCATACGCTCCGACGGCGGGGCGGCCGTGCTGCTGGCCGCCGAGGAATACGTACGAGACTGCCGCACCGCGCCGGTGTGGGTGCTCGGGACCGGGGAGCATGTCTCCCACACGACCATGTCGGAGTGGCCGGACTTCACGGTCTCCCCGGCGGCGGTGAGCGGACGGCTGGCGTTCGAGCGGGCGGGGGTGCGGCCGGAGGAGATCGACGTGGCCGAGATCTACGACGCCTTCACGTACATGACCCTCGTCACGCTGGAGGACCTCGGCTTCTGCGCGAAGGGCGAGGGCGGTTCGTTCGTCGAGAAGGGCCGACTGACGCTGACGGGCGACCTGCCGGTGAACACGGACGGTGGCGGTCTTTCGGCTCAGCACCCGGGGATGCGCGGCCTGTTCCTGCTCGTCGAGGCCGTGCGGCAGCTGCGCGGGGAGGCGGGCGAGCGACAGGTACGCAGGCCCGGCGGCCGCCTGCCGGAGCTCGCGGTGGCATCCGGCACGGGAGGGTGGTTCTGCTCGTCGGGGACGGTGGTGCTGGGGCGGGGCTGAGGGCTGCCCGGCGGCTTGATGGGACGCCGGGCGGGCTTCCGGGCGGCACGGTCTGTGCCAGGGGGCTGTCAGTGCCAGGAGCGATACTCGGGCGCATGGGAACGGATCTTCACGAGCTGCTGAGGTCGCTGCGGGTGTGGGACACGGAGCTTCCCGGCTTCGACCCGTCCGCCGCGCCCGCGGACCCGCTGCCGCTGTTCGAGCAGTGGTTCGCCGAGGCGGTGGCGGCGGGCCAGACCGAACCGCACACCGTCGCCCTGGCGACGACGGACGAGGACGGGCTGCCCGACGTCCGCACGGTGATGCTGCACGGGGCGGACGCGGACGGCTGGTCGTTCGCGACCCACGCGACCAGCCGCAAGGGCCGGCAGCTCGCCGGACGGCCGTATGCGGCCCTGGGGTTCTACTGGCCCGTGCAGGGCCGCCAGGTCCGCCTCCGCGGCCCCGTCACGGTCGCATCCCCGGAGGAGGGTCAGGCGGATCTGCACGCCCGCTCGACCGGGGCTCTGGCGGCGGCGCTGGTGGGCCGCCAGAGCGACGTCCTCGCGTCTCGCGAGGAGTTGATACGGGCATCGGAGGCCGCCTGGGACCGCGCCCAGCGCGAACCGGACGCACCTGCCCCGACCTGGACGCTGTACCGGGTCGTCCCGGACGAGGTGGAGTTCTTCCAGGGCGACGAGCGGCGGCAGCACGTCCGGCTCGCGTACCGCAGGGCGGCCGGGTCGGGCTGGGTCAGGCAGCTGCTGTGGCCGTGAAGAGGCAGACCGTGGAGTCCTGCACGGGGCGGTAGCCGATGCGCTGGTAGAGGCGGTTGCTGGTGGGGTTGGCGAGGTCGGTGAAGAGGAGCACCTCGTCGGCGCCCCCGGCCAGCGCGGAACGGCTCACCTCGGCGGTGGCGGCACCCGCGTAGCCACGGCCGCGCAGCTCGCGCGGGGTGTAGACGGGGGCGACGCGGACCATGCCCGCGATGCGCCGGCTGGCGCCCGCCATGGAGACCGGGGTGCCGTCAGGGGTCTCCCAGAGTGTGACGCCGCCGTAGGCGATGCGGCTGTCGGCCCACTCGCCCGCATCCCTGCCGGGCCCGTCGCCGACGGCCTCGCTGAACTCGGTGTGCCAGCGCTTCAGCAGCTTCCGGTCCCGGGCGCCCGCGACCCGGGCCCGGCCGGGCGGTGCCGGCTCCGGCGGCGTGAGCTTCTCGAGCCGGTAGAGGCGCTGGCGCTGGCCGACACGGGGCACGGCACCGGTGCGCTTCTGCCAGGCCGCGCCGAACGCGTCGGCGGTCGACGGGTCGGCGGCCACCCCGGGCACATCCGCGGTCCGGTCGGCGAGCCGTTCTGCCAGTGCCGTCGCGGCCTCTGCCGGGACGGATGTGAGCTGAACCGGATACGGCGGCGTCCACAGGAAGACACCGGCGACCTCACCCCGCACCGCGAGCGTGCCGAACAGCGGGTCCCCCGCACCGTAGACATGTAGGCCGCGCTCGCGCAGGTTCCCGGTGACGGTGAGCAACACCGTGTGCAGGACGGGATCAGCGCGCAGGAAGTCCCCGGCGCGGCCCACGAAGCCGTCAAGATCGTGGGTCAGCTGCCAGTCCACGTCATACGAGGGTGTGGTCATCCCTCATGGTGACGCGACCCGCGGGGACGGCGGAACCGAATGTGAGGACGGGCCGGCGCCGGCGTCGTCCGGGCCGCGGAACCGAGTTTCCGGGCCGCGGAAGCGAATGCGCGGACGGGCCGCATCACCCGCCCGCATCCCGGCCGCCCGCGGGCCGGAACCCCGGCACCACGAAGTCCCCGCCCGGCAGGGCCTGGAACGCCGCCTCCAGCCCCATCCCGATCCGCAGTGCGCCCTCCTCGCACTCCACGACCTCCGTCATCATCCGCGGCCCCTCCTCGAGATCCACGACCGCGGCGACGTAGGGCGTACGCGTACCGAAGGGCGGCAGGTCGTTCCTGTGGACCACGGACCACGTGTAGAGCGTGGCGCGGCCGCTCGCCCGTTCCCACGCGACGTCCTCGCTCCAGCAGTGCGGGCAGAACTCACGGGGATAGTGGTGGGCGCGGCCGCAGGAACGGCACCGGCGCAGCAGCAGCCGGCCCTCGGCCGCCGCGTCCCAGTAGGGGCGGGTGAAGGCGTCCGGTTCGGGGAGGTCGAACCGCGCGGCCGCGCTTGTCTGCGTCATCCGAGTCATCCGAAGAGTCCGATCGCGCTGTCGAGGGACCAGGTCTGCCAGGACATCCCGAAGAGCGCGACGACCGAGATCAGCGCCATCATCGAGTTCTGGCCCTGCTCGGCCCAGTCATGGATCATGAGGACGAGGTAGAGGACGTTGAGCAGCAGGCCGCCGACCAGGGCGATCGGTGTGAGGAAGCCGAGGACCAGGCCGAGTCCCAGCGCGAGTTCGGCGTAGACGACGACATACGCCATGACCCTGGGCCGGGGCGCGACGACGACGTCGAAGCCGCTGCGCACCGCGTTCCACCTGTGTTTCGCGGCGACGTCCGCCGCCCACGCGATCCCCGTGCCCCGCTCGAACCAGCCCTTCTTGTCCTTGTGCCGCCAGCTCTCCAGCCACCACAGACCGAGTCCGATGCGGAGCACGGCGAGCCATTCGGCGCCGCTGAGCCAGATCGACTCCATGGGACGGGCTCCTCCCGCTGCTGGACGCTGCCACACGGCACTGCCCTGACTTATCTGACGGTACGTCAGTTCAACGCATCGCGAGGCGGCTGGCAAGAGCCCCGCCGGCCTCGCCCGCGGTCGCGATGAGTCACGGCCAGGCGAAGCTAAGTCATAGCCCGGGGCAGGTGAGTCATAGCCAGGGGAAGGTGAGTCATGGCCAGGGGAAGGTGAGTCATGGCCAGGGGAAGGTGACGTGAACGAGTCCGGTTGACGGCCGTGATCGATTCGCAATCGGTTTCCGCATTGACCAGGTCCCTTCCAGGGACGACGCGGATACGCTCCCGCCCATGACCGACTCGACTGCCGCCGGGCACCCCTCGGTGCCGCACCACGAAGACCGCCCCGTCTACGTGATCGGCGGCGGACCCGGCGGGCTCGCCGCAGCGGCAGCGCTGCGCGCGCGGGGCCTACGAGCCGTCGTACTGGAACGCGCCGAGCACGTCGGCGCCTCCTGGCGTCGGCACTACGACCGGCTCCACTTGCACACCACCCGGCGGCTCTCCGCCCTGCCGGGCCTGGCCATGCCGCGCTCCTTCGGGCGGTGGGTCTCGCGCGACAACGTGGTCCGCTACCTGGAGAAGTACGCCGAGTACCACGGTCTCGAGATCATCACCGGTGTCGAGGTGTCGCGCGTGGAGCGGGCTCCCGACGGATCGGGCTGGCTGCTGCACGCCACGGGCGGGCGCGAGCTGACGGGCAGCGCGGTCGTGGTCGCCACCGGCTACAACCACACCCCGCATCTGCCCGACTGGCCCGGCCGCGACTCGTACGCCGGCGAACTCCTGCACGCGTCCGCATACCGCAACGCGGCGCCGTATGCCGGTCGCGACGTCCTCGTCGTCGGCGTCGGCAACACGGGCGCCGAGATAGCCGTCGACCTGGTCGAAGGCGGTGCCTCGCGCGTGCGGCTCGCGGTGCGCACGGCACCGCACATCGTGCGCCGTTCCACGGCGGGCTGGGCGGCCCAGTTCACCGGGATCCTGGTGCGGCGGCTGCCGGTCGCGGTCGTCGACCGGCTCGCCCGGCCGCTCGCGAAGATCAGCGTCCCGGACCTGACGGCACACGGCCTGCCGCGCCCCGACACGGGGCTGTACTCGCGCGTCAACGAGGGCTCCATCCCCGTTCAGGACGTCGGCCTGATCGACGCCGTGCGCAAGGGCCGGGTCGAACCGGTGGCGGCCGTCGAGTCCTTCGAGGACGGCAAGGTCGTCCTCGCGGACGGCAGCCGCATAGGCCCGGAGGCCGTCATCGCAGCCACCGGCTACACGCGGGGCCTGGACAACCTCGTCGGCCACCTCGGCGTACTCGACAGGCGAGGCCGCCCGGTGGTCCACGGCGGGCGCACGCCGATGGGGGCCCGCGGCCTGTACTTCACCGGCTTCACCAACCCCATCAGCGGGATGTTCCGCGAAATGGCCCTCGACGCGGAGAAGATCGCCAAAGCGATAGCCCGCGGAGCCTCCGGCGCCTCGCGGGCGGCGGCAGCGCGACACTGAGCGGCGCCTGCGGGCCGCCCGTATCCCCCCCTACGGCCGCACGGCAGTACGGCGCCGCGCGGCCCGCAGAACCGTCTTGGGACCACCTGGGACAACGGTGACCGGGCAGGCAGCGGTGACAGGTTCACGTCAGTAACGCGGGGGGTACGCATCGCATGTCCGCCGCACACGTCTCTGCACACGCGGCAAGCCCCTTCCTGACTGGGCGTCAGTTACGTAATCTGACTATGCGTCAGTTATTCGCTGTCACACAGGAGCGGGCGGACCGATGCTTGGATCGACATACGGCACCACCCTCACCACCGACTCCCGCCGCACGCGTGTTGTGGCCTGCGGCGAGTCCCTGCCGCCTGCCGTGCACGGCAGCGCCGCGACGACCGGCGACCTCGATGTCAGCGGGCGGCCGCTGAACGCCTCCGTGCCCGACCTGGACCGCCTCTTCCGCCCGGAGTCCGTGGCCGTCGTCGGCGCCTCGGACGCCGAGGGGCGACCGAACACGGGCATCACCAGGCAGCTGCTCTCCTGGGCCGAGCGGGTCGGCGCCCGGCTGCACCCGGTGCACCCGACCCGTCAGTCCGTCTTCGGCATACCGTGCTTCCCTTCCGTCAGAGACCTGCCTGAACAGGTCGACCTGGCCGTACTGCTCGTAGCCGACCCCCTTCCCGTGATCGAGGAACTCGCCGAGACCAAGGCGAAGTTCGCGGTCGCCTTCGCCTCTGGATTCGCCGAGACCGGTGAGGCGGGTGCCGCCGCCCAGGACCGGCTCGCCGCCGCCGTGGAACGCTCCGGCATACGACTCCTCGGCCCCAACACCAACCTCAACGCCTTCGAGCGTTTCCGCGACGACCTGGACGGCCCGGCGATCGCACTGATCACGCAGTCCGGGCACCAGGGCCGCCCCGTCTTCGCCCTGCAGGAGCTGGGCATCCGCCTCTCCCACTGGGCACCCACCGGCAACGAGGCCGACCTGGAGACCGCGGACTTCATCTCCTACTTCGCCGAGCAGCCCGAGGTCGGCGCCATCGCCTGCTACGTCGAGGGCCTCAAGGACGGGCGCTCCTTCCTGCTCGCCGCCGACCGCGCGGCCCGGCGAGGGGTGCCGGTCGTCGCCGTCAAGGTCGGCCGCACCGAGACCGGCGCCCGCACGGCCGCCTCACACACCGGCAAGCTGACCGGCGCGGACGCGGTGGTGGACGCGGCGATGCGGCAGTACGGCGTGATCCGCGTGGACGGGCTCGACGAACTCCAGGACACCGCGGCCCTGCTGGCGCGGGCCCGCAAGCCGGTGGCCGACGGGGTCGTCGTCTATTCGATCTCGGGCGGCACGGGCGCGCACTTCTCGGACCTGGCGGTGCAGGCCGGGCTGAAGCTGCCGACGCTGTCCGATGCGAAGCAGGCTGAGCTGCACCAGTGGATACCGGAGTACCTCAACGTCGCGAACCCCGTCGACAACGGCGGGCACCCCGTCGGCGACTGGCGCGGTCGCAAGATCATCGACGCGATCCTCGACGACCCCTCCGTGGGAGTACTGATCTGCCCGATCACCGGCCCCTTCCCGCCGATGAGCGACAAGCTCGCGCAGGACCTGGTGGACGCGGCGGAGCGGACCGACAAACTGGTGTGCGTGGTCTGGGGGTCGCCGGTCGGCACCGAGGACGCCTACCGCAAGACCCTCCTCGGGTCCTCGCGCGTGGCCACCTTCCGGACCTTCGCGAACTGCATCACCGCGGTGCGCGCACACCTGGATCACCACCGGTTCACCGCCGCGTACCGCTCGCCCTTCGACGAGGCGCCGCGCACGGCATCCCCGGCCTGCCGCAAGGCGCAGGCCCTGATGCGACCCGGTCGGCAGTTGAGCGAGCACGCGGCCAAGCAGCTGCTGCGCACCTATGGCATCCGGGTGCCGCGCGAGCAGCTGGTCACCAGCGCGGCCGCGGCCGTTCGGGCGGCCGGTCTCGTGGGCTACCCGGTCGTCATGAAGGCGTCGGGAACGCAGCTCGCCCACAAGACCGAACTCGGCCTGGTCAAGGTCGGGCTGACCTCGGCCAGTCAGGTCCGCGACGCCTACCGCGAACTGACCGACATCGCCCGCTTCGAGGGCATCACGCTGGACGGTGTCCTCGTCTGCCAGATGGTCGAGCGGGGGGTCGAGATGGTCGTCGGCGTCACACAGGACCCGCTGTTCGGGCCGACCGTGACCGTCGGCCTCGGCGGCGTACTCGTCGAGGTGATGCGGGACGCGGCCGTGCGCGTGCCGCCCTTCGGCGAGGACCAGGCACGGGCCATGCTCGGCGAACTGCGCGGGCGGGCCCTGCTCGACGGGGTCCGGGGGGCACCTCCAGCCGACGTGGATGCGCTGGTCGAGGTCGTGCTGCGCGTTCAGCGGATGGCGCTCGAGCTCGGCGACGACCTCGCCGAGCTGGACATCAACCCGCTCATGGTGCTGCCCCGCGGGCAGGGGGCGGTGGCGCTGGACGCGCTGGCCGTGTGCCGTTGAGGCTGCATGGCTGCGAGCCACTGAGAATCCGTGGCTGCGAGCCGCTGATGCTTCGTGGCTGCGAGCCCCTGCGGCTGCATGGCTGTGGGCCGCTGGGGCTCCGTGGCTGCGAGCCGCTGAGGTTCCGTGGCTGCGAGCCCCTGCGGCTGCATGGCCGTGGGCCGCTGGGGCTCCACGACTGCGAGCCGCTGATGCTTCGTGCGCGGGCATCGCGGTCGGCGGCACGGAGGCCGGGGCCCGCGACGCCGGGACTGCCGGGACCCGAGGCGCCGGACCTGGCCCTGCCCCCGCTCGCGCCCGCCCCCAGGCCTGCGCACGGGCCCACGCCGGCGCCCCTGCCCGCGGCCGTACCCGTACCGGCCCCCATGCCGGCACCCGCGGCACGCCAGGCCGGGCTCCCACAAGTGCCCAGCCCCACGCTGACACCGATGCCCCCGCCGGCACCCATGCACGACCCCACGCACGAGCCCACCGCCGCACCGAACGGAGCCACTCCCCCATGACCGACGCCCCCCTCACGACGACCTCCGACAACTCCGCCGGGTCTCCCGAAGAATCCGGAGAATCCGTCGAGTCATTGGTACTGCACGCCACTGACAACGGCGTCTCGTGGATCACGCTCAACCGGCCCGACGCCATGAACGCCGTCACCTGGGACCAGCGAGAACGCATCATCCGGCTGCTTGCCGAGGCCTCCGCCGACCCGGACGTACGAGCCGTCGTGATCACCGCCACCGGCAGGGGTTTCTGCGCGGGAGCCGACCTGCGCGGTTCTCCCTCCACCGGCGAGCGGATCCCCGGTGACGTGGCACGGACCATCCGGCTCGGTGCCCAGCGCCTGATCGCGGCCGTCCTCGACTGCGAGAAGCCGGTGATCGCCGCGGTCAACGGCACGGCCGCCGGCATAGGCGCCCATCTCGCGTTCGCCTGCGACCTCGTACTGGCCGCGGAATCCGCCAGGTTCATCGAGGTGTTCGTACGGCGCGGACTGGTGCCGGACGGGGCGGGTGCGTATCTGCTCGCTCGTCTCGTCGGTCCGCAGCGCGCCAAGGAACTGATGTTCTTCGGCGACACGCTCCCTGCCGCCGAGGCCGAACGGCTCGGACTCGTCAACCGTGTGGTCCCGTCCGACGAGCTGGAGAAGACGGCGCGCGAGTGGGCCCAGCGGCTGGCCGTCGGCCCCACTCGGGCCATCGCCCTCACCAAACACCTGGTGAACGCCTCCCTCGACACGGACCGCACGACGGCCTTCGCCGCCGAGGCCGCGGCCCAGGAGATCAACATGTCGACGGCGGACGCGCAGGAGGGCGTGGCCGCGTTCGTGGAGCACCGCTCTCCGGCGTACAAGGGCCGCTGACACCTTCACTTCTGACGCTCCGTCAGTTTTAATGGGTAGCGTGATGGGACACGCAGGGATGGCGGCCACCGTCGTCCGATACCTCAGGTCCGTCGGGGCGCCTACCGCCGCCCGAGCCGTCGACGCGCTGCCGCGTCCCGAGCTGCGCGCGGTACGGGACGACGAGCGCGCACCGGTCGATGCGGCCGAGTTCCGGCGCGTACTGGGGAACTTCGCGACCGGCGTGACCGTGATCACCGCTCCCGCCGAGGAGGATGACGGCCCGGCAGGCTT
>NZ_LOHS01000057.1 GCF_001642995.1 Streptomyces jeddahensis
GTTGCCGTCCTGGTTCTGCCAGGTGATCTTGGTGCCCGCCTCGGCGTCGAGCGCCGTGTAATACGCGCAATCCGGCTTCGGCGGAGTGCCCCAGAGCGGGGCCATGATCTTGAGGGGAGCGCCGGTACCGAGCTTCTTCGGGACCGAGGTGGCAAGGGCCGCAAGATCGATCTTGCTGGTGTAGCCGGCCGTGGAACCGTTCTTCGACGGAATGTCCGGCTTGGCGACCGTGCTGGCGACGAACGTCGGGAGCAGCTTGTCCGCGTCCTTGCCCGACGTGGCGCCCTCACGCGAACCGCTGTCCGACCCGCCACAGGCACTCAGCAGCGGCACACCGCCGGCGACAGCAGCCGCGGCGACCGCGGTCGAGGCGAGGAAGCTTCTCCGGCTCGGGGCGGAGCTCGCGGAGGAGGAGTTCGGCGTCATTGCGTCAACCCTTCATGGCGCACCAGGACACCCGGGGGGCGTGCCACCGGTCGGCTGCGGTGTCGTGAGTAACTGGCTGAGCTGAAGCGGACATCGGAGGGGGCACGCACAGGCGGTGCCCGGTCCGTCGTCGAAGCGCTTCGATGTTGCTGCGAGGTTAAGTGAACACCCCGAGGCGCACAAGAGCCGATCCCAACATTGCTCCGACCTGTATCCGACCTATATACGGGGCGGGCATCGGGCTCATGCGAGACTCCAGGCCGAGAGTTGTTGCCATGACGTGTCTTGACACTCACCGCTTCACGGCAACAGCATCGAAGCGCTTCGAAAGCGCGCACCCTCGTTCGACCACACTCGGATCGTCCGACCACCCGGGGCGCCTACCGCGCACAGCTCGCTCCACCACAAGGGGATTCCCACGTGACCGCACATTCGCTGCCTTTCCGCGATCCGCAACTGCCGTCCAGCGAACGCGTCGACGATCTGCTCGCGCGGCTCACGCTCGACGAACGGATCGCGATGCTGCACCAGTTCGCCCCCGCCGTGGAGCGGCTGGGCGTCGCGGCGTTCCGCACCGGCCAGGAGGCGCTGCACGGCGTGGCCTGGATGGGCCCGGCGACCGTGTTCCCGCAGGCGGTCGGTCTGGGCGCGACGTGGAACGACGACCTCGTACGCCGGATCGGCGAGGCGGTCTCCACGGAGGTCCGCGCCATGCGCGCCCGCGACGACCGCGTCGGCCTGAACGTCTGGTCCCCCACGGTCAACCTGCTGCGGCACCCCCTGTGGGGCCGCAACGAGGAGGGCTACTCCGAGGACCCGAAGCTGACCTCGGCCATCGCGACCGCGTACACCCGCGGCCTGCGCGGCGACCACCCCGCCTACTGGCGTACGGCGCCCGTCCTCAAGCACTGGCTGGCGCACAACAACGAGACCGGCCGCGACGTGACCTCCTCCTCGGTCCGCCCGCGCGTGCTGCACGAGTACGACCTTCGGGCCTTCCGCGACGCCGTCGAGGCGGGCGCGGTCGCGGGCGTGATGCCGGCGTACAACCTCGTCAACGGCCGCCCCAACCACGTCTCGCCGTATCTGCGCGAGCACCTGCGCGCCTGGACGGACCGCGACCTGCTGGTCTGCTCGGACGCGGGGGCGCCGTCGAACCTCGTCGACTCCGAGCACTACTTCGACACGCACGAGGAGGCGACGGCGGCCGCGCTGATCGCGGGCGTCGACAGCTTCACCGACCACGGCACGGACAACTCGCAGATCGTGGCACGCGTGCGTGGCGCCCTCGAGCAGGGGCTGCTGTCCGAGTCGGACATCGACACGGCGGTGCGCCGCCAGCTGTCCGTCCGCCTCAGCCTCGGCGAGTTCGACCCGGACCTCGACCCGTACGCCGGCACCAAGGACTTCGACACGCCCGAGCACCGAGCGCTCGCCCAGGAGGCCGCCGAGCAGGCGATCGTCCTGCTCAAGAACGACAGCGTGCTGCCGCTGGCCGCGGACACCCGCATCGCCGTGGTGGGCCTGCTCGCCGACGAGAGCAAGCTCGACTGGTACAGCGGCACGCTGATCCACCGCTCGACTCCGCTGGAGGGCCTGTACGAGCGGTTCGGCGCCAGTCAGGTGGAGTTCGCGGAGGGAGTCGACCGCGTACGGCTGAAGACCGCATCCGGTGCGTATCTGGCGGTGCCCGAGGCCGAGGAGGCGGACGACCAGGTGCGCGGGGCCGAGGGCGCCCTGGACCCGGCGCTCCTCGCGGGCCGCACGGACCTGCCGCCGCTGACCGCCGACGCCGCGGGGACCGACCTCGCGCTGATCGACTGGGGCGAGGGCGTGCTCACGTTCCGCGCCCCCGACGGCCGCTATCTGTCGGTCGCGGACGACGGCTTCGTCCGGGCCTCCGCGGACCAGCCCGGCGGTTGGGTCGTCCAGGAGCTCTTCCGCCTCGAAGCGTCCGAGACCCACGAGAACGGTCACCTCCTGAAGCACCTGGGAACGGGCCGGTACGTCACTGTCGCCGCCGACGGCGTGAAGGTTGCCGCGGAAGACCCGTCCGACGCGGAGGTCTTCGAGGTGGTCGTGACCGAGCGCGGCGAGGACGCGGTGGCCCGCGCCGCCGCCGCGGCCGACGCGGTGATCGTGGTCGCCGGCAACGACCCGCACATCAACGGCCGCGAGACCGAGGACCGCCCCACACTGCGCCTCCCCGGCCAGCAGGAACGCCTGCTGCGCGCCGCACGCGCGGCGAACCCGCGCACGGTCCTGACCCTCGTCTCCGCCTACCCGTACGTGGTCGACCACGAGGACATCCCGGCCGTGTTGTGGACCGCGCACGGCGGCCAGGCGGCGGGCACCGCGCTCGCCCGCGTCCTGGCCGGCGACGTCTCCCCTGCCGGCCGGCTGCCGCAGACCTGGTACGCGTCGGACGACGACCTGCCGGACCTGCTCGACTACGACATCATCGGCGGCCGCCAGACGTACCTGTACTTCGAGGGCACCCCGCTCTTCCCGTTCGGCCACGGCCTGTCGTACGCGTCGTTCGCGTACGACGACCTGTCGGTGCGGCGGGACGGGGAGATGGTCCGGGTTTCCTTCACCGTGACCAACACGGGCGATGTGCCCTCCGACGAGGTGGCCCAGCTCTACACCCGGGCCGTCGACCCGTCGGTCCCGCGGCCGCGCCGCGAACTGGCCGCGTACCGCCGCGTCCACCTGGCACCCGGCGCGTCGGCCGAGCTGTCCTTCGAACTCCCGGTCAGCGGGCTGGGGTTCTGGGACGTCGCCCATGGCCGCTGGTGGGTGGAGCCGGGCGAGTACGAGCTGCTGGCGGGGGCCTCCAGCGAGGACGTCCGGCTGCGCGAGACCGTCCGGATCGACGGCGAGGCAGCAGGCCCGCGTCCGGTCATCGCGCACGGCCTGGACGCCGCCGACTACGACGAGCAGCGCGGCACCGCGATCGTCGACCGTAGCAAGACGGCAGGCGACGCGGTGACACCGGTGGACGGTGAGGCGGGCGAACTGGTCTTCTCCAGCTGCGACTTCGGTGACGGTGTCAGCGAGGTGTCGGTCGAGGCAGCGGGCGAGGGCACCGTCGAGCTCCGGCTGCCGGACGGCGAGGTGCAGGCCACGGTCGCCGTCCCGGCGACCGGCGGCCCCTACGCATACGCCACCGTAGGCGCCGCGTTCGCGGCCTCCGGCGTGCACGACCTGCACATCAGGCTGCGCGGCCCGCTGCGGCTCGCGCACGTCGGCTTCTCTGGTTGAGGGTCCGGAAGAAGCCGGCGCACAGAGGAAGGGGCCCGGCACCGGAGGCAGTGGGATGCTCCGGTGCCGGGCCCCTTCGCCACGCGTATCGCGGCGGCCGGCCGGTGCTCGGCTAGAGAGCGAGACCGGTCAGGATCATGACCCGCTCGTACGTGTAGTCGTCCATCGCGAACCGCACGCCCTCGCGGCCCACACCGGACTGCTTGACGCCGCCGTACGGCATCTGGTCGGCGCGGTAGGACGGCACGTCGCCGATGACCACGCCGCCGACCTCCAGCGCGCGGTGGGCGCGGAACGCGGTCTGCAGGTCGTGTGTGAACACGCCCGCCTGCAGGCCGTACTTGGAGTCGTTGACGGCGGCGAATGCCTCAGCCTCGCCGTTCACCTTCTGCACGGTGAGGACCGGCCCGAAGACCTCCTCGCAGGAGAGGGTCACGCCGGCCGGTACATCGGCGAGCACGGTGGGCGCGTAGGAGGCGCCGTCGCGCTTGCCGCCGGTGAGCACCTGGGCGCCCGCCTGCGCGGCCTCGTCGACCCAGGACTCCACGCGCTTGGCGGCGTCCTCGCTGACCAGCGGGCCGACGTCGGTGGCGTCGTCCGACGGGTCGCCGGTGACCTGCGCCTCGACGGCCGCCACGATCCGCGGCACGAGGCGGTCGTAGAGGGAGGCGTCGGCGATGACGCGCTGGACGGAGATGCAGGACTGGCCGCCCTGGTAGTTGGAGAAGGTCGCGATGCGGTTCGCGGCCCAGTCGAGGTCCTCGTCGGAGGCGTAGTCGGCGAGGACGACGGCCGCGCCGTTGCCGCCGAGCTCCAGGGTGCAGTGCTTGCGCGGCACCGAGTCCATGATCGCGTAACCGACCTTGTCGGAACCGGTGAAGGAGATCACCGGCAGCCGCTCGTCCTGGACGAGGGCGGGCATACGGTCGTTGGGCACCGGAAGGACCGACCAGGAGCCCGCCGGGAGGTCCGTCTCCGCGAGCAGCTCGCCGAGGAGAAGCCCGGAGAGCGGGGTCGCGGGCGCGGGCTTGAGGATGATCGGCGCGCCGACGGCGATGGCCGGGGCGATCTTGTGGGCGCACAGGTTCAGCGGGAAGTTGAACGGCGCGATGCCGAGGACGACGCCCTTCGGGAAGCGGCGGGTCAGGGCCAGGCGACCCGCACCGCCCGCGTCGGTGTCGAGGCGCTGGGCCTCGCCGCCGTTGAAGCGGCGGGCCTCCTCAGCCGCGAAGCGGAAGACGGAGACGGCACGGCCGACCTCGCCGCGCGCCCACTTGATCGGCTTGCCGTTCTCGGCGGAGATCAGCTGGGCGATCTCCTCGGTCCGCTCGACCAGCCGCTTGGACACGTGGTCCAGGGCGGCGGCCCGTACGTGCGCGGGGGTCGCGGCGAATGCGTCCCGGACGGCGTAGGCGGCGGCCACGGCCTCCTCGATCTGGGCGTCGGTCGGGACGCTGACCTTGCCGACCAGCCGCCCGTTCCACGGGGAGCTGACGTCGAAGGTGGCCTCGCCGGTGGCCTGACGGCCGGCGAGCCAGAACGCGTGGGTGGCTGCCTCGTGTACCTGTGGCATGTGGGTCCCGGCCCTTCCGCTGTCGGTGTCTCGGGTGGTTCGTGGGCCGGTGGTGCGTGGTCCGCCGGCCCGGGTGGTCCGTGTCCCACCGTAGGGCCGGGGACAGCCGGGGTCGCTTGTCCGGTACGGAGTGATCGGCCCGCCGGGCACACCGCTTTGGCAGTGTGCCGCTGTGTGCCCACGATGTACGTCGCCGACAAGACGTACGTCGCCGTCAAACCGTGCAGCCCCGAGTCAAGCCGTGCAGCCGGAACCCATCACTCGCTCGTGACCCCGGATCCTGTCACTCGCTTGCCGTCGCCTTCAGCGCCAGCCACAGCTCCATGCGTACGTCCGGGTCGTCCAGGGAGCGGCCGAGGATCTCCTCGACGCGGCGCATGCGGTAGCGCAGTGTGTGGCGGTGGACGCCGAGGTCCGCGGCCGCCGCGTCCCACTGGCCGTGGCGTGACAGCCAGGCCCGCAGGGACGCGACGAGGTCGCCGCGGCCGCGCGCGTCGTGTTCGTGCAGGGCGCGCAGCAGCCCGTCCGCGAAGGCGCGTACCGCGTCGTCGGCGAGCAGCGGCAGCACGGAGCCGGCGGCCAGCTCCTCGTGCTCGACGAGGCAGCGTCCGCGCCGGCGGGCGACGGACAGGGCCTGTTCGGCCTGCTTGTAGGCGGTGGCGGCGGCGATCGGGCCGGCCGGCGCGGACAGGCCCACGACGAGTTCGTGCTCCTCGCCTGAAGTGCCCTCGCGCGCCGTGGCCTCGGGCGCGGCGGCGTCGCGTGCTGCGGCACGCGCGTGCTCCAGGGCGTCGGCGTACTGGGTGCACGCCGCTACCGCGGCCCCTCCGTCGGCGGTGAGCAGGACGAGCCGGTCGCCGTCGGGGACCACGAGAAGCGCCTCACCGGCGCGCGCCGCGGCGGCCTCGACGACGTCGGCGAGTGCGGCCCGCGGGTCGCCGGCCGGAGCATCGCCGGCGGGCGACGCAATCGCGGGCCGAATCGCAGCCGGCACGCACGCGTGGCCGCTCGCCTTCGATGGGGCGGCAGCAGACACACCCGCCAGGCCACCCGCCTGCGACTGACCCGCGGGCACGCGCGCGTGCCCGCCTCCCTGCGCCCGCGCGGGCGTGTCCTCGTGGGACGTGCCGTCGGGATCGCCGGTGTCCGTCCGCCCGGCGGACGGGGCACCCTTGGCGTGGGCCCGCGCCGCCGAGGCCGGTGCCGCCTCCGCGATGATCACGCGGAAGGGCGCGTCCAGCAGCCCGCCGTACAGGCCCCCGGCGACGGCCCGGGCGTGGTCGGGCTGCCCGGCCAGCAGCATCCGCAGCACGGCGGCGCCGATGCGCTGCTCGGCGGCGTGCAGCGAACGGGACCGCTCCGTGGTGAGCGTCAGCAGGGCGATCGCCGAGTGCACGGCGTACCGCTCCGCGGTGCCCAGCGTCGACGCGGTGCCGACGGCGAGCGCGGCGCGCGCCCGGCGGCCGGTGCCGAGGGAGTGCAGCTCCACGCGGTCCTCGCCGCCCCCGTCGCCCGGTGAGCCGCCCACGACGGCACTCGCCGGAGCGGTCCGCTGGTGCAGGCGCTCGACGTCGGGGGTGAGCCGGGCGGCCCGCCGGGCGGCCCACTCCGGTGCGGCGGCGACGACGGCGCCGGACGCGTCGTACAGCGCCGCCCAGCCGTCGACCTGCGCGGCGAGCGCGGCGAGGAGTCCCTCGGGGCCGCCGCTCAGCGCCTGCTTGGTGAGTTCGCGCTGGGCGGCGAAACCGGCGGTCACCGCCCGGTACTGATCGGCCGCGATGGCGGCCGACACGGCCTTGCTTATGGCGAGGAACGGCGTCCGCCGCGGCACCTCGAGCAGCGGCAGGCCCTCCGCCTCGGCCGCCTCGACGAGCGCGTCGGGGATGTCGTCGTAGTTGACGCCGACGCCGAAGCCGAGCCCGGTGACACCGGCGCCCACCAGCCGCTTGACATAGCGGCGCATCGCCTCGCGATCCTCCGCGTCCAGCTTGAGCGCGGTGGTCAACAGCAGCTCGCCGCCCTCCATGTAGGGCACGGGGTCGGCCAGCTCGCTCACGTGCGCCCACCGGACGGGGGTGTCCAGGTGGTCCTCGCCCGCGCGCACCTTCAGCTTGAGCGCGGAGTGCTGGACGAGCGAGGCGAGCGTGGGGCGCATGGGTCTTCAGATCTTCTTCACAGGTCGTGGGGCGGGTTCGCAGGTCGTCGGCCGGGGTGGCATCGAGGTGACATCGGCGTGATGCCCGGGTGCTACCGAGGCGCTTCCTTGGCCGCCGCGTATGAACGACCACTGCCGATTCTGCCTCACCGTACGGTGCCCAAGTGAGGAATGTCCGGACGTGACGACCGAATGACCGAACGTCACACCGTCACCACACCTCCACAAGCCGAAGGCCGGCCCTCAGCTCCTGAGATCCACCAGCAGCGGCGGCGCGTGCTCACCCCGTACGTTCGTGAGCGACAGCACCGCATGCCCGGGCGGCACGCCGTGGGCCAGCTCGGAGGCGGACCAGCGCTCGCGCTCGACCTGCCGGACGGTCACGGCGCGGGCCGTCGGAGCGTTACCGGTGATCACGCGCCGCAGGACATGCACGGTCTTGCCGAGCGGGGTCTCGGCGATGATCTGCCGGTCGGTGACGTCGCGCGCCTCGGTCCACTCCTTGCCCCACACCTCCGCGAAGTCCTGCCCGTCCCACGGCGTGAGCCCCGACAGCGCCATGCGGCAGCCGGTCGAGCCCAGCAGGGGCCCGCGCAGCGGCCGCGGAACGTCGTCGAGTGTACGCAGCGTCAGGACGGCCCCGGCGTTCGCCGACCGCAGCCGCTGGATACCGCGCACGGCCTCCGGCGTGACCGCGCCCGTCGCGTCGTCGAGGACGAGGCACGCGAACAGCGACCGGTCCTCGCGGACGGCGGCGCTGGCCGTGAACTGGGCGAGCACGAGCCTGGCGAGGATCCGGGAGGCGTCGGCGTGCCCGCGCTCGGGGAGGTCGATACGGACCCGGACGGGATGGTCGAGCGCCCGCAGCGAGAAGGGGCGCCCCTGGCCCGATGTGTCGAAGAAGGCCGCGAAGGCGGGCCGGTCGAGCAGAGCGATCCGGTCGGCGAGCACACTTCCCAGATCCCCGGGATGGCCCAACTGCCGCTCCCGCGCGTCGAGTTCCCGCAGCATCGCCTGCTGCCCCGCGTCGGTGAGCGCCTTGCGCAGCGCGCCCAGCGGACCGGGCGCACCGTCCAGGAGCTGCCGCAGCTCCGGTACGGAGGGGAAGCGGCCGTGGACCGCGTGGAACGGCCCGAGGAGCTGGGCGAGCACCGTGGTCGAGCGCCGGCTGCCGCCGCCGGGATGCGGGTCCGCGAGGTCGCCGACGAGGGCCTCGGCGAGAACCGCCGCGGCCTCGTCCGGATCATGGGTTCCGCCGTACAGATCGAGGTCGTAGGCGGATTCGGGATCGCCGATGCGCACGACGACGTCGTACGCGTCGGCGGGCCCGAGCCCGGCGCCTGCGGCCCCCACCACGACCACGGCGGCCCGCCCCGCGAGCGCCTGCAGGCACAGTGACTCGGCGAGCGGCCGTACGACACTGCTGGTCTTGCCGGATCCAGCGGGCCCGACGGCGAGCAGCGAGGTGCCGAGCAGATCGGGGCCGAGCGCCAGTCCGGTGCCGCGGTACTGGTAGGGGTTGCGCGGGTCGTCGGCGGTCGTGCCGATCCGTACCTGCGCGGTGGCCAGATCGTGCCGGGCGGCGCGGACGGGGAGGTCGCGCTCGCCGGAGGGGTGCAGACAGGCGGCGGCTCCGTCCTTGAGGACGGCCCGGGTGAAGGCCGCGAGGTTGTGCCGCCCGCTGCGCACGCCCTGCCACGCGCGCGTGATCCTCGCGTGGTCGACGTCGCGCATCAGCCCGGCGCGGGCTTCGGCTGCGAGCCGGTCGGCGGCTTCCTGGGCGCCGGCGGCCCTGAGCTGGGGCCATTCGGCGGGGTCCTCCGAGGGCGTGGGCGGGGGTTCGGCCCGCGGCCCGGCCCGGCGCCACGCGGGAGGCCCGTACCGTCGCCAGACCTCAGACCACCGGCCGAGCCGTCCGACGCCCACCATGATCACAAGGGCGACGACGGTGTAGTACGTGTAGACGGCGACGACGGCGGCGAACGAGTGGGGCTCCGCCCAGGAGTCGGGAATCATCGCGTAGAGCGGCAGCAGCCACCATCCGCCCAGGTATCCGTTCCACAGCAGCGACCAGATCAGCCACCCCACCAGGAACGCGATGAGCGCCCCGCTCAGCAACTGCCGCGCCGGGACGACCTCGGGCTCCTCGGCAGGCCGCGGCCGATGCCCGAACCGCCAGATACCGGGCGCGGCGTCGGGCCGGGGGGCCCGCAGCCAGGCCAGGAAGCCGGACCCATCGGGTAGGGCAGGCGCTCCGGGCGCCCGCACGGGCCGAGGCGGGATCCCTGCCAGCTGGCCGGCGGCCGGGGGTCGCGCGGGCTGCGACGGCACATCGGACGCCGGTGCGGCGGTCGGCGGCGGCCCGGCCGGGCGCGGCACCGGATCGGCGTGTGCGCCGTGTGCGTCCTGCGTGCCGTCGGTGTTCATCGCCCCTTGCCCCCTGACCTGCCGGTCTGCCAGTCCGTACGTGATGCGTCCTGCGACGTTCGCGAGTCAATCTAGTGCGCCCGTATGGGGAGTTCACCGGGTACGCGCCCGGGCCTGCGGGAATGAGTGCGTGAATGCGTCACCGCTCAGGCGCGGGCGCCCGGCGGGCGCAATGTCCACTGCGGAGAGCCGGCTATGTCCACGGAGGACAACCCACCCCTCCGACAACGCCCTCATGGAGCATGCCCACTCCCCTCCCTCGGACCTAGCCTGCGGAGAGAGAACCGAAGCGTCCGGAACGCATGCGCCCAAAAGAAGCGTCCGGAAGTCCGGACATTCCGGATACAAACCCGGATACGACTATCGCGAACACCACCCAGCACACCCAGGAGCCCCGCATGAGTGCACTTCCGCAGGAGCGCCGCGTCGTCACCGCCATCCCCGGCCCGAAGTCGCAGGAGCTGCAGGCCCGCCGTACCGCCGCGGTCGCGCAGGGCGTGGGCTCCGTGCTGCCGGTCTTCACCGCACGCGCGAGCGGCGGCATCATCGAGGACGTCGACGGCAACCGGCTGATCGACTTCGGCTCCGGCATCGCCGTGACGTCCGTCGGCGCCTCCGCCGAGGCCGTCGTACGACGGGCCTCCGCCCAGCTCCAGGACTTCACCCACACCTGTTTCATGGTCACGCCGTACGAGGGCTACGTGGCCGTCGCCGAGGCGCTCGCCGAGCTGACCCCGGGCGACCACGCGAAGAAGTCCGCCCTGTTCAACTCGGGCGCCGAGGCCGTCGAGAACGCCGTCAAGATCGCGCGCGCCTACACCAAGCGCCAGGCCGTCGTCGTCTTCGACCACGGCTACCACGGCCGCACCAACCTCACGATGGCGCTGACCGCCAAGAACATGCCGTACAAGCACGGCTTCGGCCCGTTCGCGCCCGAGGTCTACCGCATGCCGATGGCGTACGCCTACCGCTGGCCGACCGGCCCGGAGAACTGCGGTCCCGAGGCCGCCGCGCAGGCCATCGACCAGATCACCAAGCAGGTCGGCCCGGACAACGTCGCCGCGATCATCATCGAGCCGGTGCTCGGCGAGGGCGGCTTCATCGAGCCGGCGAGGGGCTTCCTGCCCGCGCTCGCGCAGTTCGCCAAGGACAACGGCATCGTCTTCGTCGCCGACGAGATCCAGTCGGGCTTCTGCCGCACCGGCCAGTGGTTCGCCTGCGAGGACGAGGGCATCGTCCCGGACCTGATCACCACGGCGAAGGGCATCGCGGGCGGCCTCCCGCTCGCCGCCGTCACCGGCCGCGCCGAGATGATGGACGCCGCGCACGCGGGCGGCCTGGGCGGTACGTACGGCGGAAACCCCGTGGCCTGCGCGGGCGCGCTCGGCGCGATCGAGACGATGAAGGAGCTCGACCTCAACGCCAGGGCGAAGCGCATCGAGCGGGTCATGAAGGACCGCCTCAACGCCATGCAGGACAAGTACGACATCATCGGCGACGTGCGCGGCCGCGGCGCGATGATCGCCATCGAGCTGGTCAAGGACCCGGCCACCAAGGAGCCGAACCCGGAGGCCACCGCCGCGCTCGCCAAGGCCTGCCACCAGGAGGGCCTGCTCGTCCTGACCTGCGGCACCTACGGCAACGTGCTGCGCTTCCTGCCGCCGCTGGTCATCGGCGAGGACCTGCTCACCGAGGGCCTGGACATCATCGAGGCGGCCCTGGCCCGCATCTGAGGAGCCACACCACCGGCCTGAGAAGCCGCACCGCCGTGCGGAACCGGCCGGGAGCTGCAGAGCAGGCAGGAGCCGGGAACCGCCCGAAGCGGGCGTTTCCCGGCTCCGAATGTGCTCTGACATGTGTGGACGCCACACGGTAGAACTGTCGTGACCTGGGGTAACGGTCAGAGGGTGTGAAGAACGTGTGCGAGGGCCATGGCAGGATGCCGTTCCGCCTGTTCGGTCCCGCACCCCTGCCGTAGGTTTGAGCCAGATGAGAGAAACACCCCGCTCACAGGCGACTGTGGGCGACGCCAGGTCGTGGCCTCCCCAGCTCCGTCCTGGTCGTGCCTTCGCGCACACCTCCGGAGTTTCAGGCTCCGGAACTCCTCACCGGTCGGACGGCCGCCCGCCCCAAACCCCCCGGGGCGTGCGGCAAACCGGCCAGGACGGCCGCCTCGGAACTACCCCCCCTGTTCCGGGGCGGCCGAACGCGCTTCGGAGCCCGCGCGTGCAGGGCCTGACCGCCCTCCTCTTCCTCTTCGCCCTTCTCACCTGGCAGGTGGCCGTCGACGGCCCACTCCGCCGGGCGGACGAGCGCATCGGCCTGGCGGCCCGGCAGACCCGCCTCCCCAACACCGTGGCGGAATTCTTCGCCGACCTGGGCAGCATGACGGTCGCAGTGCCGATCCTGGCCGGGGTGGCCGGATACGTGGCCTGGTACGCCCGCCGCACCGGTGCACCCCGCTGGTGGCTGCCGCCACTGGCCGCCCTGCTGGCGATGGCAGCCGTCCCCCTGCTGGTCGTCCCGCTGAAGCTCCTGATCGACCGCCCAGGCCCGCCCGGCATGCCGCTCGGCGACGGCTTCTACCCCTCAGGGCACACCGCCACCGCGGTCGTGGCGTACGGAGCGGCGACGCTGCTCCTGCTTCCGTATCTGCGCGGCAGCGCCTACACCCGCCGCGAGGTGGTGATCGGCTGTCTGGTGCTGAACGCAGCCGTGGGATTCGGCCTTGTGCGCCGTGGCTACCACTGGCCGCTGGACGTGCTGGGCAGCTGGTGCCTGTGCGGGGCGCTCCTCGTGCTGCTGAGCGCATGTGTGGACAGATTCGGCGAAGCCCGTGGCGACTCGCCTTCGTAAGCAGCCTTCACCGTGAACGGGTGCACGCGCGCGTGGCGGCCCTGATCAGCTGTCGAATCCCAGGCCCAGCCGGTCCATCGCCTTCAGCCACGCGTTACGCCGGCCGCCGTTCGCGTCGGCGCGCGCCAGCGACCACTTGGTGAGCGCGATGCCCGTCCAGGCGAACGGCTCGGGAGGAAAGGGCAGCGGCTTCGTGCGGACCATCTCCAGGGACGTACGTTCGGTGCGCTCGCCGGCCAGCAGGTCGAGCATGACGTCCGCGCCGAAACGGGTGGCGCCCACACCGAGGCCCGTGTAGCCGGCCGCGTAGGCGACGCGGCCCTGGTGCGCCGTGCCGAAGAAGGCCGAGAAACGGGAGCAGGTGTCGACGGCACCACCCCACGCGTGCGTGAAGCGCACGCCCTCGAGCTGCGGGAAGCAGCGGAAGAAATGGCCCGCCAGCCTCGCGTAGGTGTCCGGCCGGTCGTCGTACTCGGCACGCACCCGGCCGCCGTACCGGTAGACGGCGTCGTAGCCGCCCCACAGGACGCGGTTGTCCGCGGACAGCCGGAAGTAGTGGAACTGGTTGCCGCCGTCGGCCAGGCCCTGGCGGTTCTTCCAGCCGATGCCGGCCAGCTGGGCCGGGCTCAGCGGCTCGGTCATCAGCGCGTAGTCGTAGACCGGGACGGTGTACGGCCGGACGCGCCGGACCAGGGACGGGAAGACGTTGGTGCCGAGGGCGACCCGGCGGGCCAGGATGCGGCCGTACGGCGTGCGGACGCCCATGCCGGCGCCGCGCGGCGTCAGGGAGAGGGCCGGGGTGTGCTCGTACACCCGTACACCCAGCGAGAGGCAGGCTCGTTTGAGGCCCCAGGCGAGCTTGGCGGGGTGGAGCAGGGCGACGCCGCGGCGGTCCCAGAGTCCGCCGGTGAATGTCGGTGAGTCGACGTGTTCCTTTACCGCCTCCGCGTCCAGGAGTTCGATGTCGTCCGCGAGACCGAGGCGGCGCATCGCCTCGTACGTCTCGCGGAGCTCCTCGGCCTGGTACGGCTCGGTGGCGACGTCGATCTCGCCGCTGCGTTCGAAGTCGCAGTCAAGGGAGTAGCGGGCGACCGCCGCCTCGATCGCGTCGAGGTTGCGGGCGCCGAGCTCCTCCAGTCGCGCGATCTCGTCCGGCCAGCGGGACTGGCCGTTGGCGAAGCCGTGGGTGAGCGACGCGGCGCAGAAGCCGCCGTTGCGGCCGGAGGCGGCCCAGCCCACCTCACGGCCCTCGACGAGCACCACGTCGCGGTCCGGGTCGCGCTCCTTGGCGAGGAGCGCGGTCCACAGTCCGCTGTAGCCGCCGCCGACGACGAGCAGATCGCACTGCTCGGCGCCGGCGAGGGCGGCTTCGGGGCGCGGCCTGCCGGGGTCGTCCAGCCAGTAGGACACCGGCTGGGCGTCGGAAAGGGATTTCGTCCACTGGTTCATGGCGCTTGAGGCCATGATTGTCAACTCCCCACAGTTTTCCGGAAAGGTGTTGAAAGCTATGCCTTCTGCCTGCTGCGGCGGCCGACCATCATTCCGGCCAGGACGCACAGGACGGCCACGAGGAACATCGCCGTACCGATGACATTGATCTGAACGGGCGTACCGCGCTGCGCGGATCCCCAGACGAACATCGGGAAGGTGACGGTCGAGCCGGCATTGAAATTGGTGATGATGAAATCGTCGAAGGAGAGCGCGAAGGCGAGCAGCGCGCCCGCGGCGATTCCGGGGGCGGCGATCGGCAGCGTGACCCTGATGAACGTCTGGAAGGGGCCCGCGTAGAGGTCCTGTGCCGCCTGCTCGAGGCGCGGGTCCATCGACATCACACGCGCTTTCACGGCCGTGACCACGAAGCTCAGGCAGAACATGATGTGCGCGATGAGGATCGTCCAGAAGCCCAGCGGCGTGCCCATGTTCAGGAACAGCGTGAGCAGCGATGCGGCCATGACGACCTCGGGCATCGCCATCGGCATGAAGATCAGCGAGTTGACGGCCCCGCGGGCCCGGAAGCGGTAGCGGACGAGCGCGAAGGCGATCATCGTGCCGAGGACGGTGGCGCCGAGCGTGGCCCAGGCGGCGATCTGCAGGCTGAGAGCGAGCGAACCGCACAGGTCGGCGACGCCGCACGGGTCGGTCCAGGCGTCCGTGGAGAACTTCTGCCATTCGTAGTTGAAGCGCCCCTTCGGATCATTGAAGGAGAACACCGTCACGACGATATTGGGCAGAAGCAGATAAGCCAGCGTCAGCAGGCCCGCTATGACGACGAGATTCCTGCGAATCGAGCGCCCGAAGGATCCAAGGGACATCAGACGAGATCCTCCGTTCCGGACTTGCGGATGTAGAGGGTGACCATGACGAGGATCGCGGCCATGAGAATGAAGGACAGCGCTGCGGCCGTCGGATAGTCGAGAATCCGCAGGAACTGCGTCTGGATGACGTTGCCGACCATTCGGGTGTCGGTCGAGCCGAGCAGATCCGCGTTCACGTAGTCGCCGCTGGCGGGAATGAAGGTGAGCAGCGTGCCGGAGACGACGCCCGGCATGGAAAGCGGGAACGTCACCTTGCGGAAAGCCGTGAACGGCTTCGCGTACAGATCGCCCGCCGCCTCGTGCAGCCGCCCGTCGATGCGCTCCAGCGAGGTGTACAGCGGCAGGATCATGAACGGCAGGAAGTTGTACGTCAGGCCGCAGACCACCGCGAGTGGTGTGGCCAGGACGCGCTCGCCGGCCGTGATGCCGAGCCAGCTCGTGACGTCCAGGACGTGCAGGGTGCTCAGGGCACCGACGACCGGGCCGCCGTCCGCGAGGATCGTCTTCCACGCGAGCGTACGGATCAGGAAGCTCGTGAAGAACGGCGCGATGACGAGGACCAGGATCACGTTCCGCCAGCGGCCCGCGCGGAAGGCGATCAGATACGCGAGGGGGTAGCCGAGCAGCAGGCACAGCACGGTCGCCACGCCCGCATAGAGCACAGAGCGCAGGAACTGGGGCCAGTACTCGGACAGCGCGTCCCAGTAGGTGGCGAAGTGCCAGGTGACCTTGTACCCCTCCTCCAGGGAGCCCGTCTGCACGGACGTGGAGGCCTGGTAGACCATCGGCAGCGCGAAGAAGACCAGCAGCCACAGGATGCCGGGGAGCAGCAGCCAGTACGGGACGTGGCGGCCGCGCCTGCGCGGCCTGCGCGGCTCCTCGACGGGCGTGGGCGCGAGCGGTGGCGCCTCGGTGACGGTCGTCATGCCGCGGCCTCTTCCTCGACTGACTCGATACCGGCATCGATGTCCTGGGCCGCGTCCAGACCGAACGTGTGGGCGGGGCTCCAGTGCAGGACCACCTCGGCGCCGGGCACCAGGCGGGCGTCGCGCTCGATGTTCTGGGCGTACACCGCGAACTCATCGCAGACCGGGGTGTCGACGACGTATTGCGTAGAGACGCCGATGAAGCTCGTGTCGGCGATGGTGCCGGTGATGCGGTTGCGGCCGTCGGGGATCGAGCCGGCGTCGTCCGCGTGCGTGAGGGAGATCTTCTCGGGGCGTATGCCGACCAGCACCTTGCCGCCGGTGGAGGCGGGGGCGGAACAGCGTGCGGCGGGCAGCAGCAGTTTGCTGTCGGCCGCCTTGACGACGATCTCGTCGCCGCTCTTCGCGTCGACCTCGGCCTTGATCAGGTTCGAGGTGCCGAGGAAGTTGGCGACGAACGTGGACTGCGGGTTCTCGTAGAGCTCGGCGGGCGAGCCGAGCTGCTCGACGCGGCCGGCGTTCATCACCGCGACCGTGTCGGCCATGGTCATGGCCTCCTCCTGGTCGTGGGTGACGTGGATGAACGTGATGCCCACCTCGGTCTGGATGCGCTTGAGTTCGAGCTGCATCTGCCGGCGCAGCTTGAGGTCGAGGGCGCCCAGCGGCTCATCGAGGAGCAGCACCTTGGGGTGGTTGATCAGCGCGCGGGCGACGGCGACGCGCTGCTGCTGGCCGCCGGAGAGCTGGTGCGGCTTCTTGCGGGCCTGCTCACCCAGCTGCACCAGGTCGAGCATCTCCTCGACCTGCTTCTTCACGGACTTGATGCCGCGGCGGCGCAGGCCGAAGGCGACGTTCTCGAAGACGTCGAGGTGCGGGAACAGCGCGTACGACTGGAAGACGGTGTTCACGGGCCGCTTGTACGGGGGCAGCGCGGTCACGTCCTGGTCGCCGAGCGAGACGGTGCCGGTGGTGGGCTCCTCCAGTCCGGCGATCATGCGGAGCGTGGTGGTCTTACCGCACCCGGACGCCCCGAGCAGCGCGAAGAAACTGCCCTGCGGCACGGTGAGGTCGAGCGGGTGCACGGCGGTGAACGAGCCGTAGGTCTTACTGATCCCGGAAAGGCGAACGTCGCCGTTGGTGTCGGTCATGAGTGTTCCCATGGGTCGAGGGAGGGGAGACGGGGATACCGCTGTGGGCAGGCGTTCCGCGGGGCGGAACGGGTGGGCACAGCCCACGACGCAGGGCAACTGCGCGCGGTACCTGCGCCCCGGCACCGTAAGAGGCCAGTGCCTACGCCCCGGTGAGCTTGGCGAACTTCTCCTCGTACGCCGTCTCTTCCTTCGGCGTCAGCGACCGGAAGGCGTTGGACTTGGCGGCCATCGCCTTGTCGGGAATGATCAGCGGATTGTTCGCCGCGTCCTCGTCGATCTTCGCGAGCTCCGCGCGCACCCCGTCGACGGGGCACACGTAGTTGATGTAGGCGGCGAGCTGCGCGGCCGGGCCCGGCTCGTAGTAGTAGTCGATGAGCCGCTCGGCGTTGGTCTTGTGGCGCGCCTTGTTGGGGACCAGCAGGTTGTCCGTGGACGTGAGGTAGCCGCTGTCGGGGATGACGAAGTCGACGTCCGGGTTGTCCGCCTTGAGCTGGACGACGTCGCCCGCCCATGCGAGACAGGCCGCGAGGTCGCCCTTGGTGAGGTCCGACGTGTAGTCGTTGCCGGTGAAGCGGCGTATCTGACCCTTGTCGACGGCCTTCTGAAGCCGGGCGACCGTCGCGTCGAAGTCGTCGTCCGTGAACTTCCCGGGGTCCTTGCCCATGTCGAGCATCGTCATGCCGATGCTGTCGCGCATCTCGGAGAGGAAACCGACGCGCCCCTTGAGCTTGGGGTTGTCGAGCATGTCGGAGACCGAGGAGACCTTCTCGCCGTCCAGGGCCTTCTTGTTGAACGCGATGACGGTCGAGATACCGGTCCAGGGGTACGAGTACGCGCGGCCCGGGTCCCAGTCGGGGCTGCGGAACTGGGACGACAGATTGGCGTACGCATGCGGCAGGTTGGACGGGTCCAGCTTCTGGACCCACCCGAAGCGGATGAGCCGGGCGGCGAGCCAGTCGGTGACGCAGATGAGGTCGCGCCCGGTGTCCTGACCGGCCGCCAGCTGCGGCTTGATCTTGCCGAAGAACTCGACGTTGTCGTTGATGTCCTCGGTGTACTTGACCTTGATCCCGGTGCGCTTGGTGAACGCGTCCAGCGTCGGGTGGTGCTTCTCGCTCTCGTCGACGTCCATGTACTCGGTCCAGTTGGAGAAGTTGATCTCCTTCTCCTTGGCCGAGTGGTCCTCGGACGAGACGCCCTGGGTCTTGCTCGCCGGGGGGATCCCGCAGCCGCTGAGCGCCCCGAGCCCGCCGGCGGCGAGCGCGCCGCCGGCGGAGGCGCGCAGCAGGGAACGGCGGGTGAGGGCGGCTCGGCCGTTCCTCAGACTGCGCCGCATGGCGGCCAGTTGGGCTCGGGAAAGCGGGTCGGGCTCGTACTGCTGCATGCGCGTGGTGCCCTTTCGGGTCGGTTCCCTTGGGGTGGTGGGGTGTCCTTGCTGGGGGACGGGGGTGGGGCCTCGCGGGTGGTGGGTGCCGCTGACCGGGCGCCCGCTACCGATCGCCGAACACCGTGCGGTGCCAGTCCTTCGCAGCCACCCCGGTGTTGTCGAACATGACGTGCTTGATCTGCGTGTACTCGTCGAACGAGTACGAGGACATGTCCTTGCCGAAGCCGGATGCCTTGTATCCGCCGTGCGGCATCTCGCTGATGATCGGGATGTGGTCGTTGACCCAGACGCAGCCCGCCTTGATCTCGCGTGTCGCGCGGTTCGCACGGTACACGTCACGACTCCAGGCGGAGGCCGCGAGACCGTACGGGATGTCGTTGGCGAGCCGGATGCCCTCGTCGTCGCTGTCGAAGGGGAGCACGGCGAGCACCGGCCCGAAGATCTCGGACTGCACGACCTCGCTGTCCTGGGGGGCGTCCGCGATCAGCGTCGGCCTGTAGTAGGCGCCGTCCTTCAGGGTGCCGCCGGGTGCCTCGCCGCCGGTGACGATCCGTGCGTAACTCCTGGCGCGCTCGACGAATCCGGCGACGCGGTCGCGCTGGGCATGGGAGATGAGCGGGCCGAGGTCGGTGGACGGATCGAAGGGGTCGCCAAGCCGCACGGTCTCCATCAGGTCGGCGACGCCTTCGACGAACGCCTCGTAGAGCGGACGTTGCACGTACGCGCGCGTGGCGGCCGTGCAGTCCTGCCCGGTGTTGATGAGCGCGCCCGCGACCGCGCCGTGGACGGCGGCCTCCAGGTCGGCGTCGTCGAAGACGACGAAGGGCGCCTTGCCGCCCAGTTCGAGGTGGAGCCGCTTGACCGTTGCGGTGGCGATCTCGGCGACGCGCTTGCCGACGCCCGTGGAGCCGGTGAAGGACGTCATGGCGACGTTCGGGTGCCCGACGAGATGCTCGCCGGCGTCCTGGCCCGCGCCGGTGACGATGTTGACGACACCGTCGGGAATGCCCGCGTCGGTGGCCGCCAGTGCGAAGAGCAGGGAGGTCAGGGGCGTGAGCTCGGAAGGCTTCAGGACGATGGTGTTGCCGGCGGCGATGGCCGGCAGGATCTTCCAAGCGGCCATCTGCAGCGGGTAGTTCCAGGGGGCGACGGACCCGACGACCCCGATGGGCTCGCGCCGGACGTACGAGGTGTGGTCGCCGCTGTACTCCCCCGCGGACTGTCCCTGGAGATGCCGGGCGGCGCCCGCGAAGAACGCGGTGTTGTCCACCGTGCCCGGCACGTCGAACTCCCGGCTCAGCTTGATCGGCTTGCCGCACTGCAGCGACTCCGCGTGCGCGAACTCGTCGGCACGCTCGGCGAGTACGGCGGCGAAACGGTGCATCGCGTCGGAGCGCTCGCCCGGCGTGGCGCCGGACCATCCCGGGAACGCCTCGCGCGCGGCGGCGACGGCCGCGTCGACGTCCGCAGGGCCCCCGAGTTTGTACGTGTACACCTCGTCGCCCGTGGCCGGGTCGACCACCGCGTGCGTGCGACCGGAGGTGCCCTCGGCCGGGCGGCCCGCGATGTACTGCGCGCCCTCCGCGAAACGGTCCTGCGCTGACCAGCGGTCGCGGTTTCCGTGCCCCGGGTTGTGCATGTCGCTCTCCTCCGCCGACCTCCCCTTACACGTGAGGGCAGGCGTGGCTCCAGCTCGATGTGAGTGCCGATCCTGACAGAGCAATACTCGCCCAACAAGTGATTCCGTTGTTTCCGTTTGGTTACGCAACGGAATCTGTCGAGGCGCAGGCCGCGAGCCATGGAAATGCAGAGCCTTGTGTCAGTGGCGGCTGCCAGACTCGGGGCCATGGTGACGATCGATTCTTGGGAATCCCTGACCAGGGAGATCCGCTCGGGGGCAAGCGTCGAGTACCTGCATTTCTGGGGGCACAGACCGCGGCCGGACGGGACCGTGGGCGCGGGTTGCCTGAGCCAGTGGTGGCCGTCCCCGTTCCGGGTCGGCGGGGTGGAGTATGCGACAGCCGAGCACTGGATGATGGCGGCGAAGGCGCGGCTGTTCGGCGACGCCGAGGCCGAAGAGCGTGTGCTGGCCCCCTCATCGCCGGCCGCCGCGAAGAAGGCGGGGCGGCTGGTGCGCGGCTTCGACGAGGCGATATGGGCGCGCGAGCGGTTCGCGATCGTGGTGGAGGGCAGCGTCCAGAAGTTCTCGGCGCACGCGGACCTGCGGGAGTCCTGCTGGCCACGCGGGACCGGGTGCTCGTCGAGGCCAGTCCCATGGACCGGATATGGGGCATCGGACTGGCCGCGGACGACGAGCGGGCCGGGGATCCGGAGCGCTGGCGCGGACTGAATCTGCTGGGGTTCGCGTTGATGGAGGCGCGCGAGCAGCTCGCGGCGGAACTCCCTGACCGGCCCTGACGGTCCGCGCCGGACCGTCAGGGGCGGGCGTGGGTCAGGACATTGCCCCCAGTCCTCCTATGACTCCCACCGCGACCAGCAGGAGTCCGAGCAACGGCAGCAACACGGTGGCCACGATGCCGCACACGAGTCCGGTGGTCGCGGCGCCCTTGTTGGTCGCCTCACCCCGGTTGGCCTTGCCCCGGCCGATCGCGCCGAAGATGATCGCGAGGATGCCGAGGATGATGCCGAAGAAGATCAGAAAACCCGTCAGGGTGCAGACGACGCCGATGATGCCCAGGACCAGACCGGTGGTGCCCATACCGTTGCTCGGCTGCGTGGGCGCCGCATAACCCGGTGCTCCGTACGGCGTGGCGGGCGGTACGGCCGGGGGTGTCGCCGGACCGGGGTAGCCGTATCCGGGAGTGGCCGGCGGGGTCGCCGGACCCGGGTATCCGTATCCGGGAGTGGGCGGAGTGGGCGGCTGCTGCGGCGCCCCGTACGGGTTGTTTCCGTGGTCGCCGGGTGGTCCGAAACCACCGGGCTGTGCATTCGGATCGGACACGAGACGATCTCCCCTCCGTTAATGAGTCGAGCCATCGTATGACCATGTGCACGACCAAAAGGCTCAGCTGCCGGCGCCCACGATGAGAGAGGTGGAGTAGGGGTCGCTTTCACTCGGGTCGTCGTACTCCGGCAACTTGCTGAACCCCCAGATCATCAGGCCCACGACCACTATTCCCAGCACGATGCCGACGATGCCCGTGACAATCCCCGTGATGGCCATTCCGGAGTTGGTGGCCTGGCCGCGCTGCACGTGTCTGCGTCCCAGCACACCGAAGATCAGGGCGAGGATGCCGAGGACGATGCTGACCACGCCGTACAGGCAGAAGAGACAGACCGAGAGGATGCCGAGGACCATGGCGGCGATGCCCATCCCGTTGCGCGGCTGCACCGGCATACCGGGCCACGCGTATCCGGGATAGCCGTAGCCGCCGGGTCCGGGTGCTGCCACCGAGGTCTCGGGGTAGAGCGGGAGGCCTCCGTAACCCAGGTCCGGGCCGTCGGGGGCGGGCGGCACCGGGGGCACCGCGTCGCCCGGGCCCGGAAGCGGACCCGGACCCGGGATAGGCCCCGCGCCTGGAACGGGACCCGGTACTGGACCCGAGCCCAGGGTGCCGTCCAGCGGCGCGAAGGAACCGCCCACCCGGCCGTCGATGAGCGTCTCCTGATCCTGCACCTGCGGCACGTCCTGCCCGCGCTGCGTCGGCATGTCCTGCGCGTGCTGCGGTGGCACCGGCGGTTGCTGCGGCTTGCTCAGGCCGATCCTGGGGGCGGAATCCTCGGGCGGTGCCCACGGGTCCCGGGGTGCGGAATCGCCCGGTATGTGCTGGTTGTCGTCGTTCATCCGGGCGAGCCCCCCTCGTCGTCTGCGTGCTGGTCATGTTAGGGCCCACACGGACTCGGCGCCGACCGCCGCCTACTCTGATCCCTGAACCACCGATCAGCCGATCACCGCGCCCACCGCACACCGGCAGGCGCCGTTCCCGGGAGGGACCCTTGACCGACCGCCGCGACAGCGACCGCGTCCGCCACCGCGATCTGCGGACCTTCATCGCCGGACTGCCCAAGGCCGAACTGCACGTGCACCACGTCGGCTCCGCCTCCCCCCGGATCGTCTCCGAGCTCGCCGCCCGCCACCCCGACTCGAAGGTGCCGACCGACCCCGAAGCGCTGGCCGACTACTTCACGTTCACGGACTTCGCGCACTTCATCGAGGTGTACCTGTCCGTCGTCGACCTGATCCGCACGCCTGAGGACGTGCGCCTGCTGACGTACGAGGTGGCCCGCGACATGGCCCGGCAGAGCGTGCGCTACGCCGAGCTCACCATCACCCCGTACTCGTCGACCCGCCGCGGCATCGACGAGCGGGCCTTCATGGACGCCATCGAGGACGCCCGCAAGGCGGCCGAGGCCGAACTCGGTGTCGTACTGCGCTGGTGCTTCGACATCCCGGGCGAAGCGGGTCTCGAGGCGGCCGAGGAGACCACGCGGCTCGCCACCAGTGACGGGCTGCGCCCGGAGGGCCTGGTCTCGTTCGGGCTCGGCGGGCCCGAGATCGGCGTGCCGCGGCCCCAGTTCAAGCCGTACTTCGACCGCGCGATCGCCGCGGGTCTGCACTCCGTGCCGCACGCGGGCGAGACCACGGGCCCGGAGACCATATGGGACGCCCTGACCGAGCTGCGCGCGGAGCGCATCGGTCACGGCACGAGCGCCACGCAGGACCCGAAGCTGCTCGCCCACCTCGCCGAGCGGCGCATTCCGCTGGAGGTCTGCCCGACCTCCAACATCGCCACCCGCGCGGTACGCACCCTGGACGAGCACCCGATCAAGGAGATGGCGGCGGCCGGGGTCCTGGTCACGATCAACTCCGACGACCCGCCGATGTTCGGCACGGACCTCGATACGGAGTACGCGGTCGCGGCCCGCCTCCTCGGTCTCGACGAGCAGGGGCTCGCCGCCCTCGCGAAGAACGCCGTCGAGGCGTCCTTCCTCGACGCCCCCGGCAAGGCCGGTCTCTCCGCCGAGATCGACGCCTACACGGCGGAGTGGCTCGCGGGATGAGCAGTCCCGTCCAGACTGACGGCGGCCGCGGCATCGGCGGCCGAGGCCGGCGCGGCCGTGCCGGCCTCGGCGCCGTTCCGGAGGCTGGGGCCGGCACGGAGGCCGGGGCCGCCGACCATGGGCCCGTGCGCACCGTGACGGCCGTCGCCCACCGGGGAGATCCGTACCGCTTCCGCGAGAACACGCTCCCGTCGCTCCGCTCCGCGGTCGCCCGGGGTGCGGACGCCGTCGAGTTCGACGTCCGCCTGACGCGCGACGGCGTGCCGGTGCTGCTGCACGACAGGACGCTGAAGCGGCTGTGGGGGCACGACCGGCCGGTCTCGGCGCTGTCGGCCGCCGAGGTGCGGCAGATCACCGGCAACGGCGTACCGACCCTGGTGGAGGCGCTCGCGGTGCTCAGCGCTCCCACCAGCGACAACGGCGGCGACAGTCGCGACAGCCGGATCATGGTCGATCTGCCGGACGCCACGCCCGAGTCGGTCCGCACGGTCGTGGGCATCGTCCGCGACTGCGGTGTGGCCGACCGGGTGTACTACTGCGCGGGCGCGACGGCGATGCTCGCGGTGCGCGCCGCCGACCCCGGCGCCGAGATCGCCCTGACCTGGACGACGCTGGCGCCGCCGCGCCCCGCTCTGCTCGACGCGGTACGGCCGCGGTGGCTCAACTACCGCTTTGGACTGATCGACCGGCAGCTGGCCGCCAGGGTGCACCGCGACGGGTATCTGCTGTCCGCCTGGACCCCGGACACCCGCCGCTCCATGCTCCGGCTCCTCGATCTGGGGGTCGACTCGATCACGACGAACCGCATCGAAGCGTTGTGCGCGCTCCGCCGGGCGGCCGCGGTGGCGGGGCGGTTGAGGTGACGGGACCGCCGTCACACGGTGCGGCGGCACAAGGTGCTACGGCGGTCCGCCCCTACACGCGGGACCGCTGAGGCACCGTCGCCGGATCGGAGGGAGTCGCGCGCGTGACGTACTGCGGCACCGGGGCGGTGTCCTTGCCGTTGTCCCGTACGAGGCCGTAGCGGATCACCCCCTGGTCGGGCCCGGTCATGATGTCCTCGGTCGCGGCGTCCCAGCTGGACGGGAAGACGCTCAGGCCGTAGTCGCAGCCGCGTTCGTTCACGGTGAGGGTGACGCTGCCGTCGACGTAGAAGTATTCGTTCTGCCACATCTGCTGGGTGCCGGGCGGCAGTACGGCGTAGCCGATGCTCGGCCCGCCCATGCCGGTGTCGTAGCCGTCGGGGCTGCCGGCTAGTGGGTCGTCCATCCGGCGGCCGCCGCCCGAGGCCACATGGAAGAGCTTGCCCTTCAGGCCGGTCCAGGACGGCATGACCACCTGTCCCGGCCGGTACTTCGGCGCGAGTTGCCAGCGCACGAGGACGTAGCCGCGGCCCTCGAGCGTCACGCTGTCTCCGCGGTGCTGCATCACGGCATGCGGGCCGCCGGTGCTGGTGATCCCGGTCTCGGGCCGGTGCGGGAGGGCCGCGGGCCGTGCGTTCGGGTCCGGGGCCCGGTCGACGGCGTCGACGACCGTGCCGTAGAGGTCGACCGTCCTCGTCGGCGGCCGTGAAGGCGACGGCGACGGCGAGCGGGACGGCGTGGGTGACGGGGCGGGTGGCCGCGGGCGGGCCGTGCTCGCCGCCGTGGGCGCTGCGGCCTGCGGCGGCGGGGCGTCGGGCTGCTCGACGACGACGTACGCGCCGCCCGCGGCGAGCGTCGCCCCGGCCGTCACCGCCACGGCGGGCTTGCTGAGCACGCCGAGCACCTTGGCCGACCAGGCGACCGGGACGGCGGCAGCGACCGCGGTCTTGCCGCCGAGCGCGAACGAGAGCGCGAACCCGGCGGGCACCGGCACCAGGGCGAGCCCGACCAGCAGCCGCTCGGCGGGCACGAGCCCCTCACTCGGGCCGCCACACCGCCCGCAGCCCCTGATATGCCTGGCGAAACGTTTACGCCAGACGGAGTCGGTGCGCCCGTCCCAACGCAGGGTCAGCTTCCGCAGTTCCGTGCACGAGGACTCCAGGGCGCGCACTATCCCGCGCGCCGTCTCCAGCCGCCCCTTCATGCGCTGGACGCGTACGGCGGCGTGCTGCCTGCTGATGCCGACGGCCGCGGCGAGTTCGCGCCGGGTCAGCTCGCCCGCGACCTCCAGCCACCACAGCGAGAGGAGTTGCCGGTCGTCGTCGTCGAGCCAGCGCACCGCCTCCGCGACCTCACGGCGCTGCCCCTCCAGCTGGAGCCGCAACACCGTGAGCTCGGCGAAGTCGGCGGCGGAGTCGGCCCCTTCGGCCAGCTCGCGGGTGCCCGCGTTGCGGCGTGCCCGCTCGCGCACCTGCCGCATGGCGATGGCGACGAGCCAGGACCGGAAGCTGTCCGGGTCACGCAGCGAACCGAGGCCGTGGACGGCGCGCAGCATGGTCTCCTGCACGACGTCGTCCACGTCGGCGTGGCCGTTGAGCGCCCGGCCCACGATGTTGTAGACCAGCGGCAGCCAGCCGGCGACGAGGTCGTCCAGCGCCTGCCGGTCACCCGCCTGCGCGGCCGTGATCGTGCCGCGCCACTGCCGCCCGTCCACGTGCGCCCCTCCAGCATGCCGTTCACCGTGCGGGCCCGAGGCTACTGGCGTACATGAGCGTCCCGAACCCGAATGCCGTGCGATTCCTGCTGCGCCAGGCGGTGGCGGGTGGCGGGCCCACCGCTCTGCCATTCCTCACTGCTCCCGTGCGGGTGGTCGCTTCCGTACGGCCAGGACTGCGGCGGACCGCTCGTCGCCGCAGTCCTGACCCGCACAGGAGACGGGTGCGCGGACCGCGCGATAACACTTTTTCGCCTCTGCCTCGGCCCTTCACGGACCCCTGCCATCCCGTCCCCTAGGGGCCGCCCCGACCAACACCCCCTACCTCCATGGCAGTTCACCCGGATGGAAGACAGGGAACCGCCCCTCCCCGGCGACGATCCCCACCGCTCCGAAGATCCCGAGGATGAGACCCGTCCACTCGCCCCGCAGCCCGCACATCGCGGGCAGCCGACAACGGGAGTCGTCCATGAAGCCACTCAGCGTTCGCACGCGCGGGGGAGTCCCCGTCGCCCTCGCCGCCATCTCCGCGGTTCTCGCGATGGGCCTGGCGGCCGGCCCGCTGGCGGCGCCCGCGCTCGCCGCTTCCCCGGCCGCGGCCTCCGCCCCCTCACATGTCGAGCACCCCAGCGCCGAAGCCCTGGGCGCGGCCCTCGCCGGCCTTCCGGACGCCGACGCGACCGCCGCGCTGATTCGCGTCGGAGGTACGGACGGCACCTGGCGGGGCAGCGCGGGGGTCGCCGACGTGCGGACAGGCCGCAAGGCCCTGGAGAACGGCCGCTTCCGGGCCGGGTCCACCACGAAGGTGGTCACCGCGGCCGTGGTGCTGCAGCTCGCCGCCGAGGGCCGGATCGACCTCGACGCACCCGTCCAGCGATACCTTCCGGGCCTGCTGACGGCGGACTTCAAGCCCGTCTCCATACGGCAGTTGCTCAACTTCACGAGCGGCCTGCAGCCGGGCACGTCGCTGGGCGACTCCGTCCGGGAGGAGTATCCGCACCGTTTCGAGACGCTGACGCCCGAGGAGGTGGTGGCCTCGTCCGTCGCCAAGGGCCCGGCGGCCGACCCGGGCACCTCGCAGGAGTACGGGAACATCCACTACACGGTGCTCGGCATGCTCATCGAGAAGGTCACGGGCGACTCGTACGAGCACCAGGCGGCCGTCCGGATCTTCCGGCCGCTCGGCATGCGGCACACGTCCTTCCCCGGTGGTCCCGACCCGCGTATCCACGGCCCGCACAACCGTGGCTACGAGGAGATGGACGGCGAGCTGGTGGACGTCACCGAGTGGAACATGTCGGACCGATGGGCGGCCGGAGACATGATCTCGACGACCGCGGATCTGGAGCGGTTCCTCGTCGCCCTGTTCCGCGGAGAGGTCGTGCCGAAGCCGCAGTTGGAGGAGATGTTCACGATTCCGGACGTGCCCGGCGCGACGATGGGCGCGGCCCTGGAGCGGTTCGTGATCGACGGCAGGGAGGTGTGGGGCAAGAGCGGCGCCCGCCCCGGCTACAACACCGCCATCGCCGCGACCCGCGACCTCTCCACGACCCTCGTCTACTCGGTGAACGGCACGCACGCCAAGGAGGCGGGCTGGACGATCGCGAAGCGCTTCGCGTTCCCGGTGTTCACGCGGTGACGGCCGCAGCGGCTGGAGGCGCTGGCGTGAGCGCCTCCAGCCGCTTGATCTTCTGCCGTACGACGTAGAGCGGGATCACCCCGAAGACCCCGAACGACATGTCGATCACGGTCCACCAGAAGGGGATCCCGCGGATCGGGCCGCAGACCAGCGCGAGCGGGATGATCCCGGCGCAGGCGATCATGCCGAACTCGATGACCCAGATGTTGCGGACCGGGTCCCGGTAGGGGCCGTAGAAGGCGACCGCGATGACGAGGTGCGCGAAAGCCAGCCAGTCCGTGCCGTACAGCACGAAGGGGTACTTCTCGTCCGTGGCGTCGAGGCCCTGGCGGACGCGCTCGATCCAGTCCATCAAGGCGGGCAGGTGCTCGGGCGCGGAGAGAGACCTCAACAGGTCCTCGGTCCAGCGCAGTTCGTGCACTAGCGGGAACGCCGTCGCCCCGCTCAGCACGAGGCACACGACGAACGCGATCAGCCACACACGTATCCCCCGCAAGAGGGCTCTTCGCTCGCTCATGTCGGCAGCGTACGCCCGCATTTACCGGTCCTTTACGCAGGGTCGGCCCAGCTCCTGGCGCGCGGAACACCGCGGCCCCGGACAGGGGAAGTCCCGTCCGGGGCCGCACTGTTCAAACGAGGGACGTCAGGCGTCCAGCGACGTCATCACGTGCTTGATCCGCGTGTAGTCCTCGAACCCGTACGCCGACAGGTCCTTGCCGTAGCCGGACTGCTTGAAGCCGCCGTGCGGCATCTCGGCGACCAGCGGGATGTGCGTGTTGATCCAGACGCAGCCGAAGTCCAGGGCCTTCGACATGCGCATCGCGCGGGCGTGGTCCTTCGTCCAGACCGAGGACGCCAGGGCGTACTCGACACCGTTGGCGTACTCGACGGCCTGGGACTCCTCCGTGAACGACTGGACGGTGATGACCGGTCCGAAGACCTCCTTCTGGATGATCTCGTCGTCCTGCTTGAGGCCCGAGACGACGGTCGGCGCGTAGAAGTAGCCCTTGTCGCCGACGCGGTGGCCGCCCGCCTCGACCTTGGCGTGCGCGGGGAGCCGGTCGATGAAGCCGGAGACCTGCGCGAGCTGGTTGGGGTTGTTCAGCGGGCCGAAGAGCACGTCCTCGTCGTCCGGCTGGCCGGTCTTGGTCTCGGAGGCCGCCTTGGCCAGCGCGGCCACGAACTCATCGTGGATCGACTCGTGCACGAGGACGCGGGTCGCAGCCGTGCAGTCCTGGCCCGCGTTGAAGAAGCCCGCGACCGAGATGTCCTCGACGGCCTTGGCGATGTCGGTGTCCTCGAAGACCACGACCGGGGCCTTGCCGCCCAGCTCGAGGTGGACGCGCTTGACGTCCTTGGAGGCGGATTCGGCGACCTGGATGCCGGCCCGTACCGAACCGGTGATGGAGGCCATCGCCGGGACCGGGTGCTCGACCATCATGCGGCCGGTCTCGCGGTCGCCGCAGATGACGTTGAAGACGCCCTTGGGCACGATCGAGCCGATGATCTCGGCCATCAGGACCGTGGACGCCGGAGTGGTGTCCGACGGCTTCAGGACGACCGTGTTGCCCGCGGCGAGCGCTGGGGCGAACTTCCACACCGCCATCATCATCGGGTAGTTCCACGGCGCGACCTGTGCGCAGACGCCGACCGGCTCGCGGCGGATGATCGACGTCATGCCCTCCATGTACTCGCCGGCCGAGCGGCCCTCGAGCATCCGGGCCGCGCCCGCGAAGAAGCGGATCTGGTCGACCATGGGTGGGATCTCTTCGGTGCGGGTGAGGCCGACCGGCTTGCCGGTGTTCTCGACCTCGGCGGCGATGAGCTCCTCGGCCCGCTCCTCGAACGCGTCCGCGATCTTGAGGAGGGCCTTCTGGCGCTCGGCCGGCGTGGTGTCGCGCCAGGCCGGGAACGCTGCCGCGGCCGCTGCCATGGCGGCGTCGACGTCCGCTTGCCCCGACAGCGGCGCGGTGGCGTACGCCTCGCCCGTCGCGGGGTTGACCACCTCGGTGGTCCGTCCGTCGGCCGCGTCCCGGAACTCTCCGTCGATGTAGTTGCGCAGACGACGCAGCTCGGTGCTCACTGCCGGCCTCCTGTCAGATGTCCAATGGGTGAGACACCCACCCTAGTCCGTTCTTCGACGTTTTCAACATACCCGGCCGGAGTCAAGTGCGGATTCCGTGCATCACAGGCTCGTAAACAACGGATTTCATTGATTCGGCCTTGCGGAAGCGACGAGTCCTCGTGCACAGTGAGGTTGTGGCCAGTCGTAGTGCAGACCCCAGTGACCCCAGGACCGCCAGGGACTCCGGAAGCTCGAGGAACTCCGCCGGCTCCAGGGACTCCCGGAGCGGAAACGGATCTCCTCAGCTCGACGCCGTCTCCCTCGCCATCATCGAACAGCTTCAGGAAGACGGCCGCCGGCCGTACGCCGCCATCGGCAAGGCCGTCGGCCTGTCGGAGGCCGCCGTACGCCAGCGGGTGCAGAAGCTGCTCGACCAGGGTGTCATGCAGATCGTCGCCGTCACGGACCCGCTCACCGTGGGCTTCCGCCGGCAGGCGATGGTCGGCATCAACATCGAGGGCGACGTGGAGTCGGTGGCGGACGCACTGGCGGCCATGTCGGAAGTCGAGTACGTGGTGATGACGGCGGGCTCGTTCGACCTGATGGTGGAGATCGTCTGCGAGGACGACGACCACCTCCTGGACGTCATCAACAAACGCATCCGGGCCGTTCCCGGAGTGCGCTCCACCGAGAGCTTCGTCTACCTGAAGCTCAAGAAGCAGACCTATATGTGGGGAACCCGATAGCCGTGAGCAAGGACCTCAGCAAAGCCGCGTACGACCACCTGTGGATGCACTTCACCCGCATGTCCTCGTACGAGAACGCGCCCGTGCCGACCATCGTGCGGGGCGAGGGAACCTACATCTACGACGACAAGGGCAAGCGCTACCTCGACGGCCTGGCCGGCCTGTTCGTGGTGCAGGCGGGCCACGGCCGCACCGAGCTCGCCGAGACGGCCTTCAAGCAGGCGCAGGAGCTGGCCTTCTTCCCCGTCTGGTCGTACGCCCACCCCAAGGCGATCGAGCTCGCCGAGCGCCTCGCGGGCCATGCGCCGGGCGACCTCAACAAGGTCTTCTTCACCACCGGCGGCGGCGAGGCGGTCGAGACCGCCTGGAAGCTGGCCAAGCAGTACTTCAAGCTCCAGGGCAAGCCGACCAAGCACAAGGTCATCTCGCGTGCGGTCGCCTACCACGGCACCCCGCAGGGCGCCCTGTCCATCACCGGCCTGCCCGGCCTGAAGGCCCCCTTCGAGCCGCTCGTCCCGGGCGCGCACAAGGTGGCCAACACCAACATCTACCGCGCCCCGATCTTCGGCGACGACCCCGAGGCCTTCGGCCGCTGGTGCGCCGACCAGATCGAGCAGCAGATCCTCTTCGAGGGCCCGGACACCGTCGCCGCGGTCTTCCTGGAGCCGGTGCAGAACGCCGGCGGCTGCTTCCCGCCGCCGCCCGGGTACTTCCAGCGTGTCCGCGAGATCTGCGACCAGTACGACGTGCTGCTCGTGTCGGACGAGGTCATCTGCGCCTTCGGGCGGCTCGGCACGATGTTCGCGTGCGACAAGTTCGGCTACGTCCCGGACATGATCACCTGCGCCAAGGGCATGACGTCCGGGTACTCCCCCATCGGCGCGTGCATCGTCTCGGACCGGCTGGCCGAGCCGTTCTACAAGGGCGACAACACGTTCCTGCACGGCTACACGTTCGGCGGCCACCCGGTCTCCGCCGCCGTGGCGCTCGCCAACCTCGACATCTTCGAGCGCGAGAACCTCAACAAGCACGTCCTGGACAACGAGGACGCCTTCCGGGCCACGCTGGAGAAGCTGCACGACCTGCCGATCGTCGGCGACGTCCGCGGCAACGGCTTCTTCTACGGCATCGAGCTCGTCAAGGACAAGGCCACCAAGGAGTCCTTCACGGATGAGGAGTCGGAGCGCGTCCTCTACGGCTTCGTCTCCAAGAAGCTCTACGAGTACGGCCTGTACTGCCGCGCCGACGACCGCGGTGACCCGGTCATCCAGCTGTCGCCGCCGCTGACCGCGGACCAGTCGACGTTCGACGAGATCGAGTCGATCATCCGCCGGGTGCTCACGGAGGCCTGGACGAAGATCTGATCCTGGTCCATCCGCGTACGGCTCACGGCCCGGGTGCCCCTTTTCGAGTGAGAAGGGCGTACCCGGGCCGTGTGCTTCCCAGGACCCCAGGCTCCGAATCCCTACGGTGCAGTAACCGATCGGTCCCGCCTTCGTTCCCCCGTGCGGGGGACGCGACAACCGACCTGAACCGAGGTGTTCGCCATGGTGGCCCCGCCGGACAACGATGTGATCTGGGCACGGTCCCTGCACTTCTCCCACAACGGTTCGCCTGCGCTGGCCGGTGTCTCGGTCGGCGTCCGCGAGCGCGAGATCCTCGCCGTCGTAGGCCCGCGGGGCAGCGGCAAGACGACGCTGCTGCGGTGCCTGTCCGGCCAGGTGCTGCCCGAGCAGGGCGAGGTGTGGTTCAACGGCGCCCCCGTGCACACCATGAGCCCGGTCGTCCGGGAGCAACTGCGGCGTGAACGCTTCGGCTGGATCGACCCCGTCCCCCATCTCGTACCGGAGCTGAAGGCCTGGGAGAACGCCGCGCTGCCGCTGATGCTGCGCGGCATCTCGCGCCGTATCTCCCGGGCCGCCGCCCTGGAGTGGCTGGAGCGCCTGGACATCGAGGAGTGCGCCCCGAAGCGGCCGCACGCCCTCCTGCAGGCCGAACGGCAGCGCATCGCGATCGCCCGCGCCTTGATCACCACGCCGACGGTGCTCTTCGCCGACGAGCCCACCGCGCCGCTGCACCGGGCCGACCGCGCCCAGGTCCTGCACACGCTGACGGCCGCGGCGCGCTCGCACGGCATCACGGTCGTCCTGGCCACCCATGACCCGGGGATCGCCGCCGCCGCTGACCGCACGGTGTCCCTGCTCGACGGGCGGCGCGTGAACACGGTCGACCTGCCCACCGACGCCGACGCGGAAGGCTCTGCCGCGTGCTCGCTCTCCGCCTAGCCCGCGGCGCCCAGGCCGTCGTCCAGCTGCGCAGGCTGCTGGTCTCGGTCGCCTCCGCCGGCACCGGTTTCCTGCTGCTGTGCGCGCTGGGGTATGCGATGGGGCACCCGGACGCGCCCGCGGAGTCCGCCACCCGCCTCGCCTGGTGTCTGGTCCCGCTCGCCGCGACCGTGTATCTCGCCGTCTCCGTGGCCCGCTGCGACCCGGGCACCCGTCCGCGCAGCGGGCTCTCGGCGATCGGGCTCGGCCCCATCCGGCTGATGATGCTGGCGGTGACGTCCACCGCGCTGGCCTGCACCCTCGGATCGCTGCTGGCACTGTTGTTCTTCCTGCATCTGCGCGGCGATCTGACAGGCCTGCCGTTCGATGGTGCCGCGGCCGAACTCCTGGCCGCCGACCGCCCGTTGCCTGTCCCCGCCGTGATCACCCTGCTCGTCCTGGTCCCGTTGACCGCATCGACCGCGGCCCTCTTCGTACTGCGCCCGGGTGCCCGCAAGGACGCGGAGACACCCGAACCCCCCGAGCCCCGGCCGCCCGTGCCCGCCCCGGGCGGGCTGCCCTGGGGAGTCGCCCTCCTCGCCATCGGCCTCGCCTCGGAGACGTACGCCGGACGGGGCACCGGAGCGGCCGCTCTGCCGGGGGCGGGCGGTCTGCCGGGGACGGGCGGTCTCGGCGGCAGCTCCGCAGGAGTGCTCGCCGGCTGGTGCCTGGCCGCACTCGGTCTGGCGTTCGCCGGGCCCGGCCTCACCCATCTGTGCGGCCGGATGCTGCAGGCGGTGCGGCCCGGTGCACTGCGGATGCTTGCGGGCCGCGTGCTGCAGACGGAGGCCCAGCGCATCGGACGGCCGCTCGGCCTGCTGTGCGCGGTGGCCTCCGGGGTGTACGCCGCCGCCCGGCTGCACGGCGGGAACCAGCTGGACCTCGGACCGCTCACCCTGCTGGGCACGGTGGTGGTCGCGGGCTGCGCCATCGCGACGGTCCTGACGGCCGCTGTCGAGTCCAGGCAGTTCCATGCGGACACGACGGCGGCGCTGCAGCAGATGGGTGCGCCCGCCTCGATGCTGCGCAAGGCGGCGGCGCTGCGCGCGGGGATGCTGTTCCTCGTGTTCGGGCCGCTGACGTGGGTGGTTGCGGAGCTGGCCGCGGTGCCGCTGATCTCCTGAGCGAGGCCGCCGAGATTTCTCCAGCGAAAAAAGGGCCCGGCGCCGATGAGTTCTGCGCCGGGCCCTGGTCTATCCCTCCGTACCGCACCTCACACAACGGGAGAGAGCCCTGATGTACCAGCAGATGATCTTCGTGAACCTGGCCGTGAACGACGTCGCCGCCTCGAAGAAGTTCTTCACCGAGCTCGGCTACACGATCAACCCGCAGTTCACGACCGATGACTGCGCCTGCGTCGTGATCAGCGACACGATCATCGCGATGCTCCTCAGCAAGAAGCGCTACCAGGACTTCACGAAGAAGGAGATCGCCGACGCGACGAAGACCAGCGAGGTGCTGCTGTGTCTGAGCGCCGAGAGCCGCGACAAGGTCGACGAACTGGTCGGGAAGGCGGTGGCGGCCGGCGGCACGGTGTCGGGTGAGACGCAGGACTACGGCACCATGTACGGCCGGGCGTTCGACGACCTCGACGGTCACACGTGGGAGGTCATGTGGATGGATCCGTCGCAGGTGCAGGGCTGAGCGCAGGGGTCCTTCTCCGGGCGGGAACCGGGGCCTTCGGGCAGGAGCCGGGCCGGCGTCGCACGTACGGCGAGATCACGGCAGTACGACGACCTCCTGCGCCTCGAACGCGACGCCAACCTCCGCTCCGGGCTCCGGCGCGTCGCGGAGCGCGCACGCCGCCTCCAGCCGCGGTGCGTCGTGTGGCTGGAGGTGTACGGCGACATGGGTGCCGCGGAAGGTGCGTGCCGTCACCGTGCACGCGAGGCCCTCACTCGCGGGCACGAGCCGGACTCCCGCGGGGCGTACGAGCAGCGTGCAGTCGCCCTGCGGGGTCCCTTCCGGTACCGGCACCTTGCCCCACGGCGTGTCCGCGGACCCGGTGCCGACCGTCGCCTCCACCACGTTGTCGAAGCCGAGGAAGCGGGCGACGAACTCGTCCACCGGGTGCTGCCACACCTCAAGAGGCGTGCCCGACTGGGCGATCCGTCCGTCGCGCATCACCACGACCCGGTCGGCGAGCGCGAAGGCCTCGCCCTGGTCGTGGGTGACGGCCAGCACGGTGGTGCCGAGCTCCGTGAAGAGCTCCCGCAGTTCGACGACGAGGCGTTCGCGCAGGGACCGGTCGAGCTGGCCGAGCGGCTCGTCCAGCATCAGCAGGCGGGGGCGGGGTGCCAGCGCCCGGGCCAGCGCGACCCGCTGCTGCTCGCCTCCGGACAGCGCGGCGACGGTGCGCCGGGCCGCCCCGGGCAGGCCCACGAGCTCCAGCAACTCCTCGACACGTACGTCCTGCTCGGCCCGCGAAGCGCCGTGCATCCGGGGCCCGAAGGCGACGTTGCCGCCGACGTCCCGCTGCGGGAACAGCTGATGATCCTGGAACATCAGTCCGACGCCGCGCCGGTGCGCGGCCACCCCCTGCTGGTCGCGGCCGTCCAGGAACACCCGGCCCGCGTCGAGATCCTGGAGCCCGGCGATCACCCGCAGCAGCGTCGACTTTCCGCTGCCGCTCGGCCCTAGCACGCATACGATCTCGTGCTCGGCGACGTCGAGGTCGACGGAGTCGAGCGCGGCGCGGGCGCCGAACCGCACGGTCGCCCCCTCGAGCCGCAGAAGGGCCCGGCCGTCGGATCCGGCGGCGGCTCCGGTGGATCCACTGGTTTCAGCGGTCTTGGACACCGGCGGCATCAGAACTCCCCCGTGCGATCGGTCCGGACACGTTCGAGGAGCAGCAGCGACACCGCGCACACCACCATCAGGATCGTCGAAAGGGCCATCGCCTGGCCGTAGTTGAGCTCGCCGGCACGCCCCAGGAGCCGGGCGACGGCGACCGGCAGCGTGGGGTTGTCGGGCCGCGCGATGAAGACCGTCGCGCCGAACTCGCCCAGCGACACGGCGAAGGCGAAGCCAGCCGCGACGAGCAGTGCCCGCCGCACCATCGGCAGGTCGACCTCACGCCACACCCGCCAGGGCGAGGCCCCGAGCACGGACGCGGCCTCCCGCAGCCGTTCGTCGACGGCCCGCAGGACGGGCAGCATGGTGCGCACGACGAAGGGCACGCCGACCAGCGCCTGGGCGAGCGGCACCAGGATCCAGGAAGAGCGCAGATCCAGCGGCGGTTCGTCGAGCGCGATGAGGAATCCGAAGCCCACGGTCACGGCGGAGACGCCGAGCGGCAGCATCAGCAGCGCGTCGAAGCTGCGCACGAAACGGCCCGCGCGCCGGGTCAGGGCGGCCGCGGCCAGGCCGCCGATCAGCACGGCGATGGCGGTCGCCGCGAGCGCGTACTGCAGGGAGTTCCCGACGGCGTCGATGGGCGGCACGAGGAAGGCGCCGCCGTCCGCCGAGGTCAGCGCCCGGAGGTACGTGAAGCCGTAGCCGTCGGGCCCCTTGAGCGACCGCTGGACCAGCACGCCGAGCGGCAGCAGGATCAGTGCGGCGATCGTGACCAGGACTCCGCCGAGGAGCGCCCGCTGTCCGGCACCGCGCGGCCTGTGCGTGGTGCCGGAGGCGTCCACCAGCCGCAGGGCGGTCTCCCGGCGCCGCACCGTCCAGGCGTGGACCACGAGGATGGCGCCCACGGCGGCGAACTGCACCAGCGTCAGCACCGCGGCCGTGGACAGGTCGAAGATCTGCGATGTCTGCCGGTAGATCTCCATCTCCAGCGTCGAGTACGCCGGGCCGCCCAGGATCTGCACGATGCCGAAGGAGGTGAAGGTGAAGAGGAAGACCATCAGCGCCGCGGCAGCGACGGCAGGCGCGAGCGCGGGCAACGTCACCGTCCGCCATGCCGCGAACCGTGAGGCGCCGAGGACCCGAGCGGCCTCCTCCTGACGCGGATCCAGCTGGCTCCACAGCCCGCCGACGGTGCGGACGACCACCGCGTAGTTGAAGAACACATGCGCGAGGAGAATCGCCCAGACCGTCGTGTCCAGTCGTACCCCCCACATCTCGTCGAGCAGCCCGCCCCTCCCGAGCAGCGCCAGGAAAGCCGTGCCGGCCACGACCGTGGGCAGCACGAACGGCACCGTGACGACCGCCCGGAGCACCTGCTTGCCACGGAAGTCGAATCGCGCGAAGACATACGCGGCTGGGAGCGCGATCAGCAGGGTGAGCGCGGTCGAGGCGAGGGCCTGCCAGGTGGTGAACCACAGCACGTGCCGGATGTCCGGCTGCCCCACGACCTCGGCGATCCGCCCGAACTGCCAGGCCTCGTCGACCTTGAGGCCGCGTGCCACGATCGCAGCGACCGGGTAGGCGAAGAAGGCCGCGAAGAACGCGACGGGCAGGGCCATGAGGCCGAGCCGCGCGAGGCTGCCCCGGCTCGGCCTCAGGCCGAGAGCCCGGCCCTTCCCAGCGCTTACTTCAGTACGAGCGACGTCCACGACTTGACCCACTGGTCACGGCTGTCGGCGATCTTGTCAGGCGCCATCGTCTCCGGCTCGTCGACCTTGACGGCGTACTTGACGAAGTCCGCGGGCGCCTCGGCGTCCTCCCGCACGGGGTCCACGAACATGTTCAGCGGCATGTCCTCCTGGAACCTCTTGCTGATCAGGAAGTCCAGCAGGGCCTTGCCGCCCTTCTCGTTGCCCGCGTTGGCGAGCAGCCCGGCGAACTCGATCTGCCGGAAGCAGGTGCCGGTCGCGACACCGGTCGGCGCGGTCTTCGGCTGCGGGTCGGAGTAGATCGCCTCGGCGGGCGGCGACGACGCGTACGAGACGACCAGCGGCCGGTCGCCCCCTGCCTGCTTGCCGCCGGCCGAGCCGGAGAACTCCTCGTTGTACGCCTGCTCCCAGCCGTCGACGACCTTGATGCCGTTGGCCTTGAGCTTCTTCCAGTAGTCCTGCCAGCCGTCGTCGCCGTAGTGCGCGGCGGTGCCGAGCAGGAAGCCGAGGCCGGGCGAGGACGTCGAGGCGTTCTCGGTGACCAGCAGGTTCTTGTACGCGGGCTTGGTCAGGTCGTCGAACGACTGCGGCGGGTCGAGCTTGTGGTCGGCGAAGTACTTCTTGTCGTAGTTGACGCAGATCTCGCCCGAGTCGATCGGCGTGACGCGGTGCTTGTCCTTGTCGAGCTGCACGTCCTCGGCGACGGACTCGATCCCCTTGGCCTCGTAGGGCTGGAAGAGCCCGTTGTCGAGCGCGCGCGACAGCAGCGTGTTGTCGACGCCGAAGAACACGTCGCCCTGCGGATTGCCCTTGGTCAGGATCGCCTTGTTGACGGCCTGCCCGGCGTCGCCGTCCTTCAGCACCTTGACCTTGTAGCCGGACTGCTGCTCGAACTCCTTCAGTACGTCCTTGGACGCGGCGAAGGAGTCGTGGCTGACGAGCGTTACGGTCTTCGACTCCGCCTTGGCCGACTCCTCGCCCTCGGAGCCGCCGCACGCCGACAGCGTGAGGAGGCCGAGGCCCGTGGCCAGGCTGACGGCCGTGATCTTCTTGCCGGTGACCTTGGTGGTGCTCACCTTGCTGGTGCCCACCTTGCTGGTGCTCACTGAGCTCACTGAGTTTTTCCTCCTGGGGGTGACCAGGAAGAGACGCGGCCCTGCCCACGAGCCCCTGACGGGGATTGCGGGCAGGGCGCAACAGCTTGAGTAGAGACCGAACTTCCTACCCGGAATGACCCGGGCGAGGTTCAGAGGGTCTGCAGCCCACCGATTTCCCGGCTGCCGCACTCTCAGCGCTGTGGCGCTCCCCTGTCGGAATATGAAGATGTCGATACGGAGACATAGGCACGGCTGGATACCTGCCGATGTCGGGGCCCAGAGTACCGGTCTAACGTTCGGATGCCGCCAGCTGTCCGCAGGCTCCGTCGATCTCCTGACCGCGGGTGTCCCGGATGGTGACGGGCACACCGTGCGCCTCGATGGCGGCCACGAACGCCTTCTCGTCCTCGGGCCGGGACGCGGTCCACTTCGACCCGGGCGTCGGGTTCAGCGGAATCAGGTTCACGTGCACCCGCTTGCCCTTGAGCAGCCGCCCGAGCAGGTCACCGCGCCACGCCTGGTCGTTGATGTCCCGGATCAGCGCGTACTCGATGGAGATGCGGCGGCCCGACTTCTCCGCGTACTCCCACGCCGCGTCCAGGACCTCCCGCACCTTCCAGCGCGTATTGACCGGTACGAGGGTGTCGCGCAGCTCGTCGTCGGGCGCGTGCAGCGACACGGCGAGCCGGCACTTGAAACCCTCGTCGGCGAAGCGGTGGATCGCGGGGACCAGGCCGACCGTCGAGACGGTGATGCCGCGCTGGGACAGGCCCAGGCCGTCCGGCTCGGGATCGGTGAGCCTGCGGATGGCGCCGACCACGCGGTTGTAGTTGGCGAGGGGCTCGCCCATGCCCATGAAGACGATATTGGACAGCCGCGCCGGACCGCCCGGTATCTCACCGTCCCGCAGCGCCCGCATGCCGTCCACGATCTGGTGCACGATCTCGGCCGTCGACAGGTTCCGGTCGAGCCCGGCCTGTCCCGTGGCGCAGAACGGGCAGTTCATACCGCACCCGGCCTGCGACGAGATGCACATGGTCACCCGGTCCGGATAGCGCATCAGCACGGACTCGACGAGCGTGCCGTCGAACAGCCGCCACAGCGTCTTGCGCGTCGTGTCGTCGTCGCAGCTGATGTGCCGCACCACCGACATCAGCTCGGGCAGCAGCGCCTCCTGCAGCTTTCCGCGCGAACCGGCGGGGATGTCCGTCCACTCCGCGGGATCGTGCGCGTACCGCGCGAAGTAGTGCTGCGACAGCTGCTTGGCGCGGAACGGCTTCTCGCCGATCGCGGCGACGGCCTCCTTGCGCTCGGCGGGCGTGAGATCGGCGAGGTGCCGCGGGGGCTTCTTGGCTCCGCGGGGCGCGACAAAAGTGAGTTCTCCGGGCTTGGGCATGGTTGTTCCAGTGTCGCAGACATACGGCAAGGGGCTCGCCACCCTGTGGATAACGAGCCCCGCATCGTACGAAACGCAGAACGCCCCAGGTCAGCGCACTCGTACGCGATGTGAGGGGTCAGCCGGCCCCGACGAACACGACCAACAGCAGCCACACCACCGGCGCAGTGGGCAGCAGCGAGTCCAGCCGGTCCATGATGCCGCCGTGGCCCGGCAGGAGCGTGCCCATGTCCTTGATGCCGAGGTCCCGCTTGATCATCGACTCGCCGAGGTCGCCCAGCGTGGCGCTCGCCGCGACCGCGAGGCCGAGCAGCAGCCCCTGCCACCAGGTGCCGCCGTCGATCAGGAACTCCATGCACAGCGCGCCGGCCGCCATCGCGAACGTCACTGCGCCGACCAGGCCCTCGCGGGTCTTGCCGGGGCTGATGCGCGGCGCGAGCTTGTGCCGGCCGAAGCGCCAGCCGATCGCGTACGCCCCGGTGTCGCTGACCACGGTCAGCAGCAGGAACGTCAGCACGCGCCACGGTCCGTCGTCCGCGGTGAGCATCATCGAGACGAAGGTGGCGAGGAACGGCACGTAGAAGGCGGCGAAGGCACCCGCCGTGACATCCCTGAGGTAGCCGTCGGGCGGCTCCGCCATGCGCCAGACGAGGATGGCGAGCGCCGTCAGCGCCATCGCGACCCAGGCGCCCTCGGCGCCCCTGAGGTACCCGGCGACGACCATGGCCGCGCCGCCGACCGCGAGCGGGACCAGGGGCGCATTGATGCCCTTGCGCTCCTGGAGCCGCTTGGTGAGCTCCCACAGGCCGACGACGACGGCGATCGCTATGACGCCGACGAAGACGGCCTTGACGACGAACAACGACGCGAGGATCACCGCGCCGAGCCCGACACCGACGCCTATGGCCGCACCCAGATCGCGACCCGCGCTCTTCTTCTGCGGTGCGGGGACGGGCTGTGGGGCGCTGGGCATGGGCTCCTGCGGCTTCTGCGGCTCGTGCTGCTGCGTGTTCGTCTGCGGTGTCGGCGCCGGCACCTCGTCACGGAACAGGGGGCCGCTCAGCCGCACGGCCCCCCGGTCGTCATCCTGGTCTCCGCCGCTCGCGGGTACCTCGGGCACGATGGGCATGGGCTGTGTGTCCAGCGGCTGGGGGACGCCATACGCATCGTACGCGGGAGCCGCCGGGGCGGCCCCCGGGGCAGGCCCCTGCTCGGGAGGCCCCCAGTAACCGGCTTGTGGCGGCGCTCCCCAGGAAGAGTCGTTCATCAGACCTCGAGCAGCTCTGCTTCCTTGTGCTTGAGCAGCTCGTCCACCTGGGCGACGTACTTCGCGGTGGTGTCGTCGAGCTCCTTCTCCGCACGGCGGCCCTCGTCCTCGCCGACCTCGCCGTCCTTGATCAGCTTGTCGATGGCGTCCTTGGCCTTGCGGCGGACCGAGCGGATCGACACCTTGGCGTCCTCGCCCTTGGTCTTGGCGACCTTGATGTACTCCTTGCGGCGCTCCTGGGTGAGCTCCGGGAAGACCACCCGGATGATGCTGCCGTCGTTGCTGGGGTTGACTCCCAGGTCGGAGTCGCGGATGGCCTGCTCGATGTTGCGCAGGGCGCTCTTGTCGAACGGGGTCACCACGGCCATCCGCGGCTCGGGCACAGAGAACGAGGCCAGCTGGTTGATCGGCGTCAGCGCGCCGTAGTAGTCGGCCACGATCTTGTTGAACATCGCCGGGTGCGCACGGCCCGTGCGGATCGCGGCGAAGTCCTCCTTGGCGACCACGACGGCCTTCTCCATCTTCTCCTCGGCCTCGAGGAGGGTCTCTTCGATCACCACTTGCTCCTGCGTGTCTTGAGTGGGCCCGGCATCCAGTGGGCGGCCGGCTGCGTCGCGTCTCTTTCCTGCACGGTGTCCGACCGGCAGGTCTTTGTCCATCCCCTCACGGGGTCGTCCCGGGATCAAGGCCCGGCGCGTCCCGGGGTCAGGCCCGGGCGCGTCCCGTTCAGGCCCTGGCGCCCTGGTCGCCCACGAGCGTGCCGATCTTCTCACCCTTGACGGCCCGCGCGATATTGCCCTCCCTGAGGAGTTCGAAGACGAGGATGGGCAGCTTGTTGTCCCGGCAGAGGGTGATGGCGGTGGCATCGGCGACCTTCAGGTCGCGGGTGATGACCTCGCCGTAGCCGAGGGAGTCGAACTTCACCGCGTCCGGGTTGGTCTTGGGGTCCGAGTCGTAGACCCCGTCCACACCGTTCTTACCCATCAGCAGCGCCTCCGCGTCGATCTCGAGGGCACGCTGGGCGGCGGTGGTGTCGGTGGAGAAGTACGGCATGCCCATACCGGCGCCGAAGATGACGACGCGGCCCTTCTCGAGGTGGCGTACGGCGCGCAGCGGGATGTACGGCTCCGCGACCTGGCCCATGGTGATAGCCGTCTGGACGCGGGACTGGATGCCTTCCTTCTCCAGGAAGTCCTGCAGGGCGAGGCAGTTCATGACCGTGCCGAGCATGCCCATGTAGTCGGAGCGGGCCCGATCCATGCCACGCTGCTGCAGTTCGGCGCCGCGGAAGAAGTTGCCACCGCCGATGACGACGGCGATCTGGGCGCCCTCACGGACGACGGCCGCGATCTCCCGGGCCATTTTGTGCACCACATCGGGGTCGACGCCCAGTCCCCCGCCGCCGGCGAACGCCTCGCCGGAAAGCTTCAGCAGAAAACGGCCGGGCACTTTGCCGTCGTCGCTCTTCTCGCCCTTGTCGGCCCTGGTGGTCATGGAGATCTCGCCTCTTTTACGTGTCACACATACCAAGAAGGCCATTGCCGGTGGGGTGTTCGCATCCCATGCTCGGCAATGGCCTCCTCGTCAGCTCTGCCGTCGCCCGTCGCGCACGCGCGCGTGGCGTACGCGGACGACTGCTGTCGACCCTAGCGGGGTCTTCCGTCGATCGCGGTACGGACTCAGATGCCGACCTTGATGCGCGAGAAGCGCTTCAGGGTGACACCGGCCTCGTTCAGGATCTGCTGGACGGACTTCTTGTCGTCGAGCGCGTACGGCTGGCCCAGGAGGGTGGCCTCCTTGAAGAAGCCGTTGACGCGACCCTCGACGATCTTCGGCAGGGCGGCCTCGGGCTTGCCCTCCGCGCGGGTGGTCTCCTCGGCGACGCGGCGCTCGGTCTCGACGACCTCGGCCGGGACGTCCTCACGGGAGAGGTACTTCGGCGCGAAGGCGGCGATGTGCTGCGCGACGCCCTTGGCGACCTCGGCGTTCTCCTTGTCGAGCTCGACGAGGACACCGATCTGCGGCGGGAGGTCCGGCATCGTGCGGTGCATGTACGCCGTGACGTAGCCGCCGGAGAACTGCGCGAAGCGGTCCAGGACGATCTTCTCGCCCAGGTTGGCGTTGGCCTCGTCGACGAACGCCTGAACGGTCTTGCCGGGCTCGATCTCGGAGGCGAGCAGCGCCTCGATGTCGGCCGGGTTGGTCTTGGCCACGTGGGCGGCCAGAGCGTTCGCGACGGCCTGGAACTTCTCGCCCTTGGCGACGAAGTCGGTCTCGCACTTCAGCTCGACGATGACACCGGAGGTGTTGTCGTCGGCGATGAGGGAGACGACGGCGCCGTTCTCGGCGGAGCGACCCTCGCGCTTGGCGACGCCCTTCTGGCCCTTGACGCGGAGGAGCTCGACGGCCTTGTCGACGTTGCCCTCGGCCTCGTCCAGCGCCTTCTTGCAGTCCATCATGCCGGCGCCGGTGAGCTCACGGAGCTTCTTGACGTCGGCGGCGGTGTAGTTCGCCATGAGTCTGTGAATCTTTCTCGAAGTCTGGAAGATCGAAGATCTGCGGGTTCTACGGGTTTCTACGGTGCCGCGGTCTCCACGCGTGTGCAGATCCGTGACTCGCCGCTGATCTACGGGTGAACGGCGGGAGCGGACTGTGTATCGCCGCTCCCACCGTCAGCAACCGAACCTGGGGTCAGGCCTGCTCGGCGTCCGCGGCCGGAGCCTCGGCAGCGGCCTCGGCCTCGGCCTCGGCCGGCTTCTCGGCCTCGGCGGCCGGAGCCTCGGCCGCCGGAGTCTCGTCGGCCTTCTTCTCGCCCTCGAGCAGGTCGCGCTCCCACTCGGCGAGCGGCTCGCCCGCGGCCTTCTCGCCCTTGGCCTCGGCGGCGCCGGAGCGGGCGATGAGGCCCTCGGCGACGGCGTCGGCGATCACGCGGGTGAGCAGGGTGACGGAGCGGATCGCGTCGTCGTTGCCCGGGATCTTGTAGTCGACCTCGTCCGGGTCGCAGTTGGTGTCGAGGATGGCGACGACCGGGATGTTGAGCTTCCGGGCCTCACCGACCGCGATGTGCTCCTTCTTGGTGTCCACGATCCAGACGGCGCTGGGCACCTTCTGCATCTCGCGGATACCGCCGAGGGTCTTCTCCAGCTTGGCCTTCTCGCGCGAGAGCACGAGAAGCTCCTTCTTGGTCAGACCGGAAGCCGCGACGTCCTCGAAGTCGATCTGCTCGAGCTCCTTGAGGCGCTGCAGACGCTTGTAGACGGTCGAGAAGTTGGTGAGCATGCCGCCCAGCCAGCGCTGGTTGACGTAGGGCATGCCGACGCGGGTGGCCTGCTCGGCGATGGCCTCCTGCGCCTGCTTCTTCGTGCCGACGAACATGACCGTGCCGCCGTGGGCGACGGTCTCCTTGACGAACTCGTAGGCGCGGTCGATGTACGACAGCGACTGGAGCAGGTCGATGATGTAGATGCCGTTGCGCTCGGTGAAGATGAAGCGCTTCATCTTCGGGTTCCAACGGCGGGTCTGGTGACCGAAGTGGACGCCGCTCTCCAGCAGCTCCCGCATCGTGACGACGGCCATGGCCGTACTCCTTGAGGTTCTCGGTTGTGCCGCGGGTGCCGGACGGCACTCGCGCCTGACGCCCGCTGTGCGCCGTGCCGCGAAGGACCGAGGGGCGCTGACACCGGCTTTCCTCTTGTGACGGAGGGGCCAGGTGTCGGGGCGTGCGAAGTCGACCCGGTGACCCGGATCGCCACCAGAAGTGTACGGGACCGTGGAGGCACCGGGTGACGCCGCTGTCCACAACCGGCCGGTAGTCCACAGATCCTGGCCATGATCCCCGGGAAACCCGGGGCTGCGACACGGTTCTCGCATGCGATGGACAAGCAGGATGTGGATGGCCGTGGCGGTGCTGCTGGCCGCCGCGGTGGTGGTTCTGCTGGGCGCCGCTGCGGCGCCCGGGACGGTGTCCGCGACGGCGTCGGCGGCCGCCGCGCCCGGCACCGCGGAGGCGGCGCGCGGGGTCCAGGAAGCTGCGGGGGCTCGGGGGCGCGCCGGGCCCTCCGAGCCGGTACCCGCCGTGGCGGCACTGTGGCCGGTGGGCGTGCGCCCTGTGGTGGTACGCGGCTGGGAACCCCCTGCGACGGAGTACGGCCCGGGTCACCGGGGTGTCGACCTCGCCGCTGCCGCCGGGGCGCCGGTGCGGGCCGTCGCACCCGGCCGGGTCTCGTTCGCGGGCCGGGTGGCGGGCCGCGGAGTGATCGCCGTGGAGCTGGACGGCACCGGCGACCCGCCCTTGCGCACGACCTACGAACCCGTGAGGGCGGAGGTCGAGAAGGGCGATGAGGTGGCGGCAGGCCAGATCATCGGCACCCTGGAGCCAGGCGGCTCCCACTGCCCGGGCACGGCGTGCCTCCACTGGGGGCTGCTGAGGGGGGAGGTCTACCTGAATCCGCTGTCGCTGCTGCCGCCGTGGCTGCTGCACAAGGGTCCGTCGCGGCTGCTGCCGGTGGTGGGGGTTCCGCTGCCCACCGGTGCACAGTGAGCGAGCCGCACTCGAGCAGGCACCAGGCACCGTGGGCCGGCCCGGCCCCGCCCCGATCCCCGGGCAAGGTCAGCCTTGGACACCGCCGTGGACACCGTGCAGCGCCATCCCCACCGCCGCCTCGGTGATCGCAGCGGGGCTCTCCGCCACACCGAGCTCGATCCGGCGCACCGCGGCATCGACGATGCCCTGAAGCAGCATCGCGGCAAGGCGCGGCTCCGCGTGCCCCATGTGGCCGAGCGCCTCGACGATCATGGCGACGAGCCCTCCGTGGGCAGCACGGATCTTGTCGCGGGCGCCCGCGTCGAGCTCGCTCGCGGAGATGGCGACGACGGCTCGGTGCCGCATGTCCCCGACCAGCGCAAGCTGCGTCCGGACATACGCCTCGACCTTTCCCTCGGGCGTGTCGGCCTGCTTCATCGCGGACTCGACCTCGGCCGCCCACACGGGGAAGTCGACCGCGCAGAGCTCTTCGACGACTGCGGCGCGGGAGCGGAAGTACTCGTAGACGGACGACCTCGCCAGGCCTGTGCGCTCGGCCAGGGCGGGGAAGGTCAGAGCCTCCGTACCGCCCTCGGACAGAAGGGACCGCGCGGCGTCCAGCAGGGCGCTGCGCTGCATCGACCGGTGCTCGGCCACAGAGGCCGCTCGAATCCTTGGCACGCCTCCACTGTACGGACGCCGCCCAGGCCAGGGGAGACAACAGCACGCAGACACCGAAGACGTGGCCTCGGTACGCCTCAGCGGTCTGGTCCAGCGTCACCATCTCAGTCGTCGGACGGATCCCGTGCAGACGGTCCGCGTTCTGCACGGCCCGCGTTCCCCGCACCGTGCCGTCAGCGCCCGAAGCTGGCCAGCTTCGCTCTCAGCTGGAGGACGGACTTCGTGTGGATCTGGCTCACCCGGCTCTCCGTCACGCCGAGCACATTGCCGATCTCGGCCAGAGTGAGGCCCTCGTAGTAGTAGAGGGTCACCACGGTCTTCTCGCGTTCCGGCAGTGTGTTGATGGCTCGCGCGAGGAATCTCCGCAGCTCACGGTCCTCGGCCACCTCCACCGGGTTGTCGGCCGCGGTGTCCTCGAGCGTGTCCATGAGGCTCAGGCGGTCGCCGCCCTCGCCGCCCACGTGCAGCAGCTCCTCCAGGGCCACCACGTTCGCCAGCGACAATTGACTGAAAACCGCGTGCAGTTCCTCCACCGCGATACCCATCTCGGTGGCCACCTCGGTCTCCGACGGCGTCCGCCGCAGCTGCGCCTCGAGCGTGGCGTAGGCCCGCTCGACGTTCCGCGCCTTCTGCCGGACGGACCGCGGAATCCAGTCCAGAGCCCGCAGCTCGTCGATCATGGCGCCGCGGATGCGCGTGATCGCATACGTCTCGAACTTGATCTCGCGGTCGATGTCGAACTTCTCGATCGCGTCGATCAGCCCGAAGACCCCCGACGAGACGAAGTCCGCCTGCTCCACGTTCGGCGGCAGCCCGACGCTGACCCGGCCGGCGACGTACTTCACCAGCGGCGAGTAGTGCAGGATCAGCTGCTCCCGCAACCGCTCGTCGCCCGTCGCCTTGTACGACCTCCACAGCTCGTCGAGCGACGAGGGAGCGGGAGGCCGCACGCTGCCGCGGGCAGCGGTGGGAACTGCCGCCCGGTCAGACCCGGAGGTGTGCTGGGGCATTCGTCGCCTTGTGCCGTTCTGCCGTGAACTGGGGGCCGGGCTGTGCCGGCCCGATTCTCAAGTGACTGTCTGAATCGGAGTCCTGAGCCGGAATCCTCGTGAGCGTAGCGTGACTGGGGTGTCGCGGTGCGCGAAGGCCAAGAGATCCCCCGCACGCAGGAACGTTCCGCTAGGCGTCCCGCAGAGTCACGCCCGTAGCTCTGCGTGACCGCCACGGAAGGCCAACTTCGGTAAAACCCAAGGGCATCCAGTGGACACGGGACAACCAGGGCACGCTCCGTCACAAAAAAGTGTGATTCGGAGAGACCGACACGGCCGCCTGGCGTGTCAACTGCCAGCGATCGCCGTGTCGTTCGACGAACCCCAGTGACCTGAGTTCGTACAACCTGGCGACTGCGTCATCCACGCTCGTGCCCGCGCCCCGGGCGATGTCTCCTACGGCCGCGGCCTGCCGGGCCGGCAGCGCGGACAGCACCCGTGCCGCGTCGGGATCGAGCAGGTCGCGCGGCAGCACCGGTCCGCGCCGCTCTGGAGCCAGCTCACCGATGTCCCCGACGAGCTCGATCACTTCTGCGGCGTCCGTGACGAGGACTGCCTCCCCGCGGAGCAGCTCATGCACCCCGGAAGAGAGTCCGCTGGTGGCGGGACCGGGCACCCCCATGGTCGGGCGGCCCATGCGCTGGGCACTGCGCGCGGTCACGAGCGCACCGCTGCGGTACGCCGCCTCCACGACGACGGTGCCCCGGGTGAGCGCGGCGATCACCCTGTTGCGGAGGATGAATCTGCTGGGCGTCGGATGGTCGCCGGGCGGCAACTCCCCCACGACCAGTCCCTGTTCCGCGATGCGCTCGATCAACTGGGTGTGGCCGCGCGGGTAGGGTCGGTCGACCCCGCTCGCCAGCACCGCGACGGTCGCCCCGCCCGCCCCGAGCGCCCCTCGGTGTGCGGCACCGTCGACTCCGTAGGCGCCGCCGGACACCACGACCCAGCCGCGCTCGGCGAGTCCGGCGCCCAGGCTCCCGGCCATGTGCGCGCCATACGCGGTGCAGGCACGGGCTCCCACGACCGCGACGGAGCGCACCGCCCATATCCGCAGCGAGGCCCGACCTCGCACCCACAGCCCGATCGGCCGTGTGTCGCCCAGGTCGTCCAGCTGCGCCGGCCACTCCACGTCCCCAGGGCAGACGAACCGTGCGCCCGAGTCCCGCGCCACGGCCAGGTCCCGCTCCGGGGACGCGTGGACCGCCCGCGACCGCAGCCCCGCCCAGTGCTTCGGGGACACGCCGGGCAGCGGCTCCCCGCCCCCGACGATGCGCTGCGCCACGCGCACGGCCCCCAACTCCCGCAGCCACCTGCCTCCCGTCTCGTCCCCCGGCTCGATGATCCGGGTCAGGGTGACTCTCGCCAGCCGCTCCTCGTCCGTCACCGCGCCGCAGCCCCCGGTCATCGCGATGCGCCGATCGCCATCGGTACTCCCCGCTGGATCCCGGTGCGCAGCTGCAGTGCCAGGGCCACGTCGCCGGCATCGGGACAGTCGTGTCCGGCCAGGTCCGCGACGGTCCAGGCGACCCTGAGGACTCGGTCGAGGCCGCGGGCTGTCAGCAGTCCGCGCTCGAGATCGCGCTCGGCCTCCGCCATCGCCCCGGGCAGGGCCCGCCACCTGCGGCGCAGCTCGTGCCCGGGCACTTCGCCGTTCGTGCGCCAGGGAGTGCCGGCAAGTCTCGCGGCCGAGCGCTCCCGTGCGGCACACACCCGATCCGCGACGGTGCGGGTCGACTCGCCCCGTGCCTCACCTGCCGTCAGCTCGGAGCGGGTCACGCGCTCGACCTGCACCCTCAGATCGACCCGGTCGAGCAGGGGACCGGAGAGCCGGGCCTGATAGCGGCGGATGACCGAGGGCGGGCAGTCGCACGCGTCCCCCGCCACCGTGTATCTGCCGCAGGGGCAGGGGTTGGCGGCCAGCACCATCAGGAACTTGGCCGGCAGCCGCACCACGCCCGCGCTGCGCGCGATCACCACATGGCCCGATTCCAGCGGCTGCCGCAGGGCATCCAAGGCGTGGCTGCTGAATTCGGGGGCCTCGTCCAGGAAGAGCACGCCGCGATGGGCGAGCGACACGGCGCCGGGACGGGCCACTCCCTGGCCGCCGCCGACCAGTGACTGCATGGTCGCCGAGTGGTGCGGAGCGCAGTACGGCGGGCTGTCCACCATGGGCTTGCCGGGAGGCAGCATGCCGGCGACCGAGTGGACCGCCGTGACCTCCAGGGACTCCTCCTTGCTCAGGCGCGGAAGGATGGCCGACATCCGCTCCGCCAGCATCGTCTTGCCGGCTCCCGGCGGGCCTTGCAGGAAGACGTGGTGCCCGCCCGCGGCGGCAACTTCCATCGCCGTACGCGCCGGCAGCTGTCCGACCACATCCGCGAGATCGTGACCGTGATCCTGATCAACGCTCCCGATGCCGCTCAGCCCCGTCCCCAGGCCCGCTCCGGGCATGCAGAGGCCGGCCAGCAGGGGGTCGGGGCGCCCTTCCTCGTCCGGCTCCTCCTCCGGCACCGGCTCGTCGGTCAGCACCGCGATCAGCTGCCGAAGACTCCGCACGCCCAGGACCGAGACACCGGGCACCAGCATGGCCTCCGCCGCCGTGCACTCCGGGACGACCACCTGTTCGTAGCCCGCGTCGGCCGCCGCCAGCACGGCCGGCAGGACGCCCCGAACCGGCCGGACCCGGCCGTCCAGACCCAGCTCGCCGATCATGACGATGTCGGAGAGCACCCGTGGATCGATCCGTTCAGCGGCCCCCAGGACGGCGCAGGCGACGGCCAGGTCGAAGCCGCTGCCGCCCTTGGGGACCGACGCCGGGCTCAGGCCCACCGTGAGCTTCTTCTGCGGCCACTCCGCGCCGGAGTTGACCACCGCGGCCCGAACCCGGTCCCGGCTCTCGGAGAGGCTCTTGTCGGGCAGGCCCACCAAGGTGAACGCGGCCACGCCCGGCTCCAGATCGGCCTGCACCTCGACGACCACGCCCTCGACGCCGACCAGCGCCACGGAACACGTACGCGCGAACCCCATCAGGCCGCCCCCCGCACATGCTCGACCACCGCGGCGCCACGTCCGGGCAGCACGACCCCGACGAGATCGATGCGCACACCCCCGGGCGGCGCGCCCCCGTGGGCCTGGATCCATCGCTCGGCGAGCCCGCGGAGCCGCTCGGCCTTCACCGGCGTCACGGCCGCCATCGGATGCTCGAAGCACCCTGCTCTGCGAGTCTTCACCTCGCAGACGACCAGAACATCACCGTCCCTGGCCACGATGTCGATCTCGCCTGTCCTGCCGCAGCGCCAGTTGCGCTCCAGGACCGTCATCCCGGCCTCGGACAACCGCCGTGCTGCCAGATCCTCGCCGTACCTGCCGAGTGCGCTCCGTGCGTTCATGTCGGCACCACCTCCGGCGCCAACCGTCACGCATCCGCCGTCATCTATTGGATCTTGGTGGACAACCCAGCGGTTGTGGAAAACTCCGTCACCCGCTCGAGGGACCTTCCTCGGCCGGAACCACAGGCCTCAGCCTCCTCAGCCGCCGGGGAGTTCCAGGTCGCTCTTGTTCAGCTCCTCGATGTTGACGTCCTTGAACGTGAGTACCCGAACCTGCTTGACGAAGCGGGCAGGCCGGTACATGTCCCACACCCAGGCGTCCGCCATGGACACCTCGAAGAACACCTCTCCCTGGACGGAGTGCACCTGCATTTCGTAGTCGTTGGTGAGGTAGAAGCGCCGTTCGGTCTCGATCACGTATTTGAACAGACCGACGACATCGCGGTACTCCCGGTAGAGCTTCAGCTCCATCTCGGTCTCGTACTTCTCGAGGTCCTCGGCGCTCATGGCATGTTCCCCTTCAGCCGTGCAGTCCCCCTATTGTCCACCAGCCACGCGGGCCCCTAGACGATTTCGGTGTCCAGAACCTCGGGCCGGTCAGGAGGACCCTCGTCGAGCAGCCTGCGGAGCAGCCCGGCGAGCTTGGTCGGATACACCGTCTCATGTGCCTCGGTCAGTTCCTGGCACGTCCACCAACGGGCTCCGGCGACGCTGCGCCGCTCCAGCTCCGTGAGCCCGGCCGCCGCGGTCGCCGTCTGCGTCGTACGACCCAGGTAGTACCACTCGTCCTGGTTCCAGCGCTGCCCGGCGAAGGGGAAGGAGCAGGTCCGCCGCCACAGCACCGGCCCTAGCTCGACCTCCGTGATGCCAGTCTCCTCCGCGAGCTCGCGCAGTGCGGCCTGCTCGCGGGTCTCGTCACCCTCCACGCCGCCGCCGGGTGTGAACCACCAGTCGTCCGCCGGATCATCCGGCTCATGACCGTGCAGCAGGAGGATGCGGTCCTGCGGGTCGAGCAGCACGACGCGGGCCACCTTCCGCAACGGCCGCGGCTCCCCGAGCCCGGCCACACCGGACGTGACCAGCCCGTCCGCACCGGTCGTGACCGGCCCGTCCGCCCCGGCAGCCATGGCCGAGCCCGCATCCCGCGCCCCGCCGCCACAGTCCAGGACCGGCTCTCCGAGACCGCCGCGGTCCGTCGGCCCGGCCTCCGGCGCCGCGCTGGCCGACGGCCCGGAGCCGAACGGACCAGAGCCGTACGGACCACCACCGCCCGGGCCACCGCCTTCCGACCCGTCGACGCCAGATCCGGGCCTCACCTCAGCGGACACGCACCGGCTCCCTCCGCCCGGCACCACTGCGGCCACGACCACGCCCGAGCCAAGCGGCCACCGGCCCGTACGCGGCCCCGCCCAGGACGAGCACGGCCCCCGCCACCACCGCGGCGACCATGAGCCGCAGCGGACCGGGCTGGGAGATGCCGCCGGTCAGCGCCTCGAAGCCGGTGGGCCGGGCGAGCATGCCGTCGAGGGGCCAGGCCACGGCGTCGACGCGGGCCGCCACGGCGCTCCGCGGCACGGATCCGTTGCCCGCCTCCTGCAGGTGGGCCGTCGAGTCCAGCGAGCCGCTGCGCTCGTCGCCGAGCAGGAAGAGCCGCCCCTTCGGCACCGTGATGGCCGGAATGCCATTCATTGCCGCCTGGGTGCCCTTGGCGAGATACGGCTCGTCGATCTCCTTGCCGTTGACCGTCAGCTTGCCGTCGGTGCAGCAGGCGATCTTGTCGCCGCCCACCGCCACCACTCTCTTGACCATGGGCAGATCGCCCCAGGACTGCTGGCTGAAGACGACGACGTCACCGCGCCGTACCTGGCCGCCGTCGATGCGCTGCGCCAGCACACGGTCACCGGCGTCGATCGTGGGAGACATCGAGTCGGTCGGCACGGTGTACGGCTGGTACACGATCGCGCCCCAGGCGAACCCTCCGAGGAAGAGCACACAGCCGAGGGCCACGGCCAGCCCCGACAGCACGCTGCCGAGCCTCCCGTGGCCCTCGCCTGTACGACGTGTCCTGCTCATCCCAGTGCTCCCCCAAGTCGGAGACTCGACCTCGCGGCACGGCGTCCGGGCCGCGGAAGATCGGTGATCTGGGACGGCACCCTACCCGGCGGTACCCACGCCAGAAACCCCGGAGTTACCGGACACAACCCGCCTCCGCCGCCACATCACCAGCGGCACGGCGCCCGCGAGACCCAGAGCCGCGGGAGCCGCGCCCAGGGCGGCGCTCAGACCCGGCTGGTCGAAGGTGTCCGGAACCGGCAGCGTGGCCCAGCGGGCGGGCGGCCAGGCGACCACGACGGCACGGCCCACGACGTTGTCCACGGGGACGGCTCCGCCACTGGAGTCGTTCTGGTGGTACCGGGAATCCAGCGAGTTCTGCCGGTGGTCACCCATGACCCAGATTTTGCCCTTGGGTACCGTGATCTTGAACTGGCCGCCCTGGTCGTCCATGCTGCACGGGGTGTTGCTGGGGTAGACGTACGGCTCGTTAAGCGCCTTGCCGTTGACCTTGAGCGGCCCCGTGCCCTCGCACTCGACGGTGTCGCCGCCCACGGCGATGACCCGCTTGATGAGGTCCTTCTCCTCGGCGGACGGCATCAGGCCGATCCAGCTGAGGAACTTCTGCACCGGGTTCGGCGTGACCATCGGCTCGCCCGCCAGCCAGTTGTCCGGGTCGTGGAAGACGACGACCTCGCCGCGCTCCGGCTCCGCACCGAACCACGGGGTCAGCTTGTCGACCAGCACCCGGTCGCCCCGCTGCAGCGTGTTCTGCATGGAGTCCGAGGGGATCGAGAACGCCTGCACCAGGAAGGTCTTGATCAGCAGCGCGAGCACCAGCGCGATGCCGATGAGGAGCGGGAGCTCCTTCCAGAAGGACCGCGGCTTCTTCGGCTGCCTGCCGTGCCGGCCCGAGCCGCCGGGGCGACCGCCGCCCCCGCCCTCGCCGCCGTTCCCACCGTCGCCGTCGCCCGTGCCACCGCTGCCGGTGTCACTCCCGGGGATCACGCCGTCTGCCGCACCCGGACGACCGGGACGCCCTGGCTGATCCTCGGGGCCGTCGTGTCCGGACCGTGCGCCGACCGCCAAATCCCCCACATCCACTCCTCACTCCGTGCCGCAGCCAGCGTCCCGTACGACGCAGGCCCACCACTCCCATAACGAGCGGGAGTTCCGCAGGGCTCGGGAGCGGGATCAATCCGTTGAGATCCGCGGAGGCCAGCCTATGCGACGGCTCGAGCGCGGTGGTCGATCCGCTGCTCGCGTCGGGCACGGACGCGTACGTCTCCGGCTCTTCCAGTGTGCTCCAGTGGCTCACCGGCCACGCGATGACGAGCGCCCGGCCGACCACCTCGTCCTCGGACACGGTTCCGCTGAAGGCCTCGTCGCGGTGGTAGCGGGAGTCGGCGGAGTTCGCACGATGGTCGCCCATCACCCATAGCCGCCCCTGGGGAACCGTCACCTCGAACGGCAGCGTCGACGGCTTGTTGCCCGGGTGGACGTACGGCTCGTTCAGCGGGACACCGTTGACGGTGACCCGCCCTTGCTCGTCGCAGCACTTCACCGTGTCTCCGCCGACCGCGATGACGCGCTTGATCAGGTCCCGCTCGTCCGCGGAGGGCAGCAGGCCGATGAAGGTCAGCCCCTGCTTGATCTGCTTGACCCCCACGGGATCGTCCGCGGGCTGGTTCTGCTCCTGCTCGAGCCACTTCCCGGGGTCCTTGAACACGACGACGTCACCGCGCTCCGGCTTCGCGCCGAACCACGGGGTCAGCTTGTCCACGAGGACCCGGTCGCCGATCTTGATCGTCTGCTCCATGGAGCCCGACGGGATCACGAAGGCCTGCACGAGGAAGGTCTTCAGGACGAGGGCTATCAGCAGGGCGACACCGACGAGGAGAGGGATCTCCTTCAGCGCCGAACGCTGCCGGCGCCGCTTGACCTTGCGTGCCAGCTTGCGGCGTTCGGCACGGCCGGGCAGTACGGGGCCGCTGGTGGGCCGGGACCCGGTGGGCAACCTGGTGTCGGCGCGGTGGCCGGCGCGGGGGCGTCCGCGGCTACCCATGCGCACCGCCGGGGGCGGGCACGCGCGCGTAGTCGTCCGGACGGTGGAGGGACGTCCAGTGGTCGATGGGCCAGCCGATCCAGTCGGCTCTTCCGATCACATCGTCGACGGGGATCATGCCGCCGCCGGGCGACCCGAGGTGGTCGCGGGAGTCCCTGGAGTCGCTGCGGTGGTCGCCGAGCACGAAAAGTCTGCCGTCGGGCACGACGACGTCGAATGTGACCTGCGAGGGGGTGTCTCCCGGATAGAGGTAGGTCTCGTCCACCGACCGGTCGTTCACCTCGATCCTCCCCTGCCTGTCGCAGCAGACCACATGGTCTCCCCCTACGCCCACGACCCGCTTGATGTAGTCGGCGTCGCCGAAGTACCCGGTGCCGTCGAACACCACGACGTCACCGCGGAGCGGCTCAGCACCGAAACGGTACGCCAACTTGTTGACCAGTACGCGGTCCCCGACCCGGAACGCGGGTTCCATGGAGCTGCTCGGAATCTGGAACGGCTGCATCACAAACCGGCTGAACAGCAGCAGAAAGACCAGGCAGAGCAGCACAGTCAGGGTGAGTCGTCCGCCGGGCAGCCACTGCGTGATCCTCCCCGCCGGCGCGGTGGACCCCCGCGAAGTGGGCCCCAACGCAGAGAGCGACCGCTCCCCCGGCCCCTCGGGTTCCGAGATCTCCTCGGAGGAGGGGCGGGAGGAGCGGTCGCGCTCCGTCGGCTGTTCTGCGGTGTCCATCGAGGCCAGATGGTATCCGGCCCCGATGTGACGTCCTATGACGCCTTGTTCGCGGGAGCTCAGCTCTCGCGCTTCTCCTTGATCTTCGCGGCCTTGCCGCGCAGGTCGCGCAGGTAGTACAGCTTGGCGCGACGCACGTCACCGCGGGTGACGAGCTCGATCTTCTCGAAGATCGGGCTGTGCACCGGGAAGGTGCGCTCGACGCCGACGGAGAAGGAGACCTTGCGGACCGTGAAGGTCTCGCGGACGCCGGAGCCCTGGCGACGGATCACAACGCCCTTGAACTGCTGCACACGGGAGCGGTTGCCCTCGATGACGCGCACGTGGACGTTGACGGTGTCACCCGGGCGGAAGGCCGGGATGTCGCTGCGCAGCGACGCGCTGTCGACGGAGTCGAGCAGGTGAGACATGATCGTCTGCTTTCTTCGCTGATGCCACAGGTCATCAACGGGAAGTCGTTACTGGAAGTGAGAGTGCCGTGGTCGTCGGGGCGGGCGTCGTGTCCCCCTGTGGCAGGGGCGCACGCCGGACGACGCACAACAGCGGTCTATTCTTCCACGCCCTCTGGCCTGCGCCAAAATCGCCCGTGCGGCACCCCTTCGGGGTCCGGCTCCCAGCCCAGGATGGAGAGCATTTCACGGTCCTTCTTGTCGAAGGCCGACGGCTCGCAGTGCTCGATCAGGTCGGGCCGGTTGTGCGTCGTACGCCGCAGCGCCTCGTCCCTGCGCCAGCGCGCGATCTTGCCGTGGTGGCCGCTGAGCAGGACGTCCGGGATGCCGCGGCCGCGCCACTGCGGCGGCTTGGTGTAGACGGGCCCCTCGAGGAGGTTGGCCATGGCGCCGGGCGCGAACGAGTCGTCGCGGTGGGACTCGGCGTTGCCGAGCACGCCGGGCAGCAGCCGGGCCACGGCCTCCGTGACGACCAGGACGGCCGCTTCGCCGCCGGCCAGCACGTAGTCGCCGATGGACACCTCGTAGACGGGTATGCGGGTCGCGTACTCGTCGATGACGCGGCGGTCGATGCCCTCGTACCGGGCGGGCGTGAAGATCAGCCAGGGCCGCTCGGAGAGCTCGACGGCGAGCTCCTGGTTGAAGGGGCGCCCGCTCGGCGTGGGGACGACGAGGACGGGTCCGTGGGAGCCCGTCTCGTAGCCGTCGGCGAGGATCTCGTCGAGGGCGTCGCCCCATGGCTCGGTCTTCATGACCATGCCGGGGCCGCCGCCGTACGGGGTGTCGTCGACCGTGTTGTGCCGGTCGTACGTCCACTGCCTGAGGTCGTGCACGCGGACGTCGAGCTGTCCACGCGCGCGTGCCTTGCCGACGAGGGAGACGTTCAGCGGTTCCAGGTATTCGGGGAAGATCGTGACGACGTCGAGCCGCATTACGCCTCTTCCCGGGAGGACGCGATCTCGGCCCCGTCGTCGATCAGGCCGGGCGGCGGGTCGATGACCGCGCGCTGCTCCTCGAGGTCGATCTCGGTGACGATCTCCTCGACGAACGGGACGAAGACCTCGGTGCCGTCGGGGCGTTCCACCACGAACAGGTCCTGCGAGGGCAGGTGCGAGATCTCGGTGATCCGGCCGACCTCCACGCCGTCCTTGGTGACGACATCCAGATCGATCAGCTGGTGGTCGTAGTACTCGTCCTCGCCCTCGGGCAGTTCCTCCGGGTCGACCTCGGCGATCAGGAGCGTGTTCCGCAGTGCCTCGGCGGCGTTTCGGTCGGTCACGCCCTCGAAGCGCAGCAGGAGGCGGCCGCTGTGGACGCGGCCCGTCTCGATGGTCAGCGGTCCGGTGGCGGCCGGGTCGGTGGCCAGGACGGCGCCGGGTGCGAGCCGCAGTTCCGGCTCGTCGGTACGTACCTCGACGGTGACCTCGCCCTTGATGCCGTGGGCGCGGCCGATCCGTGCGACTACCAGCTGCACTGTGCTTGATCTCCTGTCGGAACGACGGGGAGCCGAAGGCGGCTCATACGACTGCGGGCCGGGGACGGCCCAGTGGCCCTCCCCGGCCCGAGCCGGTGCTGCGTTCTGCGTCAGCGGACGTTGTCGACGTCGACCAGGTCGACGCGGACGCCGCGGCCGCCGATGGCGCCCACGACGGTGCGCAGGGCGCGCGCGGTGCGGCCGTTGCGACCGATCACCTTGCCGAGGTCGTCGGGGTGGACCCGGACCTCGAGCACGCGCCCGCGGCGCAGGTTGCGCGAGGCCACCTGCACATCGTCAGGGTTGTCGACGATGCCCTTCACGAGGTGCTCGAGAGCCTCCTCGAGCATGCTCAGGCCTCGGTCGACTCAGACGAAGAAGACTCAGCCGGGGCCTCGTCCTTCTTCTCAGCCTTCTTCTTCTGGGTGATCGCCTCACCCTTGGCCTCGTCCTCGCCGCCCAGGGCGTCGAACGACGGGCGCGTGGCCTTCGGCTCGGCGACGAGCAGCGGCGCCGGGGCGGGCTCGCCCTTGAACTTCTGCCAGTCGCCGGTCTTCTTCAGGATGGCCAGAACGGGCTCGGTCGGCTGCGCGCCGACACCCAGCCAGTACGCCACGCGCTCGGCGTCGACCTCGATGCGCGACGGGTTCTGCACCGGGTGGTACAGACCGATCTCCTCGATGGCCCGGCCGTCACGGCGGGTGCGGGAGTCGGCGACGACGATGCGGTAGTGAGGCGAACGGATCTTGCCCAGACGCTTCAGCTTGATCTTGACTGCCACGGGAGTGGATTCTCCTGGTTTGACGTGGTTGGGCACAACGAGATGCCGCGTGGGGTTGCGGTACCCGATGGCCCGATGGACGCGTCAGCCGGAGGAGAGAGGGGTCCTGTGCGGCTGTCGAGTACAGCTAGCCATTGTGCCATACGCCAAGGACACGGCCGAACCCGGACCGGTGCCGCCGCGAGGGCAGCCCGTATGACCGGTGCCGCCGTCAGGGCAGCCCGCATGGCGCCCCGTCCCGACGCCATACGGGCTCCCGGAGCGGTTCAGCTCGCGACAGCGGCGACCGCTTCGGGGATACGGAAGGGCTTGCCGCAGCCCCCGCAGACGATCGGTGCTTGGGCCAGGACGGACGGGACGACCCGCACATTGCGCCCGCAGTCGCACACCGCCTTGACGCGTACGCCGCCCCCGGAGGAGCCGTGCCGGGCGGCCGGGCCCCGGAAGCTGCGCGCCGTGTCGCCCGCGGTCGCGGCGGAGTGCGCCTTCAGGGCGCGCTGCAGCCGCTCGATCGTGGGGCGGTAGCGTCTCTTCGCCTCGGCGTTGAGCGTGACCAGCGAGAAGCCGCTGCTGGGGTGCGGCTCGTCCGGGTGGTCGAGGCCCATCTCCTCGGCGATCGCGAGGAATCTGCGGTTGTGGTACCGGCCGGCGCGGGAGGTGTCGCGGATTCCTCGCGCGGCGGCGATGCCGTGGACTGCCTCGTGGAGCAGTCGCTCGAAGGAGAGCTCGTGCCCGCAGGCGGACGACGACTCCCCGATCAGTGATTCGGGCTCGGCAAGATCCGGCAGCTCGGGGTGGTGCCGCTGAATGTCGGCCCACGCCTGTGCCAGCTCTGCGGCGAGAACAGGTGGTGTCGTGCTCACGTCGTGAGAACGAGCCGGGGTGCCCCAGTGTTCCTATTCCGGGGCATCCCAAATAATTTGCACGTACCCGTCAGTTGCCGCTGATGCGTCCTGACGAGGGCGGGTGCGCTGATCTACGGAGAAGCCTCACAGCTCACGCCAAGGTGGTACGTAGTGGCGCGTACGCCCCGGCGCGTAGCCGCTGTCATCGCGCCGGGAAACCAGTTGCCGTCCGATGCGCAAGTGACGTTTCAGCCGCTGTTGTACGCCGCTGTGAGGGGCTCAGTATGCCTCCGCCGGGATCGAGACGGTACCGGGGGTGTCGTCCGCTTCCGGCACCGCCCCGTCCTCGGTGACCAGACGGCGTACGGTCCCCCGCGTCATGGCGAGTTCGGCCTTGCCGCCGGGGTGCTGACCAGCGGCAGTCCGGCGGCGCACGGGGGCGTACGACGGTGGCACGCAAGCATTGGCCCGTAACCCCTGGACGCCACGGCGGAAGCGGAGTTTTCTGGCATACGGGGGATGCGGGTGCACTGCCCCGGGGGGGCAGGGGAGCACATCACGGCAGTAACTCTCGGTGGATTGGGGCCACTTAATGACATCTACGCTCGTGCGACACGATCAGCCCCACTCGGAATCGACGTCCCCTCATGACCTGTGTGCACGCACGCGTGACTGGGCGGAGATCCAGGAGCGGATGCTGGTTCCGCTCTACGAAGCGGTGTACGAGCGACTCGAGGTCGGCTCGGGGACCCGGCTCCTCGGCCTCGGTTGCGGATCGGGACTCGCCCTTCTGATGGCGGCGCGGCGGGGAGCGTCGGTCACGGGTGTGGATTCGTCGTCTCCCGAGCAGCTGGACCTCGCCCGGGAGCGGCTGGTGTCCGACGCCGCACCGGGCACGCGCGCGTGGCACGGTGCCCGGCTGATCGACGGAGATCCCGCGGACGCGGCCGTCCCCGCCGGGCCTGCCTACAACCTCGTCACCGCGTTCCAGCCGATCGGCTGCATGGCGGGGGACTCCGAAGGGCTCGGTGAACTGCTGGCGGCCGCTGCTCCGCTCGCCGAGCGCGGCGCCCGTGTCGTGCTCGCGGGATGGGGTCCCCCGGAGCGCTGCAGCACGTCCTCCGTGCTGCGGGTCGCCACCAAGCTCGCAGACCCGCTGCGCAGCACGGGAAGCTGGCGCCCCGCCCGGCGGGACGACCTGGAGGAGGTCGCCCAGCGCGCGGGGCTGAGGCCCGACGGTTCGGGACGGGTGGCCTGCCCGTTCGGATACGCCGACATGGACAGTGCGGTGCGCGGGCTGTTGTCCACCGGACTGTTCGACGCGGCGGCCGAGGCGACGGACCAGGTGCAGGTCGACAAGGAGCTGACGGAAGCACTGCATCCGCATCAGCGGTCGGACGGCACCGTATGGATGCCGAACATCTTCCGGTACCTCATCGCGCGTACGGCCTAACAGGCGACTGCCGCGCGGACGGACGCGTACCAGCAGGCGCGCAGACGGTTCCGCACAGACAGGTACGACAGGTAAGGGGCGTCCACCATGGCGGACGCCCCTTACTGCGTACGGATACTGCCTACTGCCTACGGCTACGCGTACGGACAGGACCTGCTTGCCTCAGCCCATGAACTTCTTGAACTCGTCCGGGAGCTCGAAGTCCTGAGCCCCCTGCTGCCCGGCAGGCAGGCCGAAGGCGCCGCCCTGGGCCGCGGTCTGCTCGCGCCGTGCGGCCGCCTCCTGCTCCTGCTGCTTGCGCTTCATCGGGTTGCCGGAGCGCTGCTTGCCCTTGGCCTTCTTCGCCTGCTTCTTCTGCCGGCCGGGGCCACCACCCATGCCCGGGATCCCGGGCATGCCCGGCATACCGCCGCCCTGGGCCATGCGGGACATCATCTTGCGCGCCTCGAAGAACCGCTCGACCAGGTTCTTGACCGCGCTGACGTCCACGCCCGAACCCTTGGCGATACGGGCGCGCCGCGAGCCGTTGATGATCGCCGGGTCCTGCCGCTCGCCCGGCGTCATGGACTTGATGATCGCGGCGGTACGGTCCACGTCCCGCTCGTCGATGTTGTTGATCTGGTCCTTGATCTGGGCCATGCCGGGCAGCATGCCGAGCAGCTTGCTGATGCTGCCCATCTTCCTGACCTGCTCCATCTGCGCCAGGAAGTCGTCGAGCGTGAAGTCCTTGCCCTTGGCGGACGCCAGCTTGGAGGCCATCTTCTCGGCCTCTTGCTGCGAGAAGGTCTGCTCGGCCTTCTCGATCAGCGTGAGCACGTCGCCCATGCCGAGGATGCGGGACGCCATACGGTCCGGGTGGAACGCGTCGAAGTCGTCCAGCTTCTCGCCGTTGGAGGCGAACATGATCTGGCGGCCGGTGACGTGCGCGATCGAGAGCGCCGCACCACCGCGGGCGTCACCGTCGAGCTTGGAGAGCACCACGCCGTCGAAGCCGACGCCGTCCCGGAAGGCCTCCGCGGTGTTGACCGCGTCCTGACCGATCATGGCGTCGACGATGAACAGGACCTCGTCCGGCGAGACCGCGTCACGGATGTCCGCGGCCTGCTGCATCATCTCCTGGTCGATACCGAGGCGGCCGGCGGTGTCGACGATCACGACGTCGTACTGCTTGGTGCGCGCGTGCTCGATGGAGTCCTTGGCGACCTGGACGGGGTCACCGACGCCGTTGCCCGGCTCCGGGGCGTAGATGCCGACTCCGGCGCGCTCGGCGACGACCGCGAGCTGGTTGACGGCGTTCGGACGCTGCAGGTCACAGGCCACGAGCAGCGGTGTGTGCCCCTGCCCCTTCAGCCAGCGGCCGAGCTTTCCGGCGAGCGTGGTCTTACCGGCACCCTGCAGACCCGCGAGCATGATCACGGTCGGCGGCTGCTTGGCGAACCGCAGACGGCGGGTCTCGCCGCCGAGGATGCCGATCAGCTCCTCGTTGACGATCTTGATGACCTGCTGGGCGGGGTTCAGGGCCTGGGAGACCTCGGCGCCGGCGGCACGCTCCTTGACCTGCTTGATGAAGGAGCGGACGACGGGCAGGGCCACGTCCGCCTCGAGCAGCGCGATACGGATTTCGCGCGCCGTGGCGTCGATATCCGCCTCACTGAGGCGCCCCTTGCCGCGGAGGTTCTTGAAAGTCGCTGCGAGGCGATCGGAAAGAGTATCGAACACGGCGGTCGCGGATCCTCGGGTCGGGTGCGGGAGCAGGTCGCCCTCCAGGGTATCCGCCCCGGCAAGCTGGTCACCCTCGCTTGTCGTCAATATGCGGGTGAGATGGGCGGACATCCCGGGTCAGGCGGTCTGGGACAGGGATACGCCGTGTCGCTCAGGCACATCCGTCACCAAGGCAGGTCCGCCGCCAAGACACGTCCCTGCACGGCGTCACCACCACTGGCGCCGAGCCGCGCCCCGTCACCGCTCACGCCCCAGAGCCAGGCTTGCCCTGACCGAGCAAGCAGGCCCTGGGCGCACCCCGAATGAGGGCCCGCCCACGTCGCCGCACCCGGATGAGGGCCCGCCCACTCCGGGCGAGCCGTCACCTGCGCAGCGTCTCCTCCAGTGCCCTGGCCACCGAAGCGGCCTCCTCCCCCGGCAGCGGTGCCCCCTCGGGCCCCGTGACGTAGAAGGCGTCCACGGCGTTGGAGCCGAGCGTGCTGACGTGCGCGCTGCGCACGCGCACATGGGCCGCCTCCAGAGCGCGCCCGATGCGGTGCAGCAGCCCGGGCGCGTCCTGGGCCCGCACCTCGATCACGGTCGCGAGCCGGGACGCCGCCGGGGCGACCGTGACCTGGGCCGGAGGCGCCACCGTGCCGCGACGCCGCGGGTAGGCGGCGTCGCGTTCGGCGAGGCGGGCCGGGATGTCGAGGGACCCGTCGAGTGCGCGCACCAGGTCGGCGCGCAGGCGGGCGGCCTGTGGCAGCGAGCCGTACTCGGCGGCCACGCGCCAGTCGAGCAACAGCACCGAGTCGTACGGCTCGTTCTTGACCCCGTCGGGCAGGGGCAGCGCCCGGAGCTCGGCGGTACGCACCGTCAGCCGGTGCATGGCGAGCACGCCGGCCACGGCGGGCAGCACTCCAGGCTGGTCGGGCACCGCGATGAGCAGTTCCACGCCGAGTGGCTCCGGGTCGGCGGAGGGCTTCTCGGGGTCGGAGGCGTGGGACGTCTCGAGCTGCGGTTCGGTCTGCGCCCGCAGGGCGAGTACGGGTCCGCCGGTGCGGAACGCCTCGATGGCGAGTCGTTCCTGCTCCGCCGTGGGCGCCGCCGGCTCGGGCTCCTCGGGGGCGTCGCCGGAGAGTACGGCCGAGACGCGTTTGACGAGGTCGGCCACCAGTGAGCCGCGCCATGACGACCAGGCAGCGGGCCCGGTGGCCAGCGCGTCCGCCTCGGTCAGCGCGTGCAGGAGTTCGAGCGTCCCCTGCGAGCCGACCGCCTCGGCGACGGACCGGACCGTCGCCGGATCCTCCAGGTCGCGCCGGGTCGCGGTCTCGATGAGCAGCAGGTGGTGGCGGACCAGGGTGGCGAGTACGGCGACGTCCGCGCGGTCGAAGCCGATCCGCGCGGCCACGTCGCGCGCGATGATCTCGCCGGCCACCGAGTGGTCGCCCGGCCAGCCCTTGCCGATGTCGTGCAGCAGCGCGGCGACCAGCAACAGGTCGGGACGGTGGACACGGCGGGTCAGGGCGGAGGCGCGCACGGCCGTCTCGACCAGGTGACGGTCGACGGTCCAGGTGTGCACGGGGTTGCGCTGCGGGCGGCAGCGCACCCGCTCCCAGTCCGGCAGCAGCCGCGTGATCAGGCCTTCCGCCTCCAGGGCCTCCCAGACCTCGACGGTGGGCCGTCCGGCGCCGAGCAGGGTCACGAGCTGTTCGCGCGCCTCGGCGGGCCAGGGGGTGGGCAGCGGCCGGGCGGCGGCCGCAAGGCGTCGTACCGCGTGCAGGGACATGGGCAGCCCGGCCTGTGCGGCCGCGGCTGCGGCGCGCAGGGGGAGCACGGGGTCGCGTTCGGGGCGCGCGGTCCGGGCAAGCCCGACCTCGCCGTCCTGCTCGACGACGCCCTCGGCGAGCGGCGACCTCTCGGGCGTGGGCTTGCTGCCGCCGCCCAGCATGGCGCGCAGCCGGGGCCGTGCGCCGCGCGACCGCAGCACACGCCCCACCTCACGCCATGTGACGTCGCTTGCATACGAAACGGTGCGTGCGGCCTCGTACACCTGGCGGAGCAACGTGTCGGCGTCCAGCAGGCCGAGTTCCGCGGCGACCTGGTCCTGCTCCTGGAGGGAGAGGCGGTCGGTGGCGCGCCCGGTGGTCAGGTGCAGGGAGTCACGTACGTCGAGGAGGCGGCGGCGGGCGTCGGCGAGCCCTTCGCGCGGGGCGTCGGCGAGCCAGGAGGCGGCGACGGCGCGCAGGGCGGTGGCGTCGCGCAGTCCGCCGCGGGCCTCCTTGAGGTCCGGTTCGAGGAGGTACTGGAGCTCGCCCTGGCGTTCGGCGCGCTCGGCGCACAGTTCCTGGAGTTCGGGGAGGCGCTTGGGCGCCTGGTTGCGCCAGTCGGCGAGGACGGCGGTGCGCAGGCCCGCCGTGAGGCCGAGGTCGCCCGCGATATGGCGCGCGTCGAGCAGTCCCAGCTGGACCTTGAGGTCCTCGCCCGCGGTCTTGCGCGCCTCGCTGGGCGTACGGACGGAGTGGTCGAGGGCGAGGCCCATGTCCCACACGGGGTACCAGATGCGGTCGGCCAGGGTGGCCACCGCACCCGGGTCCGCGTCGCCGTCGTGCAGGAGCAGCAGGTCGAGGTCGCTGCGCGGGGAGAGTTCACCGCGTCCGTAGCCGCCGACGGCGATGAGGGACGCGCCCTTCACCTCCGCCGCCGCGGCGGTGAACAGGCCGCTCAGCCAGTCGTCGGTGAGGTCGGCCAGGGCGGTACGGCGCGGCGGCCCTGACTGCGCCTCCTCCTGGAGGAGTCGCAGCCGGGCCGCCGCGTAGCCGCTGGGTCCCGAGTCTTCCGCTTCCGTCTTCACGTCCACACTCGTCACCCAGCGACTCCTGTTCTTCTTCTCGGTCAGAGCGGTCAGAGCGCGTCGGGTCCGCGCTCGCCCGTCCGCACCCGTACGGCCGTCTCGACCGGGATGCTCCAGACCTTGCCGTCACCGATCTTGCCGGTGCGAGCGGCCTTCACGACGACGTCGATCAGCTGTTCTGCGTCGTCGTCCTCGACCAGCACCTCGATGCGGATCTTCGGGACCAGGTCGACCGTGTACTCGGCACCGCGGTACACCTCGGTGTGCCCGCGCTGACGACCGTAGCCGCTGGCCTCGGTGACCGTCAGCCCGTGGACGCCGAAGGCCTGGAGGGCTTCCTTGATCTCGTCGAGCCGGTGGGGCTTGACGACTGCCGTGATGAGCTTCATGCGTCCACCTTCTTGCTCTCCGCCACGCCCTGGGCCGGGGCGGGTGCCACCGTGCGGGAAGCCGCGCCGCCGCCGGCGCCGCTGAAGTCGTACGCGGTCTCGGCGTGCTCGACCTGGTCGATGCCGGCCACCTCTTCGTCCTCGGAGACCCGCATCCCGATCGTCTTGTCGATGAGGAAGGCAAGGATCGCGGAGGCGATGAGCGAGTACGCGAGGACCACACCGACACCGGCCAGCTGCTTCCACAGCTGGGCGAGGCCGCCGCCGTAGAAGAGACCCGCGACGTCGGACTGGCCGCCGCCCGTGGCGAAGAAGCCGATGAGGATGGAGCCGACCACACCGCCGACGAGGTGGACACCCACGACGTCGAGCGAGTCGTCGTAGCCGAACTTGTACTTGAGGCCGACGGCCATGGCGCAGAGCAGACCGGCGATGGCGCCGATGGCAATGGCACCGAGCGGGGAGCAGGAACCACCGGACGGGGTGATCGCGACCAGACCCGCGACCGCACCGGAGGCGGCACCCAGCGTGGTGAACGCACCGTGGCGGATCTTCTCGTAGATCAGCCAGGCGAGCATCGCGGCGGCGGTGGCGACCTGCGTGTTGACGAACATCAGCGCGCCGACGCCGTCATCGTTGCCCAGCCACGAACCGGCGTTGAATCCGAACCAGCCGAACCACAGCAGACCGGCGCCGAGCATGACGAGCGGCAGGCTGTGCGGACGCATCGGGTCCTTCTTGAAGCCGACGCGCTTGCCGATGACCAGGATCACGCCGAGCGCGGCCGCACCGGCGTTGATGTGGACCGCCGTACCACCGGCGAAGTCGATGACGCCGAGCTCGAAGGCCCAGCCGCCGGCGCCCCAGACCCAGTGCGCGACCGGGAAGTACACGACCGTGGCCCACAGGGCGACGAACAGCGCCCAGGCGGTGAACTTCACGCGGTCGGCCAGCGCACCGCTGATCAGCGCCGGGGTGATGATCGCGAACATCAGCTGGAAGACGGCGAAGACGTAGATCGGAATCGTGTAGCCGTCCCAGAGCTGGGTGAGGCCGATTCCGCTGAGTCCGACGTAGTCGGAGGACCAGCCGATGATTCCGCCGGAGTCGGTGCCGAAGGCGAGGGAGAAGCCGTACAGCACCCACAGGATGGTGACGATGCCCAGGCTGATGAAGCTCATCATCAGCATGTTCAGGGTGCTCTTGACTCGGACCATGCCTCCGTAGAAGAAGGCCAGGCCCGGTGTCATGAGCATCACCAGGGCAGAACAGATAAGCATGAATCCGGTGTTGGCGGCAGACAGCGTTGGAGCGTCTGCCGCAAGCGTGATGGCTGAAGCCATCGGCGTCTCCTCGTCGTAGTACGGCCCCGTGCGGGCGAAGCCTTATCGGGTAGAGGGGTGGGCCGGTTATGCGCCAGAGGTTGTCGCAGCGCCGTTTCGACGGAAGCCACTCGATGTTTCGCGCTAGTGACGAAGCCGATGTGGGTGTTACGGATACATGAACTGCCGGATCTCAGGCCGCCCGATCGTTATCGTGGCGCAACCTTCGAGAAGAGGGACGCAGAACTCGCCCGCTGCGGCAGCAGCCATCGATGGAGAGACCCCCTCGGCCGTGTGAGAAACACCCACGGCATGCGAGAAGCACCTACGGCACCCTGCCGGGCCCACGAGAGGGACGTCGGCGCCCGTGGACGATGCGACTGGTCGCTGCCCCAAGTTCTCGGCTTCGCTCCAGGGGGACCCATCGCGGCGGAGCCGCATTCGTCACAGCTCCCCGCCCCGTCAGGGCACTGCCGAACCGCAGCCGACTTCGCCCGACCTGCTCAGACGGCCTCGGCGGTCTCGGGCAGATGGACGGCGAGCTGCTCGGTCAGATCGACGACCTCGGCGACGTCCCCGAAGTCCCGCACGGCCGTGTCCACGGTCTTGCGGATGCGGGTGTTCACGCGCTCCGAGCGGACCTTCTTGGCGATGGTCATGGCCTTCTCGGCCAGGACAGCGCTCTCCTCCGGCTCCCTGCGCAGCAGGTGGACGGTGGACATGCCGATCAGATTCAGTGCGTACGACCGCTGGTGCTCGGTGTCCTGGCCGAAGAGCTCCACGGCCTTGGCCATGAGGGGTTCGGCGAGGGAGGCGTAGGCAGGGCTGCGGCCTGCCACATAGGCGAGGTCACGGTACGAGTGGGCGTTCTCGGCGTTGAGCTCGGCCTCGGAGAAGAAGCGGATCCAGTCGGGCTCGGGCTCGTCGAACTCGACGGCGTCGGCGAAGGTGTCCTCGGCCATGCGGACGGCTCGCTTGCACTTGCCGGGTTGGCCCATGTTCGCGTAGGCGCGCGCCTCCATCGCATACAGCATCGCCTGGGTGCGCGGTGACGCACAGTCACGACTTCCGTACTGCGCGAGATGGATGAGCTCCAGGGCGTCGTCCGGACGGCCGAGGTGGATCATCTGGCGGCTCATGCTGGAGAGGACGAACGACCCGAAGGGCTTGTCGCCTGCTTCCTTGGCGGCGTGCAGGGCCAGGACGAAGTACTTCTGCGCGGTGGGCTGGAGGCCCACGTCATAGCTCATCCAGCCGGCCAGCTCGGCGAGCTCTGCGGCGACCTTGAACAGCCGCTTGGTGGTCGGCGCCGGCTGGGGCTCCTGCAGCAGATCCGTCACCTCGTGCAACTGGCCGACGACCGCCTTGCGGCGCAGGCCGCCGCCGCACTGGGCGTCCCACTGGCGGAACATGACGGTGGTGGACTCGAGGAGTTCGAGCTCCGGCCCGGAGAGCCGGTTGCCGCGGCGGGCGCCGGACCTCGAAGCCTCGGGCTCGCCGTGCGGCGAGGCGGGTGCGGGCACGAGCCAGCGCTGCAGGGGCTCGATGAGGGCGGGGCCCGCGGACAGGGCCAGCGAGGTCCCGAGGAAGCCGCGCCGCGCCAGCATCAGGTCACTGCGTGAGAACTCGCTGATCAGCGCCACGGTCCCCGGACCCGTCCAGGGCAGGTCCACACCGGACACGGAGGGCGACTGGTGCGCGGCCCGCAGACCCAGGTCCTCGACGGCGACAACACAGCCGAACCGCTCGGAGAAGAGCTCGGAGAGGATGCGCGGGATCGGCTCGCGCGGATTCTCGCCGTCCAGCCAGCGGCGCACCCGCGAGGTGTCGGTGGAGATGTGGTTGGCGCCCAGTTGCCGGGCGCGGCGGTTCACCTGACGCGCCAGCTCGCCCTTCGACCAGCCGCTGCGTACGAACCACGAGTTCAGCAGCTCGTTGGGGCGCTTCTCAGCGTTCGCACCGGGTCCACCGTTGCCGCCCACTGGAATGCCCCCATCCTTCAAGTCACTTGTCTGCGCGGGTGTGCCGCAAGCCCCCAGGATGCCGTGTCTCGCGGTCGCACGTCCGGCGGTTGTCACCCTCCGTACGGAACCGGCTTGCCCTTGGCATACCCACGAGTGCGTACATCCCAGCTCTCGTGTACTCAAAGTAATCCTACGATCACCCCTCCGGCGAGGCCCTTCCAGGAATCGCCACCATTCGCCACCCCTTCGAATGAACTCCAGGGAGGTGACAGACGGTTGACTTGACGCCAGGCGCGCGGAAGCGGTGGAGCGATGCATGCCAGGGCGCAAAGGGCCTGGCGCACCACCCGCTGTGCAGCCGGACGCCGTCATGACCGGAGAGTCGCGGAGGGCGAGAGCAGAGAGTCACGGACGACGGTCTCGTAACCACCGGCCGACCGGACCCGTTGGAGGGGGCATGGGCTTCACAATCGGCAGCAGCCGGGGGATGCGCGAGATCCGGCCCGGCTCACGGCGTCGCGGACGGGCGTCCGAGTGCACCGCGGTGGCGGAGTTCACCGGCCTGTGCGGATGGGACGTCGTCCCCGGGGCGCGCGCGGCCGACGGAACCTGCTCATGCGGCAGGCCCGACTGCCCGGCTCCCGGTGCCCACGCCCTCGACTTCGCTTCCGCCGTCCCGGCGGGGGCCACGCTCGACGAGGTCACGGAGGCCTGGGGCCAGTACCCCGGGGCCGCGATCATGCTGCCGGTGGGGCGCGCCTTCGACGTGATCGAGGTGAGCGAGGCGGCCGGCCGGCGCGCGCTCGTGCGGCTGGAGCGCATGGGGATTCCGGTGGGCCCGGTGACAGCGACGCCGGACGGCCGGGCGCACTTCTTCGTCGCCCCGGGTGCCGCGGCGCAGCTCCCGGCACTTCTCTACCGGATGGGCTGGGACGACGCGGCCCTCGATCTGCACGGTCTTGGCCCCGGTGCCCACATCACGGCACCGCCCTCCGACCGCGGCGGCCTCGGCCCGGTCCGCTGGCTCCGCTCCCCCGCCCTCGACTCGGCCACCGATCCCCCGCAGGCGCGACTGCTGCTCGGGACGCTGGCGTACGTGGCGCATCGCCTGTGCGTCTAGCCGTTTCGCTGGGAGTGCCGCGATTGCAAGTGCCGCGATGTGCCGTCAATCGTCTGCGGCACCATCGTGGCTGGTCGCGCCCGCGCGGCGGAGCCGCATATGTCACAGCCCCGCCCCTTCAGGGCGTGGTCGCTGCCGAACCGCAGCGGACTTCGCCCGACCTGCTGAGGCCCCGACAAGGGACACGATGAAGGGCCCACCGCGATGCAGTACGCGGTGGGCCCTTCTTCTGCGTAGGTGACGTCGTGAACGTGCTCACTCGCCGATGAGCGCGTCCACGAACGCCTCGGGCTCGAAGGGGGCCAGGTCGTCCGCGCCCTCGCCGAGGCCCACGAGCTTGACCGGCACGCCCAGCTCCCGCTGGACCGCGACGACGATGCCGCCCTTCGCCGTGCCGTCGAGCTTGGTGAGCACGATGCCGGTGATGTCGACGACCTCGGCGAAGACACGCGCCTGGACCAGGCCGTTCTGGCCGGTGGTGGCGTCCAGGACGAGCAGGACCTCGTCCAGCGGTGCGTGCTTCTCGACGACGCGCTTGACCTTGCCGAGCTCGTCCATCAGACCTGTCTTGGTGTGCAGCCGGCCCGCGGTGTCGATCAGCACGACATCGGCGCCCTCCGCGATGCCTTCCTTCACGGCGTCGTAGGCGACGGACGCGGGGTCGCCGGCCTCAGGACCACGCACGGTACGGGCGCCCACGCGCTCGCCCCACGTCTGCAGCTGGTCGGCGGCGGCCGCGCGGAAGGTGTCCGCGGCGCCGAGCACGACGGACTTGCGGTCGGCGACGAGCACGCGCGCGAGCTTGCCGGTGGTCGTGGTCTTACCGGTGCCGTTGACGCCGACGACCATCACGATGCCGGGCGTGTCCAGGGCGGACTCGGTGTTGACCGTGCGGTCGAAGTCGGTGCCGACGAGCTTCAGGAGCTCCTCGCGCAGCAGGCCGCGCAGCTCCTCGGGCGTACGCGTGCCGAGCACCTTGACGCGCTCGCGCAGCCGCTCGACGAGCTCCTGGGTGGGGGCGACGCCCACATCGGCGGTGAGGAGAATGTCCTCGATCTCCTCCCAGGTGTCCTCGTCCAGGTGCTCGCGCGAGAGCAGCGTGAGCAGTCCCTTGCCGAGCGCGTTCTGCGAGCGGGAGAGCCGGGCACGCAGGCGCACCAGCCGTCCCGCGGTCGGCTCGGGGATCTCGATCTCGGGGGCGGCCGGGGCTGGGGGCTCCTCGACCACGACAGGGGCGGACGCCCCCGGCTCGACGAGCGGGAGGTCGACCTCCTCGATCGTGCGGCGGGGTTCGTCGCGCGGCGTCTCGGCCTCTTCGCCGACGTGCGGCTCGGCCGGAGGGGCGGTGATCTCGGGCGCGGTGGGCGGCGGGGGCAGCTGCTTCCTTCTGCGGCTGCCGACCACGAGCCCGCCGAGCGCGCCGATCACGACAACGGCGATGACTACAGCAAGGATGACGATGTCCATAACGCGTCCAGTATCAGCCATGGGTGCCCGGGGCAGGCCGGTTGGACATTCCTCCAAGGATCTAAGCCGCTTGATGGTGCAACTCGGACTAACGTACGATGACGCCTTCCCCCACCCGGCTCTCCTGCCGAGCCGAGCGAGAGGTACGACACCCCCTTCATGAGCACCACCGCCCCCTCCGACGGCGCACTCGAAACCCGCGGCATCGACCCCGTCCCCCACTCCGAGCGGCACGCCAGGACCCGTGAGCTGTTCCCCACCTGGGTGGCAGCCAACATCAGCGTCCTGCTGCTGACCATGGGCGCCGGACTGGTCGTCACAGGCGGCCTCAACTTCTGGCAGATCCTCGTGGTCGCCGCGGTCTCGCCGGTCCTCGGCTACGGACTGGTCGGCCTGATATCCGTCGCGGGCACACGCGGCGGATCCCCGGGCATGACCCTGTCGCGCGCCGTCTTCGGCCAGCGCGGCAACTTCTTCCCCGGCGCCCTGATCTGGGTCGCCCGCTGGGGCTGGGAGACGATCAACGCCGTGACCGGCGCGTATGCGATCCTCACCGTCCTCGACATCTGCTTCGGCATCGAGAGCAGCGCGGCGCTGACCGTCGTCACGCTGGTCGCGTTCGTCGCCGGTACGTTCCTGATCAGCGGCCTGGGCCGGAGGGTGCTGCACGTCTGCAGCACCTGGTCGACCTATCTCTTCGGCGCGTTCAGCGTCCTGGTGCTGGTGTATCTGGTCGCGAACACCGACTGGTCCCAGGTCTTCGGCAAGCCCGCCGGATCCACGGCGATGATGGTCGCGGGTATCGGCACGATCGCCGCCGGCGGTCTCAGCTGGGCGCCGTCCGCCCCGGACTTCACGCGCTATCTGCCGCGCACCGCGTCCGGCAAGGCGCTGGTCGGGCACGCGGTCGGCGGCGCGGGCATCGTCGTGCTGCCGCTCGTGCTGATGGGTGCGGTCATGGCGGTCAGCGTCCCCGGCCTGTCGTCCGCGTCGGACCCGGTGTCGTTCCTGGGCGAGCTGCTGCCGACCTGGATCGCGGTCCCGTATCTGCTGATGGCCCTGATCGGCATGCTGCTGATCAACTCGATGTCGATGTACTCGGCGGGCTTCACCGCGCAGACGCTCGGGGTCAGGGTGCCGCGCGCGTGGGCGGTCAGCGTCAACGCGGTGATCAGCCTGGTCCTCGGCTATCTGCTGATGAACGTGGCGACGAGCTTCATGGGGTCGTTCATCTCCTTCCTGACACTGCTCGCGGTGGCGTTCTCCGCGTGGATCGGCGTCTTCGGCGTCGACATGCTGCGCAGGCGGACGTACGACGGTGAGGCGCTCATGGACACCGGGCGCACCAGCGCCTACTGGTACCGGGGCGGTTTCGCCTGGCAGGCGATGACCGGCTGGGCCGTCGCGCTCATGGTGGGCCTGCTCTTCACGAAGGTCGACTGGTTCAGCGGTCCGCTGGCCACGTCGTGGATCGGCCGCAACGGCCTGGGCTGGCTGGCCACCATCGTCGTCGCGGCTGCGCTGTACGCGGTGCTGCCGAAGGCGCCCGTCGTGGAGGTCCCGTCGGAGCGGGCGACCGACGAGGCCGAGCTCGTCGGCGTCTGACCGCCTCCACCTACCCGCCTCCACCTACCCCTGTTCATCTGACGCACCGTCAGCTAACGTCCCCTCGCCCGCCCATGGTGAAGGGGGACGTCGTCATGCCCGTCACGGTCGTACGTTTCAATCTGGTCGATCCCGCCGCCACGCCCGCGTCGCTGAGCGCCCGCTACCGCGCCGCGCTGGAGATGGCCGCGTACGCCGACGAGCGCGGTGTCACGACGGTGCAGACCGAGGAGCACCACGGCGTGCCGAACAACTGGCTGCCGTCGCCCTTCGCCTTCGCGGGCGCGGTGTTCGGCGCGACACGGCACATCGCCGTCACGGTGTCGGCGGTCATCGGCCCGCTGCACGATCCGCTGCGGCTCGCGGAGGACATCGCCGTACTGGACCTGCTCAGCGGCGGGCGGCTGGTGACCGTGGTGGGGATCGGCTACCGGCCCGAGGAGTACGCGGCCTTCGACGTCGAGTGGAAGCGGCGGGGGCGGCTGCAGGACGAGCTGCTGGAGACGCTGCTCAAGGCGTGGACGGGCGAACCGTTCGAGTTCCGCGGCCGCACGGTCCGGGTCACCCCGCGCCCGTACAACCAGCCCCATCCGCTGCTGCTGGTCGGCGGCTCCTCGCAGGCCGCCGCGCGCAGGGCCGCCCGCCTCGGGCTGCCGTTCTTCCCCAGCGCGCATCTGCCGGAGCTCGAGGCGTACTACCAGGAGCGGTGCGCCGAGTACGGCACCGAGGGGTTCTGCATGATGCCCGCCGCCGAGACGCCGTTGCTGCATATCGCCGAGGATCCGGACCGGGTGTGGGCCGAGTACGGCGAGCATTTCCTGCATGAGGCGCGCACCTACGCGTCCTGGCAGTCGTCGGACATCAAGTCGGCCGTGCGGTCGGCGGCGACGACGGTGGAGGAGCTGCGCGCCGAGGGCGTCTACCGCGTCGTCACCCCGGACGAGTGCGTGCAGCTGGGCGCGGACAACCACGTGCTGCATCCGCTCTGCGGCGGCATGCCGGTTGACGAGGGCTGGCGCAGCCTGCGTCTGTTCGCCGAGCAGGTGCTTCCGCGCCTGAAGGACTGAGAGTCCGGGGAATGCGGCGCCGCCCCGGTCCGGGCAGAGGCCGGGCCGGGGCGACGCAGGAGTCGAGGAGAGGGGCAGCGGGGACTTAGCCCATCTCCTCCAACGCCTTGCCCTTGGTCTCCTTCACGAACTTGAGCACGAAGGGGATCGAGAGCGCAGCGAAGACCGTGTAGATGATGTACGTCGCGGAGAGGTTCCAGTCGGCCAGGGACGGGAAGGTCGCGGTGATCACCCAGTTGGCGATCCACTGGGCGGAGGCGGCCACGCCGAGCGCCGCGGCACGGATCCGGTTCGGGAACATCTCGCCGAGCAGGACCCAGACGACCACACCCCAGGAGAGGGCGAAGAAGAGGACGAACATGTGGGCCGCGACCAGGGCGACCCAGCCCTGGGTGCTCGGCAGCTTGCCGTCCACCAGGTCGTAACTGAAGGCCCAGGCCTCCAGCGCGAGGCCGACGACCATACCGACGGAACCGATGATCGCGAGCGGCTTCCGGCCGATCCTGTCGACGAAGATCATGGCGATCACGGTGCCGACGATGTTGATGATCGACGTGGTGAACGAGTACAGGAACGAGTCCGCCGGGTTGACACCGACCGACTGCCACAGCGTCGCCGAGTAGTAGAACGCCACGTTGATGCCGACGAACTGCTGGAAGACCGAGAGTCCGATACCGATCCAGACGATCGGCTTGAAGAAGAAGGTCCCGCCGAGCAGGTCCTTGAAGCTCGGCTTCACCTCGCGGTGCATGGCGAGCCTGATCTCCTCCACGCGGGCGTCGAGATCGACGTTCTTGCCCTCGACCTCCTCGAGCACCTTGCGAGCGCGCACGTCGTGCCCCGCCTCGATCAGATAGCGCGGCGACTCGGGGATCGCGAAGGAGAGCAGACCGTAGAGGATGGCCGGGATGACCATGACGCCCAGCATGACCTGCCAGGCCTCCAGGCCCATCAGCTGACCGCGCTGGTTGCCGCCCGCGGCGTTCAGGATGGCGTAGTTGACCAACTGCGAGACGGCGATGCCGATGACGATCGCGGCCTGCTGGAAGGAGCCGAGCCGTCCGCGGTACGCGGCCGGTGCGACCTCGGCGATGTAGGCGGGGCCGATGACGGACGCCATACCGATGGCGAAGCCGCCCACGATCCGCCAGAAGGCCAGGTCCCACAGGGCGAAGGGCAGGGCGGACCCGATGGCGCTGATGGTGAAGAGAATCGACGCGATCTGCATGCAGCGAATGCGGCCGATGCGGTCGGCGATCCGTCCCGCCGTGGCAGCACCGATGGCGCAGCCGATCAGCGCGATCGCGATCACTTGGGCGAGGGTCGCGGAGCCGATGTCGTAGCGATCCCGGATAGCCTCGACGGCGCCGTTGATCACGGCACTGTCGTAACCGAAGAGGAAGCCGCCCATCGCGGCCGCTGCCGCGATGAAGACGACATGTGCAAGATGCTCAGGATGAGCTTCCCTGGCTCCGGATGCCGGTGCCTTCTCTGCGCTGGTCACGTAAGTACTCCTCGGGCCACCGGCAGCATCGCCGGGGTGGGGCAGGCCCTTCCAGTGGGGCACAACTTTGCGCGGCCCACCACCTGAAGGTAAAAGCAACGTTGCAGAGCGTATGCCTTCAAGATTTGAAGTCAACCGGGGAGGTGCTGTGACCAAGAACACGCCAACAAAGGAGGACATCTTCAAGAATTGAAGGAATCTGAGCCGAGCACTCGGGCCGACCCAAGACATCGCAGGTCAGGCGGTGCCATCGGCGGTCAGCGAAGCCGCTGACTGATCACCTTCGAGACGCCGTCGCCCTGCATCGACACGCCGTACAGCGCGTCCGCGACCTCCATCGTCCGCTTCTGGTGCGTGATCACGATCAGCTGCGAACTCTCCTGCAGCTCCTGCATGATCCGGATCAGCCGCTGCAGGTTCGTGTCGTCGAGGGCGGCTTCGACCTCGTCCATCACGTAGAACGGGCTCGGCCGCGCCTTGAAGATCGACACCAGCAGGGCCACCGCCGTCAGCGAGCGCTCACCGCCGGAGAGCAGCGACAGCCGCTTGACCTTCTTCCCCGGAGGCCGTGCCTCCACATCGACGCCCGTGGTGAGCATGTTGTCGGGATCGGTCAGGATCAACCGGCCTTCGCCACCGGGGAAGAGCCGCGAGAACACTCCCTCGAACTCCCGGGCCGTGTCCCGGTACGCCTCGGTGAAGACCTGCTCGACGCGCTCGTCGACCTCCTTCACCACTTGCAGTAGATCGGCACGCGTCTTCTTCAGGTCCTCGAGCTGCTCGGAGAGGAACTTGTGGCGTTCCTCCAGCGCGGCGAACTCCTCGAGGGCCAGCGGGTTGACCTTTCCCAACTGCTGGTACGCCCGTTCGGCTGACTTGAGCCGCTTCTCCTGCTCGGCGCGGACGAACGGCCGGGGCTGGTTGCGCGGATGCTCGGGGTCGTCGGGCAGTTCCTCGCCCTCGGCGGGGGGCGAGGGCGGCACGAGCTGGTCAGGGCCGTACTCGGCGACAAGACCGGCCGGTTCCACACCGAGCTCCTCCAGTGCCTTGGCCTCCAGCTGCTCGATCCGCAGCCGCTTCTCGGCCCCGAGTACCTCCCCTCGGTGCACCGAATCCGTCAACTTGTCGAGTTCCGCCTTGAGATCACGGCCCGTGTTGCGCGCAGCGGTCAGCTCCTGCTCCCGGTCGGCCTTGGCACGCTCGGCAGCGGCGCGCTCCTCCTCGGCGCGCGCGAGGGACACCTCGACATGGGCGAGGAGCTGGCGCGCGCCGGAGCCCACGGCCTCGGCCACGGCGGCCTCGTGGCGCAGCCGTGCCCGACGCTGTTCGGCACGCGCGCGTGCCTCTCGTTCCGCGCGGGCGGCACGGTCGAGGGAATCGGCCCGTCCGGCAAGCCCCTTGACCCGCTCCTCGTGCGTACGGACCTGGAGGCGGGCCTCCATCTCGGTCTGCCGGGCGTTGGCCCCGTCCGCCGCGAGCCGGTCGCGTACGGAGGTGTCGGGCTCCTCCTCGACCGGCATCTCCTCGGCGACGGCCAGCCGTTCGGCGAGTTCCTCGACCTCCGCGACGGCCTTCTCCAAGGCCTCCTGGGCCCTGGCGGCAGCGGCGGCGCTCCGCTCGGCCTCGCCGGCGGCCCCGCGCGCCTGCCCGGCGAGCCTGCCGAGCTGCTGCGCGACGGACGACTTCTCGCGGTCTGCGGCCCGCCGCCGCTCCCCGAGCTCCTCGACGAGGGCGGCGCACTCCGTACGCCGTTCGGTGGCCCGACGCTGCTCGTCGGCCAGCTCCTCGCAGCGCACGGCGAGCTCTTCCAGCTCGGCCGCGGCCTCGTCGACCTGTGCCTGCACCTCCAGCAGGCTGGGCGCCCCTGCGGAACCGCCGTGCGCGAAGTGCGCACCGAGCACGTCCCCTTCGGCGGTGACGGCGACCAGCTCCGGGTGGGCGTAGACGAGGTCCTCGGCGTCGTCCAGGGTGCCGACGACGACCATGTCCCGCACGAGCCGCCGCACGGCGGGCAGCAGGTCACCAGGGCCGCGGATCAGGTCGGCGACGAGGGGCGCACCGTCGGGCCCCGCGGACCCGGGTGCTCCGGCACTAGGCGATGCGGCATCCGCCGCACCAGACGCCCAGCCCTCCACGGCCCGCCCGGCACCCGCCGGAGCCCCGCCACGCGTACGTGCGGCGGCAGAGACCACCGGTTCCGGCGCCCCGCCCAACAGCATGGCCGCACGGCCCGCGTCCTGCTTGCGCAGCAGGCGGATCGCTTCTGCTGCTGTCGACGGATTGGCGACGGCCACCGCGTCCGCGGCCGCACCGAGCGCGGCCGCCACCGCCACCTCGTACCCAGGGGCCACCGACAGGAGTTCCGCTGCAGGACCGAGCAGTCCTGTCAGGCGGTCCTTCGCCCCCAGCAGCGCCCCCGTACCGTCCTTGCGCCGCAGCCCCAGCGCCAGCGCCTCATGCCGGGCGGCAAGGGCGGCACGCTTGCGTTCGGCGGTGGTGGCTGCCTCCCGGGCCGCGGTGAGCGCGGCCTCGGCGTCCGCGAGCGCCCGCCGGGCGGCCTCGTGCTGCTCGGCGAGGGCCGCGTCGCCCTCGTCCAGCCCGTCGACCTCGGCCTTGAGCTGCTCGTACTCCTCCTGGGCTGCGACGGCGCGCTCCTGGGCCCCATCGCGGGCCGCGGCCAGCCTGTCGATCTCCGCCTGGGCCGCTGCGGCGCGCGAACGGGCCGCGTTGACCTGGCCGTTCAGCCGGGCGAGCCCTTCACGCCGGTCGGCGATGGACCGCGCGACGTCCTTGAGGCGGCGCTCCTCGACGGCCAACTCGCGCTCGAGCTCCGCGCGGTGGGCGACCGTGTCCTCGAGCGCCCGCTCGGCCGCCTCCAGCGCGGCCTCGAGCTCCGCCTCCTGCTCGCGGATCCGGGCGGCCTCGCGCTCCATGTCCTCGGGGTCCCGGCCGCGGCGCTCCTCGGCGGGCACGGAGGTGGCGCTCTTGACCCGGGCGTCGGCCAGCGAGATCGTGCCGCGCACCCGCTCGGCCAGCTGCGACAGCTCGTACCAGGTCTGCTGGGCCCGCTGCAGACGCGGCGTCAGACGGCGTACCTCGTCCTCGAGCTGGGCCTCCCGCGCGAGCGCAGCCTTCAGCTCGGCCTCGGCGGCCTCCTTGCGCTCCTTGAGCGCCGCCTCGTCGGCGATCTCCGCCTGCAGCGCCGTGCGCAGCCGCACGAGATCGTCGGCGAGGAGACGGAGCCGGGCGTCGCGGAGGTCGGCCTGGATGACGGCGGCCCGGCGGGCGACGGCGGCCTGCCGTCCCAGGGGCTTGAGCTGGCGGCGCAGTTCGTCGGTCAGGTCCTGGACGCGGGCGAGGTTGGCCTGCATCGCGTCCAGCTTCCGCAGCGCCTTCTCCTTGCGCTTGCGGTGCTTGAGGACGCCGGCGGCCTCCTCGATGAACGCGCGGCGGCCCATCGGGTCTGCGTGCAGGACGGAGTCGAGCTGGCCCTGCCCGACGATGACGTGCATCTCGCGGCCGATGCCGGAGTCGGACAGCAGTTCCTGGATGTCGAGCAGCCGACAGGTGTCGCCGTTGATCTGGTACTCGCTGCCGCCGTTGCGGAACATGATCCGCGTGATGGTGACCTCGGCGTACTCGATGGGCAGTGCGCCGTCGGAGTTGTCGATGGTCAGGGACACCTCGGCGCGGCCGAGCGGCGGCCGCCCGGTGGTGCCGGCGAAGATGACGTCCTCCATCTTGCCGCCGCGCAGCGACTTGGCGCCCTGCTCGCCCATGACCCAGCTGAGCGCGTCCACGACATTGGACTTGCCGGAGCCGTTCGGGCCGACGACACAGGTGATGCCAGGCTCAAATCGCAGCGTGGTCGCCGAGGCGAACGATTTGAAGCCGCGCAGGGTCAGGGCCTTGAGGTGCACGCCGCTGGACTCTACCTCTCTCCCGTCTCCCGCCACCGCCCCTGCATCAGGACGCTCGGCCAGGCGCCCCGTGCGGCGACGCTACGTGCGGGAAACCCCTCGGCACATAACCCTCCGCAACCGCACCGTCTCACTCCATGAACTTGCATGAACTTGCGGTTTCATCGATGAAGGTGCAGGGCACATCAGACGTTAAGAAAGCCGTCGGGTGTGCGGGGGACATCTGTACGAACAGTACGAAGGGACGCCGAAGCGTCCCTTGAGGTTTGACAAGCGGTTGACACGGACAGCCTGACCAGCTTGTTCATCAGGTGTGGTCAGGTGAGCGCAGGCTCCGCCTGGGGTACGTCGATGCTCTCCAGGAGCTCGTCGCCGTGGTGGTGAGAAGCGGCAGCCGCAAGCGCGTCGTTCTCCGCCTGGATCCGTACGAGCTCGGACTCCAGGTCCTGGACGCGCTGCTGAAGCCGTCGCATCTCGGCGAGAAGTCGAGGGTCGGAGCCGCCGACGTAACCGAGAAGCGCCTTTGCCATGATGGATGGTCCTCCACACTGAGTGACCGACCGAAGCGGTTGGGTCGATGGGTCGTGAGGGATTCGCACCCGCGGTGCTTGACAGTCTTCAGTTCAATCGTGCCGTTCTTACATGCCAAACAGCTGAGGTGCGCGGGGCTTCCAGCGTCTCACCAAAAAGTTTGACGGTCAACACGATCACGCCCGTAACGGCGGGCAGCCCGGGGGCATGCGGCCGTAGAACATGCGGCGCTGCCTCACTGCGGGGCCCTGAGGGCGTGCAGATCATCCTTGCCTGCGGAGCCTTCCATCGCAAGCGATTCTCGGCAACCACCAGGTCGTTTCTGCCGGACGCGGGTGCCCGGAGCATGTCACGCCACCTCGGCCCGGGGTTCCGCGTCAGCGAACGGCGAAGCCGTCGTATCCGCCGCGCGGGGTGTCCCAGATCTCAGTGACCCCGTCGACTCTCCCGGGTGTGTCGCCGTTCCTCAGCCAGTCGAGGAGCTGCTCGCAGTCGGCCCGGCGGCCCTCGGCGACGACCTGGACCCGGCCGTCGCCCAGATTGAGAGCAAAACCACTCAGGCCGCCGATCTCCAGAGCCTTGGCCCGCGTGAACCAGCGGAAACCCACTCCCTGTACTCGTCCGCGTACCCATGCGGTGAGCCGGACATCTTCGTTCATGGGTGCACGCTAACCGGGCAATTGCTCAGGAGACACTTCGCCCTCTCGTGTCATGGGGTAGCGTCCCGACCCGTTGGACCTCACCCATTCGGGTGATCATGTCGACCGCGAGGACGAGGAAGGCCAGGGCATGGGACGCCACCGACGCTCCGCCGCCGGCCGCGCCGCCACGGGCCGCGCCGCAGCGGGCACGAGTCTTTACGCGGACGCATACGCCGACACCGCGACCGGCACCTCGGTCAACCGCTCCGCCAGGGGTTCGCACCGTCGCAGGAAGCGGGCCGCGGCCCCGGTCCGTACGGGGCTGCTGGGCGTGTCCGCGGCCGTCGCCGTGGGCGCTGTCGCTGTGGCCTCAGGCATCCTGCCCGGCGGCGACAACTACCGGATCGGCGGGGGCGGCTCCGACAGGGTCGAGGCCGCGGAATCCCCGTCGGAACTGGAGCCGCAGGGCGGCGAGAGCATGAGCGCCGACGCCCGCGAGACGGGCAACACGGGCCGCGGCACCGAACGTTCCGCGTCGCCGTCCGCATCCCCGTCGACGTCGTCGGCCAAGCCCTCGGCGACACCGTCCGAGAAGCCGTCGGCCAAGGAGACCGGCTCGGGCGGCACTGGTTCCGACTCCACGACCACCAGCCCGTCGCGCACCGCCGAGCCCGAGTCCAAGCAGCCGGCCTCCGGCTCCGGTGAGCAGCCCGCCGAGAGCGCTGCCGAGGCCCTGGTACTGACGCTCGTCAACAAGGAGCGGGCCGAGGCCGGCTGCAGCCCGGTGCGCGCGGACAGCGGGCTGGCCGCGCTCGCCGAGCATTTCAGCGAGGACATGGCCGAGCGCGGGTTCTTCTCGCACACCGACCCGGACGGCGACACGCCGTGGGACCGCGCCGAGGCGGCCGGCATCTCCGACCTGGGCGGCGAGAACATAGCCCGCGGCCAGGCCAACGCCCAGTCCGTGATGGACGCCTGGATGAACAGCCCCGGCCACCGCGCCAACATCCTCAACTGCGAGTACGAGACGATGGGCGTCGGCGCCGTGTTCGGGTCGGGCGGCCCGTGGTGGACCCAGGACTTCGGCTTCTGAGCTCTTCGCTAACTTTCCGATAGCGCGCCCCTGTGGCGAGCGCTGTCCGGGAGTATGGTGGCGCCATGGAACCCATCGCGCAGGCCGAGTGCGGCATGGAAGGCCGGGACCTGGCGTTCGACGTGTTCTCCAAGCTGTGCCCCTCGCGCGGCACGCTCGAGCACGTCACCGGTCGCTGGGGAGCGCTCACCCTCGGTGCGCTGCACGAGGGCAGCTTCCGCTTCAACGAGCTTCGCCGACGCGTGGACGGGGTCAGCGAGAAGATGCTCTCGCAGACGCTGCACGCGCTGGAGCGGGACGGTCTGGTGCACCGCGAGGCGCAGCCCACGAACCCGCCGCGCGTGGACTACGAGCTGACGCCCCTGGGCCGCGAGGTGGCCGAGCGCCTGATGGCTCTCATCCACTTCGTCGAGGGCCGGATGGACGAGGTGCTCCGGGCGCGCGCGTCCTACGACGCGAGGCGCGGGACGGACGCGCGGAGCGCCTAGGGAAGACGCCGCCTGGTGACGGGCAGCCGCTGGCAGCGCGGGCAGAAGTAGCTGGAGCGGTTCATCCAGGGGCGCCGGCGCATGACGGTGCCGCAGCGCCGGCACGGCTCGCCCTCCCGCCCGTACGCGTCCAGGGACCGGTCGAAGTAACCGGATTCGCCGTTCACATTGACGTACAGGCTGTCGAAGCTGGTGCCTCCGACGGCCAGTGCGGCGTTCATGACATCCCGGACATAGCCGAGGAGCTCGGCGGTACGGGGTCGGGTGAAGGTCGCGGTGGGCCGGTCGTAGTGCAGTTTCGCCCGCCACAGCGCCTCGTCCGCGTAGATGTTGCCGACGCCGCTGATCAGTGACTGGTCGAGCAGGGCACGCTTGATCGTCGTACGGCGGCGGCGAAGTGCGATGTGGAACGCGGCCTCGTCGAACTCCGGGTCCAGGGGGTCTCGCGCGATGTGCTCGATGACGTCCGGAAGGCCGTCGAGCGTGTTCTCGTGCAGCGAGAGTCCGCCGAAGGTGCGCTGGTCGACGAACCGAAGTTCGGTACCCAGGTCGTCGGCGAACCGGATCCTGATCCGCAGGTGCTTCTCGTCCGGGGCCTCGGACGGCTGGACGAGCAGCTGTCCGCTCATGCCGAGATGGGCGAGCACGGAAGTGTTCGTGTCGGCGAGCGGCAGCCACAGGTACTTGCCGCGGCGGCTCGGGGCGCCTATGACGTGACCCTTGAGGCGGTGTGTGAAGTCGTCCGGGCCGCCGATGTGGCGTCGTACGGCTCGGGGGTGGAGGACTTCGGCGTCGGCGATGGTGCGGTGGGCTGTCCAGCGGGCGAGTCCGCGCCGTACGACCTCTACTTCGGGCAACTCTGGCACGGGTCTCCTCCGGAGGGGCTTGCCGACGACGATCTGGGGCGCCGCCCCACGCCTCGGCAGGGTACCTCCGCGGGCACTGCGCCCGCCGCGGGCCCTGCCCCGTACCTGTGCCTAGGCCGTACGCAAGGGCACCCGCCGCCGTGGGTTGTGCCCACCCGTTCCACCCTGCGGAACGCCTGCCCACAACGGTCAGCGGCTCGTGCCGCCACGACAGTCAACCCGCAGGCGCCGACGGGCCGAAGGGGACGTGGCGGGATGTGCGCCCGCAGCGGCTGGCGCAAACGTACGGCGCCGTCAACGATGTACGGTTCGGCGCCAGACCGAGGACGTACATCCCGGCGCGGCCCCGACCCGCAGACAGGGGTGGGCGCCGCGGCACGGAGCCGCACCCGCGCAACGGGCACCGGGCGCCGCCGGAGGGGGCGCCGCTCTCGCGGCACCCCGTCCCTCAGGCCGTCGTCGGGGCCGACGTAACGTCGGGGGCCCCGTCAGAGCCGGCCGCTGCCGCGGCCTTCGCCCGCTCGTCCGCCGCCGCGCGAATCGCGCGCCACGCGGACTCCGCGGCCTGCTGCTCCGCTTCCTTCTTGCTGCGGCCGGTGCCGGTGCCGTACGAGACGCCTCCGACGCGGGCGGCAGCAGTGAAGGTCTTCTCGTGGTCGGGGCCGGTCTCCGTGACCAGGTACTCGGGTACGCCGAGGCCTTCGGTCGCGGTGAGCTCCTGGAGACTGGTCTTCCAGTCCAGGCCGGCTCCGAGGTTCGAGGACTTCTCGATCAGCGGGTCGAAGAGGCGGTGCACCAGCTCCGCCGCCACGTCGAGGCCCTGGTCGAGATAGACCGCGCCGATCACCGCTTCGAGCGTGTCGGCGAGGATCGATGCCTTGTCCCGGCCGCCCGTGCCCTCCTCGCCCCGGCCGAGCCGGATGAAGGCACCGAGGTCGAGCCCGCGGCCCACCTCCGCCAGCGCACGCGAGTTGACCACCGCGGCCCGCAGCTTGGCCAGCTGGCCTTCGGGCAGGTCGGGGTGGGTGCGGTACAGCGTGTCCGTGACGACGAGTCCGAGCACCGAGTCCCCGAGGAACTCGAGCCGCTCGTTCGTCGGCAGGCCGCCGTTCTCGTATGCGTACGAACGGTGGGTCAGCGCACGCACCAGAAGGGCGGACTCGAGCTTGTACCCGAGCCGCCCTTCCAGAAGCGTGTGGGACGAGGCCGTGTTGTCCGCCGGGACACCCCCGCCGGTGCGGGGACCGTTCTTCCTGGCGTCATCCGCCTTCTTGGGGATGGACACAGCGCCTCTCACCAGCCGCTCAGACCTCGAGGACCTGGCGCTTGTTGTAGGTGCCGCAAGCGGGGCACGCGATGTGCTGCTGCTTGGGCTCGTGGCAGCGCTCGCACGCAACCAGGGTGGGGACCGCAGCCTTCCACTGCGACCGGCGGTGGCGCGTGTTGCTGCGCGACATCTTCCGCTTCGGAACAGCCACGGCTACTTCTCCTGCTTCTCGTCGACGCCCGCTTCGGCGCCGCTCATCTCGTCCTTCTCGCCGTCCTGAATGGTCTCGGCGAGTCCCTGCAGTGCCGCCCAACGGATGTCGACGGCGTCGTGGTGGTGGTCCGGGTCGTCCGCCAGCCGCGCTCCGCACTGGGAGCACAGGCCCGGGCAGTCTTCCTGGCACACCGGCTGCATCGGCAGTGTGAGCACCACCGCATCGCGCAGCACAGGCTCGAGGTCGAACAGGCCGTCCTCGAGAAAGAGCCTGTCCTCGTCGTCCTCGGCGTCGTCGCCCGGTTCCGCGATCACACGGCCCCGGTCGTCGGCGTCAGGGTACGAGAACATCTCCTGGAAGTCCGCTTCGAGCTCCAGCTCGAGCGGCTCCAGACACCTTACGCACTCCCCCTCGGCGCGCGCACGGGCGGTCCCTGTGACGAGCACCCCTTCCATGACCGACTCCAGCCGGAGTTCGAGCTCCACCGGAGCGCCTTCCGGCACTCCAATGACTTCCTGGAGACCGAAGTCCTTGGGGGCGTCGACGGTGCGGGTCAGGCGCTGGAGCGCACCAGGACGCCGACCCAGCTCGTGCGTGTCGAACACGAGGGGGTTGCGGTGGTCGAGGCGGGCGTTCAGAGCCGTTCCTGCTTTCGATCGTCGAAGGTCGGGGGAGAGCCGCTCCGTCGCGGCCTCACCGGAATGAGGACCGCCCCACGAGCAGCCCGGATAGCGGGCGGTCTGCGGAGTCAGCGCAGCACAAGCCCGACCGAAGAGCCAGGATACTGGACCTTTCGCTTTCGGCCCAATCCGCACTTCGCCGGCCCCCGCGGCTCGGGAACGGCGTGGGCTCAGCGCCCCTGCTCGTACTGGCGCAGCTGCTCCGCGCTGATCATGCTCGTGTCGAAGAGGCTGGTCTCGTCCAGTGCGGCGGGCCCGCCCTGCGACCGGCCGTAGCCGTATCCCTGCTCGTCGCCCTGTCCCGGGTCATACGCCTGCTGCGGCTGCTGCCCGCTCTGGTCGTAGCCCTGCTGGTAGCCGTACGGGTCCTGCTGCCCGTAGGGCTGCTGGTACGCGTATGTGTCCGCCTGCTGCTGGTAGCCGTAGGACTCCTGCTGGTACGCGTACGCCTCCTGCTGCCCGTAGGGCTGCTGGGCCGGGATGTGGGCGTCGGCCGTCGCCGCGGCCGCCGCCGGGGCGGACGGGAACGGCTCCGGCTCGGCCGGGTCTGCCAGCTGTGCGAGGTCCGCCAGGTACTCGGCGTCGCTGGTGTGCTGGCGTGCCATGCCGTCGGGGCCGAGGGCGCCCAGCTCGTCGGTGGCGATCCGGCCGTGAAGCTTCTGCCGGCCGCGGCCGACCGCCTCCAGTGTCTTGGCGAGCACCGCCTCGAAGGCGCCGAGCTTCACGTCGACGTATTCGTCGGCGGTGCGGCGCAGGGTCTCGGGGTCGTGGCTGCGCTCGGGGGCGTCCTCGTCCTCGTAGCCCTGCTCGTCGACGCCCGGCCCGGTGCCCAGCAGCTTCTCGCGGCCGCGGCCGACGGAGCCGAGGGTCTTGGTGAGGACCACCTCGAAGTTGGCGAGCTTGGAGTCGACGTAGTCGTCGGCCTCGGCGCGGATCTCCTCGGCCGCCTTGCGGGCCTCGTCGAGGATGCGGTCGGCCTCGGCCTGCGAGCGCCGGGCGATCTCCGTGTCGGAGATCAGCGAGCCGCGCTCGGCATGCGCGCTCTCGATGATCCGCTCGGCCTCCTGGCGGGCCTGCTCGACCATCTGCTCGCGGTCGCCGATGAGCTCCTGCGCCTGGGCGAGGGAGCCGGGCAGCGCCTGGCGTACTTCCTCGAGCATCGAGAGCAGCTCGGCGCGGTTGATCACGCACGAGGCCGACATGGGCATGGAGCGGGCGCTGCCGACCGCCGCGACGATCTCATCGAGCTTCTTCTGCACGTCCACCGGGCGCTCGCCACTCTCTACAGCTGTGTTGAAGACGGACAAGGTGACTGTACGGGCAGTCCCCCGCGGCCCGACACCGGGTGACGTGCCGTCAGGGATTCAGTCCTTGGGTCGGGTCCTCGGGTTGGATCCTTGGGGCGAGCCCCTGGGCCTTGGGTTCAGTCCTTGCCGAGGCGCTTCTTGAGGGCCTCCAGGACCACCGGCGGCACCAGGTGGGAGACGTCGCCGCCCCAGGTCGCGACCTCCTTGACGAGCGACGAGGAGAGGAAGCTGTAGGTGGGGTTCGTCGGGACGAACAGCGTCTCGACGCCGGTGAGGCCGTTGTTCATCTGGGCCATCTGCAGCTCGTAGTCGAAGTCGCTGACGGCCCGCAGGCCCTTGACGATGGCCGGGATGTCGCGCTGCTTGCAGAAGTCGACGAGGAGGCCGTGGAAGGACTCGACCTGGACGTTGCCGTACTCGGCGGTGACCTCGCGGATCAGCTCGATCCGCTCGTCGATGGTGAACAGGCCTTTCTTGGACTGGTTGATCATCACCGCGACGTGCACCACGTCATAGAGCTTGGAGGCTCGGGCGATGATGTCGAGGTGTCCGTTGGTGATGGGGTCGAACGACCCCGGACAAACGGCGCGGCGCAACTGAAGTCCCTCGCTCTCCGGTCCGGTCATGGTGCGTCTTCGCACGTAGAGGCGGCGCGACCGTACCAAAACGTGCCCTCGCCGTAACGACGGGCCCTGATCGCTTCGAAACCCTCCGGCCACCTGAATTCGCCGCCCCTGGTGCTGCGCTCCACGGTGACGACGGCGTCGTCGGCGAGCCAGCCCCCGGTGCGGAGTGTGAGCAGAATCTCCCGAAGATCGTCGTCCGAGACGGCGTACGGGGGGTCGAGGAAGACCAGGTCGTACGGGTCGGCCGGGGCGGGTCCCGCGATGATGTGGGCTGCCTTTCCGGTATGCACCTCTGCTCCCGGAAGTCCCAGAGTGCGCACGTTCTCGCGGACCGTGCGGGCGGCTCGGCCGTCGGCCTCGACGAGGAGGGCGTGGGCGGCACCGCGGGACAGCGCCTCGAGCCCGACGGCTCCCGACCCGGCGTACAGATCGGCTATCCGGACGCCGTCGAGCGTGCCGAGCAGCGACTCCCAGGTGGAGAAGAGGCCCTCGCGCGCGCGGTCGGATGTGGGGCGGGTGCCGTTGCCCGGCGGTACGGCGAGGCGGCGTCCGCCGGCCCGGCCGGCGATCACGCGGGTCATCTCTGTCCTTGTCGGAGTACGTGCGCGTTGGTCACGCCTTCAGTTTCCCAGCCCCCGTGCCTCCATTCTGTCACCCCTCGCCACTGTCAGCCCTCGCCCGGTGCGGCTCTGTCAGCCCTTGTCCAGGTACTGCTCGCGCTCCTCGTCGAGCAGTGCGTCCAGGGCCATGCGCAGGCCGGGGAGGTGCTCGAGCTCCGGGTCCCGGGCGACGACGGCCGCCGCCTCCTCGCGGGCCTCGGCGATGATCTCCTCGTCATCGATGACGGTGAGCATCCGCAGAGAGGAGCGGGCGCCGGACTGGGCCTGGCCGAGGACGTCGCCCTCGCGGCGCTGCTCCAGGTCTATACGGGAGAGCTCGAAGCCGTCCACGGTCGACGCGACGGCGTTCAGCCGGGACCTGGCCGCGCTGGCCTCGGGCATGTCCGTGACCAGCAGGCACAGGCCCGGGGCGGAGCCGCGGCCGACGCGGCCGCGCAGCTGGTGCAGCTGGGAGACGCCGAAGCGGTCCGCATCCATGATGACCATGGCCGTGGCGTTCGGGACGTTCACACCGACCTCGATGACCGTCGTCGCGACCAGCACGTCCGTCTCGCCCGCGGCGAACCGGCGCATCACGGCGTCCTTGTCGTCGGGCTGCATACGGCCGTGCAGGATCTCCACCTTGAGGCCTTGCAGAGGGCCTTGGGCGAGCTGCTCGGCGACGTCCAAGACGGCGAGCGGCGGGCGCTTCTCCGCCTCGTCCTCGGGCAACTTCTTCTTTCCCTTGGCCTCCGGCTCCTCGTCGCCGATGCGCGGGCACACCACGTACGCCTGGTGGCCGTTCTCCACTTCCTCGCGCACCCGCTCCCAGGCGCGGGCCAGGAAGTGCGGCTTGTCCTGAGCCGGCACGACATGGCTGGCGATCGGCGAGCGGCCCGCGGGGAGCTGGTCGAGGACCGAGGTCTCCAGGTCGCCGAAGACCGTCATCGCGACCGTGCGCGGGATGGGCGTCGCCGTCATGACGAGGAGGTGCGGCGTCCGCCTTTCCCCCTGGGAGTGCCCCTTGCCTCGAAGGGCGTCGCGCTGCTCGACGCCGAAGCGGTGCTGCTCGTCGACCACGACCAGGCCGAGGTCGTGGAACTGCACCTTGTCCTCGATCAGGGCGTGCGTGCCGATGACGATCCCGGCCTCGCCGGTGACCAGGTCGAGGAGGGCCTGACGGCGGGACGCCGCGCCCATGGAACCGGTGAGCAGGACGACCTTGGTGGCCTGCTCCGCGCCGCCGAGCATCCCTCCCTCGGCCAGCTCGCCCATCATCTCGGTGATCGACCGGTGGTGCTGCTGGGCCAGGACCTCCGTGGGCGCGAGCATCGCGGCCTGGCCGCCCGCGTCGACGACGGCCAGCATCGCCCGCAGCGCCACCATCGTCTTCCCGGAACCCACCTCGCCCTGGAGGAGGCGGTGCATCGGGTGCTCGGTCGCCAGGTCGTCGAAGATCTCCTTGGAGACCTTCTGCTGGCCCTCGGTGAGCGTGTAGGGCAGCCGGGCGTCGAAGGCGGCGAGCAGGCCGTCCGGCTTGGGCCCCCGGGCGACGGCGGGGAGCTGTGTGTCCGCGTACCGCCGCCGGGCCAGGGCGACCTGGAGCACGAATGCCTCGTCCCACTTCAGGCGCGCGCGGGCGTCCGCGATGTCCGCCTTCGTGCCCGGCCGGTGGATCTTGAGGAGCGCTTCGGGGAGCGGGACGAGTCCGCGGCCCTCGCGCAGAGCGGGCGGGAGCGGATCGACGGCTTCGCGGGCGCTGGGCAGGACCGTGTCCACCGACTTGGCGATCTTCCAGGACTCCAGCTTCGCCGTGGCCGGGTAGATCGGGATGAGCGCTCCCGCCCACGAGTCCACGGTCTCGTCGTCATCGCCGCCGCGCAGCAGCTGGTACGCGGGGTGGGCGAGCTGCAGCCTGCGGTTGAAGACGGAGGCCTTGCCCGCGAACATCGCGCGCGTGCCGGGCTGCAGGTCCTTGTGGGGCTTGTGCACGCCCTTGCCGAAGAAGACCAGCTGCAGCTGGCCGCTGCCGTCGGTGATGACCACCTCGAGCCGCTGGCCGCTGCCGCCTCTGAACTTCATGATCCGGGCGCTCGCAACCTGCGCGACCACCGTGACGTGCTCGTCCAGCGGGAGGTCGGAGAGGCGCGTCAGCTCGCCCCGCTCGGCGTACCGCCGGGGGTAGTGGTGCAGCAGGTCGCCGACCGTGTGCAGGCCGAGGTGCTCGGCCATCACCTTCGCTGTGGCAGGGCCGATCACTTTCTTGAGGGATTCTTCGAGCACGGGCACGAGATCCATTGCACACCACGGCACTGACAATGCCGAAGACGTCCGCGGAATCGTGCTTGCCCGACGTGCGCCCGACGTGCTCGCCGGACGCTATTCCACGCCGATCAGCATCAGGGCCGACTGCCGGCCGCCGCGGTACACGACCGTGTCGACGGCCAGGTAGTGCTCGCGTACGTGCTGTTCGAGGCCGTCGGCCGTCGCGTCGGGCACGTCGTCGCCGAGGACGAGCGTGACCATCTCGCCTCCCGCGGCCAGCATCCGGTCGAGGACCGTCTCCGCGACGGCCGCGGCCTCGGAGCCGATGACGGCGACATCGCCGTCGATCAGGCCGAGCACGTCGCCGGCCTGGCAGATGCCGGCCATGGTCCACGACTGCCGTTCGGCGACGGCGACCTCGCCGTAGCGGGTCGCCCCGGCCGCCGAGGTCATGGCGACGACGTCCTCGTCGAAGCGGCGGTCCGGCTCGTGTACGGCGAGCGCGGCGATGCCCTGCACGGCGGAGCGCGTGGGGATCAGCGCGACGCGCATGCCCTCCGAGCGGGCCTGCTCCGCTGCCGCCGCCGCGGTGTGGCGCAGCTCGCCGTCGTTGGGCAGCAGCACCACCTCGCGCGCGTGGGCGCGCCGGATGGCGTCGACGAGCTCGCCGCTCGCGGGCAGCTCGCCGGGGCGCACCGGCACCGTCGTCGCCCCCGCGTCGGCGTACAGGACCCGCAGGCCCTCTCCCGGCACGACGGCCACGATGGCGCGCTGCGCCCGCTCCCGGGGCGGCTGCCCGGCGGACGCGGTGTGTGCGTCCTCCGCCCCGAAGTGCGTGATGCGGATGCGGTACGGCCGCCCCGCCTCGACGCCGGCCTCGACGGCCGCTCCCGCATCGTCGACGTGTACGTGGACGTTCCACAGGCCGTCGCCGCCCACGACGACGAGCGAGTCACCGAGGGCGTCGAGCCGGGTCCGCAGCGTGGCCACGGCCGCGTCGCCGGCTTCCAGCAGGTAGATCACCTCGAACGCCGGGCTGCCCCCGTCCACCGGACCGTCCGGGCATGCCACCGTCGCGTCCACACGCGTGCCGGCGTCCACTCGCGTGCCGGCATCGCGTCCGTGCTTCGCCGCGGCTGAGGACCCGCCGCCCACGCGCGCGTGCAGCGTGTCCGCCGACGCCGCCGGCTCGCCCGTGAAGGTCTGGACGAGTGCGCCGAGGACAGCCACCAGGCCCCGCCCCCCCGCATCCACCACACCCGCCCGCCCGAGCACCGCCAGCTGCCCGGGAGTGGCGTCGAGCGCCGCCCGCGCCCCCTTGTAGGCGGCTCGCGCCACCGTCGCGCAGTCGCCCTCGGCACCGTCGGCCGCGTCGGCCGCCGCGGAGGCCACGGTCAGCACGGTGCCCTCGACGGGGTGTGCGACGGCCTCGTACGCCGCCTCCGCCGCACGCCTCAGCGCGAGCCGCAGACCAGCGCCGTCGGCATGAGAGGACTTGGCGTGAGAGGACTCACCCTCCGCCTTCCCCGGTTTCTCCGGGTTCTCCGGGACCTGACCGTCCGCGGCACCTGCAGCCGGGCTTCCTGCGGCCAGCACCTGGGCCATACCGCGCAGCAGCTGCGCCATGATCGTGCCGGAGTTCCCGCGGGCCCCGATCAGGGCACCGTGGGCCATCGCACGCATCGCCTCGGCCGTGGAGGGCTGCTGCGGTTCGAGGCCCCTGAACACCGCCTCGACGGCCTGGGCGGCCGACTCGACCGTCAGATACAGGTTCGTGCCGGTGTCACCGTCCGCGACCGGATAGACGTTGATCGCGTCGATCTCCTCGCGGGCCCGTCCGAGGGCCTCCAGGGCCAGACCGCACCAGGCGCGCACAGCGACGGCGTCGAACCTCTGCGGCACCTGCGGCACCTGCGCCTCCTCGTCGAGCAGCTGGACTGGGACGCAGCGTAGACCCCGGACGGCCCCCCTCCGGAAGAGGGCCTGGGCGGTGGCGTCGGGCTGGGGGCCGGGCCGGGGGGGGGCGGCGCAGCCATGGTAATTTCGTTGTACCGAGGCAGCCGTTGTATGCTGCTCCGGTTGCCCGATACGAATCGGGCTATTACCCCTGGCAACGCCACTCAGATCACTGATCCCGGCATGCCGGGTTTCAACCGTAAGTGCATCTGAAGTCTTTGGAGTGACCCGTGGCTGCCAACTGCGACGTCTGCGGCAAGGGGCCGGGCTTCGGCAACAACATCTCCCACTCGCACCGCCGTACGTCCCGTCGCTGGAACCCCAACATCCAGCGCGTGCGTGCCGTGGTCGGTCGGACGCCGAAGCGGCTCAACGTCTGCACCTCGTGCATCAAGGCCGGCAAGGTCTCGCGCTGACGTAGTGCTAGCGCGGCCACCTGGCTGGTTGCTGCAGAGCCGGTTCCACCTCCGGGTGGGGCCGGCTTTTCGCATGTCGACTTCTCGTATGCCGGCGTCTCGCATGTCGGCACGGCTGCGTCCGCGGATCCGCCGCGGGCGCGCCTCTCGCATCGCGGTGGCCGCTGATCGACACCGCTTCGAGCGCCTAGCCCGTGCCGGACACGAGAGCCTGACGGCCGGAGACCGTCCGCAAGGCCGCCGCGCTGCTGCGTGAGGCGCTCGGCCCGTGGCGCGGCCCCGCGCTGATCGGCCTGGGCCGTACCGCCACCGCTGAGGGACGCGCGAAGGAGGCCCGCGACTGGTTCGAGCCGGCGTCCTGGCCCTGGAATCGCCCGGCGTCCTCGAACTCGCCGAGGACGCCGACGCGTTGGCGCTCCCGGACGGCCGAGCCCCTCCCCGATCGGTTAGCTGAGCGACCCTCTGAACCGCCATCCATGATCCACCGGCCCGATCCCCGCGCCGAGTGCGAACCCTGCGGCGATGGCCCCGGTGACGTACTCCTTGGCCGCCGCGACGGCCTCCGGTACGGGCTGCCCCTTCGCGAGCTGTGAGGCGATCGCGCTGGCGAGGGTGCAGCCGGTGCCGTGCGTGTGCCGGTTGGCGAGCCGCCGGGCGCGCAGCCAGTGCTCCTCCGAGCCGTCCGTCAGCAGATCCACCGCGTCCACCGCCTCACCGGCGAGATGGCCGCCGAGGTGACCGGCGAGATGGCCGCCGAGATGACCGCCCTTGACCAGCACCCAGCGCGGTCCGTACGCGAGGACTGCGGCCGCCGCGCGCCGCATGTCATCCTCCGATTCGACGCGCACGCCAGTGAGTTGGGCCACCTCGTCGAGGTTCGGGGTGGCGACGGTCGCGGCCGGCAGCAGCTTCGTACGGACCGAGTCGAGCGCGGATGCGGCCAGCAGCGAGTCGCCGTGCTTGGAGATGCCGACGGGGTCGACGACCACCGGGGCGTCCGTGTCCGAGACGAGTCCGGCGACGGTCTCCACGAGTTCGGCCGACGCCAGCATGCCGGTCTTGACGGCCTGGACGCCGATGTCGTCGACGACGCTGCGGTACTGGGCGCGCACGGCCTCGGCGGGCAGCTCCCAAGAGCCTTGTACGCCGAGGGAGTTCTGCGCGGTCACGGCGGTGAGCACGCTCATGCCGTGCACACCGAGGGCGAGCATCGTCTTCAGGTCGGCCTGGATGCCGGCGCCGCCGCCGGAGTCGGAACCGGCGACGGTGAGCACGCGGGGAAGCGCCCGGGGTGGTGTGTCCATGGGCCCGACGCTACCGGCCGCCCTCGATGTCCCCGAAGTGGTCCCAGCCGCCCGTGCTGGTCCAGGGCGCACCGTCCACCGTCACCTGGGGCATCGCGGAGGGATGGAGCACCTCGCCGATCACCTTCCAGCGGGCGGGCAGCTTCACGTCCGGCGGGAAGGTCGCCACGATGGCGTGGTCCTCGCCGCCGGAGAGCACCCACTGCAGCGGATCGACGCCGACGGCCTTTCCGATGTCGTTCATCTGCGAGGGGATGTCGAGCGCGCCGGAGCGGACGTCGATGCGCACCTTGCTGGCCTCGGCGATGTGCCCGAGGTCGGCGATCAGGCCGTCGCTCACGTCGGTCATCGCCGTGGCGCCGAGCCCGGCGGCCGCGGGGCCCGCGTGGTACGGCGGCTCGGGGCGGCGGTGGGCCTCGACGAACGCGCGGGGCGAGCGGAAGCCGCGGGACAGCACGGCGTACCCGGCGGCGGACCAGCCGAGCCAGCCCGTCACGGCGACCACGTCGCCGGGCTGGGCTCCGGCACGGGTCACCGGCTCGTGACCGCGCATGTCGCCGAGCGCGGTGATCGCGATGGTGATGGTGTCACCGCGTACGACATCGCCGCCCACCACGGCGGCGCCCGCGACCTGGCACTCGTCCCGCAGCCCGTCCATCAGCTCGACCGGCCAGGCGGCCGGGAGCTCGGCGGGTACGACCAGGCCGAGCAGCAGCGCGGTCGGTACGGCGCCCATGGCGGCGATGTCCGCGAGGTTCTGCGCCGCCGCCTTGCGGCCGACGTCGTACGCCGTGGACCAGTCCCGGCGGAAGTGCCGTCCCTCCAGCAGGACGTCCGTGCTCGCCACCACCCTGCGGTCCGGCGCCGCCACCACCGCGGCGTCGTCACCCGGCCCGAGCCGCACAGCGGGGGTCGAGGTGAGCCGCGAGGTGAGCTCCCTGATGAGCCCGAACTCCCCCAGCTCGCCCACGGTTCCCTTCACCGTGTCTCACCTTGCCCTTTCATCCTGAAAGCCCCGTTCACTCCGAAAGCCCGTCCACTCCGAAAGCCCCGTCCCTGCGTGCGGTCGCGTTCCGTCACCGGCCTGGGTACCGTCGACGTGTCCGCCCACCTGCGCTGTCCGTGCACCACCGGTGTGCACGCCACAGCCTCCGCGGGTCTCCCCGCAGCGAGCAGCGACGCGATACCGTGGCGTCCCTTCTCCCACATGATCCTCGTGGCCGCCCTGGAGGTTCCGTGGTACAGGCGTACATCCTGATCCAGACGGAGGTCGGCAAGGCCTCGACCGTCGCCGAGACGATCTCCAAGATTCCGGGGGTGATCCAGGCCGAGGACGTGACCGGACCGTACGACGTGATCGTGCGCGCACAGGCCGACACAGTCGACGACCTCGGTCGCATGGTGGTCGCGAAGGTCCAGCAAGTGGACGGCATCACCCGCACCCTGACCTGCCCGGTCGTGCACCTCTAGCCCCCGTCTACCCTTGGCCGGTGAACATCTTCCGTCACCGGCCCCGCATCTTCATCGGGCCGCCCGCTCTCGCACTGCTGATCGCCACCGCGGGCTGCTCCTCAAGCGACGACGGCGCCCGTGCCGCGGTTCCCAGCCCGGGCGCGAAGGTCACCGAGCTGTGCCAGGACCTGGACAAGGTACTGCCGTCGAAGGTGGACGGAGTAAGCCGCAAGGATCCCGAGCCCGCGTCCGCGCTGACCGCGGGCTGGGGAAGCCCGGCGATCATACTGCGCTGCGGTGTCGCGCAGCCCCCGAAGATGATCGATCCGAAGGTGGCCGAGGGCGGCGACCCGGACGCGGTCGGCGGCGGGGTGAACGGCGTCGACTGGCTGATGGAGAAGCAGGACGACGGGGCGTACCGCTTCACCACCGCGAATCGCAGCGCGTACGTGGAGGTCACCGTGCCGAAGGAGCGTGACAGCTCGGCGGTCCTCGTCGGCCTGGCTCCGGCCATCAAGAAGGCGATCCCCGAAGGGATCGCCGACTAGGCGCTCCGCTGGCTGTGCCGATGTGCGGCTCCGCCGCGGGGCCGCGATGTGCCGTCGGTTCGCTGCGGCGCCGTCGTGGCTGGTCGCGCAGTTCCCCGCGCCCCGCGGGGCGGGTCAGCGCAGCCCGGTGGGCCGCCGCAGCGCCGCCTCCACCAGCCGGTCCACCAGCTCCGGGTAGCTGATGCCGCTGGCCTGCCACATCTGCGGGTACATCGAGATGGGCGTGAAGCCGGGCATGGTGTTGATCTCGTTGATGACGAACTCCCCGTCCTCGGTGAGGAAGAAGTCCGCACGGACGAGCCCCTCGCAGGAGGCAGCCTCGAACGCCTCGACCGCGAGCCGCTGCACCGTGGCGGTCTGCTCGGGCGTCAGCGGGGCGGGCACGATGCCGGGCGTGGAGTCGATGTACTTCGCCTCGAAGTCGTAGTACGCGTGGGCGTCGGGCGACGGGATCTCGGCGGGGACGGAGGCCCGCGGGCCGTCCTCGAACTCCAGCACCCCGCACTCGATCTCACGGCCCCGCACCGCGGCCTCCACGAGGATCTTCGGGTCGTGGCGCTGGGCCTCCGCGATCGCCTCGTCGAGGCCGGAGAGGTCGTCGACCTTGGTGATGCCGAACGACGAACCCGCGCGCGCGGGCTTCACGAACAGCGGCCAGCCGTGCTCGCCGGCGAAGTCGACGATCTTCTTGCGGGCCGCGGACTCGTCGCGCTGCCACTCGCGCGGCCGGATCACCACGTACGGACCGACCTTGAGCCCGAACGAGGCGAACACCCGCTTCATGTACTCCTTGTCCTGGCCGACGGCCGAGGCGAGCACGCCCGAACCCACGTACGGGGCGCCGGAGAGCTCGAGGAGGCCCTGGAGGGTTCCGTCCTCGCCGTACGGGCCGTGCAGCACCGGGAAGACCACGTCGACCTCGCCAAGCGCCTTGGGCACCGAACCGGGCTCGGTGTAGACGACTTCGCGGTTGCCGGGGTCGACGGGGAGCACCACGCCGCCCTCGTGCGACTCGGCGAGCTCCTCGACGCTGGGCGTACGGCGGTCGGTGATCGCCATGCGCTCCGGTTCGTCGGCGGTGAGCGCCCAGCGGCCGTCCCGCGTGATGCCGATGGGCAGGACGTCGTACTTCGCACGGTCGATGGCGCGCAGTACGGCACCCGCGGTGACGACCGAGATGCCGTGCTCGGAACTGCGGCCGCCGAACACGACGGCCACGCGCGGCTTGCGGGACTCCCCTCCGGGCGTGGAGGGAACCGGGCTCTGGGTGGAGTACTCGCTGCTCATATCGCGATGAGCGTACCTGTTAGTAGTCAGGGAGTCAGCGTCCGCCGACCGCTGTCGCTCAGCGTCGCCACCGCCTGGCGCAGCGCGAGGTACGGCCGCCCGGCAGGGCTTCATGCCGCGCGCGGCAAGGGAGTCGCCGGTGCCGCGCGCGGCAAGCGGGTGGCCGGTGCCGCGCGCAGCACCGCGTGTCAGCGCCTCTCGGGCTTGGCGCTGCGCGACATCAGCTCCTTGAGGGCCACCATGGGCGGCTTTCCCTCGTGGACGATGCCGACCACGGTCTCCGTGATAGGCATGTCGACATCGTGCCGGCGGGCCAGATCCAGCACCGACTCGCAGGACTTGACGCCCTCCGCGGTCTGCCGGGTGACCGCGATGGTCTCCTCCAGGGTCATACCCTTGCCGAGGTTGGTGCCGAAGGTGTGGTTGCGGGACAGCGGCGACGAGCAGGTGGCCACCAGGTCGCCGAGGCCCGCGAGTCCGGAGAAGGTCATGGGGTCGGCGCCCATCGCGAGGCCGAGCCGGGTCGTCTCGGCGAGTCCGCGGGTGATGAGCGAGCCCTTGGCGTTGTCGCCGAGGCCCATGCCGTCGGCGATGCCGACGGCGAGTCCGATCACGTTCTTGACGGCACCGCCGAGTTCGCAGCCGATGACGTCGGTGTTGGTGTACGGCCGGAAGTACGGCGTGTGGCAGGCGGCCTGGAGGCGCTGGGCAACCGATTCGTCGCTGCAGGCGACCACCGCTGCGGCGGGCCGGCGGGCGGCTATCTCACGGGCGAGGTTGGGCCCGGTGACGACGGCGATCCGTTCGGCGCCCACCTTGGTGACGTCCTCGATGACCTCGCTCATCCGCATCGCGGAGCCCAGTTCCACGCCCTTCATCAGGGAGACGAGGACGGTGTCGGGGGCCAGGAGGGGCGCCCATGCGGCGAGGTTGCCGCGGAGGGTCTGCGAGGGCACGGCGAGGACCGTGAAGTCGGCGCCGGCCGCGGCCTCGGCCGGGTCGGTGGTGGCCCGCAGGTTCCCGGGGAGTTCGACGCCCGGCAGATAGTCGGGGTTGGTACGCGTGGAGTTGACCGCGTCCGCGAGTTCCGGGCGCCGCCCCCACAGGGTGACGTCGCATCCGGCGTCGGCGAGCACCATGCCGAAGGCCGTGCCCCAGGAGCCGGTCCCGAAGACGGCTGCCTTGAGGGGGTTCGTCACTTGCCGTCCTCCGCATCGCCGTTGCCGCTCGTGCTCGCGGCCCTGCTGTCGCCCTCGACGGCGGGTTCGCCGGTGGCCTGGCCGGGGACGTCGCCCCGTGCGACGGCCGCGGACCTGCGCCGCTGCTCGATCCGTACGCTGCGCGGGTCGTAGGGCGTCGCGGGGGCCTTCTCGCCGCGCAGCTCCTCGAGCTGGGCGGTGATCGCGGCCATGATGGCATCGGTGGCCTCCTTGAGGACCTCCGGAGTCATCTCCTTGTCGTAGAAGCGCGAGAGGTCCACCGGCGGACCGGCGAGCACCTGGTGGGTCTTGCGGGGCCAGAGGTTCGGCTTCTTGGCGTACGGCGGAAGAACCAGGTTGGCGCCCCACTGGGCGACGGGGATGACCGGGCACTTCGTCTTCAGGGCGACGCGGGCGGCGCCGGTCTTGCCGGTCATCGGCCACAGGTCGGGATCCCGGGTGAGGGTGCCCTCGGGGTAGAAGGCGACGCACTCGCCCCGCTCGACGGCGTCGATGGCCGCCCGGAAGGCGCTCAGCGCGTCCGTGCTCTCGCGGTAGACGGGGATCTGTCCGGTGCCGCGCATCATGGCGCCCACGAAACCCTTTTTGAAAAGGCCGTGCTTGGCCAGGAATCGCGGAACACGACCCGTGTTGTACTGGAAATGGGCATACGCGAACGGGTCCACATGGGAATTGTGGTTCACCGCCGTGATAAATCCGCCCGCGGCCGGAATATTCTCCATTCCGCGCCAGTCCCGCTTGATCAGAACCACCAGCGGTGGTTTGCAGATGACCGCTGCCAGGCGGTACCAGAAGCCGATTCTGCGGCGGGACACTCGGACACCTTCCTCTCCGGACCTGGACGGCCGCACAAGTGTCGCTCCAGGCCGCCGGTCTGTCGAGAACACCGTACGCCCAGCATCGCCCGCGGCTGCCGGGGCATGGCTTACGTCATATCCGTGCCGCCGCCGTCGCATGCCGTTCCGGTCCTCTGTCCCTTCCCGGCTGCCGATCCGCCGTACCCCTCCTGCCGGACCGGTGCGCCACCCTCGCCATCGGTGCGGCCGCCGCTGCCCCGCAGGCCACAATGGGCCCGGAACGAAGGGACGGAACGCTGGTGCAGTGGACTCTGGTGATACCGCTGAAACCTCTGGTGCTGGCCAAGAGCAGACTCTCGGGCGCGGCCGGCGAGGGCCTGCGGCCGTCCCTCGCCCTCGCCTTCGCCCAGGACACCGTGGCCGCTGCGGCCGCCTGTCCCGCGGTGCTGGATGTGGTGGTCGTCACGGACGACGGCCTCGCCGGGCGCGAGCTCGCCGCGCTCGGGGCCCGTATCGTGCCGGACGCTCCCGGTGCGGGGCTCAACGCCGCCCTGGCGCACGGGGCTGCGGCGGCGCGCGCGAACCGCGCGTGCGCCCCCGTCGCCGCTCTCAACGCGGACCTCCCCGCGCTGCGCAGCACGGAATTGGCGCGGGTCCTGGCGGCGGCCGCACGGTTTCCCCGCGCGTTTCTCCCGGACGCGGCCGGTATCGGCACCACATTGCTGTCGGCACTCTCCGGAACGGAATTGCGCCCCGCATTCGGCGCCGAGTCCCGTGCCCGGCACGCGGCATCCGGGGCGGTGGAACTCGGTCTCGCCGACGTCGACTCGGTGCGCCGGGACGTGGACACCGGCGACGATCTGCGGGCCGCGCTGGCGCTCGGCGTCGGCCCGCGCACGGCCGCGGCCGCCGCCCGCCTGCTGATCGCGGACTGAGCCGGCCCGCGGCCCCCCGCCCCAAGTCGCCTACGCTTCCCTCATGCAGGCGACCTCGTACACATACGACCCCGAAACGCGCAGCGGCAGCGTGCTGCTGGACGACGGCACCCCGATGCCCTTCGACGCGCCGGCGTTCGACGCGGGCGACCTCCGGCTGCTGCGGCCGGGACAGCGCGTGAGGATCGAGGTGGAGGGAGAGGGCGAGGCCCGCCGCATCACACTGATCACACTGGCCACACTCTGACCACGACATACCACGGGCCGGGCTCCCTCGGGGAGCTCGGCCCGGTGCGTGGTGCGTGAATAAGCAGTGCCCGTCAGCGAGCAGCGGCCTTCTTGGCGGTCGTCTTGCGCGCCGTGGACTTCTTGGCCGGCGCCTTCTTGGCAGGCGCGGTCTTCTTGGCCGCCGTCTTCTTGGCGGTGGTCTTCTTGGCAGTGGTCTTCTTCGCCGCGGCCTTGGCGGGCGCGGCCTTCTTCGCGGTGGTCTTCTTGGCCGCGGCCTTGGCCGGCGCGGCCTTCTTCGCAGGCGTGACCTTCTTCGCCGTGACCTTGCGGGCCGGCGCCTTCTTGGCGGCGGCCTTCTTCGCCGCGGCCTTCTTCGCGGCCGCTCCGACCTGGAGGCTGCCCTTGGGGGCCTTCTTGACGGCCACCTCGCCGCCTCGCGGCAGCTTCTTGGTGCCGCTCACCAGGTCCTTGAACCCCTGCCCCGCACGGAAGCGCGGAACGGAGGTCTTCTTGACCCGCACACGCTCACCGGTCTGCGGGTTTCGGGCGTACCGGGCCGGCCGGTCGACCTTCTCGAACGAGCCGAAGCCGGTGACAGAAATCCGCTCACCGCCGACGACAGCACGGACGATGGCGTCGAGTACCGCATCGACGGCGTCGGCGGCCTGCTGACGCCCGCCGAGCTTGTCGGCAATCGCTTCTACGAGCTGCGCCTTGTTCACGTCTTCCCCTTCGGAGACATCGCCGGAACGAAAGTGTTCAAGCTTTTTCGCACGTTAGGCAGATATATACCGCAAATCAAACACGAAACGGGCTAATCACCCTTGTGCCGCAACGAACTCGGCGTCGTGGAGTTGGGGCTTGATGCTCAGACGTCTTCGGGGAATCGACCCGCGTCGAGGTCCGCCGTCAATCGCTCCAGACGCCTTGCCGCATCGGCGAGATCGTGCTTGGCCGCGGCCGTGATGACCAGCAGCTTCCGGGTCAGCGCCATACGTACGCCCTCCGGGACTTGCAGTGCGCGCACCCTTGCGTGCGCTTCCTTCAGCTGGGCCGCGACCGCCTCGTAGAGCTCGAGTTGGCTGTCACGATCCATGCACCGATTGTGCCATCTGGGGCGAGTTGTCGCCTCCGCAGGGGGCAACTACCCTGCCGGGCCGCTTTTCCGGCACCTCCTCACAAGCACCGCCTTTCCCACGGAAGCGGGCTCTACTCCCCTTTTCCCCAGGGGAGTTGGCCGCGGCCGTACGGTCCACCGGGGGCGCCAGCGGACTCCGGAGGGCCCCGTAAACGCGCATACAGATGTACCCCCGACCGTGAACGGCCGGGGGTACATCGGGGTCCTGCGCGGGGGCCGGAAGCGGTCCCGGCGGGGATGAACCGGCCGGTACGGGCCCCGGCCCCGGGTGGGCCTCAGACCTGGAGGGTCCGCGGCTTGTATGAGGGACGCTTCGCCTCGTACGCGGCGATGTCGTCCTCGTTCTGCAGCGTGATGCTGATGTCGTCGAGGCCGTTCAGCAGCCGCCAGCGGGAGTTCTCGTCCAGCTCGAAGGCGGCGGTGATGCCCTCGGCGCGCACCTCGCGGGCCTCGAGGTCGACGGTGATCTCCGCCGTCGGGTCCTGCTCGGTCAGCTCCCACAGGGCGTCCACGATCTTCTGCTCCAGAACCACCGTGAGCAGGCCGTTCTTGAGCGAGTTGCCGCGGAAGATGTCGGCGAAGCGCGAGGAGATGACCGTCTTGAAGCCGTAGTTCTGCAGCGCCCAGACGGCATGCTCGCGCGAGGATCCCGTACCGAAGTCAGGACCGGCGACCAGCACCGTGGCACCCTGCCGCTCGGGGCGGTTCAGCACGAACTCGGGGTCCTTGCGCCAGGCCTCGAAGAGCCCGTCCTCGAACCCGTCGCGGGTGACCTTCTTCAGCCAGTGGGCGGGGATGATCTGGTCGGTGTCGACGTTGCTGCGGCGCAGCGGGACGGCCCGGCCGGTGTGCGTGGTGAATGCTTCCATGACTCTCAGACTCCGGCGGTGGCGGGGGCGTCGGACAGGTCGGCGGGCGAGGCCAGGTGGCCGGTGACCGCGGTGGCGGCGGCGACCTGGGGCGAGACCAAATGCGTACGGCCGCCCTTGCCCTGCCGGCCCTCGAAATTGCGGTTGGAGGTGGACGCGGAGCGCTCGCCGGGCGCGAGTTGGTCGGGGTTCATGCCGAGGCACATGGAGCAGCCCGCGTGCCGCCATTCGGCGCCGGCCTCCTTGAAGACCACGTCCAGGCCCTCCGCGACGGCCTGCAGACCGACCCGCGCGGAGCCGGGCACGACCAGCATCCGTACGCCGTCGGCGACTTTGCGCCCGCGCAGGATGTCGGCGGCCGAGCGCAGGTCCTCGATACGGCCGTTGGTGCAGGAGCCTACGAAGACGGTGTCCACCTTGATGTCGCGCAGCGGCTGTCCGGCGGTCAACCCCATGTACTCCAGGGCCTTTTCGGCTGCCAGGCGCTCCGAAGCGTCCTCGTACGAAGCCGGGTCGGGGACGTTCGCCGACAGCGGCGCACCCTGGCCCGGGTTGGTACCCCACGTGACGAACGGCGACAGAGAGTTCGCGTCGATGAAGACCTCGGCGTCGAAGACCGCGTCGTCGTCCGTCTTCAGCGTCTTCCAGTACGCGACGGCGGCGTCCCAGTCCTCGCCCTCGGGGGCGTGGACGCGGCCCTTGAGGTACTCGAAGGTGGTCTCGTCGGGGGCGATCATGCCCGCGCGCGCACCGGCCTCGATGGACATGTTGCAGATGGTCATCCGCGCCTCCATCGAGAGCTTCTCGATGGCGGAGCCGCGGTACTCCAGGATGTAGCCCTGGCCGCCGCCCGTACCGATCTTGGCGATGATCGCCAGGATCAGGTCCTTGGCGGTGACGCCCTCGGGCAGCTCGCCCTCGACCGTGATCGCCATGGTCTTCGGGCGGGCCAGCGGCAGCGTCTGGGTGGCCAGCACGTGCTCCACCTGCGAGGTGCCGATACCGAACGCCAGCGCACCGAAGGCGCCGTGCGTCGAGGTGTGCGAGTCGCCGCAGACGACGGTCATGCCGGGCTGGGTCAGGCCCAGCTGCGGGCCGACCACGTGGACGACGCCCTGCTCGACGTCGCCGAGCGGGTGCAGCCGCACGCCGAACTCGGCGCAGTTCTTGCGCAGCGTCTCCAGCTGGGCGCGGGACACGGGGTCCGCGATGGGCTTGTCGATGTCGAGGGTCGGGGTGTTGTGATCCTCGGTGGCGATGGTCAGGTCGAGCCTGCGCACCTGGCGACCGCTCTTACGGAGGCCGTCGAAGGCCTGGGGGCTGGTCACCTCGTGCAGCAGGTGCAGATCGATGAAGAGGAGGTCGGGCTCGCCCTCGGCGCGCCGGACGACGTGGTCGTCCCAGACCTTCTCCGCGAGTGTCCTACCCATCGCTTTCCCTCCGGCCGGCGTTTCTGCCGACCCAACTAGAGATGTGAGCGCCTCCGCCCGTGCCCCTCATGGGGTCCCACCGCTCGAGCGAAGTCGAGCGGGGGGAGGACTTCGGCCTGGGGCCCGTCGGTCGCCGGGCCGCTGCCACTCCAGAGTCGCAAGTTCCCCGGAAAATTGAACTTGCGTTTCACAGAGTGAGACGCGAATATCGTTGCATGGACAACTCTAGCGGCGTCGGCGTTCTCGACAAGGCTGCTCTTGTTTTGAGCGCCCTGGAGTCCGGTCCGGCCACCCTCGCCGGGCTGGTCGCGGCGACAGGGCTCGCACGACCCACGGCACACCGCCTTGCCGTGGCACTGGAACACCACCGGATGGTGGCGAGGGACATGCAGGGCCGGTTCATCCTCGGCCCGCGCCTGGCCGAGCTGGCCGCGGCGGCGGGCGAGGACCGTCTGCTGGCCACGGCGGGACCGGTACTGACACATCTGCGTGATGTGACGGGCGAGAGCGCGCAGCTCTACCGTCGCCAGGGAGACATGCGCATCTGCGTCGCCGCAGCGGAGCGCCTCTCCGGCCTCAGGGACACGGTCCCGGTCGGCTCGACCCTCACGATGAAGGCCGGCTCGTCGGCCCAGATCCTGATGGCCTGGGAGGAGCCGGAGCGCCTGCACCGCGGCCTCCAGGGCGCCCGTTTCACGGCCACGGCCCTCTCGGGCGTACGCCGCAGGGGCTGGGCCCAGTCGATCGGCGAGCGCGAGCCGGGCGTCGCCTCGGTTTCGGCACCTGTCCGCGGGCCGTCCAACCGCGTGGTCGCCGCCGTCTCGGTATCCGGACCGATCGAGCGCCTGACCCGCCACCCGGGCCGTATGCACGCCCAGGCGGTCATCGACGCCGCCGCCCGCCTCTCCGAGGCCCTGCGCCGCTCCGGCTGACGCTGCTCCACCACCAATAACAACCGTCCCAACGCACAGATCGGCGGGCCGCCTCAGCGCCGCGGCAGCCCGCGATCCCTACGCCGCCCCGTCCCCCGCCGCCATCAAGTGGCCCGGTCGATACGGGATGCAGGACAAACATGGGATACGCGATGCAGGGCAATGACGGGATGCCGACCGTCGTGAACGCCGATGGGCCCTCCGCCGAAGCGGAGGGCCCATCGCCTTGCGTACCCCCGACCGGATTCGAACCGGCGCTACCGCCTTGAGAGGGCGGCGTGCTAGGCCGCTACACAACGGGGGC
>NZ_LOHS01000058.1 GCF_001642995.1 Streptomyces jeddahensis
GCCGTGGTCGGCTGGCGCGCCACCTGCCGGTGGCCGGGTCGGGGCCGCGCCGGGATGTACGTCCTCGGTCCGGCGCCGAGCCGTCATGGTTCGGCGAGCCGTACGTTTGCGCCAGCCGCTGCGGGCGCACCCCCCGCCACGTCTCCTTCGGCGCGTGGGCGGCTTCCCGGCCGGTGGCCGGTCCGCTGTGGGCGGCCGTGCCGCGACCGTTGTGGGCAACCGATCCCCACCGTTGTGGGCAATCGTTCCGCTGGGGGGTGCCCCCAGGCCCTTAAGGGTCTGGGGGAGGAACGGGTGGGCACAACCCACGACGGCGGGTGCGCCTCTGCCGTCGAGTGGCCCCAGGAGCCCGCAGGAGAAACAGGGCCGCGGCCACCGTTGTCAGTGGCCCGGTCCACAGTTGTCGGTGGGGCGGTCCACAATGGTCCGCGTCAGATCCGTTCATGTCCCAGTGCCCCATGGCCCGGCAGACAGTGTGAAGGAGCCGCGCAGCGATGGCCCGCCGCAGCACGAAGACCCCGCCGCCCGACGACTTCGAGGAGAGGATCCTCGACATCGACGTCGTCGACGAGATGCAGGGCTCCTTCCTCGAGTACGCCTACTCGGTGATCTACTCCCGGGCCCTGCCGGACGCCCGGGACGGCATGAAGCCCGTGCACCGCCGCATCGTCTACCAGATGAACGAGATGGGCCTGCGCCCCGACCGCGGCTATGTGAAGTGCGCCCGCGTCGTCGGCGAGGTCATGGGTAAGTTGCACCCGCACGGCGACGCGTCGATCTACGACGCCCTGGTGCGCATGGCGCAGCCGTTCTCCATGCGCCTGCCGCTCGTCGACGGCCACGGCAACTTCGGTTCTCTCGGCAACGACGACCCGCCGGCCGCCATGCGGTACACGGAGTGCCGTATGGCCGACGCCACGTCGCTGATGACGGAGTCCATCGACGAGGACACGGTCGACTTCCAGCCGAACTACGACGGCCAGGAGCGGGAGCCGGTGGCCCTGCCCGCCGCGTATCCGAACCTGCTGGTCAACGGCGCGTCCGGGATCGCGGTCGGCATGGCGACGAACATGCCGCCGCACAACCTCGGCGAGGTCATCGCCGCCGCCCGCCATCTGATCAGGCACCCGGGCGCCGACCTCGACACGCTCATGAAGTACGTCCCGGGCCCGGACCTGCCCACGGGCGGCCGCATCGTCGGCCTCTCGGGGATCAGGGACGCGTACGAGACGGGCCGCGGCACGTTCAAGATGCGCGCGACGGTCTCCGTGGAGACCGTGACAGCGCGCCGCAAGGGCCTCGTCGTGACCGAGCTGCCGTTCACCGTCGGCCCGGAGAAGGTGATCGCCAAGATCAAGGACCTGGTCGGCTCGAAGAGGCTGCAGGGCATCGCCGACGTCAAGGACCTCACGGACCGTGCGCACGGCCTGCGCCTGGTGATCGAGATCAAGAACGGCTTCGTGCCGGAGGCGGTCCTGGAGCAGCTGTACAAGCTGACGCCCATGGAGGAGTCCTTCGGCATCAACAACGTGGCGCTGGTCGATGGCCAGCCGCTCACGCTGGGCCTGAAGGAGCTGCTCGAGGTCTACCTCGACCACCGCTTCGACGTCGTGCGCCGCCGCAGCGAGTTCCGCCGTGGCAAGAAGCGCGACCGGCTGCACCTGGTCGACGGCCTGCTGGTCGCCCTGATCGACATCGACGAGGTCATCCAGCTCATCCGCTCCAGTGAGAACTCCGCGCAGGCCAAGGAGCGCCTGATGAGGCGGTTCGCGCTGAGCGACGTCCAGACGCAGTACATCCTCGACACGCCGCTGCGCCGCCTCACCAAGTTCGACCGCATCGAGCTGGAGGCGGAGCGGGACCGGCTGAACGCGGAGATCGAGGAGCTGACCCGCGTCCTCGAATCGGACGCCGAGCTGCGCAAGCTCGTGTCGAACGAACTGGCCGCCGTGGCGAAGAAGTTCGGCACGGAACGGCGCACGGTCCTGCTGGAGTCGGCGGCCGCCCCCGCGGCCGCGGTGCCGCTGCAGGTCGCCGACGACCCGTGCCGGGTGCTGCTGTCGTCGACGGGCCTCCTGGCGCGTACGCCCAACGGCAACCCCTTCGAGGACGGCGGCGGCAAGCGCGTCAAGCACGATGTGGTCGTGTCGTGCGTGCCGGCGACGGCGCGTGGCGAGGTGGGCGCGGTCACGTCGTCCGGCCGGCTGCTGCGCATCTCGGTCATCGACCTGCCGCAGCTTCCGGAGTCGACACCGTCGCCCAACCTCTCGGGCGGCGCCCCGCTGTCGGAGTTCCTGTCCCTGGAGGCCGATGAGCGAGTCGTGTGCCTGACCACCCTCGACGAGTCGTCTCCCGGCCTGGCGCTCGGCACCGAGCAGGGCGTCGTCAAGCGCGTCGTCCCCGACTACCCGTCGAACAAGGACGAGCTGGAGGTCATCACCCTCAAGGAGGGCGACCGGATCGTCGGCGCGGTCGAGCTGCGTACGGGCGACGAGGACCTGGTCTTCATCACGGACGACGCCCAGCTGCTGCGCTACCAGGCTTCCGTGGTCCGCCCCCAGGGCCGCCCGGCCGGCGGTATGGCGGGCATCAAGCTGGCGGAGGGAGCGAAGGTCATCTCGTTCACCGCGGTCGACCCCTCGGCGGACGCTGTCGTCTTCACGGTCGCGGGCTCCCGCGGCACCCTGGACGACTCGGTCCAGACGACGGCGAAGCTGACCCCGTTCGACCAGTACCCGCGCAAGGGCCGCGCGACGGGCGGGGTGCGCTGCCAGCGGTTCCTGAAGGGCGAGGACTGCCTGAGCTTCGCCTGGGCCGGCGCGACACCCGCCCGCGCGGCACAGAAGAACGGCGCGCCGACGGAGCTGCCGGAGATCGACCCGCGCCGGGACGGCTCCGGCGTGTCGCTCGGCAAGCCGGTGGCGGTGGTGGCGGGACCGCCGGCGTAGGTCAGCCGGCGTCCGCCTGCTCGGATTCCTGCAGGTAGTCGAGGTCCCGCAAGCCCTCGGCTCCCTGCAGGACCTCGGCTTCTTCTGGTCCCTGTACGTAGCGGAGGACGCCCCACATGCTGCGCTCGTCGGCGTGGGGGGCGTCCGGGCCGCCGAGTGAGCCGTCGCGGACGGCGTCGAGCTCCTTGTGAAGAGCGGCCGTGTCGATGCCGGAACCGATGAGGACGAGCTGGGTGAGCCGTGTCTCGTCGGCCGCCCAGGGCTCCGGGTAGAACCGCAGAAACGGCCCGACGGCATGCACGACGTACCGGTTCCGCACGTCGGCCGCGCCGAAGTCGACATGCCCCTTGATGCGGTAGAGCCCTTCGGGCCTGTGCTCGAGGAAGTCCATCAGCCGACGTGGGCTCAGCGGCACGTCGGAGGTGAAGGAGAGACTGTCGTAGGCGGCGTGCAGGTGACCGCCGTGATCGTCGGCGTCGCCGTGTGCACCGTCATGGTCATGGAGGTCATCGAAGGAAAGCTGCCCGATCCGCTCCTCGGCGGGCTTGCGGTCGAAGAGCAGTTCGGGATCGATCCGCCCGTACGACGCGGGGACGACGGCCGCGCCGCCCGCAAGCCCGCGGACCCGGTCGATGGTGCGCTCCCGCTGCCCCTCCGGCACCCGGTCGGCCTTGTTGACCACGACGAGGTCGGCGATGGCGACGTGCCGCTCGAGCTCCGGATGCCGCTCCCGGGTGTTGTCGAACTCGGCAGCGTCGACCACCTCGACCAACCCGCCGTACACGACACGCGGATTCTCACTGGCGAGAACCATGCGGACGAGTTCCTGCGGCTCGGCGAGACCGCTCGCCTCGATGACGACGACGTCGATACCGGCGGAAGGCCGCGTCAACTTGTCCAGGTACTGGTCGAGATCGCTCGCATCCACGGCGCAGCACAGGCAGCCGTTGCCGAGCGAGACGGTCGAGTCGCCGAGCGCTCCCGCCACCGCCATCGCGTCGATCTCGATCGCCCCGAAGTCATTGACGATCGCGCCGATCCGGCTGCCTCTGCTGCTGTGCAGGAGGTGGTTGAGCAGCGTGGTCTTCCCGGCTCCCAGGAACCCCGCGAGTACGACGACCGGGACCTGGCGCTCACTCAAGCTGGCGACCTTTCTTGTGCGACGGGTGATGTACGGAGGTTCTTGGTCGACGACAGAGGGCCGCCCCAGAATATGTGCGCCCAGAACGGCGGCAAAGTGAACGATTGTTAGCAGCACTTGCTGGGCACACGTTGGGCAAGGCGCCGGGATGCGCGACCCGCACTTCCCTCCGTGCGCCTCCTCTCCGCCTCCCCGCCGATCAGAGCCGCGATAGCGAGCTGCCTCCCGATGCCGCCCGAGCGGAATACGAGCGCATCGTGAAGGTCAGCCGCGAGACCCAGGTCCGCGCAAAGGCCGACATCCCCGACGCCTAGCCGCCCGTAGGCCTTCCAGGTCCGGCACCCAGACGCCCTGGTGCGGGACCCGAGGCGTTTTCGGGTCTCGGGTGCCCCAAGATTCCTCGCGCGGCAATTCAGGTTAGGCTCACCTACGTGAGCACATGCGCAACCGCCTCCCAGGCCCTCGACGAGCCCCTCGTCGGGACTGCCGCCACGGCGCGGACATGGCTGCTGGTGGAGCAGCCGGGCCCGTGGGGGGCCAAGGCGCTCACGTCCAGCCACCTGGACCCGGCGCTGGGCTGCGCCCTGGAGGCGGCCGCCGAGGGGACGGGCGTACGCGTGGCGCTCATCCGGCGCCCGGGCCGCCACGCCGACTGCCACACGCCCACCCGCCGACAGGTGTATGCAGCCCACACCACCCCCGGCACCACCTGGCTGCGAAGCGCCACAACAGAGTCCCTAGAGCAGTTGCTCACGCTCGACTTCCAGGCCCTCGGCGTGGGCGATCACCACACCTTCGACCGCGTCCTCCAGGGCGAGGCCCACACCGGCCCGCTCACCCTCGTCTGCACCAACGGCAAGCGCGACCGTTGCTGCGCACTCCTCGGCCGGCCCCTCGCCGCCGAGCTCGAGGCGTCGGGAGTCGACGGTGTCTGGGAGGTCACCCACCTCGGCGGCCACCGCTTCTCCCCGACGCTGCTGGTACTGCCGTACGGGTACGCGTACGGCCGGGTCGCGGCTCACCACGTGAAGGAGATCCTCGAAGGCGTCCGGGACGGCCGCATCGTCACCGAAAGGTGTCGTGGGAACTCCGCTTGGGAGCGGCCAGGGCAGGCGGCCGAGCTGGCGGTGCGTACGTCGACGGGCGAGGACCGCGCCGGGGCACTCACCGTCGTACGGACAGAGGGGACCGCCCCGCGCTGGGACGTGACCGTCGCCCACACCGACGGGCGCCGGTGGCGGGTGACCGTCGCGCAGGGGGCCTCCCTGCCGCCCCGCCCCGAAAGCTGCGGTTCGCCGCTGGGCTCACCGGCGAGGATGGACGTCGTAGCGGTGCGGGAGGTCCGTCCGGCGGCCCGCGCCGTCTGCCTCGCCCGCTGAGATAGGGGCGGCAACAGGGGCTCCCGCTGAGATAGGCGCCACAGAGGCTTAGGCGTAAGCCCGCCCGCCCCCGTACCTTCGTACCCATGAGCCCGTCCTCCGCCGCCCGACGACTGCGTCTCGGCCTGCCCCGGCGCGTCTTCTCCCAGGTGCTGCTCATGCAGCTGGCGATAGCCGCCGGTGTCGCCGTGCTCGCCACCGGGCTCTTCCTCGCTCCGCTCAGCGACCAGCTCGACGACCAGGCGATGCGGCGCGCGCTCGCCATCGCGCAGACCACGGCGGCGCAGCCGCAGATCGCCGAGGACCTGCAGTCGTCACGGCCCACGCCCGACGGCCCCGTGCAGGTCGAGGCGGAGCGGATACGCCGGGCCAGCGGCGCAGAGTACGTCGTGATCATGAACAAGCAGGGGATCCGCTGGTCGCACACCGAACCCAAGGAGATAGGCAAGCCGGTCTCGACCGACCCCAGCACTGCGCTCGCCGGACACGACGTCATGGAGATCGACAGCGGCACACTCGGCCGCTCGGCCCGCGGCAAGGTCCCTCTGCGCGACGCCGACGGCACGATCGTCGGCGCGGTCTCGGTCGGCATCGAGTACGACAGCGTCCGGGCCCGGCTGATCAATGCCATACCGGGACTGTTCGCCTACGCGGGCGGGGCCCTGGCGGTCGGTGCGCTCGCCGCGTACGTGATCTCCCGGCGGGTACAGCGGCAGACCCATGACCTGGCCTTCTCGGACATCTCCGCGCTGCTCGCCGAACGCGAGGCGATGCTGCACGGGATACGCGAGGGCGTGGTCGCCCTCGACCGCGGCGGCCGGATCCGGCTGCTCAACGACGAGGCCCAGCGGCTCCTCGGTCTCGACACGGAGGCGATCGGGCAGCCTCTGGACACGGCGCTCGGCCCCGGTCGTACGACCGATGTGCTGGCCGGGCGCGTCACCGGCACCGATCTGCTGACGGTGAGCGGCCAGCGCGTACTCGTCGCGAACCGCATGCCCACCGATGACGGCGGCGCCGTCGCAACCCTGCGCGACCGCACCGAGCTCGAACAGCTCGGCCGCGAGCTCGACTCCACCCGCGGCCTGATCGACGCCCTGCGCGCCCAGGACCACGAGCACGCCAACCGTATGCACACGCTCCTCGGGCTGTTGGAGCTGGAGATGTACGACGACGCGGTGGAGTTCGTCGGCGAGGTCGTCGGCGATCACCGGGCCACCGCTGAACAGGTGACCGAGAAGATCCACGATCCGCTGCTCGCCGCCCTGCTGGTCGGCAAGGCCACGGTCGCGGCGGAGCGCGGCGTGGCTCTGTGGATCTCGGACGACACGCTGCTCCCCGACCGGCTGATCGACGCCCGGGGGCTGGTCACCGTCGTAGGCAATCTCGTCGACAACGCGCTGGACGCCGTCGCGGGTGCTCCGCACGCGCGCGTGGAGGTCGAGTTGCGCGCCGAGGGGCGCACAGCTGTCCTCCGCGTCCGGGACACCGGGCCTGGAATCCCGGCTGAAAAGCGCGAGTTGGTCTTCACGGAGGGCTGGTCCACGAAGAAGCCCCCGGCGCACGGCAAGCGGGGCATCGGCCTCGCCCTGGTACGCCGGCTGGCCGAACGGCAGGGCGGCACTGCGCAGGTCGGCGAGGCGGTCGGCGGGGGCGCGGAGTTCACCGTGGTCCTGCCGGAGGCGCTCGCTGAGCCCGGCATGGCGACGGAGTCCGGGCACACTGTGGCCGCGGACGCCACGAGCGGTACGGGTAAGGCCCGTGCGACCACGATGGAGGAGTCGCGATGATCGAGGTACTGGTCGTGGACGACGACGCCCGGGTCGCGCGGGTCAACGCCGCGTACGTGGCGAAGGTCGCGGGCTTCCATGTGGCGGGCGAGGCCCACACCGGAGCCGAAGCGCTGCAGCTGGTGGACAGTCTCCCCCGGCTCGACCTGGTGCTTCTCGACCACTATCTGCCGGACGAGACGGGCCTTGCGGTGGTACGCGAGATGCGGCGCCGCGGCCACCAGACCGACGTGATCATGGTGACGGCGGCCCGTGACGTCTCCACAGTCCAGGCCGCGATGCGGCTCGGCGCGCTCCAGTACCTGGTCAAGCCGTTCGCCTTCGCGGGCCTGCGCGCCAAGCTCGAGGCGTACGCCGAGCTGCGCCGCACTCTCGACTCCGGCGGCCAGGCCGAGCAGGCCGAGGTCGACCGGATCTTCGGTGCTCTCTCGGCCGGTCCGGAGCCGGGGCTCCCCAAGGGCCATTCCCGCAACACCGCGGAGCTCGTACGCCGGGCGCTGGAGAGCGCCCAGGCCCCGTTGTCGGCACAAGAGATCGCGGACCAGACAGGGCTGAGCCGGCAGACGGCCCAGCGCTATCTGAAGCTCCTTGAGCGCACCGGCCAGGCCAGGCTGACGCTGAAATACGGCGACGCGGGCCGTCCGCAGCACTGCTACGTCTGGGCGGCCCGCGTCTGACGGTGCGGCGGTCGAGGACGCGGCGGCCGCACGCTAGGCCGACGGAGGGTTCAGCCGTACGGCACTGGGGCCGGCGCTGTCACACCGCCCCCGCTCCGGTGAGCGCCCGGACCTCCGTCTCCGCGTGCTTCGCCTCGTCCGGCACCTCCGGGGACGTGACCGTGCCGAGCCAGCCGGCAAGGAAGCCGAGCGGGATGGACACCAGCCCCGGGTTCTCCAGGGGGAAGTACTGCATGTCCACACCCGGGAAAATGGAGTCCGGGCTCCCCGAGACCACGGGGGACAGCACCACCAGGACGAGTGCCGGCACCAGACCGCCGTAGACCGACCACACCGCGCCGCGCGTGGTGAAGTTCCGCCAGAACAGCGAGTACAGCAGCACGGGCAGATTGGCGGACGCCGCCACGGCGAACGCCAGGCCCACCAGGAACGCGATATTGAGGTCGCGGGCGAGCAGGCTCAGGGCGATCGCGACAGCGCCGATCCCGACCGCGGCAACGCGCGCGACCACCACCTCGCTGCGCCGCTTCCCGCCGGGGCGGCGCAGTGACGCGTACAGGTCGTGAGCCACGGACGCCGACGAGGCAAGCGTGGCACCGGCGACGACGGCGAGGATCGTGGCGAAGGCCACCGCGGCGACGACCGCGAACAGAACCGTTCCACCCGTGGAGTCCGCGCCGCCGCCGAGATCAAGCGCCAACAGCGGCACGGCCGTGTTCCCGGACGCGTTGGACGCGCGCACCGCATCGGATCCCACCAGCACCGCCGCGCCGAAGCCGAGCATGATCGTCATCAGATAGAAGCTGCCGATGAGACCGATGGCCCAGACGGCCGAGCGGCGAGCGGCCCGCGCGGTCGGCACGGTGTAGAAGCGGGACAGGATGTGCGGCAGCCCCGCCGTCCCCAGCACGAGCGCAAGCCCGAGGCTGATGAAGTCGAACCGCGCGGTCCAGTCGGCGCCGTACTTCAGCCCGGGTGCCAGGTAGGCATCACCGTGGCCACTGCGCTCGGCCGCTGTACTCAGCAACGCGTTGACGTCGCCGTGGAACCGCACCAGGACGAGCGTGGTCAACGTGATCGCGCCGCTCAGCAGGAGAACCGCCTTGACGATCTGGATCCACGTCGTGGCTCGCATCCCTCCCAACGACACATAGACGACCATGAGTGCGCCGACCCCGATCACCGTCCAGGTCCGCGCCGCCCCGCTGGTACCGCCAAGAAGTAGCGCGACCAGGCTGCCCGCCCCCACCATCTGCGCCACCAGATACAGAACGCACACGGTCACCGAGGAGGTTCCCGCCGCGATACGGACCGGACGTTCCGTCATCCGTGCGGCGACGACGTCCGCGAGCGTGAACCGCCCGCAATTGCGGACCAGTTCGGCCACCAGGTAGAGCACCACGAGCCAGGCGACCAGGAAGCCCACCGAGTACAGCAGTCCGTCGTAGCCGAACAGCGCGATGAGGCCGGTGACTCCGAGGAACGAGGCCGCCGACATGTAGTCGCCCGCGATGGCGAAGCCGTTCTCCATGGGGCTGAACAGACGTCCGCCTGCGTAGAACTCGACCGCCGAGCCATGCCGGCTGCGGCTCACCCAGGTCGTGATCGCCAGTGTGACCGCCACGAACCCGCTGAAGAGCAACAGCGCCAGAGTCTGATGATCGTCCGTCATCGCTCCGTCTCCCGGGTCAGCTCCTGTGTGTTCCACCTGAGTTCGAGAGCCGCGCGGTCCCTGCGCAGCCGGGCATGCCGGGCGTACGCCCACGTCAGCAGGAACGTGGAGAGAAACTGGCCGAGGCCCGCGAGCATCGCGACGTTCACGGCCCCCGCGACAGGCCGCGCCATCAGGTCGGGCGCCGTCGTCGCGGCCACGACGTACGCGACGTACCAGGTGAAGAAGACGGCGACCCCTGGGAAAACGAATCTCCGGTACCGGCTGCGCACCTCCTGGAAGGCCGGGCTGCGCTGCACCTCCAGATAGATCTCGGCGGCGGTAGCCGTCCGGTCCGCCGGCTCCCGGCGCGCGTGCGGAACGGCGGACGCGCGCGACCCCGCACCGCCCAACTCGCCCCAGCCGGAGGCGAGGGCGTCGTACCAGGGATCGTCGGGCCGGAGCCGCGCCGCCTCGCCGCCGTCGTACTTGTCCACCGAACTCTCCTTGTCCACGGGCCTTTTCGGCCACGTGCCCAAGGATGGACAGAACGGTCAGATCGCGGGCTCTTCAATCCCGCCTCTTCACCCCATCAGGTGAGCCAGCACACCGGCGGCTCGGCGAGTCCGTACCGATAGGCATATCGGACGGCCTGCGGCGGTCCATGCGGGCCTGCGCGTGCCCTGGTGAAGAACAAGCAAGGGCACGGTGCCGTACGCCCGTACGTCACCGTGCCCTGCACGCGTCCTACGCGTCGATCCGCGACCGGTCCAGCGTCGCCGCCGAGCCGGTGATGAACTCCTTGCGCGGCGCGACCTCGTTGCCCATCAGCAGATCGAAGACCTGCTCCGCCGCCTCCAGGTCGGAGAGGTTGATCCGGCGCAGGGTGCGGTGGCGCGGGTCCATCGTCGTCTCGGCCAGCTGATCGGCGTCCATCTCGCCGAGACCCTTGTACCGCTGGATCGTGTCCTTGTACCGGATGCCCTTGCTCTGGAACTCCAGGAGCTTGTCGCGCAGCTCGCGGTCCGAGTACGTGTAGACGTACTTGTCCTGGCCCTTCTTCGGCTGGATGAGCTCGATGCGGTGCAGCGGCGGCACCGCAGCGAACACCCGGCCCGACTCGACCATGGGCCGCATGTAGCGGTGGAACAGCGTCAGAAGCAGGGTCCGGATGTGCGAGCCGTCCACATCGGCGTCGGTCATCATGATGATCTTGCCGTAGCGAGCGGCGTCGATGTCGAAGGTCCGACCCGATCCCGCCCCTATGACCTGGATGATCGCACCGCACTCGGCGTTCTTCAGCATGTCCGAGACGGAGGACTTCTGGACGTTGAGGATCTTGCCACGGATCGGCAGCAGGGCCTGGAACTCGGAGTTCCGCGCGAGCTTGGCCGTGCCGAGCGCGGAGTCGCCCTCGACGATGAAGAGCTCGCTCCGATCCACGTCGTCGCTGCGGCAGTCGGCGAGCTTGGCGGGCAGCGACGAGGACTCCAGCGCCGTCTTCCGGCGCTGCGCCTCCTTGTGCTGGCGCGCCGCGATGCGCGTGCGGGCGGCCGCGACGGCCTTCTCCAGGACTGCGCGGGCCTGCGCCTTCGCGTCCCGCTTGGTCGACGTCAGGAACTCCTTGAGCTCCTTGGCCACGACGTTCGCGACGATGCGGTTGGCCGCGGAGGTGCCCAGGACCTCCTTGGTCTGTCCCTCGAACTGCGGCTCCGCGAGGCGCACGGTCACGACGGCGGTGAGCCCTTCGAGGGCGTCGTCCTTGACGATGTCGTCCTCGGCCACGCGCAGCAGCTTCTGGGCTCGCAGCACCTCGTTCACTGTCTTGGTCACAGAGCGTTCGAAGCCCGTGACATGGGTGCCGCCCTTGGGGGTTGCGATGATGTTGACGAAGGACCTGACCGTGGTCTCGTAGCCGGTGCCCCACCGCAGCGCGACGTCCACGCCGAGGTCACGGGTCACCTCGGTGGGCGTCATGTGCCCCCGGTCGTCGAGGACCGGGACGGTCTCCTTGAACGTGCCATGCCCGGAGAGCCGCAGGACGTCGCAGACCGGCTTGTCCGGCGCCAGGAACTCGCAGAACTCGCTGATTCCGCCGTCGAAGCGGAAGGACTCCTCGCCCTTGCTGCCGTCCTCGCCCAGGCCGTACTCGTCGCGCACCACGATGGTCAGGCCCGGGACCAGGAACGCGGTCTGCCGGGCGCGCTGGTGCAGTGTCTCCAGGGAGAGCTTGGCGTCCTTGAGGAAGATCTGCCGGTCCGCCCAGTAACGCACGCGCGTGCCGGTACGGGCCCTCGGGACCTTCTTGACCTTGCGCAGGCGCGCCGCCGGGTCGAAGGAGGCATTGGGCCCCTCGCCCTTGAACGCACCGGGAACGCCGCGCCGGAAGCTGATGGCGTGCGTGCTTCCGGCCCGGTCCACCTCCACGTCCAGGCGGGAGGAGAGCGCGTTCACCACGGAGGCGCCCACGCCGTGCAGACCGCCCGAGGCGGCGTACGACCCGCCGCCGAACTTGCCTCCCGCGTGGAGCTTGGTCATCACGACCTCGACGCCGGAGAGGCCCGTCTTGGGCTCCACGTCGACGGGGATGCCGCGGCCGTTGTCCCGCACCTCCACGGATGCGTCGTCGTGGAGGATCACCTCGATGTGGTCGCAGTAGCCGCCGAGCGCCTCGTCGACGGAGTTGTCGATGATCTCCCAGAGGCAGTGCATGAGGCCGCGGCTGTCGGTCGAGCCGATGTACATGCCAGGGCGCTTGCGGACGGCTTCGAGCCCCTCGAGGACGAGCAGGTGCCGCGCGGTGTAGTTGGAACCGTCCCGGTCTGCTCCGGTCAGCAGCGCTGTGGACGGCACGGACGTCTCGGCGGTCACGCGGTTCGCTCCTCGCTGAATTTCTGGTGGCCCCTTGTGGGCCAGGGGCCGGCTTCGGTCGCCGGTCAGAGGGTACCGAGGCCTGATAGAGCCGTTGTAACGCCACCCTAGACCGAGTTCAGGGTAGTCCAGAGTCGCATACCTGTTCGATCCTTCGATGGAGTGAAGCGCACATCACGTTCCCTTCGAGGCATGAACCATTTAGCCTCGGGGCACGTCCTCATGAACAACCGGCAAGCCAGCCGGGAGGGCGGACCCTGAAAGACAGCGCGAACCCGTACAACGCATAGACACGCAATACGGCACATTCGCCGCCAACCGGCAGCAGACAGCCGCCTCGCAAAAGATTTTTTCGAGGGAAAGCCACGAGCGGGAACGTTTTGGGGCTGGTTGGATGTTGACCCTGGTACGACAGCTCGTCGAGCTAGAGAAGAGGCGACGTGACTACTGTTCTGACCCCCGCGAGCCCGCTGACGGCCGCTGATCGCTGCGACCGCTGCGGCGCCCAGGCATACCTGCGCGTCGTCCTGCTCAGCGGCGGTGAGCTGCTCTTCTGCGCCCACCACGGGCGCAAGTTCGAGCCGGAACTCAAGAAGATCGCCGCTGAGATACAGGACGAGACCGAGCGGCTGACGACCGCCCCGGCGTCCGCCACCGAAGAGGAACGCTGACACCTCGCATCCACGACGAGCCAGTTCCGGCGCAGGCCGGTGACCGGGCGGCTGCCTGTGTACTCAGGGCAGCCGCCCGGTCTGGTTCGTAGACGGCGGCAACCGCGGTCAGCGACCCCGACGGCCGTCAGCGGCCCAAACCCAGCGGCCGGATCACGGCTGAGACCCGTGTGTAGACCCCGGGGCTGCCCGCCCATCCGCAGCCGCTCCCCCAGGAGACGAGGCCGACCAGCCGCCCCCTGGCGACGAGCGGACCTCCGCTGTCCCCCTGGCACGCGTCGCGGCCCCCTGCACGCTCCCCCGCGCACAGCATGGAAGCGGCGACATAGGTCCCTTCACTCGTTCCCGGGTACGCCTTCCTGCAGAGGGCGTCCGGCAGCACCCTTATCTGCGCGGCGCGCAGCGTGCGTGAGTACTGGCCGGCGCCCGTGGTGTCGCCCCAGCCGTAGACTGTGGCCCTGGTTTCCGGGGCATACGCCCTGTCCCCCTGCCGCGCCATGGGGATGACGTAGCTCTGCGGAAGCGGTGTGGCCAGTGTGAGGACCGCCGCGTCTCCCGCGTTCGTGACGCTGTTGTGCCCGGGGTTGATCGAGACGCGGCGCACCGGGATCTCCCGGCCGTTCTTGGCATCACCTAGATCGCTGCGGCCCGCGATGACCTTCAGATCGTCCATGCGGCTCGCCGGCCCGCCGAGGACTTCCTCGCTCATGCAGTGGGCCGCGGTGAGCACGGTCGAGCGCCCGACGACCACGCCCCCGCAGAACTGCCCCGCGCGCGTACCCCCGAATCGGTCACGGCTGGACAGCGCCACCACCCACGGGCTGTCGGCCACGTTGACCGGGGTGCCTCCGACGACTATGCCGTCAGCCGCGGCGGGGGTCGGCGCGGCCAACGGCAGCACGGCTGCCGCGGCCGCCATGGCCAGCCCGCCCCTCAGGGCCTTGGCAAGGGGAAAACGCATACACGCTCCTTACTCTGAGTTGCTACGGCACACCCAGAGTGATCCAGGACGGCATGGCTCGCACGTGCGCGCAGGCTCACGAAATGGCGCAGCAGCTCAGGCTATGGCCAAGGGAAAGGCCCGGACGCCTCAAGGAGGAGGCGTCCGGGCCTGTCGCTGGGTTGACGTGGCGACTAGTCGAGGTAGTCGCGCAGCACCTGGGAGCGCGAGGGGTGGCGCAGCTTCGACATCGTCTTGGACTCGATCTGACGGATGCGCTCACGCGTGACGCCGTAGACCTTGCCGATCTCGTCGAGGGTCTTCGGCTGACCGTCGGTGAGACCGAAACGCATGGACACGACGCCTGCCTCACGCTCGGAGAGCGTGTCGAGGACGGAGTGCAGCTGCTCCTGGAGCAGCGTGAAGCTGACCGCGTCCGCCGGGACGACCGCCTCGGAGTCCTCGATGAGGTCGCCGAACTCGCTGTCGCCGTCCTCGCCCAGCGGGGTGTGCAGCGAGATCGGCTCGCGGCCGTACTTCTGGACCTCGATGACCTTCTCCGGGGTCATGTCGAGTTCCTTGGCCAGCTCCTCCGGGGTGGGCTCGCGGCCCAGGTCCTGGAGCATCTGGCGCTGCACGCGCGCGAGCTTGTTGATGACCTCGACCATGTGCACCGGGATGCGGATGGTGCGGGCCTGGTCGGCCATGGCGCGGGTGATCGCCTGCCGGATCCACCAGGTGGCGTACGTGGAGAACTTGTAGCCCTTGGTGTAGTCGAACTTCTCGACCGCGCGGATCAGACCGAGGTTGCCCTCCTGGATCAGGTCCAGGAAGAGCATGCCGCGGCCCGTGTAGCGCTTGGCCAGGGAGACCACGAGACGGAGGTTGGCCTCGAGCAGATGATTCTTGGCGCGGCGGCCGTCCTCGGCGATGATCTCCAGCTCGCGCTTGAGCTTCGGCGCCAGCTTGTCGGCGTTGGCCAGCTTGTCCTCGGCGAACAGACCGGCCTCGATGCGCTTGGCGAGCTCCACCTCCTGCTCGGCGTTGAGGAGGGGGACCTTGCCGATCTGCTTCAGGTAGTCCTTGACGGGGTCGGCGGTGGCACCGGCGGCCGCCACCTGCTGCGCGGGAGCGTCGTCCTCGTCCTCGTCGGACAGGACGAAGCCCTGCGCGCCGTCCTCGGTGGGCTCCTCGGCGCCGGGCTTGCCCGCGCCTGCGGTCTCCTCGACGAGCTCGTCGTCCAGGAGCTCCTCGTCCTCGCTCTTGGTGGTCTTCTTTGCCGTCGTCTTCTTCGCGACGGTCTTCTTGGCAACCGCCTTCTTGGCCGCGGCCTTCTTGGCCGCGGGCTTCTTGGCGACCGCAGCCTCTTCAGCGGGGGCGTCGTCGGCAGCCGGCGCCTCGGGGGCGGCGGCGGTGGCCTTCTTGACCGTGGCCGTCTTGGCCGCCACCGTCTTGGTCGCGGTGCGCTTGGCCGGACTCTTCGCTGCGACGCTCTTGCGGGTGCGCTTAGGCTCGGCGGCACTGACCATCAGCGTCACACCCTCTTCCTCGAGGATCTGGTTGAGGCTGCGCAGTACGTTCTTCCACTGAGTGGCCGGAATCTGGTCAGCTTCGAAGGCCCGACGCACGTCATCGCCGGCGATCTGCCCATCAGCCTTTCCCCGCTCGATGAGCGCCATGACAGAGACGGACTCGGTGATCTCCGGCGGGAGCGTACGGGATGTGCTGGCCGACACGAACAACCTCTCGGAACGTTGGAAAACGGCTTACGGCCCCGTCCCGTGTGGACCGGAGCCGACGACCGCCGACTTGGGGATGGGCCGACGGGCGCGGGCGGGGGCCGGGGAGATGAACAGCGCCGTCCATGACGGCTGTATTCCCTCCTCGACTGTCACCTCTTAGGTCATCGCGCTGTTCCCAGGAGCGTTACGCCCAATCTGCGTGGCCCGAGTCACACCACGTAAGCACTCAAAAGCACCTAGAAACGGTCAAATGCGATCAGGCCTCAGACTAAGTCGATCATCTTTGCCCTGCTTGTGCCCACAAACCGGCCCGGCGGCGCCTCCACCCTCGCGTCGCCGGGCCGGGCACTGACCGTGCGGTCGCCGGTCCTCCGTCAGTGCTCCCGAGGGGCCGGCACCACGCGCTCCACCTCTGGGTGGACGGTGAGAAGTTGGCGCATGGCCGCCTCGGCGCCCGCTCCGTCGCCGGCCGGGAGCGCCTCGACGATGCGGGAGTGGAGCGCGAGGGACGCCTCGTTCGGACGGTCACAGCCCGTGACCGGGCCCCCGGAGACCTGGAGGGCCGCCGAGACGATGCCGGACAGATGCTCCAGCATGCGGTTGCCGGCGACCTGGATGAGCAGCGAGTGGAACTCCGCGTCGGCGCGGGAGAACGTGACGGCGTCCCCCTGCCCCAGGGCGTGCCCCATGATCTCGACCATGTCGGCCAGGCGCTGCTGGACGTCCTCACGTCCGTGCCCGGCGGCGAGGCGGGCGGCGAGCGGCTCGATCGTCCAGCGCAGTTCGCTCAGCTCGCGCCGCTGGTCGTCCCGCTGCGGCCCGAAGGCCCGCCACTCGATGATGTCCGGGTCCAGGAGGTTCCAGTCACTGACCGGGCGCACGCGCGTTCCGACATTGGGCCGGGCGCTGACGAGGCCCTTGGCCTCCAGTACGCGCAGCGACTCGCGGACGACGGTGCGGGAGACCTCGAACCGCTGGCCGATCTCTTCGGGGACCAGCGGGCGGTCCGCGCCCAGATCGCCGGAGACGATCATCTGACCCAGCTGTTGTACGAGTTGGCCGTGCAGCCCGCGGCCGCGGCTGCCTGCGGCGCGCCGGCCCACACGGCCCAGCTCCGGGTCGCCCTCCCAGGCGGGGGCGCCGACGCGGTCGGCGGCAGGGGCCTCGGCGTAGGGGTAGCGGTCGAGTTCGCCCGGGCCGGCGAGGCCGGAGTCGGCGGAACGGGCGGCGGTCATCATGGTGTGCGCAAGGGTACTCACGGATCTTTTGTCGGCGCGGTCCCCAACTCCCTTGAGGGCTTTGGTGAAAAGCACACGAAAGGGTGATCGCTTACCCTGCCGCAATTGACGCCTTATCGGACAGAAATGAGCGTTCTGCGGGAAGTTGCGGGCAGCACGGAAACGGATCGCACCGATGGTGATCAGCGGACCCGGTTGCGCAGCGCCGTGAACCCATAAGCACACAGCAGGACGCTCAACGACAACGTCAGCGCGCCGCCCACCGGTTGACCGATCATCCGCACGCCCGCGGCCAGGTATCTCTCGCCACCGAACGGCCACTGGGCAAGGGCGAGATCGCGCAGCCGTCCCGGGAAACCGGCCGCCGAGCGCGCGGAAGGGCCTTCCAGGGCCTTCTGTACGAGTGGTACGACGACGACCGGCACGGCGACCACTGCTGCGAGTCCGGCGGTCGTGGACCGGAAAATGCCGGCAGCCAGCACACCGGCCCAGGCGCATCCCGCGACGACACCGAACCAACTGGCGCTCAGTGACAGCCAGTCCGCGGGAACTCTCGTCAGTTCCGGTCCGTATACGAGTTGCAGCAGCGCGGCGTCGCAGCCGACGGTCAGGAACGCCAGGACCAGTGCGGTGGCCGCTGCCACGACCAGCTTGGCGCAGAGGAGTCCCAGGCGCCGCGGGACGGTGCCGCGGTCCGCGGCGAGGGCAGGATGGCGGAACTCGTCGCCGAAGGCGAAGGCGCCCAGGAGTCCGGCGCCGAGAGCGGTCGGCGGCAACGGGAGCTCCTGGGGCCATGCGGCGAGCATGCGCGACTGCGATGTGTGCCCTGATCGGGCGAGGAACAGGGAGACGAACGCGGACACGGCGAGGACGACGGCGGCCGTGACATAGCCCGTGCCGACTCCGGTCGCTCGGTACAGCTCGTAGCGCAGGGGCCGCAGCGGCCCGCGGACGGGGCGGACGGTGATGGGAGGGGGGAGCTGGGGCAGCGGTTCCGTCTCTGCGCGTGTGGTGGGAGGGCGGGCCTCCTGCCGGGGGGCCGGGGGCTCCTGTTGTGGGGCCGGAGCAGGTGGTGATGTGGGGGGTTCGGGCTCGGATTCCGAAGGAAGAGCGTGGTCGGGGCGGGCGGCATCCTCAGGCGCCGCCGTGATGGCCTTCGGCCCCATGTCGCCGACTTCGTCGGCGAGTTGGTGGACGAGGATGCCGTGCCGGTACGCGACCTCGCCGACGTCCGCACAGGTGCTTCCGTACACGGAGAGCTGGTTGCCGTCCTCCTTGATCACTTCGATGGAACGCTGTCCGGCCCGAGCCTCCTTGGTAAGCAACAGGCCGAGCCTGGCCGCATACGGCGTACGGACGGCGACGCGCGGACGGAGCCGGGTCCGGGCGAACTCCGCAACCTCCTGGTCGGCGACGACTCTGCCCGCGTCCAGGGTCACCACGCGGTCGGCCGTCTGAGCAGCCTCTTTGGGATCGTCCGTACTGAACAGGACGGTACCTCCCTTGGCGGCGTGCGCGCGCAGGATCCCGTGCAGCCAGCGGCTCTCACGGGCGGACAGACCATCGGCAGGGGCGTCCAGGACCAGGGTGTGCGGATCCGCCAACAGGGCACAGGCCAGACCGAGGCGGCGGTCCAGGCCCCGGGAGAGTGTGTCGAGCCGCTCGCCGCGGAGGCTGACCAACCCCACCACCTCAAGCACCTCGTCAGCACGCTGCACGGCCACCCCGGCGGCCGCGCAGAGCATCCGCAGTTGACCGCGGACCGTACGCGCCGGATGGCCCGCAACCTCGCCCAGAAGGACACCCACTTCTCGGAAGGGGTGGGGCATGCAGTGCAGGGGACGGTTTCTGAAGTATGTGATTCCGCGGCCTGGTTGGAGCTCGAGCATCAGCCTCAGCGTTGTCGTCTTGCCCGATGCCGGGCCACCGAGCAGCGCCGTGACATGGCCGGGGAACGCCTCGAAGGTCACGTCGTCGACGGCAGGCGGCAGCTTCTTTCGCGGATTGCTGGTCAGTCCGATGGCCTGGATCATCGCTTCCCTCATCGGAGGTGCGACCGCTCGGCGGCCGGGGGCTCGGCGGCCTGGACTCGTCGCGCCGGATCAGTACGGACGGGCCGCACGGATCGGAACGGACGGGCCGCGGATACCGCAGCAAGATAGCGCGACATTCCCGCCTTTTCGGGCAGGGATCCGGGTGGGTGTCTGCCGTGGTTGCCCGACAATCCGACACACGGTCCCCGCGCACTGTCCGGGCGAACCGCCGTGGGCGCCTTATCGGAATGTCTGATGACCCGCTGCGCAGGCCGCCAGCAGCCGCGGATCGAGGGTGGTTGGCGTGGCGGTGCGGACACGCGATGGCCCGTAACCAGTCCGGATCGGCCGGTTCACCGCTTCGCCGTTTCGCCCACTTCGCCGTTCGCCGCTTCGCGGTTTCGCCGCCCGGAACGGACACAGACCGGTGAAGGCGATCGGCCTTTCGTCCAGGCAAGGACGAACACCGCACGGTCCTGGTGCGGCCCCACCTGGCGACGACGCGGAACGAGCCCAACCGACCCGAGCCCAACCGACCCGAGCCGGCCCGTTGATGCCCGGCGGGTGGTGCGGTCAGACCTCCGGGCGCAGCATCGGCGGGTTCAGCAGCGTCGCTCCACCCGCCCGGAACAGCTGCGCCGGGCGGCCTCCCTGGCGGGTGGTGGTACCGCCAGTGGGCACCAGAAAACCGACGGTGCCGGTCACCTTGCGATGGAAGTTGCGAGGGTCGAGGGCGACTCCCCACACCGCCTCGTACACCCGGCGCAGCTCGCCGACGGTGAACTCCGCGGGGCAGAAGGCGGTGGCGAGCGACGAGTACTCGATCTTCGACCGGGCACGCTCCACGCCGTCCGCCAGGATCTGTGCGTGATCGAAGGCGAGCGGGGCCGCCTGCTCGCCCTCACGACCGTAGCCACCCTGGTTGAGCAGCGCCTCTACGGGTGCCCAACGCGCGCTGTGCGCGTCCCCGCCGGCCCGGGGAGCGGGCAGGTCCGGGGCGAGCACAAGGTGGGCGACACTGACCACACGCATCCGCGGATCACGCTTCGGGTCACCGTAGGTGGCGAGCTGCTCGAGATGGGCGCCGTTGCCCTGTGCCGGGGTGGCAGGGTCATGTGCGCACAGCCCGGTCTCCTCGGCGAGCTCCCGGGCCGCCGCCGCGGCGAGATCTTCGTCCGCCCTCACGAACCCACCGGGAAGCGCCCATCGCCCCTGGAACGGGGGCTCACCCCGCCGCACCACCAGTGCACACAGCGAGTGACGGCGCACGGTCAGTACGACCAGGTCGACAGTGACGGCGAAAGGCGGGAAGGCTGACGGGTCGTAGGGCATGCCGCGATCATAGTCGTCTCACTGACGATAAACACTCCCTTCCGTGGTCCTTCCAGGACTGATCCACCACGCTCCCATGACCTTCCATGGCGTGTTGTCCGTGCTGTCCACGCTGGTCCGGCGGGTCGGACCCCATCCGCGGTTCAACGCCTTCCTCCTCGATCCCCGCCCGGCCTCACCCACTGGACAGCGCCAGGGGCACAGAGCGTCACCGTTCCCGGCGGAATCCCGGATCGCCGCCCAGGCCTTTGCAGCGGCGGCCGGAATCACGCGGTGCCGTGATCCGCGGTGCCATGATCCGCCGCCGTGATCAGCGGCTTCGCCATCCGCGGTTTCGCGATCAGCCGGTTTCGTGATCAAGCGCCTTCTTGATCACGCGATCGCACGGTTCGTGATCGCACGGTTCCGTGATCGCGCGGCCCCGTGCTCATTGGTCGCTGCGCGCAGTGCGTCGTCCGACGCGTCGCCGGACAGCGGGCCGGGTGCTCGACTGACCGGCTCGTTTGCCCTTCGCTCCCGGGCCGGCCCCGGGACCTGACCTACGGCGCCGACGGTCCGGTCCCATGGGCAGCGCGGGACGCTCCACGCTCGAGGGCTGCGCACGGAGAGTTCCGCGCGGTGAGCGGGCGGCGGGCGTGAGGGACGGGTCCTGATCGTGGTCCGGTGCCGCGGCCTCCCGTTCGGCGCGCTCGCTGCGCAGGCAGCTACGGATGGACTCCGGGTCCAGGCCCTCGTTGCAAGCCCGGTGCAGCAGGACGGCGAACGTATAGCCCGGGTCCGCGCCGAGGGCCATGGCCAGTGCCTCCCGGCCTTCCAACTCGTCGCCGAGCGACCAGGCGACCCAGCCTGCGAGCGTCAGTGGTGCCGCGGCATGCTCGCCATAGGCACCGACACAGCGGCGCGCCAGCGCCCTCCACAGACGCAGTGCCGCAGGTGCCTCGTCGCCTTCCATCCACTCGGCTGCCTGGTCACGCGTCTTCCGGTCCTGCAGCCCGAGGATCAGCGCCGCTGCCTCGTCATGTGCGATCAGTTCGTCATCCCTGAGATCGGCTCGGTGCGTGCCGCCGACCGGTGGGGTGCCGGCGAGCCTGCCGATGACCCGGCGGGCGAGATCGAGGGTCTCCGCCGCGACCTTGGCACCGTCCTCTTCGTCCAGCATCCGCGGGATCAGCGTCATCACAGCGGCGTCGAGGGCGCTCTCCTGATCCTCAGCCGCTGCTTGCGTTCCCCAGGGAACGAGCCTCGCCCTCAGCTCACTCAGCGTCCCGCGCACCTGCATCCCCGCGTAGGTGGCGGCAGCGGCCAGGACCGAGGTGCCGGGAAGGCCGAGCGAGACGCCTTCTGGGGGACAGCAGCGCTCTCCCGGACAGCAGTAGGACCATGAGCGGCCGCCGGAGATGCACAGCGCCTCGACCACGGGGACGTCGAGGCCACCGCAGGCCGTGCGCAGCGACTGCGCGAGCGGCCGCAGACGTTGCATGACCTGCTGTCCCGACTCGGCCCCTGCGGGGTCCTGGCAGAGGAAGACCACCATCCCCTCGGGCCGGGCACCGCGCCGCTCGCTGCCCGTCACGAGGCACTGCGCCAACTGCTGTGCGACGGGCGGCCAGTCCTCCTCGCGCTCAGGGATCCCGAGTCGCGCACGAGCGCCGAAACGCCCGCGCCCGTTCCGGTCGTGCACCGCGACCAGCACGATGCTGTCCTCCGGCCGGTATCCGAGCAAGTACGGCAGGGCATCGGCCAGTTCGGACGCGGTACGCAGGGTGATCTGCTGGTCAGCGACCAGATCCGGGGACCCGCCGTATGCGAACGCGGCGGACCCGCCGTGTTCGGAACGGACGGGCTCACCGTGTCCCGAGGGAACGGACTCGCCGCGTCCCACCGGAACGGGATCGCCGTGTCCCGAAGGAGTCGTGATGTCGCCGGGTTCGGCGGCGCCTGTGGAGTCGTGGTGATTCGTCATGCGCCGACTCTCCCGCGGATCTCAATCTTCCGGTTTTACCTGTGGATAACTTCGATGAACCCGGTCAGGAACACGACAGAAGTTGTCCACAGCCCGGCGGACCCGTTCGCGCGATGTCCGACCCATCGGGTTGCATGGGGGCATGAGCAACGAAGAACTGCGAGCGGCGGCCGATGCCGTTCTGGCCCGTCTCGTCGGCGACCGGACGGGAGACGCCCGGCTGCGTGAGGACCAGTGGCGGGCGATCGAGGCGCTCGTCGCCGACAAGCGCAGGGCTCTGGTCGTGCAGCGCACCGGCTGGGGCAAGTCCGCCGTGTACTTCGTCGCGACCGCCCTGCTGCGCCGGCAGGGCGGTGGCCCCACCGTCATCGTTTCCCCACTGCTGGCGCTCATGCGCAACCAGGTCGAGGCGGCCGTGCGCGCAGGCATCCACGCGCGCACCATCAACTCGTCGAACACGGAGGAATGGGACACCATCCAGGCCGAAGTCGCCGCGGGCAAGGTCGACGTGCTGCTGGTGAGTCCGGAGCGCCTCAACAACCCCGATTTCCGCGATCATGTACTGCCCAAGCTGGCGGCGGCCACCGGCCTGCTCGTCGTTGACGAGGCGCACTGCATCTCCGACTGGGGGCACGACTTCCGACCCGACTACCGACGATTGCGCACCATGCTCGGCGATCTCCCGGCGGGTGTCCCCGTGCTGGCCACCACCGCGACGGCCAACGCGCGCGTGACGGCCGACGTCGCCGAACAGCTCGGTACCGGTGGCAGTGCGGACGCGCTGGTGCTGCGCGGACCGCTCGACCGGGAGAGCCTCAGCCTGAGCGTTCTGTCGCTGCCCGACGCCGCTCACAGGCTGGCCTGGCTCGCCGAGCATCTCAGCGAGCTGCCGGGATCGGGGATCATCTACACACTGACGGTCGCGGCGGCCGAGGAGGTCACGGCCTTCCTGCGCCAGTGCGGCCACACGGTCGCCTCGTACACCGGGAAGACCGAGAACGCCGACCGGCAGCAGGCCGAGGACGATCTTCTCGCCAATCGCGTGAAGGCGCTGGTGGCCACGTCCGCGCTGGGCATGGGCTTCGACAAACCCGACCTCGGATTCGTGGTCCACCTTGGTTCGCCCTCCTCCCCCATCGCCTACTACCAGCAGGTCGGGCGCGCCGGCCGCGGTGTCGAGCATGCGGAGGTGCTCTTGCTTCCGGGCAAGGAGGACGAGGCCATCTGGAAGTACTTCGCGTCGATCGCGTTCCCGCCCGAGGAGCAGGTACGGCGCACGCTCGACGCCCTGTCCGACGCGGGCCGGCCGCTGTCGCTCCCCGCTCTCGAACCTCTCGTGGAGCTGCGCCGGTCCCGTCTCGAAACGATGCTCAAGGTCCTCGACGTGGACGGTGCGGTACGACGGGTCAAGGGCGGCTGGATCTCCACAGGAGCGCCCTGGACGTACGACGCCGAGCGCTATGTGTGGGTCGCCAAGCAGCGGGAGGCCGAGCAGCAGGCGATGCGTGAGTACGCCACGACGGCCGGGTGCCGGATGGAGTTCCTGAGGAGGCAGCTGGACGACGGGGAAGCGGCTCCGTGCGGCCGCTGCGACACCTGTGCCGGGGCTCGGTTCAGCGACGTCGTGTCTCCGGCAGCACTGGCCGCGGCGCGCGGTGAACTGGGGCGAGCAGGTGTCGAGGTGGAGCCCAGGAAGATGTGGCCGACGGGTCTCGAAGCAGTGGGCATCAGCCTCAAGGGACGCATCCCCGCAAGTGAGCAGGCCGCCGTCGGCCGGGCTCTGGGGCGGCTTTCGGACATCGGCTGGGGCAACCGGCTTCGACCCATGCTCGCTCCGCGTGCTCAGGACGGACCGGTGCCGGAGGATGTGGCGAACGCCGTGGTGGGCGTCTTGGCGGACTGGGCGAAGGGGCCCGGCGGTTGGGCGTCAGGCGCCCCGGACGCCCAGGCGCGTCCCGTCGGCGTCGTGACCATGGCGTCGCACACGCGGCCGCAGTTGATCCAGTCCCTTGCCATACGGGTCGCCGAGGTCGGCCGCCTTCCGCTGCTGGGTTCCGTGGAATACTCGCCCGCGGCCGACACTCTCCATGCGTCGCGGAGCAACAGCGCGCAGCGGCTGAAAGCGCTGAATGGCGCCCTCACCGTGCCCCCTGGACTGGCTTCGACTCTCGCTGAGGCTCGCGGTCCTGTTCTGCTCATCGACGATGTGACGGAGACCGGTTGGACCCTGGCGACGGCCGCCCGGCTCCTGCGGCGAGCAGGTGCCGAAAGCGTTTTGCCGCTCGTCCTTGCCGTACAGGGGTGACCGTGGCAGCGTTTCGCAGCCCTGGCCAGGGATATAAGAAGCGAATCAGCACATTTCGATCAGCGGTCTCAATTGCTCGTTGCCGCAAGGCACTACGCCGGGAAGAATTGGAATCGCTCCCGCACAGCCCTCTCTGCTCTGAAGGGGCTTTCCGCGGTGCGCTCCCCCAAGCCCGACCCCCACCCCCGCCCCGTGTGGGCGTAGCCGAAGGGAGGATCGTGACCTTCGGATTCGCTCCGTCCAGTCCCGCTGCGGCGTCTGCCGCGATGGCCGTCGACTCCGCCAGCCGACTTGCCCGGATGCTGGAGCCCGCCGAATGGGCATCGGCAGGCATACCGCTGTTGCGCAATCCACGGGAAGTCGTCAATGGTCTGCATGCCCGGCACCGACTGACGCCCGCGACCGCGGTGGTGGCCGTGCTGGACCCCGATGAACGGCTCAGGGCGAGCGCCTCCTTCAGCCGGAGCGCATCCGCAACGGACGGCTGGGTGTTTCGCAATGCGCTGCTCTCACAACTGCGCCGCGTCATTCCACATGATCTCCGCTTGCGCACACCTGTCCGTACCGCCGTGCTGCTCTACTGCCGTGAGGGCGATGCCCGTTGGACGGAGGAGGACGGGGCCTGGATGTGGGGGCTGCGCGACGCGTGCACGCTGCACGGGCTGCGGTGCGGGGCGTACATCACGTTGACGCGTGAAGGCTGGCAGGTACTGGGCGAGGGTCGTGGCGGCCGTCGGCCCAACACCACCTCGGCGCCGACGACGTTCGCCGAGGAGCCGCCGGCACGGCGCACCGGTGGCGCGGCGTCCGATGTACTCCGCCGGGCAGCAGCACGCTGAGGCGGCACCACGCACCACGCCGAGGGGCACGGTGCCACCGCACCTCTGACCGGCAGGGAGCATCGCCGTCGTCGTCACCCAGGGGGCCATAGGCCCGCAAGGGGCAACAGGCCCGGAGGCAACGGCGACGGAGGCGGCGGCCTGTGGGGGAACCGCCGATTCCCGCGCGCCACAGCCCGCCAGTCGGCTCGCTCACTGCACGCCCGCCCGGCGCGCTTGCCGCATCGCCCCTTCGCTGCGACCAGCCATCCAACGCCGAAGCCGGACGGAGGCCGCGCCATCGAGTCACCGCGCATGGACATCCCGCACGGGCTGCCCGCCGCGGCTGCGGTCAGGCGTCGGGGCCGGACTCGTCAGACCGCGGCGCCCAGAACCGAGTTGATCCGCTGTGGGTCACCGCACACGATGAGCAGGGCGCCGGCCCGGCCATGCGCCAGCGGCAGGGCAACTGCCGCGTCCTCGTCGGAACCGCCGTTGACGGCGACGATGACGACCGGGCGCGACGCGACCCGACCGGCGGCCAAGGCGTCGGCGTAGAAGACGTCGTCACCGGCGTCGTGCTGGGCCCAGTACGCGGCCTCGCCGAAGGACAGCTCGTGGGCGGCCCACGGATGCGGATCACCCGTGGTGATCACGAGGATGTCCCCGGGCGTACGGCCCGACTCCAGCAGCAGGTCGACGGCTTCCTCCGCAGCGTCCAGCGCGCCCTCGGCCGAGGCCGGGATCAGCTGGATCTGCGGCGTCGTGGAAGGCGCAGGAACGGAGGGAGAAGATGGCGACGGCGACGGGGCTGACGGCCCCGGCTTGGCGGCCGACGAGTCGCGTGACGAGCGTTGCGCGGGCGGCATCGGCCGGACAGGGCCCGGGCGACCTGGGCGCGGCGCAGCCGCGGGGCGCGGGCCGGGTACGGGGCGGGGGGTCGGCGCGGTACGGCTGCTGGCCGAAGAGGCGCGGGGACCCTGGGCACTCTCGTGAATCTGAGGCTCCTCGGGAATGAGAGGCATGGGCTGATGTTTATCAAACGCCGTTGCGGCTCGCGTCGGCGGGTGGCACATGAGTGCGAACGGAATCGTCAGAAATCGAAGCCGAGCTGCCCCTCGATCTCTGGAACGCTTCCTTCCGCCCAGGTGCGGGCCTTCTTGAGGTGTCGCCACCGGGGCAACGCATCAAGATACGCCCACGAAAGCCGGTGGTAGGGGGTGGGGCCCCATTCCTCCAGCGCAGCGCGGTGCACCGGGGACGGATAACCGACATTGGCCGCAAAGTCGAAGTCTGCATGGTCGACACCCAGTTCGGCCATCATTTTGTCGCGCCGAACTTTGGCGATCACGGATGCGGCAGCGACGGCCACGCAGGACTGGTCGCCCTTGATCACCGTGCGGACCCGCCAGGGAGCGCCCAGATAGTCGTGCTTCCCGTCGAGAATGACCGCGTCGGGCCGGACTGGCAGCGCCTCGAGGGCACGTCCTGCCGCGAGCCGCAGCGCCGCCGTCATCCCCAGATCGTCGATCTCCTCCGGGGAGGCGTGACCGAGAGCATGGGCCGTGACCCACGAGACCAGCTCAGCGGCGAGCTCGGCGCGCCGTTTGGGAGCGAGCAGCTTGGAGTCGGTCAGCCCTTCGGGTGGGCGACGCAGCCCGGTGACCGCCGCACAGACGGTCACCGGCCCGGCCCATGCACCGCGCCCGACTTCGTCGACACCGGCGACGATCTTCGCTCCGGTGGTGGCTCTCAGGGAGCGCTCGACACGGTGGGTGGGTGGTTCGTAGGGCATGGCGCACAAAGCGTACGCCGCCCGGATGGCCGCGCAACACCCAGGTCAGGGAAACGGAACGGCCCGGGTGCAGGCACACCACGCGGCTTCCGCGGCGGCACGCGAGGAAGGGGCCCGCTCACCTTCGTGTGCACACCCGTCCCACAACCGACCGACGAGCGCCGAGCCGCGTCACCCTCCGTCCGGGCGCAGCAGCGGCATCATCAGCCGGTCGATCATCTCTTCGATGTCACGCTCTTCCCATTCGCTTCCGCACATCTTGGAGCGGTACATCATCATCGCCGGGATGGCATCGCACACGTAGTCGTCGGCTGCTCCGGAGCGGACCTCCCCCCTCTCGATTCCACGGCACAGCACCTCTTTGATGAGGCCGGCCGTCGGCTGCACGACACCTTCCAGGATCAGGCCGTGAAACCGCTCGGCGGCGACTCCATCACACTCGTGAATGATCGAACGCAGAGCAAATCCGGGCGGCGAGTACATCGCCTCGCGCAACTGAAGGCACAGTTCCAGCAGGTCCTCGCGGACGCTTCCGTGGTCCGGCACAGCACCCAACGTCGACAGCGCCGCTTGGAGGGCGTCCGCGACCAGGTCCTCCTTGGACGGCCAGCGGCGATAGACGGCCGCCTTTCCGGTCTGCGCGGCCGCGGCGACACCCTCCATCGTCAGGCCGCTCCAGCCGACCGTACTGAGCTGCTCCAGGGCGGCATCGAGGATCGCCCGCTCCAGCACGGGCCCACGCCGACGCAGGGGGGTCGCCGGGGAGGCCGCCTGAGCGGGAGCGGCCGTCCAGCGCGAAGTAACCATGTCCATCTCTCCGATGTGCGGGTGCAGGAGCCTACGCAAGCAGCGCCTGGGCAGCATCTTCAGTGAACGGTTGCGTTCACTGTCGGGGACTCACTACCGTTGACGCGACAGTGAACGCGACCGTTCACTGACATTCTTGTGGGGGGACCCATGACAACCTCTCAGTTAGTCCACGACCAGAAGCCAGGGGCGGCTCGCCGGGAGGGGCGCCCCGGCATAGCCCTGACCGTCATCGCGGCCTGCCAACTCATGGTGGTACTCGACGCGACGATTGTGAACATCGCGCTCCCGCACATCCAGAATGCGCTCGAGTTCTCGACGACCGATCTCACCTGGGTCGTCAGCGCGTACACGCTCACCTTCGGCGGGCTGCTGCTCCTCGGCGGCCGTGCGGGCGACATCCTCGGCCGGCGCCGGGTCTTCATGACCGGCATCCTTCTCTTCACCGTCGCCTCCCTGCTCGGCGGATTCGCGCAGGAACCCTGGCAGCTGCTGGCCGCGCGCGCCCTGCAGGGCGCGGGTGGCGCCATCGCCTCGCCCACCTCGCTGGCCCTGATCACCACGACGTTCCCCGAGGGACCGGAGCGGAATCGCGCGTTCGGCGTCTTCGCAGCGGTCTCCGCGGGCGGCGGCGCCATCGGACTGCTCGCGGGCGGCATGCTCACCGAGTGGCTCGACTGGCGCTGGGTGCTCTTCGTCAACGTGCCCATCGGTGTGCTGATCGCCGTCCTGACCCCGATGTACATCAACGAGTCCGAGCGCCATCCGGGGCGCTTCGACATCGCGGGCGCGCTGACGTCGACAGTCGGCATGGCCTCCCTCGTGTACGGGTTCATCCGGGCCGCCGAGGAGGGCTGGCGCGACAGCCTCACGCTGGGGTCTTTCGGGGCTGCGGTGGTGCTGCTCCTGGCCTTCGGCGTCATCGAGAGCCGCGCCAGGGAACCGATCACCCCGCTGAAGATGTTCGCGGACCGCAACCGTTCCGGCACGTATGTGATCATGCTGAGTCTCGCTGCGGCGATGTTCGGCATGTTCTTCTTCATCGTGCTCTTCGTGCAGAACGTGCTGGGGTACACGCCGATCCAAGCGGGTCTCGCCTTCCTGCCCATCACGGTCGCCATCGTGACGGGCGCGGGCCTGTCGCAGCGCCTGCTACCCGTGCTCGGCCCCAAGCCGTTCATGATGACCGGCTCGGCGCTCGTCGTGCTCGGGCTCGGCTGGCTGACGTTCATCAGCCCTGACAGCGCCTATATCGGCGGAGTGCTCGGCCCGATGCTGATCTTCGGTTTCGGCATGGGGCTGAACTTCGTCACGCTGACGCTCACCGCGGTCTCCGGCGTCGCCCAACACGAGGCGGGCGCGGCATCCGGACTGCTCAACGCGACCCAGCAGGTGGGCGGTTCGCTGGGTCTGTCCATCCTGACCACGGTGTTCGGTACGGCGAGCAGGGACGAGGCGAAGGCCCAGCTCCCGGACTTCATGGCGAACGGCTCGGCGGAACAGAAGGCCGCATTCGCCAATTCCGGTCAGCTGCCCGCGCCGTGGGGCCACGAAGTGCTCGCCCACGGCATCTCGACCGCCTTCATCCCGGCCGTCGCGATGGCCGTACTGGCGCTGCTCACGGCGACGCTGGTGATCCGGGTACGCAAGAGCGACCTGGAAGCGCTGTCCGGCACGGCCGGGGCGGCGGGGCCCTCGGGAGGCTGACCGAGGCGGTCTTGAGGCAGCTCCCCACTCGAACGAGGACCCTGGAACGTGGTGCCGGGCCGGCCATGACGGCGGGACCGGTCCGGCACCTGCGGACTCCTCTGAGGTACAGCGACTCCCCGGCGCTACAACGACTAAGGCGAACCCTGAGCGGCCGGCGCCTCTACAGCCCGTTCCTCAGCGGTACATGAGGTCCTGTCGCACCTTGTAACAGGTCTCCCCGTCATCGGTCAGCGGCTGGTCATCGAGTATCCGCTGGGCGCGTGCCTCGCCCCAGCTGGTCGCGTACCAGGGGCCGTCGTCGTCCCTGAGGTCCTTGGCGATGTCCTGCAGCGCGCAGGAGCGCAGCGGTTCCTCGAGCCGGTCGAGGGCCGGTACGGCGTCGGCGGACAGCTCTCGCGCATACTGGAGGTCGAACTTGCCGGTGTCCTCATAGCGCTGGACGTTCTGCTCCGCGATCAGGCCGTCGGGAGACAGCAGCCCGAAGGCGAGCACACCCGCCGCGGCGCTCGCCGCGACGACACGCGGCAGCCAGCGGGCGCCCCACACGCCGGCCGCCATGATCAGCACGATGACGAGGCCGAGCCAGAGCTCCACGGCCACCACCGAGATCCTCAGCCGCGTCAGTCCATACGCCTCCACGTACATGTCCATGCGCCGCACCGCCGACGCCACGACAACGAGCGTGAGAACACAGAGAGTTCCCAGCACGCCACGCACCAGCGCTCGATCGCCCGGTGCCCTGCGCGGAGCCCAGCGCAGTGCGAACACGATGACGAGCAGCGTGAGCAGGGTGGCGATGAGCAGCTGCCAGAACCCCTGCCGTGCGTACGCGGAGTACGTCAGGCCCGTCTTCTTCAGTACGGCGTCGTATCCACCGAAGAGCACGGCAAGCTGGACGGCGTTGAAGGCCGCGAACAGCACGTTGAGCACGATCAGCGGCAGCGCCCACTCGACGCGGCCGCGCGGCCGGCCGGGGGCCACCTCGATCCGGTCCCACTGAAGGGGTGCGGCGGCCGTGTGGGCGGCCGCCAGCGCGCCGACCACACCGAGGGCGAGAAGCAGCAGGCGCCAGGGCCCGTCCGCGACGGATGCGTCGGGCATCAGATCACCCAGCACATCCGCGAAGGCGGCGTCGGCCGAGGCGAACAGCGCCCCGAAGACCAGCAGCAGACCCGCGGTCACGGCGACGGCACGCACCACTGAGCCCAGGTTGCCCCGGGAGCCGCCTGTCCGGTCGCGCAGGCCGCGCCAACCCCAGGACAGACCCGTGAGGAGTGAGGCGAAGACCCCGAACGGGCCCAGCAGCACCCCTGGCCAGGTGCGCGAGCCGTGCAGCGCGAGCGAGCCCAGCGCCATGGCGGAGACGACGGCCAGGAAGGACGGCCAGCCGGCGTCGCGCAGGGCGGGCACCAGCAGCAGGGCCAGCCCGCCGACGGCCCACAGCAGAGTCCATGGGCGCGGCCGGCGGCCCGCGGCCCCGGCGGCGAAGAACGCGCCGAGCGCGGCCGGGATCGCGACGATCAGCAGGTTGAGCGCCAGCCCGTCGCCCAGCAGAAGCATGCTGACTACGCCGGTGGCCAGTACCGACCAGAGCGTCGCTACACGGATACGCGCAGGAGGTTCGCCGTGCAGGGTCTCGAGCCGCGGACCGCTGCCGGGGAGCGGGTCGTCCCACTTCGGGGCGTCGGCACGGGTCACGTCACCGGAGTTGTTCGTTTCACTCGGTTCGTTCAGGTCGCTCGGTTTGTTCGCGCCATTCGGTTCGTTCGCGACGGCCTCGTCGTGCGAGTCGTCGGCGCTGAATGCGTCTCCATCCGCTCGTTTCGCTTCATCGGCCGGCTGCCCTTCCTGCGTCGGCTCCGACTGGGATGGTGTGGACGGTCTGTCGGACACGGGACCCCCTCCCGACCGGTCGCGAAGGCCCACGCGCGCGTGGCGGCGTCAGTCGGCGACCGGTGTCTCGTTCGGCGCACGCCCGACATGATCAACAGGCGGCGTGGCGGACAGGCTAGCCGCACAGCGACCGAAAGGAGAGGCGCCCTCAGCTCTGTGGCATGACCGTGACAGTTGGAGGGGCGGGCGGATCCGGCCGCCGCCGGCACGCCGGCACGGCGTCATCGCCCGACGGAGAAATCCCGGCCTCAGCAGCCAGCCGCCCTCAGGCCGTCCCGCCCGTCGCCCAGGCCGGCAATTCCTCCGTACGGTTCAGCCATTCTGCCGGTGGTGCCCCCGCCTTGCCGCCAGCGATCACTCCGCCGACGATGGCGCAGGTCGTGTCCACGTCACCGCCCGCCTGGGCGGTGTTCCAGAACGCGCTCTCGTAGTCGCCGAGGCCCCGTGCCGCCGACCAGAGCGCGAACGGCACCGTGTCATGGGCCGACGTACGGCGCCCGCAGCCCAGCACCGCGGCGACCGTCGCCGTGTCGCCGTAGTCGAGCATGTCCCGGGCCCGCCGGAGCCCCGCCCCGACGGCGCTGCGCGGCACCAGGGCGATGACGCCGTCGAGCAGCGACTCGGGCGTGGGCGGTCCGGAGGGATCCGCCGCCAGCGCTGCCGCGGCGGCGACCGCCATGGCGCCCACCACGGCCTCACGGTGCTGATGGGTGGGGTAGGCCGAGATCTCCGCCTGGTGCGTGGCCTGCTCGGGGTCGTCCGCGTACCAGGCGCCGAGGGGAGCGACCCGCATCGCGGCGCCGTTACCCCAGGAGCCCTGCCCCTTGAACAGCGCGGCGGCGAGTTCGCGCCAGTCGCCGCCCTCGCGGATCTGGCGCAGCAACCGGTTCACCGCGGGCCCGTAGCCGCGGTCGAAGTCGTGGTGCTCCGCGAACGACCAGGCGAGCGCGTCCTGGTCGATCCGCTGGTGCGCGGCCAGGACGGCCACCACGGAGCAGGCCATCTCGGTGTCGTCCGTCCACTGCCAGGGGCCGGACGGCAGCTCACGGCGCCCCAGCAGCGGATAGTTCGCGGGCACGAAGAACTGCGAGCCCAGCGCGTCTCCGACAGCGAGTCCGCGCAGGCTGGCCAGAGCGCGGCCCAGGCGCGCGTCGGGAGAGGAGTCAGCGGTCATCTCGCTGCCACTTTATCCGGTGATCCCGTACGGCTCCGGTTCACGCCAGCGGTCGAACGGCCGGTCCAGCGTGTACTTGCCGTTCTCCCCGAGAACGAGCATCCGCGTCTCGCCGTTCCCGGGGTTCGACAGGCACTCGAACTCGGCCACCGTCCAGTGGAACCAGCGCATGCAGAACAGCCGCATGGTCAGCCCGTGGGTGACCAGCAGCACGTTCGGAGGATGGTCCGGCGCCTCGAAGCTGCGAAACAGGCTCTCCAGGAACGCCCCCACCCGGTCGTACACATCCGCGCCCGACTCGCCCTGGGCGAAGCGGTAGAAGAAGTGCCCGTAGGCATCGCGATAGGCCTGCTGCAGGTGTATGTCGTCACGGTCCTGCCAGTTGCCCCAGTCCTGCTCGCGCAGCCGCGGCTCCTCGCGGATCCGCACCAGCTCAGGGTCCAGCCGGAAGGCGTGGAGGGTCTCATGGGTGCGGCGGTACGGCGACACGTACACGCTGACGCGTTCCCGGCCGAACAGTTCCCGCAGCCTGTTCCCGGTCTCCTCGGCCTGGCGCCGCCCGGTCTCGGTGAGCGCGAGTGCGTGGTCCGGTTCGCGCTCGTACACGGTGTCGTCGGCGTTGCCCACCGACTCCCCGTGCCGGACGAGGACGATGCGCCGTGGTCGTGCCATGGTCAAACCCTAGAGCGCTCTCCGGCGGTCGAGCACACGTACGGACCATCCGGCTTGCGTGACATCACGCACCCCCGGAACACCGGTCACACGGTCCACGAGGGCTCCAGTTCCACGACGTCTCCGGCCAGAGCCGCCACATCCGCGTCCGTCTGGGCCCGCAGGGCAAGCCGCTCCACGCGTTCAGCCCGGTACTTTCCGTGCTCCGCCGCCGACTGCCACATCGACAGCACCAGGAACTCGTGGTCGGGTGCCTCGCCGAACAGCCCCCGCACCATTCCCGGAGAGCCGGCCATGGCGGGGTTCCACACCTTCTCCTGCATGAGCGCGAAATTCTCGACGCGGTCCGGATGGACGCGGCAGTGGGCGACCCGCACCACATCGGCGTCCGTGAAGCGGGGTTCGAAGCCGGTCTTCACATCGAACCGGTGGTCGAAGAGCTTGACTTGAGCATCCTTGAAGGTGCCCGACTGCGCTGCGGCGAGCCGGTCGTGGGAGCGGGCCATGAACGAGTCGTAGAAGGTCCGGCTCTCCCAGAAGGCGAACACATGGGCCACCCCGGGCCGCAAGCGACTCCAACCCCCGCCCTGCCCACGGAAACCCGGCTCCCCCGGAAGCCCCGCCCATTTCCGCTGCCCCCGTTCAAAACCGCGGCGGTCCACCACGGTGCAGCGAATCCACTTGACCAGCACCGCGCCATCGTAAGGCCAGGCGGCGCGGCGCCGGTCTCCCTCGGTCGGAGGATCCCTCCAACAACCATGACTTCTCTGGCCGTTGGGCACCGCGCCCTCTCCGCCGAGGAACCATACTGGGCAGCAGACCGAACAGACGGACGCATACCGAAGCAGGCACGAATCCGGGGAGGGCAGGTCTCTTGGCCAGTCTCAACAAGGGACTCAAGAAGGTCGACGTACGGCTCCGGTGGGATCCGAGTCCACTGGGCCGGCCGCCGCACGACCTCGACATCGTCGCCGCGACGTACACGGCCGACGAGCCGTATGGAAAGCCGTCGTACGTCGTGCACTTCGGCAGCCGGTCGCCCGACGGCACCATCACGCTCAGCCGGGACAGCCGGACCGGTCAGGGTTTCGGCTCCGACGAGGTGATGGTCCTGGAGCTCGAACGGCTGGCGGCCGGGTACGCGCGCGTGGTGGTCGGTGTGGTCATCCAGCAGCGCAGCGGCGAGAGGACCTTCCAGGACATCGCCAACCCGCGCGTGGTGATCGCCGAAGGCCCTATGGAGTTGGCCGCGGACGACTTCGCCCGCGTCGCCGACTCCACCGCGGCCACCGTCGCCGAGTTCACCCGCGACGCCTCAGGCGAGTGGGAGCTCCATGAGGCCCTGCGCGGCTTCGACGGGAACCCGGAGTCCTTCGCCACCGTCATGGGCAGCCGTTCCTGATCCCTCGGGGAACGCCGTGAGGGGCGGCGCGGCCGTTCGCCGCACCGCCCCTCACGGGCTCTGTTCGATCAGCTGCAGCCGCTGGTCGACCCGCAGCCCTCGCAGATGTAGCACGAGCCGGCGCGCTGCATCTTGGTGCCGCAGGAGAAGCACAGCGGGGCGTCGGCCTGGATGCCCAGCTGCATCTCCACCAGTTCGGCGCTGGTGTGCGCCTGCTTCGGAGTGGGCTTGGCCGCCTCCTCCTTGGGCGCGGCGGCCACGGCCTTCAGCTCCTGCGCCCGCGGTGCGGACTGGGCCAGGCCCTCGACGTCCACCTCGTCATCGGCCGGCTCGTACGAACCGGTCTCGAGGTGGCGCTGGCGCTCCTCGGCCGAGTGGATGCCGAGCGCGGAGCGGGTCTCGAAGGGCAGGAAGTCCAGCGCCAGGCGGCGGAAGATGTAGTCCACGATCGACTGCGCCATCCGCACGTCCGGGTCGTCCGTCATGCCGGCCGGCTCGAAGCGCATGTTGGTGAACTTCGAGACGTACGTCTCCAGCGGCACGCCGTACTGCAGACCGACCGAGACGGCGATGGAGAAGGCGTCCATCATGCCCGCGAGGGTGGAGCCCTGCTTGGACATCTTCAGGAAGACCTCGCCGAGACCGTCGTCGGGGTAGGAGTTGGCGGTCATGTAGCCCTCGGCACCGCCGACCGTGAAGGACGTGGTGATGCCGGGACGGCCCTTCGGGAGGCGCTTGCGGACCGGGCGGTACTCGACGACCTTCTCGACCGCGGCCCGGATGGTCTCCTCGGCCTTCTCGGTGACCTCGGCCTTCTCCTGCTCCTTCTTCTTGGCGGAGAGGGGCTGGCCGACCTTGCAGTTGTCGCGGTAGATCGCGAGCGCCTTGACGCCCATCTTCCACGCCTCGAAGTAGACCTCTTCGACGTCCTCGACGGTGGCCGACTCGGGCAGGTTCACCGTCTTGGAGAGCGCGCCCGAGATCCACGGCTGGATGGCCGCCATCATGCGGACGTGACCCATCGCGGAGATGGAGCGCTCGCCCATGGCGCAGTCGAAGACCTCGTAGTGCTCGTGCTTCAGACCCGGGGCGTCGATCACATTGCCGTGCTCGGCGATGTGGGCGACGATCGCCTCGATCTGCTCCTCCTGGTAGCCCAGGCGGCGCAGGGCCTGCGGAACGGTGCCGTTGACGATCTGCATCGAGCCGCCGCCGACCAGCTTCTTGAACTTGACCAGCGCCAGGTCGGGCTCGAGACCGGTGGTGTCGCAGGACATCGCGAGACCGATGGTGCCGGTCGGGGCGATGACGGACGCCTGCGAGTTACGGAAGCCGTTCTTCTCACCGAGGCGGACCACGTCCTGCCAGGCCTCCGTGGCGGCGGCCCAGATCGGCGTGTCCAGGTCGTCCATGCGGACGGCCTTGTCGTTGGCGTCGGCGTGCTGCTTCATGACGCGCAGGTGCGGCTGCGCGTTGCGGGCGTAGCCGTCGTACGGGCCGACGACCGCGGCGAGCTCGGCGGAACGCTTGTACGAGGTGCCGGTCATCAGGGAGGTGATCGCACCGGCGAGCGCGCGGCCGCCGTCCGAGTCGTACGCGTGGCCGGTCGCCATCAGCAGGGCGCCGAGGTTGGCGTAGCCGATGCCGAGCTGGCGGAAGGCGCGCGTGTTCTCGCCGATCTTCTGCGTCGGGAAGTCAGCGAAGCAGATGGAGATGTCCATCGCTGTGATGACGAGCTCGACGACCTTGGCGAAGCGCTCGACGTCGAAGGACTGGTTGCCCTTGCCGTCGTCCTTGAGGAACTTCATCAGGTTCAGCGAGGCGAGGTTGCAGGACGTGTTGTCCAGGTGCATGTACTCGCTGCAGGGGTTCGAGCCGTTGATCCGGCCGGACTCCGGGCACGTGTGCCAGTGGTTGATGGTGTCGTCGTACTGGATGCCCGGGTCGGCGCACGCCCAGGCGGCCTCGGCCATCTTGCGGAACAGCGCCTTGGCGTCGACCTCCTCGATGACCTCGCCGGTCATACGGGCGCGCAGGCCGAACTTCTCGCCGTTCTCGACGGCCTTCATGAACTCGTCGTTCACACGGACCGAGTTGTTGGCGTTCTGGTACTGGACGGAGGTGATGTCCTCGCCGCCCAGGTCCATGTCGAAGCCCGCGTCGCGCAAGGCGCGGATCTTCTCCTCTTCCTTGACCTTGGTCTCGATGAAGTCCTCGATGTCCGGGTGGTCGACGTCGAGGATGACCATCTTGGCCGCGCGACGGGTCGCACCACCGGACTTGATCGTTCCGGCGGAAGCGTCGGCGCCGCGCATGAAGGACACCGGGCCGGAGGCGTTGCCGCCGGAGGACAGCAGCTCCTTGGAGGAGCGGATACGGGAGAGGTTCAGGCCGGCACCGGAGCCGCCCTTGAAGATCATGCCCTCTTCCTTGTACCAGTCGAGGATCGACTCCATGGAGTCGTCGACGGACAGGATGAAGCACGCGGAAACCTGCTGCGGCTGCGGGGTTCCGACGTTGAACCAGACAGGGCTGTTGAAGCTGAAGATCTGGTGCAGGAGGGCGTACGCCAGCTCGTGCTCGAAGATCTCGGCGTCGGCGGGCGAGGCGAAGTACTTGTAGTCCTCACCGGCCTTCCGGTACGTCTTCACGATGCGGTCGATCAGCTGCTTGAGGCTGGTCTCACGCTGCGGGGTGCCGACGGCACCGCGGAAGTACTTGCTGGTGACGATGTTGACCGCGTTCACCGACCAGAAGTCGGGGAACTCGACGCCACGCTGCTCGAAGTTGACCGAGCCGTCGCGCCAGTTGGTCATGACGACGTCACGGCGCTCCCAGACCACCTCGTCGTACGGATGCACGCCGGGGGTGGTGTGGATGCGCTCGATGCGCAGCCCCTTGCTCGCCTTGGCTCCCTTGGCGCGGGAACCTCGTGCTGCCGGGCCGCTCGCCGTCTCTGTCATGCCGCCTCCCTGTATCGGGCTAAAACGCCCTGAAGTGCCTCGATCTTCCCGTGGCACGGTGTCTGTCTGGTATTGCGGGCGCCGCTCTTGCCGCCCGCAACAGGTCTCTGATCGCCGCCGATCTCCGGCCGGGCCGGTCCGCCCGGTCCGGGCCTGCAGGTCAGTCGGCGGCAGCGGCGGGCACGGGGACTTCGGCAGTCCCTCCGGACCCGCGGTCGTGTGCTTCGCGTCCTGCGCCCGCGCACCGCTCGTCCGCGGCGGGCTGCTGTGCCGGGTTCTCCCTCAGCTCCTTGATGGCGGCCTCGAAGTCCTCGAGCGAGTCGAACGCCCGGTACACGGACGCGAAGCGCAGGTAGGCGACAAGGTCGAGCTCCTGCAGCGGGCCGAGGATGGCCAGCCCCACGTCATGGGTGGTCAGCTCGGCGCTGCCGGTGGCGCGCACGGCCTCCTCGACTCGCTGGCCGAGTTGGGCGAGGGCGTCCTCGGTGACAGGCCGTCCCTGGCATGCCTTGCGCACGCCGTTGATGACCTTGGTACGGCTGAAGGGCTCCGTCACCCCGCTGCGCTTGATCACCATCAGCGAGCAGGTCTCCACGGTGGTGAACCGCCGGGAGCAGTCGGGGCACTGGCGGCGCCTGCGGATCGACGTGCCGTCGTCGGTCGTACGACTGTCGACGACTCGGCTGTCGGGGTGCCTGCAGAAGGGGCAGTGCATGACTTCCAACCCTCCTTCACAGCAGACTCAATAGCCCCAAAAGGCGTCACACGCCCCTCGAAGCAGCCCCAAGCATAGGCGATGCCGGAGGGTCCGAAGGACCGGGGGACCACAACTTCTGGGCTACGACTGCAATCCAACCACTAGATCTGGGGTTTGGCCGCACTTTCGACACCATCGCGTGTCGCGCCCTGGAGAGATCGGTGTTCACGCAGGTCCGCCAGGTACCCGACCTCAGAACCGCCCCACGCACCGCCGGTATCGCAGCCGGATTCGCATGGCAGCCCGAGCGAAGCCCGGGTCGATGCACTGCCCGCCGGTGCCCGGATGGCAGACTGGAGGCACCCCGCAGGGGGCGCTCGATCCCGGCGGTGAATCGTAGCGGATTGAACCCAAATGCCTGACACGGCGGGCGACAGCCATACACCCGGACTCATGATCAAGTGCGGCAATCCGCGATATTTCACTCGAACGTGTGTTTGGCGCAACCTTTCGAAAGCAACTACCGTTGTCCAGCTAGGGAGAACATCTCGAGAGGGGCCGACCGACGTGACCACCACCGCAGACAGTGCCACCATCACTGCCCAGGACCGCTCCCAGGGCCGACTCGAGCCGGTGCATGCCATGAACGACGCAATCGCAAACCAGGAGGGGCCGAAGCCCGCCCGCTCCCTGCCGGGCCGACCTCCAGGCATCCGGGCGGACAGCTCCGGACTCACCGACCGGCAGCGACGGGTCATCGAGGTCATCAGGGACTCGGTGCAGCGGCGTGGTTACCCGCCGTCCATGCGGGAGATCGGGCAGGCCGTCGGCCTCTCCAGCACCTCCTCGGTGGCCCACCAGCTGATGGCGCTGGAGCGCAAGGGCTTCCTGCGCCGCGACCCGCACCGCCCACGTGCCTACGAGGTCCGCGGCGCCGACCAGCCAACCGTCCAGCCCACCGACACCGCGGGCAAGCCGGCCGCGTCGTACGTTCCGCTGGTCGGCCGTATCGCGGCCGGTGGCCCGATCCTCGCCGAGGAGTCCGTCGAGGACGTGTTCCCGCTCCCCCGGCAGCTGGTGGGTGACGGCGAGCTGTTCGTCCTGAAGGTCGTCGGCGACTCCATGATCGAGGCCGCCATCTGTGACGGGGACTGGGTGACGGTCCGCCGCCAGCCCGTGGCCGAGAACGGCGACATCGTCGCGGCGATGCTCGACGGCGAGGCGACGGTCAAGCGCTTCAAGCGCGAGGACGGCCACGTGTGGCTCCTCCCGCACAACTCCGCGTACCAGCCGATCCCCGGTGACGAGGCGACGATCCTCGGCAAGGTGGTGGCGGTGCTGCGGCGGGTGTGACACTCCGCCCCCTGACCGGGCCCCGGGACCAACTGCGCCGGTCCCGGGGCCCTGCCGTTCTCTGCGGCTGAACCGCCGCCGCTCTCGCCGGTATGGCGCCCCGCCTATGCGGCCATGGGCCACTGGCCCTCCGCATGTGCGGCCACGGCCGCCGCCGGAACGGGCCGGGCCTACTGCGCCTCCGTCTCGGCAGCCGTGGCGGCCTTGGCTGCCGCGTCGATCGCTGCCAGCGAGCGGCGCACCTGGTTGCGGTCCGTCGTGTACCAGAAGTCGGGCAGGGAGGCCTTCAGATAGCTGCCGTAGCGGGCCGTGGCCAGCCTCGGATCCAGTACGGCGACCACTCCGCGGTCCCCCGACGCCCGTACGAGACGTCCTGCACCCTGGGCCATGAGCAGCGCCGCATGGGTGGCCGCGACGGCCATGAAGCCATTGCCGCCGTTCTCCTCGACTGCCTTCTGGCGGGCGCTCATCAGCGGATCGTCGGGGCGCGGGAAGGGGATCTTGTCCATGACCACCAGCTGACAGCTGGCTCCCGGCACGTCGACCCCCTGCCAGAGCGACAGCGTCCCGAACAGGCAGGTCTTCGGATCGGCCGCGAAGTTCTTGATCAGTTCGCCGAGGGTCTCCTCCCCCTGCAGCAGTATCGGGAACTCCGGAATGCGGGCCCGCAGCGCCTCGGCCGCGGACTGGGCGCCGCGCATGGAGGAGAACAGGCCGAGCGTACGCCCGCCCGCGGCCTGGATGAGTTCGGTCAGCTCGTCGAGCATGTCTCCGCGCTCGCCGTCGCGGGCCGGGCGGGACAGATGCTTGGCGACGTAGAGGATGCCCTGCTTGCGGTAGTCGAACGGCGACCCCACGTCGATGCCCTTCCATACGGGCAGATCCTCGCTCTCACTGCCCGCCGTCCCGGCGATGCCTTCGGGAGCGAGGCCCAGAGAGGCGCCCACACCATTGAAGTCGCCGCCCAGCTTCAGCGTCGCCGAGGTGAGGACCACGGAACGGTCCGCGAAGAGCTTCTCGCGGAGCAGCCCGGACACGGACATGGGGGCCACCCGCAGCGAGGCGCCGAAGCGGTCATGGCGCTCGTACCAGACGACGTCCCACTCGGAGCCGTTGGTGATCCGCTCCGCCACGTCATGAACCGTCTCGACGGACGCCAGGGCCTGCTTGCGCACCGCGTCCTCGTCCTGGACGGACTTGTCACGGGTGCTGCCGAGGGCCGAGATGACGGTGCGGGCGGCGTCGCGCAGTGCCATCAGGGCATAGCCGAGGTCCTCGGGGATCTCCTCCAGACGGCCCGGCAGAGCCAGCTCCATCAGCCGCTCGAAGCCCTCGGCGGCGGTCTGCAGCTGATCGGCCGCCTTCTCGTTCACCAGCTTGGCCGCCCGGCGCACCGCACGGTTGACCTGGCCCGGCGTGAGCTCGCCGGTCGCAACGCCGGTGACCCGGGAGACCAGCTCATGGGCCTCGTCGACGATCAGGACCTCGTGCTGCGGAAGGACCGGGGCGCCCTCGATGGCGTCGATGGCGAGGAGCGCGTGGTTGGTGACGACGACCTCGGCGAGCTTCGCGCGCTCGCGCGCCATCTCGGCGAAGCACTCCGCGCCGTACGCACACTTCGAGGCGCCCAGGCACTCCCGGGAAGACACTGACACCTGCGACCAGGCCCGGTCCGAGACGCCCGGGGTGAGGTCGTCGCGGTCGCCGGTCTCCGTCTCGTCCGACCAGTCCCGCAGCCTCAGCAGGTCCTGGCCCAGCTTGCTGGTGGGCGCGGCCGCCTCGAACTGGTCGAAGAGGCCCTCCTCCTCGTCCTGCGGCATGCCCTCGTGGAGGCGGTGCAGGCAGAGATAGTTCGAGCGTCCCTTGAGCATGGCGAATTCGGGGCGCCGCCGCAGCAGCGGGTGCAGCGCGTCGACCGTACGCGGAAGATCCCGCTCCACGAGCTGGCGCTGAAGCGCCAGCGTGGCCGTCGCCACGACGACCCGGTCCCCGTGCGCCAGCGCGGGCACCAGATAGCCCAGCGACTTACCGGTGCCGGTGCCCGCCTGGACGAGCAGATGCGAGCCGTCGTCGATCGCCTGGGCGACGGCTTCGGCCATGGCCACCTGGCCAGGCCGCTCCATGCCGCCGACTGCGGTGACGGCGGCGTGCAGGAGCTCGGGGAGTGAGGGCTTCGTCATAGGGCCTCCACCCTACGGCGCGCCACTGACAGTCCGGCGATCAAGGCTGGGCCAGGCCGGCGCGGAGCGCTGGTCAAGGCTGGTGCAGCGGGTTGGGCACGGTGCCGTGCACGGCGGCGTGCGGGCGCTCGGAGCGGTCCCGGTAACCATCCAGGTGCAACCGGTTGCGGTTCAGGCAGAGCCGCTCGATACAGGGCGTGAGCAGGTCGAACGTCTCGAATCGCTCCTTGAGCTCCGGGAAGCGGGCCTGGTGGCGGAGGATCTCCGCGCGCACCAGGGACCAGAAGTCGGCCTCCGGGACGCCGAGTTGCTCCTCGCACAGCGGTGCCAGGTAGCGGAAGACTCCGATGAAGAGACCCGAATGGATGAACTGGGTCAGGAAGGCCGGAGGCTCCGTGAGCAGCACGCCGCGCACGTCGTCGGGCAGGGACGCATGCTCCGGCAGCGGCTGCGAGCTGATGTTGACGTCGTCCACGAAGTCCTTCACCGCAAGCCGGACGGGCACGTCCTGGTCGTCGAAGACGACGATGGCGTTCTCGCCGTGCGGAGAGAACACGGTGCCGTAGCGGTAGAGGAAGTGCAGCAGCGGCGGCAGCAGGGCCGCAAAGAGCCGTCGCAGCCAGGACCGGGGCGCCAGGCCGGAGCGGGCGACCAGCTCCGCCGTGAAGGAACGTCCCTGTGGATCGGTATGCAGGAGTGCGGCGAGAGTGCGGGCGCGCTCTCCCGGGGCGAGGTGGCGAGTGATCGGTTCACGCCAGATCACCCCGAGCAGCTCCTTGTACTGGTACGGCACCTCGTGGAGCCCGTCGTACACCGGGTGCTCGACGGTCACCGAGGCCACTTCGCCGAGCAGGATCACGCCGCAGTCGTCCCGCAGAAAGGAATCGGCGTCGCGTAGGCCGTGCATCCAGGCGGTGACGGCCGGGGCCGCGAGGGTGCGCTCGGTCGGCAGTCCGCGCCAGACCAGCGTGTTGAGAACGGACAGCGGGAGTTTCACCGTGTGCCGGTCAGGATGAGACGTGTTCAGGAACGTCCTGATGGACTGCTGCGGCAGCCGCAGGTCACCGTCGGTGGGCAGGGGGACGATGGCATCGGATGCGAGGGCAGGCGCGAAGAGGGTCAGCACGATGTCGTCCCACTGCCAGGGGTGTACCGGCAGATAGAGGTACGTCGCCGGGTCGTGCCCGCGTGCGCGGAGGGCGGCGGCGAAGCACTCCCGTGTGCTCGCGTCGAGTTCGCGTGCGTAGAGCTGTTCAGCCGTGGCGAGGCCGACGACGCCCCGGTACGCGGCGAGGTCGGTGCGGACGGCGATCCACGGCAGGGTCGTCGCCCTGCGGGCCTCGGGGGCCCAGCGCGCGGCGTCGGTGCCGGAGAACCCGAGGCGGCCCTTGTTGAGGACGAGCCAGGGGTGGCCCGTCTGGTGGCCCTCGAGTTCCGCATAGCCGAGTTCGGCGAGTTCGGCCGCGGAGCGGGCTGTGTGGTCCAGGCGGACGTCGGCGGCGAGGGTGATGGTCAGTTCGCGGATGAGGTGCCCGAGTGTGGCGCCGTCGAGGCCGAGGGTCCGGCGGGCGCGGGTGAGGAATTCGAGAGGGTCCCCGAAGGGGGTCGGCTGCGGTTCGGGTGCCGGGTCAGCGGTCGTACTCATACCGGATACCCCCGATGGTGCGGGCGCGGTCAGCGTGAGCGAGGCAGGGTCGATGCGCCAGCTTCCGTAGGCGCCGCGACGGGCTCGGAAGGTGAGGAGTCCCTCGTTCTCGTCGAGGCGCAGCGTGTAGCGCTGACCTGCGCGTTCCTGTGCGTGTGACCCGCTGCCGCCCGGCGGGGAGGCGGTCGGCCCGCCCTGGAGTACGCGCTCGGGACGGATGATCTCCTCGTACGCGAACTCGCCGATCATCTTGGCCAGCAGGCGCCGCCCGGCCCGGTCCCAGCGGTCCCGGGTCAGTTCGGGCGGATCGTACAGCGCGAACGGCTCTCCGGAAGTCGGGCTGGCGGGCGGATTGGGCACGAGGACTCCTCGAGAGGGAACCTGGTCGCGATGAGCGACGTTACTGAGAGTGACCGGGATGAAGCAGATGGCGCAGGACCCGGTCGCGGACCATGAGTGCGGCCCGCTTGCCGGGGAGCTCGACCTCCGCGGAGAAGCGGAAGCCCGCGCTCAGGAACGCCGAGACGGAGGGGGTGTTGCGCAGATCGGGTTCGGCGATCACGCGAGTGCACCGGGGGCGGTGGTCGAGCACGAGATCGGCGACGGCTCTCAGGAGCGTTGTGCCGAGCCCCCGTCCGCGGTGGGCGACACCGCCGATGAGGAGGTGGATTCCGGTGTCGTGCGGACGGGCGGGGTAGTAGCGGGCGACGGGGTCGAGGTCCGCGCGGTAGATCTCCCAGTAGCTGATGGGGGCGCCGTCGAGCACACCGAGACACGGCACGCTCCGTCCGTCGCCCTCGAGCTGGGGACGCAGATGGGCTTCCGTCACGGTGTCGGGGCCGTCAAGCTCCCAGAACGCGGCAACGGCGGGGTCGTTCATCCAGCGGGTGATGAGCGGCAGATCGCGTTCGACGCGTACCGGGACGAGCCTGAAGACGCCCGCGGGTGTGCTGGTGGGCCTCCATTCGGGGAGGTTGTCGAGCAGATCGTCGTCGGCGAAGGCGGCGAGGTCGGCGGGCATGGGATCCGCCATGAGCCGGGTGTCGGCATGCGTGTCGGTGTGGTCATACGCGGGGGCATGCGGGTCGGCGTACGTCTCGGCAGGCGTCGAGGCGCCGGTGGCCGTCGCGGCCGCCGACTGCCGACGGGCGCGGTGTGGGGTGCCCTCTGCCGCCCCGGTGGGCTCGTCGGCGTCGTCTGCTTCGTCGCCTTCGGACGCCTCGGTCTCGGCGGCCTCGGTGAAGAGGGCGATGAGCTCGTCCGGCAGACGCAGGTCGAGTGTGTCCGCACTGTCCAGGTCGTTCGGTCCGGGGTTCAAGCCGGGTTCCGAGCCCATGCCGGTACCCGAGCCGGGCTCCGTACAGGTGCCCGTACCCGTGCCGGTCTCGGTCCCGCTGGCCGGGTCGGTCTCCGTGCCGGCCTCTGGACGGGCTTCGGTGGCGGTGGGGGCACCGGCGTCGGTGCTCGCATCGGTGGGAGCCACGGTGCTGCTCCTCTCTCGGAGTGTGGGTGGGGCATGTACCTCAGGAATGAAGGGGGTTGGCGATCGTGACGTAGACGGACTGGGTGTCGACCGGACCGACGAGTTCGTCGAGACCGTGCACGCGCGTGAGCAGGTTGGCCTTGCAGCGCAGCACGGGCGAGTCGAGGAGCTGTTCGGGAAGCGGGCTGCGCAGACCCTGAGGTCCCGAGGCGACGTCGCGAAGGAACTTGCGGAACGCGGCGAGCAGCAGCTGTTCGTCGGCGAGGCGCTGGGAGCCGAAGGCTCCGATGAGACCGAGGACGTTGTTGATGGCCAGGTAGTAGGCGAAGCGCTCGTTCGTGACCGCGTCGGAGACGAACGTGTCGCTGAGTTCGCCGATGCCGGGCAGGCGCTTGTCGAGTTCGTCGCGCCGGGACTCGCGGAAGTAGTACCCCTGGTTGTCCCGGTAGCGGCCGCCGATGGGCCACCCGTCGGCGTCCAGCAGCACGAGCGTGTTCTGCTGATGGGCTTCCAGGGCGATGCCCGCCTCGCTGTCGAGCCAGAGCACGGGGCGTACGACCTGCTGCAGATAGCGCAGGAACCACTCGGCGGCGACGGCTCCCCTGGGGCGGCCCGTCCGTCCCGCGAGTCTGGTCACGAGCTCGGTGAGCCGGGACCGCATGGGCGTGCGGTCCTGTCCGGCGGGCTGAACCGGCGGCCGCGGCGATACGAGCCCGGCGATGCAGGAGACATCGTCCCCCGGGGCGAAGGGGTTGTGCCGGATCATGACGTCGAGCCCGGGTACCGGTGCGCCGTCGGGTGCGTCGACGGCGAGCCAGGCCGGGTCGCGCACGATGTCGAAGCCCGGGTGCGCCTTCTGCCACTGCTCGGCGAGGCCGCTGCGCAGCAGGCGGTGGACCTCGACGCCACGGTGGAGCTCCTTGCGGAGGTTCTCCCTGCGGGAGTTGGTGATGCGCAGCCCGAGCGACAGTTTGAGCATCGCGGGTGCGCCAGAGCGGTACACGGTGCGCAGGGAGGAGGTGGGATGCCACAGGGCGCCGTGGGGACCGAGGTCCTGGAGGAGGCCGGCCTCGAGGAGCGCGGCGATCTCCGCGTGGTGGGTGACCTCACGCATCTGCCACGGATGCATCGGCAGGGCGGTGTATCCGTCGGGCAGCGGCAGTCCGTCACCGGCCAGAAAGGCGGTGAGTTGTGCGGCCGGGACGGCGCGGCCGCGCTCGGTCCATGCCGAGTCGGTGGCGAGGACGGACGGGGCCACAGCCATCCAGTGCAACGGGAAGGCGCCCCTGAGCTCCGGTGAATAGAGCCGCGATTCGGCCTCGGTCAGTCCTTCGCGACTCTTCGGGGTCGGGTGCAGGGGGTGGCCGAGAAGCAGGGCCTGCTCGGCGGCCAGAAAGAGGTCCGCTGCGTCGCCGGGGCTCCGCCTGCGGTCGGCGATGAACATGGCGGTACGCCGCACCGAATCGGCGACCCGCCCCACGAGGTCGCCACCGTCGCCGAGTTGCACGGCCGGCAAGTCCTCGTCCACCGGCGCTTCCCGGACGTCCGATACGTCCTGGGCGGCCGGAACACCGTCCACGGCCAGCATGTCCTTGGCGGCCGGAACACCGTCCACAGCCGGCAGCTCCGCCACACCGGGCACCTCCTCCACACCGGGAGCATCTCGTGCAGCCGGGACGTCCTCGACGACCACCGGAAGGTCCCCTTCGGCCGACACGTCCTCCGCGGCCTCGGCGGTCGCTCCGGGAAGTGCGCCGGTGCCCTCGGCCACGGTGCCTCCGGGGTCCTCCGATTCCTCGCCCCCGTCATCCCCCATGTCTGCGGCCACATCGGCCTTCGCGCCGGCCGTCTCCCTCAGGCACTCGCGCGCGAGGAGCGCCGCGACCGTGACCGCGTCCACCGAAGGCGCACTGTCCGGGCCGTCTTCGAGGTACGGCAGGCCGAACCGGTGCCATCCGCAGGCCGACCAGTAGTGCACGGGCACGAGAAGTGCGGTGCAACTGGCCTCGAGCGGAATACGCAAGGTGCCCTGTTCCGGTGCGGCGAGATTCTTCTCCCGTACCCAGCAGCGCAGCAGGTTCTCGACGGCCGCCCCTTGCGCGGCGATCCCTGGCTCAGGGTGTTCCAGCAGATCGGCGGTTGCGCCGTGCAGCCGTTCGGTCGCCTGGCCGCCCTCCTGCTGACGGGGGACGGAGCGGGGCTCCGCCAGCAGCGGCGCCTGCGTGCCGCCTGCGCTGCACAGGGGCAGGTGGGAGCGGCCTTGTTGTTCGGAGTTGGCGTTCAAGGGGCTTCCTCACGGGGTCGTTCGGGCTCGTACGGGGAGGGACCGAGGCGGCTCTCGGCGGTCTGTGACGTTTCGGATCGGCTCTGTTCGACGCGGCTCGGCTTTGGTCGCAGCTGATCGGCTTTAGTCGAGGTGGTGTCGGTGCACCGCTGCGGCCAGCGCGTCGGCGAGACGGTCGAGAACCGCGGAGGCCTGCTCGTCCGTGAGGGTGAGCGGAGGAAGGAGGCGTACGACGCTGGAGTGCCGGCCGCCGAGTTCCACGATCAGTCCGCGGCGCAGGCACTCGCGCTGGACGTCGGCGGCCAGTTCGGGTGCGGCCGGGGGCGGGCCGGGGGACGTGGGGGCCTCGGCCGCGGGATCGACGAGCTCGAGGCCGATCATCAGTCCACGGCCGCGCACGTCGCCGACGCAGGCGTACTCGGCGGCCAGTCCCTGCAGTTGGCCGAGCATACGGGCGCCGAGCACCGCGGCGCGCTCCGCGAGACGGTTCTCTCTGACGTACGACAACGTCGCCGCGCCTGCCGCCATGGCGAGCTGGTTGCCGCGGAAAGTGCCGGCGTGGGCGCCCGGTCCCCAGGCGTCGAGATCGTCCCGGTAGACCACGACGGCCAGCGGCAGGCTGCCACCGATCGCCTTGGACAGCACCATCACGTCCGGTGTGATGCCGCTGTGTTCGACCGCCCAGAACGTCCCGGTCCGCCCGACCCCGGTCTGCACCTCGTCGGCGATCAGCGGAATGGACCGGGCCGCGGTGATCTCACGCATGCGCCGAAGCCAGTCGTCGGGGGCGGGGATCACGCCGCCCTCCCCCTGCACCGGTTCGAGGATCATCCCGGCGGGTCCCGGTACACCGGACTTGGGGTCGTCGAGGAGGTTCTCGGTCCAGCGCGCCGCAAGCTCGGCGCCGCGGGTGCCGCCGATGCCGAACGGGCAGCGGTAGTCCTGCGGGTACGGAAGTCGCGCCACCCGTACGCCCGTCGCGCCACCGGACGCGTCGAGCGCCCCGGCCGTCATGCCGTGGTACGCACCGGTGAAGGCCAGTACGTCGCTCCGCCCGGTCGCCGTGCGCACCAGTTTCAGTGCGGCCTCGACCGCATCCGTGCCCGCCGGGCCGCAGAACTGGATACGGGCCCGGTCGGCGAGGCGGGGCGGAAGCGTGCGGAAGAGCTCCGTCGTGAAGGTGTCCTTGACCGGTGTGGCCAGGTCCAGGACGTGCAGCGGCGCACCGGAGTCGAGCACTTTTCTGATCGCTTCGAGCACGACCGGGTGGTTGTGTCCCAGCGCCAGCGTCCCGGCGCCGGAGAGGCAGTCGAGATAGCGCCGCCCGTCCGCCCCTTCGATCGTCAGGCCGCGGGCCCGCACGGGCACGATCGGCAGCGCGCGGGCATACGTGCGCGCGGCTGATTCGCGCGCCGACTGGCGGCGCAGAATGCCTTCGAATGCGACGGGCGCCGCCGCGGGCGCAGGCTCGGTCACGGCCACGACTGTCGGTCCTCCCGCTGTTCCCTGGCGAAATCCCGCCCCGTGCCGGGCGAGTTCCCGCTGGGGCTGGGCGGGTTCCCGCTGTGCGCAGGCGAGTTGACGGGGGCTGAACGCATGGAGCGACTGCCCCGTAGGTTTCCAACGACGCCGGGGCCGGAGGATCACGGGTGCGGGGAAGATCCTTGCCGTGACGGAACCGTTGCCGCTGCGTCCGCCGTCCCCAACGGCACCGGCATAGTTGTGTGGTGCCGTTCGGCCGGACAGGCCGATCAGTTGGCAGAGATCCAGGGGGAGTCACACCATGCGAGCCATCCGCCCGATCCCAGCCCCGCGTCGCGGGAGGAACTCGCGGCGCAGAACCTCGGTGACGGGTGCGATCGCCCTCGGCGCCGTACTGGCGCTGACCGCCACGGCCTGCCAGGGCTCGGCCGACGACAACGCGGGCGGTGAGCCGTCGGCCTCCCCTTCCCAGGCGGACGACGGCACGTTCGAGATTCCGCAGGACATCCAGGACCGGCTCAAGGAGCACGGGATCGACCTGGACAAGTGGCGGAACGGCGCATGGAAGAACTGGGACAAGGACGACTGGCTGCGCGAGGCCAAGGACTTCGTCAACCCGATCATCGAGGACCTCTGGGACCCGGACCGGATGCGCGACGCCGAGGAGCCGGACACGGGGGTCGACGACGACCTCGCCGGCGGCCAGGGCGTCACCGACCCGACGCCCGACCCCGTGAAGGCGCAGACGGTGAAGACGCCGTACCACGACAACGCGGCCGAGGCGGGCAAGGTCTTCTTCGACGGCCCCGAGGGCTCGATGGTGTGTTCCGCGACCGTGGTCGAGGATCCGGCGCACCCCGGCAAGTCGAACCTGGTGTGGACCGCCGGCCACTGCGTGCACGCGGGCAAGGACGGCGGCTGGTACCGCAACATCGCCTTCGTCCCGTCGTACAACAACGACGGCAAATCGGAGGAGGAGCTGCAGAACGCCACCAAGGAGGAGGTCGCTCCCTACGGCGTCTGGTGGGGCGACTGGGCGGGGACCTCCGACGAGTGGATCGAGCAGGGCGGGCCGACCGGCGGGCAGGGCGCGCCGTACGACTTCGCCGTCATCCATGTGACGCCTGAGAAGGGCAGTGGCGGCAAGTCCCTCGAGGAGACGGTGGGTTCGGCTCTTCCCGTGGACTTCGACGCACCGGCCGCGAACGAGCTGCAGAGCCTGTCGGCGATCGGCTACCCAGCGGCGCCGCCCTACGGCGGTCAGCGGCTGTACCAGTGCACGGACAAGCCGGGCCGGCTCTCGCTGTCCGGGTCCACGCCCACGATGTATCGCATCGGCTGCACCATGACCGGCGGTTCGTCCGGCGGCGGCTGGATCGCGCAGGGGCCGGACGGGAGGCCGGCGCTGGTGTCCAACACGTCGATCGGCCCGGTGACGGCGGGCTGGCTGGCGGGCCCGCGGCTGGGCAAGGAGGCCAAGGGCATCTATGACGCGGTGAGCGAGAAGTTCGCCGGGCAGTGACGCGTACGTCGGCTTCGGAGCCGACGCGGCGAGGGCCCGCCCCCTGTCAGGGGACGGGCCCTCGCCTTTCTGCTCGGCTTGGCCGAGCAGTCCGTCATGTCAGTGCCCGGCCGACCGGGCCCCCGGCAGCGCCGGCACATACGGTGCCAGCTCGGCCGCGAGCTCCTCGTGCACCCGCGCCTTGAGCAGCGTGCCCTCCGCGGTGTGCTCCTCGGAGATCACCTCGCCCTCGGCGTGTGCGCGCGAGACGAGCCGGCCCAGCGAGTACGGCACGAGGGCCTCGAGCTCGACCTCGGGCCGCGGCAGATCGTTGTCGATGAGCGCGAGCAGCTCGTCGATGCCCTGACCGGTGCGGGCCGACACGGCGATCGAGCGCTTCTCGATCCGCAGCAGCCGCTGGAGCACCAGCGGATCGGCCGCGTCCGCCTTGTTGATCACCACGATCTCGGGCACGTCGGTCGCGCCCACGTCGCGGATGACCTCGCGCACGGCGGCCAGCTGCTCCTCCGGCGCGGGGTGCGCGCCGTCCACCACGTGCAGGATCAGGTCGGCGTCGCCGACCTCCTCCATCGTGGAGCGGAACGCCTCGACGAGGTGGTGCGGCAGATGCCGGACGAATCCGACGGTGTCGGCCAGCGTGTAGAGCCGGCCGCTCGGGGTCTCGGCCCGGCGCACGGTCGGGTCGAGGGTGGCGAACAGGGCGTTCTCCACCAGCACGCCCGCGCCCGTGAGCCGGTTGAGCAGCGAGGACTTGCCCGCGTTGGTGTATCCGGCGATGGCGACCGAGGGCACCTTGTTGCGCCGGCGCTCCTGGCGCTTGATCTCGCGGCCGGTCTTCATGTCCGCGATCTCCCGGCGCATCTTGGCCATCTTCTCGCGGATCCGACGCCGGTCCGTCTCGATCTTGGTCTCACCGGGACCACGGGTGGCCATACCGCCGCCCGAGGAGCCTGAGCCACCGCCACCCATCTGCCGGGACAGCGACTGACCCCAGCCGCGCAGCCGCGGCAGCATGTACTGCATCTGCGCGAGCGAGACCTGCGCCTTGCCCTCTCGGGACTTGGCGTGCTGGGCGAAGATGTCGAGGATCAGGGCGGTACGGTCGACCACCTTGACCTTGACGACGTCCTCGAGGTGGATCAGCTGGCCCGGGGTGAGCTCACCGTCGCAGACCACGGTGTCGGCCCCGGTCTCCAGCACGATGTCGCGCAGCTCCTGGGCCTTGCCGGAGCCGATGTAGGTGGCCGGGTCGGGCTTGTCGCGGCGCTGGATGACGCCGTCGAGCACCATCGCGCCGGCGGTCTCGGCCAGCGCGGCCAGCTCGGCGAGCGAGTTCTCCGCGTCGGTCACGGTCCCAGAGGTCCACACGCCGACGAGCACGACGCGCTCCAGGCGGAGCTGCCGGTACTCGACCTCGGTGACGTCCTCGAGCTCGGTGGAGAGCCCGGCCACACGGCGCAGGGCCGCGCGGTCGTGACGGTCGAACTGGTCTCCGTCCCGGTCTCCGTCGATCTCGTAGCTCCAGGCGACGTCCTCTTCCATCAGGGCATCGGCCCGAAGACCTTCGGGGTAGTTCTGAGCGAAGCGCTGCTCGTCCTGGGAAGGGGAAGAAGAGGAGGTCATTGGATCCTTACGTCGATACGGGAGTGAAACGGTGACGGACGTGAGCCGTCATCGTGGTCAACGATCGGGGCCGTCCTGGGATTCCCCGCGTCACAGCCGGGCCGTCGCGGCTGTCACCGGGCGGAGCTCCGGAGCGGCCGCGCCGCCGACGTGAAGATGGTTGCACGGCGCGGGCCGCCTCGTCATCCGGGTTATCCGCCGGACTTCGGGTCAGCCCGCGGGCTTACCGGCGGGTTCGCTGCGCCAGTCCGGGTGGCCCGGCATCGGCGGCGTCTTCGCTCCGTACAGCCAGGGCTGGAGGAATCCCCGCAGGTCACGCCTGGCGATGCGGGACGCCAGGGAGACGAAGTCCGCCGTCGTCGCCGTTCCGTCACGGTACGTGGCCACCCACGACCGCTCCAGCTGCTCGAAGGCCGCGCGCCCGATCTCCTGCCGCAGCGCGTAGAGCACGAGCGCGCTGCCGTCGTAGACGACGGGGCGGAAGATGCTGATCTTCTGGCCGGCATCCGGGGCCTTGGGCGCGGCGGGCGGTCCGCCGGACGCCCGCCAGGCGTCCGACTGGCGGTACGCCTCGCGCATCCGCTCGTCGAGCGACGGCCCCGCCTTCTCGGCGGCGTAGAGGGCCTCGTACCAGGTGGCGTGTCCTTCGTTGAGCCACAGGTCGGACCAGGTGCGCGGGCTCACGCTGTCGCCGAACCACTGGTGCGCCAGTTCGTGCACCATGATCGACTCGATCGCCCAGCCGGGGTGGCCGCGGTCCGTGAAGAGCTCTCTCTCGAAGAGAGAGAGCGTCTGTGTCTCCAGTTCGAACCCCGTCTGGGCGTCGGCGACCAGCAGGCCGTATGTCTCGAAGGGGTAGCGGCCGACCTTCCGCTCCATCCAGGCGATCTGGTCCGGGGTCTTCCTGAGCCACGGCTCGAGGGCCTTGCGGTCCTTGGTCGGCACGACGTCGCGTACGACGAGTCCGTGCGGGCCGGTCCGGTACAGCACCGTCGACTTGCCGAGTGACACTTGGGCGAGCTCGGTGGCCATGGGGTGCAGCGTCCGGTACGCCCACGTGGTGGCGGAGCCCGCACGCGCCCTGCCGGCGGGGACCCCGTTGGCGACGGCGGTGACGTCCGAGGGCGCGGTGATGCGGAACGTGAACAGTGCCTTGTCCGAGGGGTGGTCGTTGCACGGGAACACCCGGTGCGCGGCGTCCGCCTGGTTGGCCATGGCGAGGCCGTCCCTGGTGCGGACCCAGCCGCCGTCCTGCTGGTCGGGCGGCATCGGATTGCTGGTGTGCCGCACGGTCACCCGCATCGCGCCGCCCCGCGCCAGCGGCCGGGCCGGTGTGACGACCAGGTCCTCGCCGGCCTTGGCGAAGCGGGCCGGCGCGCCGTTGACCTCGACCGACCGGACCGTGCCGTGTGCGAAGTCGAGGTTGAAGCGTCCGAGACGGTCCGTCGCCCGGGCGGCGATCCTGGTGACGGCGTCGAGCGGCTTGCTGTTGTCGCCGCGATAGGTGAGGGAGATGTCGTACGACGCCACGTCGTACCCGGGGTTCCCGAGCTGCGGGAACAGCCGGTCGCCGACGCCGAGCGCGGGGGGTGCCTCCGCTCGCGGTGAGCCGGGAGTATCGGAGACGGGCAGGGGGGCGCTCGCGGCGATGAGGCCGGCGCAGGCCGCCGGGGCCAGCAGCACGGTCCCGATCCGGGAGGCCCGGGAAGTCCGGGAGCTCGGGAAGGTCCGGGCAGCCTTCGGTCGCGGCGCCTTGGTCCAAGGGGTGAACAGCATGGACCACGGCTACCAGCGCGCGCCGTCCAAGCCCGGACGGCGCGCGCCGTGCCCACCCGAACGGTGCCTTCCGCAAACGTGTGCGCCTACGACGTGGCCGTCGCCGGGTGCTGTGCGCGGCTCACGTCGTACACGCCGGGCACGTTGCGCATCGCTCGCATCAGCCCCGGCAGGTGGGCGGCGTCCGGCAGTTGGAGCGTGTAGGTGTGGCGTACGCGCTGCTGGCTGGGCGGCTCCACGGTCGCCGAGACGATCGCAGCGCCCTCCAGGGCGATGACTTCGGTGAGGTCGGCCAGCAGGTGCGGCCGACCGAAGGATTCAGCGATCAGCGTGACCCGGCACTCCGCCGTGTCGCCCCAGCGCACTCCGACCTCGGTGCGCCCCACTCCCTTCATCTGCGCCACGGCGGGGCACTCCACGCGGTGCACGGTGACGACGCCGCCGCGCACGGCGAAGGCGGTCACCGCGTCCGGGGGTACAGGGGTGCAGCAGCCCGCGAGCCGCGCGGTCGCGCCCGCCTGGTCGACGACCACGTTCGCCGCGGCGGGCCGCACGGCGGGCGTCGCGTCGGCGGCCGTGCGGGGTGCTGCCGTTCGGCTCTTCGCTGCCTGAGCCGCGGGCCGGAGCCGTCCGGTGGACATCGCGGGAAGCACCCCGGCGGCAGACGGATGCGAGGCCAGCCAGCGGCTGATGGCAATCCGCGCGGCGGGCGTGCGGGCGTGGTCCAGCCACTCTCGCGAGGGCCCGGACGACGGGTCCTGTCCCATGAGCAGCTGCACCGTGTCGCCGTCGCGCAGGACCGTGCTGAGTGTCGCCAGACGGCCGTTGACGCGTGCCCCGATGCACGCGTGCGCGTCCTCGCCGTACTGCGCGTACGCGGCGTCCACGCAGCTGGCGCCCGCGGGCAGTCCGAGCCTGCCCCCGTCGGGACGGAAGACGGTGATCTCCCCGTCCTGGGCGAGGTCCTCGCGGAGCGTGGACCAGAACGTGTCGGGGTCGGGGGCCGCCTGCTGCCATTCGAGGAGCCGGGACAGCCAGCCGGGCCTGGTGGGGTCGGCGCGCTCGCCCTCGGGCCGTTCCCCGTCGGCCGTGTCCTCGGCCGCCGGGGCGTAGGGATTGCCGAGGGCGATGACGCCGGCCTCGGCCACCTTGTGCATCTGGTGGGTGCGGATGAGGACTTCGGCGACCTCGACGGCAGCCGGGATCCCGCCGTGCACGTCCGTTCGTGCCTGGGGAAGGGCGACCGCGGTGTGCAGCGACTGGTAGAGGTTGAACTTCGGTACGGCGATGAAGTCCTTGAACTCCGAGACGACCGGCGTTAAACACGTGTGCAGCTCGCCCAGCACGCCGTAGCAGTCGGCGACCTCGTTCACCAGGACCAGCAGCCGCCCGAAGTCCGCGCCGCGCAACTCTCCGCGTTTACGCCGGACCCGGTGCACGGACAGGAAGTGCCGCGGCCGGATGAGCACGTCCGCGGTGATGCCCGCCTCACGCAGCACGGACCGCACCTCTTCGGCGATGTCCGCGAGGGGGTCGGTACCGCGCGCGGCATTGGCGGCGATGAGCTCGCGGGTCTCGTCGTACTCCTCGGGGTGGAGGATCGCGAAGACCAGGTCCTCGAGTTCCGTCTTGAGGGCCTGCACGCCGAGGCGCTCGGCGAGCGGGATGAGGACGTCCCGGGTGACCTTGGCGATCCGCACCTGTTTCTCGGGCCGCATGACACCGAGCGTGCGGACGTTGTGCAGCCGGTCGGCGAGCTTGATCGACATGACGCGGACGTCGTTGCCGGTCGCGACGAGCATCTTGCGGAAGGTCTCAGGTTCGGCCGCCGCTCCGTAGTCGACCTTCTCGAGCTTGGTGACTCCGTCGACCAGATAGCGCACTTCCTCGCCGAACTCGGCGCCGACCTGATCAAGCGTCACGTCCGTGTCCTCAACCGTGTCGTGGAGGAGGGACGCCGTCAGGGTCGTGGTTTCCGCGCCGAGTTCCGCGAGGATCAGCGTCACGGCGAGCGGGTGCGTGATGTACGGCTCGCCGCTCTTGCGCATCTGTCCGCGGTGCGAGGACTCGGCGAGAACGTACGCCTTGCGCAGGGGTTCGATGTCCGCATCCGGGAAGTGCGCGCGATGGGCCTCGACCACATGTCCGATGGCGTCGGGCAGCCGGTCGCGGGCAGCGGGCCCGAGCAGTGCGGCCCGTCCCAGTCTGCGCAGGTCGATCCGGGGGCGGCCGCGCCTGCGGTGCACCGAGGGCTCCCCCACGCTCGCGTCCTCCCCCACTCTCGACGTCGATCGAGCAGGGGGACCCCCACGAGCGGGGGAACCCGCACCGGCGCCCGGCGTCGGGTGGTCTGCGGCCTCCGCACTCATGGGCACCTCCGGCAGCGTCGACCGGCGAAGCGGAGGGGGCACCCCGGGCCTTCACCCCAGGGGAGGGTGATCGTTCCCCCGTCCGGGCCGGTGCTTGATGCTACCGAGCCCATCACGCGCCGCTGACCGGCTCTCGCCGAGCGTGAAACGGATCACCCATTCGAGCGAAGAATCAGGGGTGCGCCGAGAAGGATCAGGGGCGCGCGGGTTCGACGTGCTCGTGCAGCCACGCGGCGTCGATCTCGCCTTCGGCGACGATCACGGCCGGTCCCGTCATCTCGATCTCGCCGTCCGGGCGCTCCATGATCACCAGGCGCCCGCCGGGCACGTCGACCACGTACGTCGCGGGGGTGCCCATGACCGCCGGGTCCGCGCCGTCCCTGCGGGCCGCGGCCACGGCGACGGCGCACGCGCCGGTGCCGCACGAGCGGGTCTCGCCGGCGCCGCGCTCGTGGACGCGCATCGCCACGTGCCGGGGACCCCGCTCCACGACGAACTCGACGTTCACACCGTCCGGATAGGCGGATGCCGGGGCGACGGGCGGTGGTGCCCACAGGTTGCCCGCCTGGTCGAGGTCGTCCACGAAGGCGACCGCGTGCGGGTTGCCCATGTTCACGTTGCGCGCGGGCCAGCTGTGGGCTCCGACGCTCACCGAGACGCTCTCCGCGGGGCCGTCCGGGAACACGGCCTTGCCCATGCCGACGGTGATGTCCCCCGCAGCGGAGCCGCTGTCGGACCCGGCCTTGGCGATGTGCACGCGCTTCACTCCTGCGCGCGTGGCGACCGCGAGATCACCTTCGCCCACATGGCCGGATCGCTGGAGATAGCGCGCGAACACACGCACGCCGTTGCCGCACATCTCGGCGATCGAACCGTCGCCGTTGCGGTAGTCCATGAACCACTCCGCCTGCGCCGCCATCTCCCTGGCCTCGGGGTGCGCGGCGGAACGCACGACATGTAGCAGACCGTCGCCGCCGATGCCCGCACGGCGGTCGCACAGCGCGGCGACGGCGGCCGGGGACAGGTCGATGGCGTTCTCCGGGTCGGGAACGATCACGAAGTCGTTCTGGGTCCCGTGACCCTTGAGGAAGGCGATCCGCGAGCTCATTCCTCGATCGTACGGGGTGGCTCCGACACTCCGCGGAGCCGGCCACGGGCTGAGACCGGGCCGTGGTGTCAGCGGAGTCGGGCCACGCGCCATACCGCGAGCGCCACGACGCCCACGACCACCACCGCGTATGCGGCGATCACCCGCCAGTCCGGGCGGCGGCCGGAGCCCCGCTGGGGCAGTCCCGGCCATGTGTGGCCCACGCGGCGCGCGGCCATCATGGCCCAGCCCGCGGCGCAGGAGCTGATCAGCAGGCCCAGCATGGCGACGACGGCCCCGCCGTCGCCGAACTCGAAGGCCAGCGGGAAGGCGAACATCAGGGAGCCGACGGCGGCGAGGCTGACGATGGGCGCGAGCTGCCAGATCCGCAGCCGGCGCTGCGGGCGCAGCTCCACCTCGACCTCGGCTGGCGCGGCGAGTTCGTCCGCGTCGGGCCCGTCGGCCGTCACGCCGACCGGCGTCTCGTCAGGGCCGTCGGAGCTCAGTCGGCCCTCGCCCTGCGTCGTGTCGTGCCCGCCGCGACGTGCGGTGTCGTGTTCCCCACCGTGTGCGGTGTCGCGAGGGCCGGCCTCCATCGCCACGCGCCCTCCCAACTCAGGACTCTCTGGTCGATCGAAGGACGATGATGGCATGGCGTCAGGGGGCCGGACCGCGGGCGGAGCGTCCCGATGCCATCACGTGATCAGGCTGTAACCGGTCGTTCGACCAAGGCCAGGGCCCGCTCCGGAAGTTCCGTGAGATCCGTCGCGGCACCGCTCAGCCAGTGCACGCGCGGGTCGCGACGGAACCACGAGTCCTGGCGGCGCGCGAAACGCTTGGTGGCGCGTACGGTCTCGGCGCGCGCCTCGTCCTCCGTGCACTCTCCCGCGAGCGCCGCGAGCACCTGCTGGTAGCCGAGCGCGCGGGATGCGGTACGGCCCTCGCGCAGGCCCTGCGCCTCCAGCTCGCGTACCTCGTCGACCAGACCGGCCTCCCACATGCGGTCCACGCGCGTGGCGATGCGCTCGTCGAGCTCGGCGCGCGGCACGTCGACGCCGATCTGGACGGTGTCGTAGACGGAGTCGTGGCCGGGGAGGTTGGCGGTGAAGGGCTTGCCGGTGATCTCGATGACCTCGAGGGCGCGCACGATACGGCGGCCGTTGCTGGGCAGGATGGCCCGCGCGGCCTCGGGGTCGGCGGCGGCCAGCCGCGCGTGCAGCGCACCGGACCCGCGCAGCGCGAGCTCCTCCTCAAGGACGGCCCGTACGGCGGGATCGGTGCCGGGGAACTCGAGGTGGTCGACGGCCCCGCGGACGTACAGCCCGGATCCGCCGACAAGGACGGGTGTGCGCCCCTCGCCGAGCAGCCGGTCGATCTCCGCGCGTGCGAGCCGCTGGTACTCGGCGACGCTCGCGGTCTCCGTGACGTCCCAGATGTCCAGGAGGTGGTGCGGGACACCCCCGCGCTCCTCCGTCGTCAGCTTGGCGGTGCCGATGTCCATCCCCCGGTAGAGCTGCATGGAGTCGGCGTTGACGACCTCTCCTCCGAGCCGCTGGGCGAGATGGACACCCAGATCGGACTTTCCTGCCGCGGTGGGCCCGACGACGGCGATGACCCGCGGCGCGGGAGCTGCACTTCTCACGGCCCCAGTCTCGCAAACCCCAGGCCGTTGCCCGAACGAGCTACGTGACGCCACAGATGGGAGGTCGTTGCCTGTTGCGAGGTTCCGGCCGCCGGTTTTCGAGAACCGGTGCCCCGGGCGGCGCAATGAGACGCACCGGGCGGCGCGGGATTTCGCTCGCACGAGTAGGGTATGGAGTAGTTATGGGCGTTTTTGCACGGTTTCTCCGCAGGTCACAGGGCAAGGAGGAGGCGTCAACCGTCGAGGTGCCGACCGAATCGCCGACGGCCGAATCCGGACCGGATGCGGAGGAGGCGAAGGGCTCGTCCGCGGCCGGGACCAAGGCCGAGGCCGAGCCGACAGCGGCGGCGGACGCCGAGAAGAACACGGCGGAGAGCGTGGAGATCCCGAAGCAGCAGTCCGCGGATGAAGCGGCCGACAACGAGGCCGGCGAGGGCGCCCGCAAGTAGGCTCTCCGCGAGGGAAGGTGAATCCATGGGCATCCTGGAGACGTTGAAGACCAAGCTCGCCCCGGCCAGGGAAAAGGTTTCGGACTTCGCGCAGCAGCACGAGGACAAGATCGACAGAGGTCTGGACAAGGCTGCGAAAATGGTCGACGACAGGACCAAGGGCAAGTACAGCGAGAAGATCCACACGGGCACGGACAAGGCGAAGGACGCCCTGGACCGACTTGCGCACAGGGAAACGGGGCCCAAGGAACCAGAAGGCGAGCGCGGTGCCGCTCCCGACCGCGGTGCCACTCCGCCCCCGCCGCCCCAGGACTCGCCACCCCCTCCGACTTCCTGAACCGCAGCAGCACACACACCGGCGGACGGCCGTGGAGCAGAGACTCCCCGGCCGTCCGCGTATGTCTGCGTCGCCGTCAGTCTGCGTGGCCGTCAGGCTGCGTCGCCGTCTGTCTGCGTCGCCGCGACGGCCGGCCGGCGGCTACGACCAGGCCGCGACCACGTACCCCACGCCGTACGGCGCGTCCTCGTAGAGCAAGCGGCCGGCCAGCCCGGCGTCTTCGGCCGCGCCCGCGAGTACCTGCCACGGTGCGCGGCCCGACGCCTTCAGTACATGGGCGAGTTCCACGTCCAGCACCTTGAGCGCCGCCACGTCCGCGCTCCCCAGCGCACGCGCGGCCTCCGCGTCGAATCCCGCGGCCCGCTCGTCGAGGTAGCCCGGGGCCTTGACCGTGCGGCAGATGCTGGCGTCGCCCATCACGAGCAGCGCGACGCGGCCGGCCTGCACCGCGAGTTCTCGTCCCACCTCGGCGCACCGCTCCGGCTCGAGGGCTTCACCGACACCGAGTCCCTCGACGGGGGCGTCCGACCAGCCCGTGCGCTCCAGCAGCCAGGCCGCGACCGCTAGCGAGTACGGAAGCGGCCGCTCGGGCAGGTCGCGAGCCGGACGTCCGAGGCGGACGTCGACGTCCACGCCGAAGCCGCGGAACGACCCCTGCGCCCCTTCGGGATGCACTCCGCGTCCGCTCTGTTCGGCGGGTCCCACGACGACCAGCAGGTCGGGCCGGGCGGCGGCGAGCACCCCGAGAGCGTCCGTGCACGCGGTGCGCGCGGCATCCAGCTCGGGAGCGGCGCCCGCGGCGACCTCCGGTACGAGCATCGGGGGGCAGGGGCAGACTGCGGCGGCAACGAGCATGATCGGCAGACTACTGCCGCGACGCTCAGTGCGCGGAGCAGCCTCCCGTGGCGGCCGGCAGGGGCTCCGGCACACCGATCTTCGGCAGGCCCAGCATCACGCCCGCCGGCTTGGCGGCCTCGGCGGCGTTGCGCTTCTCCCAGGCGTCGCCCGCGCGCGTGCGGCGCACGTTCAGCACCTGTCCCTCGGCGAGCAGGTGGTGCGGGGCCGCGTACGTGATCTCGACCGTGACCACGTCGCCGGGGCGCACCTCCTCGTCGGGCTTGGTGAAGTGCACCAGGCGGTTGTCGGGTGCGCGGCCGGAGAGACGGTGCGTCGCGCCGTCCTTGCGGCCCTCGCCCTCGGCGACCATCAGCTCGAGCGTGCGGCCGACCTGCTTCTTGTTCTCCTCCCAGGAGATCTCCTCCTGGAGGGCGACCAGCCGCTCGTAGCGCGCCTGCACGACCTGCTTGGGGATCTGCCCGTCCATGGTCGCGGCCGGCGTGCCGGGACGCTTGGAGTACTGGAAGGTGAAGGCCTGCGCGAAACGGGCCTCCCGGACGACGTGCAGGGTCTGCTCGAAGTCCTCCTCGGTCTCGCCGGGAAAGCCCACGATGATGTCGGTGGTGATCGCCGCGTGCGGGATGGCGGCCCGCACCTTCTCGATGATCCCGAGGTACCGCTCCTGCCGGTACGAGCGGCGCATCGCCTTCAGGACCGTGTCCGAGCCGGACTGCAGCGGCATGTGCAGCTGCGGCATGACGTTCGGCGTCTCGGCCATCGCGGCGATCACGTCGTCGGTGAAGTCGCGCGGGTGCGGCGAGGTGAAGCGGACGCGCTCTAGCCCCTCGATCTGCCCGCAGGCGCGCAGCAGCTTGCTGAAGGCCTCGCGGTCGCCTATGTCGGACCCGTAGGCGTTGACGTTCTGGCCGAGCAGCGTGATCTCGGAGACGCCCTCGGCGACCAAGGCCTCGATCTCGGCGAGGATGTCGCCGGGCCGGCGGTCCTTCTCCTTGCCGCGCAGCGCCGGGACGATACAGAAGGTGCAGGTGTTGTTGCAGCCGACGGAGATGGAGACCCACGCGGCGTAGGCGCTCTCGCGGCGGGTCGGCAGCGTCGACGGGAACGCCTCCAGCGACTCGGCGATCTCGACCTGCGCCTCTTCCTGGATGCGGGCGCGCTCCAGCAGCACCGGCAGCTTGCCGATGTTGTGCGTGCCGAAGACGACGTCCACCCAGGGCGCCTTCTTCACGATGGTGTCGCGGTCCTTCTGCGCGAGACAGCCGCCGACCGCGATCTGCATGCCGGGGCGCTTGGCCTTCATGGGGGCGAGGCGGCCGAGGTTGCCGTACAGCCGGTTGTCGGCGTTCTCACGGACTGCGCACGTGTTGAACACGACGACGTCGGCCTCGCCCTCGGCCGTGCCCTCGGGCGCGCGTACGTAGCCTGCCTCCTCCAGCAGCCCGGAAAGCCGCTCGGAGTCGTGGACGTTCATCTGGCACCCGTAGGTGCGGATCTCGTAGGTCTGCGCGTGCTGCACGTCCACTGCCTGACTCCGGTCGCTCCTGCTCATGCCACAAGGGTAGGCGGTGACGGGGACATCCCCGGACGCCGGAGCCGGAACCAGCCGGCGAAGGCGAGCGCTCCCCCTGTGGCCTGGGTCATTGCGGACACTGGCGGCATATGGCAACGATGAGGAGCAATCCACCGACGACAGAAAGCGGCAGCTCATGAGCGAGCACGTGCACGTCCGCCTCCCGAACGGCATGGGTGTGTCGGAGGACGGCCGACTCGTCGAGCTCTCCCGCTGCCGGTGCGGTGCCACCTTCACCAAGGTCTACGAGGTGGAGGACGGCGAGCCGGAGTAGCGGTCACCGAACCGGCCTGGTCTTCACGGCGAGTGACCTGGCAGGATCGCTCGCATGTTCCCGCCACTCCCGCATATCGGCAGGCGCCGCGCGCTGTCGGGCGCAGCCGCGGCCTTCGTGTCCTTGGGGCTGCTGCTGTGGTGGCTGCTGCCGCTGGACGAGGATGCGCCGGGTGGCCGTGTCACCTTCAGTACGGGTGTGAAGTCCGGGGTGTACGAGAAATACGGAGAGCTCCTGGAGCGGGCTCTCGCCCGTGATCTCCCGGATCTGCACGTGACGCTGCGCAGCAGCGAGGGTTCGCAGGAGAACCTGGAGCGGGTGGCGACGGGCAAGGCGGACTTCACCATCGCGGCCGCCGACGCCGTCCGGGCATACCAGCTGGAGGACAGGCCGGGCGCCGGCAGGCTGCGCGGCTGCGCCCGGCTCTACGACGACTACGTCCAGCTCGTGGTCCCGCGGTCGTCGGACGTGCACTCCGTCAAGGACCTGCGGAACAAGCGGGTGGCCGTGGGCCAGTCCGGCTCGGGCGTACGGCTGATCGCCGACCGGGTCCTCGAGGCCGCGGGCCTCGACGCCGACAAGGACATCGAGCCGCGCAGCATCGGGATCAACAAGATGCCCGAGGCGCTGAAGCGCGGCGACATCGACGCCTTCTTCTGGTCGGGCGGCCTGCCGACGACTGCCGTGGGGCAACTGGCAAAGCGTTTCGACATCCGGTTCGTGGAGCTCGGGAACCTCGTCGACGAACTCCACGAGCAGGGTGGCCCCTCCCGTTACTACCGGGCCTCCCTGATGCCGGCCGACACCTACACCCACCAGGGCACCGCGGTGTCGACGCTCGCGGTGGCGAATCTGCTCGTCACGACGGACCGCACGGACCCGGAGCTGACCAAGGGACTGACCCGCACGGTGATAGACAACCGCGACCACATCGGCGGCGAGGTACACGCGGCCCAGCTGGTGGACCTGCGAACGGCCCTGTACACAGACCCGCTCGAACTGCACGAGGGCGCCCGCCGCTACTACCAGTCGGTCAAGCCGTAGCGCACCGGAGTCCCACGCCTGCGGCCAGGGCCGAAGGCCCCAGCCCTGCTGGCGCGAGCCACGACCCGCACCGGTGCCAGAGGCCCGCGAGGCCTCACACCCCCGGCGGCTCCGACCGCGGCACCGTCACCGTTACCCGCAACCCGTGCGGTTCATGGTGCGCGTACGCGATGGTGCCGCCGGCTGCGGCAAGGAGGGCGCGGGAGATGGACAGCCCCAGACCGGAGCCCTTGACGTTCTGGTGGCGATTGCTGCGCCAGAAGCGGTCGCCGATGCGGGTCAGTTCCTCCTCGGCCAGGCCGGGCCCGCGGTCCGCTATGACGATGGTCGACTTCTCGCCGTTCGCGAAGACCGTGACCGTGACCTCCTCGCCCTCGGGGGTGAACTTCAGGGCGTTGTCGATCACCGCGTCCAGGGCGCTGGACAGCGCGACCGGATCGGCCCATGCCGTGACGGCCGGGCACTCCTCGCGCAGCCGTACGCCCTTCTCGTCGGCGAGGGGGCGCCAGGCCGCGACGCGCTCCGCGGCCAGCGCGCCGATGTCGGTGAGCTGCAGATCGGCCGCGGCGTGCTCGGCCAGGGCCAGGTCGAGCAGGTCGTCGAGGACCTGGGCGAGGCGTTTGCCCTCGGTGCGGACCGAGGCGACCTCCTCGTTGTCCTCGGGCAGTTCGAGGGCGAGCAGCTCGATGCGGAGCAGCAGCGCGGACAGAGGGTTGCGCAGCTGGTGCGAGGCGTCGGCGACAAAGGCGCGCTGCTGCTCAAGGACGGCCTCGACGTTGTCGGCCATCTCGTTGAACGACCGGGCCAGCCGTCTCAGTTCCGGCGGCCCGCCGGCCACGGCCACGCGGGACTTGAGGCTGCCGGTCGCTATGTCGTGCGTGGTGGCGTCGAGGATGCGTACCGGGTGCAGCACCCAGCCGGTGAGGCGCAGCGCCGCTCCCACGGCCATGAGCATCGCGGCGGCCTCGCCGAGAGCGATGGGCAGCCAGCCGCGCAGGGTCTCCGAACGCATCTTGGCGGTGGGCGAGTCGGTGACGACGACGGCGATGACGTCACCGTCGCGGATGACCGGCGAGGCCACGACCAGGCGGCCGTCCTGCCAGGGCCACACCTGCTTCGGGTCGTGGCCGGGCCGGGAGAGCAGCGCCTCCTCGAAGGCCCTGCGGACGTCGCCCGACTTGGACAGGTACCAGTCGGCGGGAGCGTGCGCCATGGGCTCGTCGTCCCGGTAGAAGACGCCCGCCTTGATCCCGTAGACCTCCCAGTAGCGCTCGAGTTCGCTCTGCAGGGTCTCCTGCCGTTCGTCCTTGACCGTCCGCCGTGACCCGCTGGGGCGTTCCGTGACGAACTGGGCGAGTGCGGCGAAGCGCGCCGTGTCGTCGATGCGGTCGATCACCACTCTCTGCTGCTGTGCGGCGGCCACGCTCACCGCGAGCGGGAACCCGAGCGCCAGCAGCACGCCCGCCATGAGGACGATGAGCAGCGGGAGGAGTCGAGCACGCACCCGGACCCGCTACGACGCCGGGGCGACGAGCCGGTAGCCCACGCCGCGCACGGTCTCGATGAGAGCCGGCATCCGCAGTTTGGAGCGGAGCGAGGCCACGTGCACCTCGAGCGTACGGCCCGTCCCCTCCCAACTGGTGCGCCACACCTCGCTGATGATCTGCTCCCGGCGGAAGACGACGCCCGGCCGCTGCGCGAGCAGCGCCAGCAGATCGAACTCCTTCCGGGTCAGCTGTACGACGACACCGCTCACGCTGACCTGGCGGGTGGGCAGCTCTATGAGCACGGGCCCGAGCCGCACCTCGGTCTCGGCCGGTGCCGTGCCGTCGCCGGGCAGGGTGCGCCGGCTGACCGCGTGGATACGGGCGAGCAGTTCCCCGGTGTCGTACGGCTTCACCACGTAGTCGTCGGCGCCGAGGTTGAGGCCGTGTATGCGCGACCGCACGTCCGAGCGGGCCGTGACCATGATCACGGGAGTGCTGGTCAGCTTGCGGATCCTGCCGCACACCTCGTATCCGTCCTGGTCGGGCAGGCCGAGGTCGAGGAGGACGACACCGAAGGGCTCGGCGTCGGCAGGCAGCAGTGCGCGGAGGGCCTCCTCGCCGTTGCGCGCGTGCACCACCTGGAAGCCGTGCCGGGTGAGGACCGCCGACAGGGCCGCGGCGACATGGTTGTCGTCCTCGACGAGCAGCAGTCTCATACCGGCCCCCTCCGGTTCACCAGTTGTTCGGTCACGGCCTCTACACGCGCGGGTGCGCACCTATGCATCCATTCGGATCGCTAAGGATCCCGTCAAGCTGGATCGGGCCACCGGCGGGTTCCGTTATCCAGCCGGTACGCGCGCGTGGAGCGTTTGCACGCACAGTATCGGCTCGCTACCGGATCGTTATCCTCAATTTCCCCTCAGATGTAATGCGCTGGCTTTACGCCGTTATTACTGTCCTCCCAACCGAGGAGGACGGAGCAAGAAGCCGATGACCGAAGTATCGGTGGCCAAGGACACCGCACCAGCGGCCGACGGACTCGTCGTGCTGAAGAACGTGAACAAGCACTTCGGCGCGCTGCATGTGCTCCAGGACATCGACCTGACCATCGCCCGCGGCGAGGTCGTCGTGGTGATCGGGCCCTCCGGATCCGGAAAGTCGACCCTGTGCCGCACCATCAACCGCCTGGAGACCATCGACTCGGGTGACATATCGATCGACGGACGGCCGCTGCCCCAGGAGGGCAAGGAGCTCGCGAGGCTCCGGGCCGACGTCGGCATGGTCTTCCAGTCCTTCAATCTCTTCGCGCACAAGACGGTCCTCGAGAACGTGATGCTGGGCCAGGTCAAGGTGCGCAAGGCCGACAAGAAGGCCGCCGAGGAGAAGGCACGCGCCCTGCTCGACCGGGTCGGCGTCGGCACCCAGGCCGACAAGTACCCCGCGCAGCTCTCCGGTGGCCAGCAGCAGCGCGTCGCGATCGCCCGGGCACTGGCCATGGACCCGAAGGTCATGCTCTTCGACGAGCCGACCTCGGCGCTCGACCCGGAGATGATCAACGAGGTCCTCGACGTCATGCAGCAGCTCGCCCGGGACGGGATGACGATGGTCGTCGTCACCCACGAGATGGGCTTCGCCCGGTCCGCGGCCAACCGCGTCGTCTTCATGGCCGACGGCCGGATCGTCGAAGAGGCCGCGCCGGAGCAGTTCTTCAGCAACCCGCGCAGCGACCGGGCCAAGGACTTCCTGTCGAAGATCCTTCACCACTGACGCACGGCCGACACCCGCGTCCCTTTTGTTCCTGCCGAATCAAAGGATGTTCACCATGAAGCTCCGCAAGTCCGCCGCCGTCGCGGCGATCGCCGTCCTCTCGCTCACCGCCACCGCCTGCGGCGGCGAGTCCGGTACCGCGGGTGACAAGCCGAGTAACCCGGCCACCGGCGAGAACGCGCCGAAGCTGCCCACCTACACCGTGGCCAAGGACGTGCAGATCGACTCGCCGACGCTCGAGCGCGCCCAGAAGGCGGGCAAGATCGTCTTCGGTGCCAAGAACGACCAGCCGTTCCTCGGCTTCGAGGACACCGACGGCACGCGCTCGGGCTTCGACATCGAGATCGCGAAGATGGTCGCGGCCGACCTCGGCTTCTCGGCCGACCAGATCGAGTTCAAGACGGTCGACTCCGGCGTCCGCGAGACCACCATCTCCAAGGGCGACGTCGACCTGTACGTCGGCACGTACACCATCAACGACGAGCGCAAGAAGCAGGTCGGCTTCGCGGGCCCGTACTTCATGGCGGGCGCCGACCTGCTCGTCCGCAAGGACGAGACGGAGATCACCGGCCCGGACACCCTCAAGGGCAAGACGGTCTGCTCGATCGTCGGCTCTACGCCGCTGCAGGAGATCAAGAGGCCGAAGTACGGCGCGAAGACCGTCGAGCTCGCCAAGTACTCCGAGTGCGTCCAGCAGCTGCTGAACAACGAGGTCGACGCGGTCACCACCGACGACGCGATCCTCAAGGGCTACGCCGCGCAGCGCCCGGAGAAGCTGAAGGTCGTCGGCAAGCCGTTCACGAAGGAGCCGTACGGCGTCGGCATGGCCAAGGACGACAAGGCCCTGCGCGACGCGGTCAACGACGCGCTCGAGGCGCACCAGAAGAACGGCGACTACAAGAAGGCGTACGACGCGACGCTCGGCCTGTCCGGCTCCGAGTACACCGAGCCGCCGGCCCTCGAGCGCTACTGATCCGCGGGACCCCCGAAGCCCCTGGAAGTGCTCCGGAGTGGGCCGCGGGCCGCAAGCCCGCGGCCTCCCCAGTGCCTCAAGGGCCTGGGAGGCGCCCCCACCTCGCGCCCGTCTGATCCTTCGGCAGTGAACCGCCCGTCCCGTACGCACCGCTGCCGGTGCGTACGGGACGCGGTCCCCTCTGCCCGTCCGCTGCCGCCCACGAGGACTCTCCCGTGAACGTACTGCTCGACCATCTCCCGGAGTTCCGGGAGGGGTTCATAGGCACCGTCTTGCTGACCCTGGCCAGCGGGCTCCTGGCGATGGTGCTGGGTGTCGTCATAGCCGGTTTCCGGGTCTCGCCCGTGCCCCCGCTCCGGTTCTTCGGCGCCGCCTGGGTCACTCTCTTCCGTAACACGCCGCTGACGCTGCTCTTCCTGGTCGCCTGGTTCGTCGTCCCGGTGATCTTCGCCCCGGGCCTCAACCCGTGGACCAAGGCGCTGCTGGCCCTCGGCTTCTACACCTCCGCCTTCGTCTGCGAGGCCGTGCGCTCCGGCATCAACACGGTGCCGCTCGGCCAGGCCGAGGCCGCCCGGTCCATCGGCATGACCTTCTTCCAGACGCTGCGGCTGATCGTCCTGCCGCAGGCAACCCGCACCGTGATCCCGCCGCTCAGCTCGATCTTCATCGCACTGACCAAGAACTCGGCGATCGCGGGTGCGTTCAGCGTCACCGAGCTGTTCGGTGTGCAGAAGCTGCTCAGCGACAAGGGCTTCGCGATCGCCTGGATCTTCCTGTGGGTCGCCCTCGGCTACCTGGTCATCACCTTCACCATCAGCGGTCTCTTCCGGCTGCTCGAGCGGCGCATGGGGGTCGCACGATGAGTTCGAGCGTCCTGTACGACGCCCCGGGCCCCAAGGCCCGCGTCCGCAACGTCGTCTACACCGTCGTGGGTTCGGCGGCCGTCCTCGGCCTGATCGTCTTCGCGATCTACCGGCTGAACATCAAGGGCGTGCTCGAGCCCGAGGTGTGGGACATCTTCAACAACGCTGGTGTCCGGGCGAACATCCGCGACGGTGTGCTGAGCACGCTGAAGGTCTTCGCGCTGGCCGGTGTGCTGTCGCTCGTGCTCGGCCTGCTGCTGGCCGTCGCCCGGCTCTCCGACCACAAGCCCGTCAGCTGGCTGGCGACCGGCTTCATCGAGCTCTTCCGCGCCGTCCCGCTGCTGATCACGATCTACGCCCTGTGGGTGCTCTTCCTCAGCTACAAGGACGACCTGGGCGTCGTCGGCGACAACACCGCCTTCTGGGCCCTCGTCATCGGCCTCACCGTCTACAACGGCTGTGTGCAGGCGGAGGTCCTGAGGGCCGGTATCAACGCCGTCCCCCGCGGGCAGGTCGAGGCCGCGTACGCCCTGGGTCTGCGCAAGACCCAGGTGATGACCATGCTGCTGGTGCCGCAGGCCGTCCGCTCGATGCTCCCGACGATGATCAGCCAGCTCGTGGTGACCCTCAAGGACACCTCCCTCGGCTACATCATCACGTACGCGGAACTGCTCTACGCCGCCCGGACGATGGCCAACAACATCATCGTCAACGGCGAGAACCCGATCACCGCGGTCGTCATCGTCGTCGGCGCCATCTACATCCTGCTGTGCCTCGCCCTGTCCTCGCTCGCGACGTGGATCGAGCGGCGAGGCCGCCGCGCGAAGACCGGTATCGCGGTCGCCGCGGCCGCCGAGCCGGCCGAGGCACCGGGTGTGCTGGACGCCACGGAGGGCCCGCTGGGTCCTGTGGCCGCCGCGCCGGAGGCGCCCGGTGAGCCGGCCGCACCGGCCGACGAGGTCCCCGGTTCCTCTGCCGCGGACGGGCCGGATGCGCCAGGTGAGCCCGGCGGGCCGGACCTCGGCAAGAGCTGAGCCGCCCGGCCCCGGAGCACATCGGAACACAGCGGCTCTGCACAGAACCTGACGAGTCGTGAACAGTCGGAGGCAGTGGCATGATCGCCACTGCCTCCGTCACTTGACGCAAGCACCGGCAATGGGTTGCATACGTTCTGTGACCGCGCACCCCGCTCCATCTGCCAGTTTCCTTACGATGCCCACTTCACACCAGTCTTCCGGGGCAGGGGGCGCCGCGCCGTGGACCCGGTGATCGTCGTCGGAGCGGGGCCCGTCGGGCTGACGCTCGCCCTGGCCCTCGCGCGTCACGAGGTCCCCTCCGTCGTACTCGACGAGGGGCCCGGCAAGGACGAACCGCGGGCCGCGCGGACGGTCGTCCTGCGCGAGGACACCGCCGATCTCGTGGAGCGGCTCGCCGGTGTCTCGTTCGCGGAGACCGGCGTCCGCTGGTCCGGATGGCGGTCACTGCGGCGCAAGCAGGTGATGCGGCAGATCACCTTCGGCCCCGAGGATCCAGCGCCGCTGCACCTGCCGCAGCATGTGCTGACCTCCGCCCTGCGCGGCGCCCTCGCCCGCGAGCCGCTCGTGAAGGTGGCGGTGGACAGCCGGCTCGACTCCCTCGAGCAGGAGACCGCGGGCGTCACGGCGCACACCAAGGGGCCCAAGGGCACGTGGTGGCGCGGCAGTTATCTGGTCGGCTGCGACGGGCCGCGGTCAACGGTGCGCAAACTCGTCGACATCCGCTTCGCCGGTCGTACGGCCGTCGAGCGGCATGCGGTCGCGGCGCTGCGTACGGAGCTTCCCTGGCCGGGTGAGGCGTTGCTGCACCGGATGCCACCGTGGCGGCTGGCTGGCAGCGAGGTGACCGCCCGCCCCCTCGCCGTGGGCGCCTGGCGCCTGGACTGGCTGCTCCCGCAGCGCAGCGAGCTGGTCACACCCGAGTCCCTCGTGGCCCGCATCCGGGAGACTCTGGCGGGCTGGAACGGTGGCAGCACACCGGCGTACGAACTGCTCGACACGGGAGTCCACACGGTGCACCACCGCCTCGCGCGGCGGTGGCGCAGCTGCCGTGTCTTCCTCGCGGGGGATGCCGCGCATCTGCTCGGCGCGCTGGGCACGCAGGGTGTGGACGAGGGGTTGCGGGACGCGGACAACCTCGCCTGGAAGCTGGCGCTCGCCTGGCACCACGGGCCGCACGAGGCGCTCCTTGACAGCTACCAGACCGAGCGGCGCGCGGTCGTCGCCGCCCGGCTGCGGGCCGCCGACCAGTCGCTGCCGATACTGCGCGGCGGCGGGGGTCTGCGCGCCCATCTGCCGGGGACGGCGCGCGGCCACGACATACTGCTGACGGACGGTCACCTCGGCCGCGGCCCGCTGGGTGCGCCGGCATCCTATGCGGCCTCGCCGCTGGCGCCCGCGCCCTCCGATTCGGAGGTGGCGGTGGACACGGCTGTCGGCACGCCTGTGGCCGATGTGCGCGTCACCGCGGAGGACGGCTCATCCGTACGGCTGCGGGAGCGCCTCGGCCGCAACCGGCTCCTCGTCCTGCTGGTCGCACCCGGCACGGGCGTGTGGGAACGGCGGCACTGGATGACGGCCGGGATCATGCCCCGCCTCGCCGCCGCGGTCACGGCACTGCCGCATCCTGCAGAACTCCTGGTCGGTGAGGGCTATCCGGGCGCGGCGGCCCACACCGTCCTGCTGATCCGCCCCGACGGACACCTGGTCACGGCGCTGGGCGGGGTGCGCCCAGCCGAGCTGTATGCGGCGGCGGAGGCGACGGTGGGCGGGCCGCGCCTCGGCGGGCCGGCGAGGACCGAGGCCGACGAGACCAAGGCGACCGACGAGACCGACGGGGCGGCGGCAGGACCGCGCTGAGCCCGACGTCATCACGCGTCCACATGGTTTGGGTGAGTTGACCGCTCCGGGGAGCCATGGTCTACTCCGGGGCGTGACCGACACCGATGTGCGCCTGTGGCGGAGGGTCCACATGGACCTCGTCCGCTATGCGGGCTGCGTGTGTCGTCCGTCCTGCTGAATTCGCCTTCCTCTTACGCGCGCGCCCCGCTGATGGGCTGCCGCGCGCTTCCACGCGAACGCTCACCAGGACGGTGCCCGTGTCTGTCTCCCGCTCTATCTCCCCCTCCCACTCCCGCTCTGCCGTGGGCTCTGCCTCTGCCGCATACGCCCAGATTGAAGCCCGCGCCCAGGCCCCCACGCAGGCGGACCTCCTCGACTTCGTACGGCGTACGGCCGCCGACGCCGAACTGATCGCCTCGCTCCCGCTCGACCCGGAGGGGCGCACCTGGGTGCGCCTGGAGGGCCCCGGTGGCAGCGAAGCCTGGCTGATCGGCTGGCCGCCGGGCACCGGCACCGGCTGGCACGACCACGCCGACTCGGTAGGCGCGTTCCTGACAGCGTCGGGCGAGCTCAAGGAGAACTCGCTCGCCGCCCGGCTCCCCACGGACGGATGGAAGACCCTCGAGCTCGCCGACGGCGTGGACCGGGAGCGGCGGCTGCCGACCGGGCAAGGCCGTGCCTTCGGCCGCCACCACGTGCACGAGGTGCTCAACGAGTCCACCGACCAGCACGCGATCTCCGTCCACGCCTACTATCCACCCCTGCCGCAGATCCGCCGCTACAGCCGTACGGGACAGGTGCTGCGCCTGGAGCAGGTCGAGCGCCCGGAGGACTGGCAGTGAGCGACGCGACCGAAGTGAGCAAAGCGACCCAAGTGAGCGACGCGATCGAAGAGCCAGAAGTGCAAGTGCCGGTCGGCATCGACGAGTTGCTGCAGCGGGTGCGCGCGGGCTACGTGCGGATCGAGGCCCGGGAGGCGTACGACGCCGCCCAGTTGGGCGAGGCCCTGCTGGTCGACATCCGGTACGCGTCCCTGCGCGAGCGCGACGGACTGATCCCCGGCGCGCTCGTCATCGAGCGGAACGAACTGGAGTGGCGGCTTGACCCCCAGGGCAGCCACCGCGTCCCCGAGGCCGAGAGCCATGACCTGCGGGTGGTGGTGATCTGCAACGAGGGCTACGCCTCGAGCCTGGCGGCCGCGTCCCTGCACCAGCTGGGGCTCCACCGGGCCACCGATCTGGTCGGCGGATTCCAGGCGTGGAAGGCGGCGGGGCTCCCGGTGACGTCGTAGGGCGCTGCCGGCGACCTCGTCGGGAGCCTAAAACCCCTCGTCCTCGAGGAACTCCGTGTCGTCGCCCTCCTCCTCCAGCGCCTGCCGGACCACTCGCAGGGCCATTCCCTCGGGGTATCCCTTGCGGGCGAGCATGCCCGCAAGGCGTCGGAGCCGTTTGTCGCGGTCGAGACCGCGCGTGGTGCGCAGCTTGCGGGCGACGAGCTCACGTGCGGTGGCCTCCTCCTGCTCGGAGTCGAGCTGGGCGACGGCCTCCTCGATCAGCGTGGAGTCCACGCCCTTGGTCCGCAGCTCCTGCGCTAGCGCCCGCCGGGCGAGTCCACGGCCGTGGTGCCGGGACTCCACCCAGGCGTCCGCGAACGCGCTGTCGTTGATCAGTCCGACTTCCTCGAACCGCGACAGCACCTCCTCCGCCACGTCATCCGGGATCTCCCGCTTGCGCAGGGCGTCCGCCAGCTGCTTGCGCGTGCGCGGAGTCCCGGTGAGCAGGCGCAGGCAGATCGCCCGCGCCTGCTCAGCCGGGTCCCCAGGCGGCCCCCCGTTCTCGGCCCTCGACGAGGCCGGGGAGCCGCTGTCCTGGTGACCGGATCCGCCGCGCCTCCGACGGCCGCCGCCCACGGATCGTCCATCGCGGCGGCTGCCTTCGCCGAAGCCGCCGCTCGGACCGCCGCCACCTGGGCCGGCGCCCCCGCCGCCCCGGCCCGCCGGATCGTCCGGCCCTGTGGAATCGGCGTGCTCAGGCCAGTCGGTCCTCCGGGTCACGGGTCAGCTCTTGGCCGCCGTGGCCTTGGACTTCGCGGCCTTGGCAGCCGGGGCGGGCACCGACTTCGAGGCCTCGTCCGCGGCTGCGGTGACCGCGGCGTCCGTACCCGGCTCGGCCGTCGGCTCCTCCGGCTTCACACCGACGCCCAGCTTCTCCTTGATCTTCTTCTCGATCTCGTTGGCGAGGTCGGGGTTGTCCTTCAGGAAGTTGCGGGCGTTCTCCTTGCCCTGGCCGAGCTGGTCGCCCTCGTACGTGTACCAGGCGCCCGCCTTGCGGACGAAGCCGTGCTCCACGCCCATGTCGATCAGGCCGCCTTCGCGGCTGATGCCCTGGCCGTAGAGGATGTCGAACTCGGCCTGCTTGAAGGGCGGCGCGACCTTGTTCTTGACGACCTTGCAGCGGGTGCGGTTGCCGACCGCGTCCGTGCCGTCTTTCAGGGTCTCGATGCGGCGGATGTCGATACGCACCGAGGCGTAGAACTTCAGCGCCCGGCCACCCGTCGTCGTCTCGGGGGAGCCGAACATCACACCGATCTTCTCGCGGAGCTGGTTGATGAAGATCGCCGTGGTCTTCGACTGGTTGAGCGCGCTGGTGATCTTCCGGAGCGCCTGGCTCATCAGACGGGCCTGCAGACCCACGTGCGAGTCGCCCATCTCGCCCTCGATCTCCGCACGGGGCACCAGGGCCGCGACGGAGTCGATGACGATCAGGTCGAGCGCGCCGGAGCGGACCAGCATGTCCACGATCTCCAGGGCCTGCTCGCCGTTGTCCGGCTGGGAGAGGATCAGGTTGTCGATGTCGACGCCCAGCTTCCTCGCGTACTCGGGGTCGAGGGCGTGCTCCGCGTCCACGAAGGCCACCTGGCCGCCGGCCTTCTGGGCGTTCGCCACCGCGTGCAGCGTCAGGGTCGTCTTACCGGAGGACTCCGGTCCGTAGATCTCCACCACTCGGCCGCGCGGCAGGCCACCGACGCCGAGGGCCACGTCGAGTGCGGTCGACCCGGTCGGGATGACCTCGATGGGCTCCCTCGACCGCTCGCCCATGCGCATCACGGCGCCCTTGCCGAATTGCCGTTCAATCTGTGCGAGCGCGGCGTCGAGCGCCTTCTCGCGGTCGGTTCCTGCCATGGGTTCCACCCGGTTTGCTTGAGTCGATCGCTTCACGTCAAAGACGCTAACGCCTGCCACTGACAATGCGCTCCGACGCCTGCCCGGCCTGTGGATAACTTCGGTGAATCCGCGGGAATCCGCCGGGATTTCGCCCCAGCTAGCACCGCCGGGCACTCCATAAGAATGGATGTTCGATTTTGGTGTCAAGCGCAACGCCGCGGCCCGCCGCCGGCGCAGCTGTCCTGTGCCACTGAACCTTGAGCGTGCGCCAGCGAACCTTGATGGATGCGAGTCCGTGTCAGCGAAGCTCGAGTGGCACGAACGGCAGGTTCGCTATCAGGAGGTGGGATGAGACACGCGGACCGCCGTTGACAGGCCAGAACGCGTCTCTCAGGTCGGGCCACCATGACCGAGCACCACTCGCCACGCGGCAGCCCGGCGGCGGACCGGCGCACCGCCGCGCATGCCCGCCGCGGCGGCGGGTACGACCCTCCCGTACGGGGGAGTCGCGGAAGCGACAGGAACGAGGGTGTCGGAAGTGATTCGAAAGCTGCAGGCGGTCGCGCTGGACTGCGCCGATCCGGTACGGCTCCCGGAGTTCTACGCGGATCTGCTCGGCGGCCGGGTGGTCGCGGACCCGGAAGATCCCGACTGGGTCGAGGTGCACGGGTTCGAGGGAACGCCGCTGGCCTGCCAGCGGGTGGACGGCTACCGGCCGCCCGAATGGCCCGGCCAGCAGCACCCGCAGCAGCTCCACCTGGACTTCGACGTCGACGACCTCGACGGGGAGGAGAAGCGGGCGCTCACCCTCGGCGCGACCGTGCTGGAGCGGACGGACCAGCTTCGCCCGGAGGCGAACTGGCGGGTCTACGCGGACCCGGCCGGCCATCCGTTCTGCCTCTGCCTCCACTGAGTCCACCGGGCCCACCGCAGCCACTGAGGCGGCGACAGGAGTCGGCGGGCGGGGACTGCGACTCCGCGTTCGATCAGCCAGGCGCAGCCCAGATGAGGACTTTCCAACCACTGAAGGCGCAATTCGCTACCACTTCGCGCAATTCGACCGCGAGCAGGACGTCGCCCGTCCCTCAGAGTGACCCAGGCCACTCAAACTTCGGTGACACGCGCTCAACGTTCGGTGACACAGGACAACAGCGAGCTCGAACCGCCCAGCACGCTGACCCGGCCAACCGGACACCACAAGCCCGGTCTCACCGCGCCCCGCCACGGCCGAAGCCCGTCGTCTGCGCAGCGAGCCCGGCGCCGCCCCGGGCGCTACGGCCGCGCCCCGCCTCTCACGCCACTCCCGCGCCCGTCAATGCTCCGGCCCCCTCCCACTCGCCGACGCAGTGGGCGGCTCCGCCGGGTCCGCCGCAGTCGCCCCTTCAGTACGTCCCCTCGGTCCCACCGGCCCGCTCTGCCGCTGCAGCAACCGCCACACGCGCGTGGGGACCAGCTCCGAGCCGCGGCGTCGGTGGCCGTGCACGCGCGGGTCGTCCGTGACGGCGTACCGCTTCACATACGCCCCCAGGAAGGCCTGCAGCGTCGCCGCCGCCGGGATGGCGATCAGCGCGCCGACCGCACCGAGCAGCGCCGTGCCGGCGATGACCGAGCCGAAGGCGACGGCCGGATGGATGTCCACGCTCTTCGCGGTCAGCTTCGGCTGCAGCAGGTAGTTCTCGAACTGCTGGTAGAACACCACGAAGACCAGCACCCACAGCGCATACCAGGGGTCGACGGTGAAGGCGATCAGCATCGGCACGGCACCGGCGAGGTACGTGCCGATCGTCGGGATGAACTGCGACACCAGCCCCACCCAGACCGCGAGCGCGGGCGCGTAGGGCACTTCCAGCACCTCGAGCAGGATGTAGTGCGCGATGCAGGAGATCAGTGCCATCAGGCCGCGCGAGTACAGATAGCCGCCGGTCTTGTCGACGGCTATCTCCCAGGCGCGCAGCACCTCGGCCTGCTTGGCGGGCGGCAGTACGGAGCACAGCGCGCGCCGCAGCCGTGGCCCGTCGGCGGCGAAGTAGAACGAGAACAACAGGATGGTCAGCAGCTGGAAGAGGCCGCCCAGCACCTGCGCGGACACGTCCAGTACGCCGCTCGCGCCGTTCTGCACGTACTTCTGGAGCCAGTCGGAGTGGACCAGGTTGTTCTGTATCTCGACCCGGCTCAGGTCCGTATTGAAGCTCGAATTGATCCAGTTGATCACCGAGTCGAGATACTTCGGGAACTCCTCGACCATGCTCACTATCTGGCCGGCGAGCATCGAGCCGAGCAGCGTAACGAAACCGGCACTCGCTATCAGCACAGCGAGGAAGACCAGCCCGGTGGCCGCGCCCCGGCGCATGCCGTGCCCGGCCATCCAGCTCACCGCGGGCTCCACGGCAAGGGCCAGGAAGAACGCGATCAGGATGTTGATCAGCAGTCCGGTCAGCTGGTGGAACGCCCACGTACCCAGCTGGAAGCAGGCGACAAGAGCCAGGGCGAGCACCATGGCGCGCGGCAGCCAGCGCGGCATGCTGGCGCGCCCGGCCGGGCGCCCCGCCGTCTCGTGCGGGGGCGTGCCGAGCGCAGCCGTGTCCGTGTCCACCTGTGCGGTGTCGTCCGTCGATGCCACCGAGCCAGTGTCGCCCAAGCCACCGACAATCGGCTCCGGGCCCGTCTTCTTCTGGCTTGTCAGCGCCCCTCCCAAGGTCCAGTCAACGCAGCCCGGCCGGTCAGCGCCTTTCGGCCGGCAGGTCCATCGCGCTGCAGACCGCGCGCCACACGTCCTTGGCCTCCCAGCCGGCGTCCAGGGCCTGATGCACCGTGCGCCCGCCGAGTTCCGACATCACGTGGTCGCGCGCGAAGGAGTCGGCGTACGCCTCGCCGAAGTGCTCGACCATTCGCTGCCAGAAGACCGTCAACCGCATGCTTCCAGTATCCCGCCCCTGAGAGTGCAGCCGTGTCCGGGAGGCTTGCTGGTACCGCTTTCCGTCCTACGGTCGGAACATGGCCGAATCCGGAGCATCCCCACTCCCCCCGTCCACGTCACCGCTCTCTCCCCGCTCCCCGCACTCCTCCGCGCTCTCCCGTGCCGAGCAGTTCGTCTGGCTCACCGCGCGCGTGCTCGAGCAGCGGCGGTTCGCGTACCACTTCCTGAACGGCGGCGCCGACCCGGTCGATACCGCCCTGGCCGCCTACCTCAATGAGGACGACGGGTACGGCCACGCGCTCGAACCCGATCTGCGCGGCCCGGTCAGCCAGCCGCTGCACACCGGACACGCGCTGCGTGTGCTGGACTCGATCGGGCGTTGCGGCGGGCAGCGTGTGGAGCGCGCGTGCCGCTATCTGTCGTCGGTCTCGACACCGGAAGGTGCACTTCCGGCCATCCACCCCAGCCAGCGCGGCTATCCGTCGGCGCCCTTCGTGCCCGTCATGGACGACCCGCCCAGCAGCCTTCTCGCCACCGGTCCCGTGGTGGGTCTCCTGCATCGCAACGAGGTCTGGCACGCGTGGCTCTTCCGGGCCACCGACTTCTGCTGGCAGGCGGTGGAGTCCCTGGAGAAGTCCCATCCGTACGAGGTCGAGGCGGCCGTCGTCTTCCTCGACAACGCACCGGACCGCCCGCGCGCGGAGGCGGCCGCCGACCGGCTCGGCCGGATGGTGCGGGAGCAGCGGCTCGCCGTGCTGGACCCCGACCAGCTCGACTCATTCCCCGTCTCTCCCGGCTACGCGCCGGGTGAACACCATTTCCCGTACGACTACGCGAAGGTTCCTGAGTCGCTGGCCCGCGCGTGGTTCACCGACGAGGAGATGGAGCGCTCTCTGGACTTCCTGGAACGCCAGCAGCAGGGTGACGGCGGCTGGCCGATCCGCTGGCGGCAGTGGGCACCGGGCACGGCCCTCGAGTCGCGTCCGATCGTGACGATCGAGGCGCTGCTCACCTTGCGGGCGTACGGGCGCACCATCGTCTGACGCCGGGGCTCCTGCCCGGCTCCCGCCGCTGTGGGTGCGCTGCCAAGCATGCGCGCACTGTGGCAGCCCGCGCGCGCGTGCCGGCACCTGCCGCGACGCGCGCGTCCCGGAACAGTCCCCGCGCGTGCCGGCACCGTGCCAACGCGCGCGTGCCGGAACAGACCCGCCGCGCGTGCCGCCGGGAAACGTCAGCCCGTCATCGCCCGCACCGCCGCCGTGACCACCACGGCCACCCCCACCACCAGCAGGAACGGCGCTCGCAGCAGGAGCGCGAGGGCCGCGGCGGCGAGCCCGGCGGCCTTGGCGTCCAGGACCAGGGCCTGCCCGTCGGCGAACGTCTGCTGGGCCGTGAGCGCGGCGAGGAGCGCGACCGGCAGCAAGGCGGCGAGCCGTTTGACGACGGGTCGCTCCAGCGCTCCTGCCGGCACCAGCAGCCCGATGAGTTTGACGGCGTAGCAGCCCACCGCCGTCACAGCGATGGCGATCCAGATGTTCAACGGTCTTCCTTCTCCGCCTCTGCGCTGTGCCTCTGTCCGTTGCTCCCGGCCTCTCCGGTGCGCCCGGCGCCACCCCCGGTGCGGCCTGACCTGTACCCCTCCACGCACAGGACCAGTGGCGCCGCCAGCGCCGCCACCAGGACCGGGACGCCCGCGGGCAGCAGCGGCAGGAGACCGAGCCCGAGGACGACCGCGATGCCCGCGACGGCACGCTCCGTCGTCGTCCTGAGCATGGGTGCCAGCAGCGCGAGGAAGACCGCGGGCCCAGCGGCGTCGAGGCCCCACGCGTCGGTGTCGCCGATGGCGTCGGCGCCCATGGCGCCGAGCAGTGTGGTGAGGTTCCACAACACGTAGAGGGTGAGCCCGGTCACGGCGAAACCGATGCGTGCCCCGCGTCGCGTGGGCTGGGCGAGCGAGACAGCCGTGGTCTCGTCGATCACCCACTGGGCGGCGAACGGGCGCACCGCGCGCGGGAGCGCGAGCAGCTGTGACAGACGGAGCCCGTAGAAGGCGTTGCGTACGCCGAGGAAGAAGGCCCCGGCGGCGGCGGTGAGCGGGTTGCCTCCGGCCGCAAACGCTCCGACCAGCGCGAACTGCGAGGCTCCGGTGAACACGAGCAGGCTGAGCGCACATGTCTGCAGCAGGCTGAGGCCACTGCCTGCCGAGGTCACACCGGAGGCGAAGCCGGAGAGCCCGACGGCGACGCCGACACCGAGTGCGTCCCGGACGACGGCCCGGTCGGACTTGGCGGGGCTCTCCGGCGTGGACGCACCACCGTCGCCTGTGCCGGTTATGTCTGCGGGTGGGGATGCTGTGTGTTCTGCCACGCCTCGGACGGTACGAGGAGCGCCCTGCCAGGGTCTTGTACGTTCTTGCGCTCACGCTGGTACGCCCCGGGAGGAACCCCGACGATGCGTGTGAAGTGCCGGTTGAGGTGCGGCTGGTCGGTGAAGCCCACGGCGACGGCCGCGTCGGCGGGCGGCGTTCCGGCGTCGAGAAGCCGCCGGGCGGCGCGTACGCGCGCGTCGGTGAGCCAGGCGTGCGGCGGCATGCCGTAGGTGGCACGGAAGGCGCGGAGGAGCGCGAAGGAGCTGGTGCCGAGACTGTCGGCGAGCTGTTCCAGCGACGGCGGATGGGCCAGCCGCTCTTCCAGCTGGGCACGCGCGCGTGCGGCGAGGCGGCCCCCGGCACTGCGCACGGTCCGCTGCCGGAGCGGGCCGCCGTTGAGCCGCAGCAGCCGCGTCACCGCCACCCTCAGCAGGGTGTCGGCTGCCAGCGCGTTGCCTTCCTCGGCTGCGCGCAGCACCTGGTGGACCAGCCGTGCCGCGTACGGATCGTCGAGCACCGGCTCCACGAAGCCGGGGGTGCCGCGGATCGTGGTCGTCTCGGCGGCGATGGCGGCCACGAGGTTCGGGGCCGGATAGACCGCGCCGTACCGCCAGCCTTCCGGGACGCCTGCGCGGCCGGTGTGCGGGGTGTCCGGATTGACGAGGGCGAGCGCCCCGGGACCCGCGTACTGATCGGCCCCGCCGTGGTGGAAGACTTCGACGCCGTCGGAGATGGCGGCGATCACGAAGTTCTCATGCGTGTGCCGGACGAAGGTCTTGTGGATGTAGCGGGCTCGCAGCAGGTCGACGCCGGGCAGCTCCTCGTACTGCCAGTGCCGTGCCCGCTCCTCCCGCTCCTCGGAACCCGCCATGGGCTCCATTCTGCGCCACCCGTCGTGGGCCAGGCGCGGCCGCCGAGGGGTCCGGGCACCTGCCCGTCAGCGTGTCCGCGCAGGTCAGCGCCACGGTATTCCCGCAGGTCCGGGCCGTTGTCAGTGGCGGGGTGCAGGATTGGGGCATGGTCAGGTCTGCGCACGGCGCCCTCGACGGCTTCTCCCCCGCGACCCGCGGCTGGTTCACGGGGGCCTTCTCCGCGCCCACGGCCGCCCAAGCCGGAGCGTGGGGTGCCATCGCGCAGGGTTCGGATGTGCTGGTGGTGGCCCCGACCGGCTCCGGCAAGACGCTGGCCGCGTTCCTCGCCGCCCTGGACCAGCTGGCGTCCACCCCGCCGCCGGCCGATCCGAAGAAGCGCTGCCGCGTGCTGTACGTCTCCCCGCTCAAAGCGCTCGCCGTCGATGTGGAGCGGAATCTGCGCAGCCCGCTGACCGGTATCCGCCAGGAGGCGGTGCGTCTGGGGCTGCCCGAGCCCGAGGTGAAGGTCGGCATCCGCTCCGGCGACACCCCGCCGGCCGAGCGCAGGGCGCTGGCCACCCGCCCCCCGGACATCCTGATCACGACGCCGGAGTCGCTGTTCCTGATGCTCACGTCGGCGACGCGCGATGCACTGACGGGCGTCGAGACGGTGATCCTGGACGAGGTGCATGCGGTCGCCGGCACCAAGCGCGGCGCGCATCTGGCGCTGACTCTGGAGCGGCTCGACGAGCTGCTGCCGCGGCCGGCTCGGCGTATCGGCCTGTCCGCGACGGTGCGCCCGGTGGACGAGGTCGCCCGTTTTCTCTCGCCGCGACGCAAGGTGGAGATCGTCCAGCCGGAGTCGGGCAAGGAGTTCGACCTCTCGGTGGTCGTCCCCGTCGAGGATCTGGGCGAGTTGGGCGGCTCCCCTGTCGCCGAGGCCGGTCAGGCCGCCGAGCGGCCGTCGATCTGGCCGCATGTCGAGGAGCGCATCGCCGATCTCGTGCAGGCCCATCGCTCGACGATCGTGTTCGCCAACTCGCGCCGCCTCGCCGAGCGGTTGTGCAACAGGCTCAACGAAATCGCGTACGAACGGGCGACGGGCGAGCCCTTGGAGGAGGCGCACGGACCGGCCGAGCTGATGGGCGGCTCGGGTGCGGCCCAGGGCGCCCCGCCGGTCATCGCCCGCGCGCACCACGGCTCGGTGTCCAAGGAGCAGCGCGCGCTCGTCGAGGAGGACCTCAAAGCGGGCAGGCTGCCCGCCGTCGTCGCCACGTCCAGTCTGGAGCTGGGCATCGACATGGGAGCGGTGGACCTCGTCGTGCAGGTGGAGTCGCCGCCGTCGGTGGCCTCCGGTCTGCAGCGGGTGGGCCGTGCGGGGCACCAGGTGGGCGCGGTCTCCACGGGCGTGGTCTTCCCGAAGTACCGGGGCGATCTGGTGCAGGCGGCCGTGGTCACCGAGCGCATGCGCACCGGCGCCATCGAGTCCCTGCGCGTCCCGGCCAACCCCCTGGACGTGCTGGCGCAGCAGCTCGTCGCCATGACGGCGATGGACACATGGCAGGTCGACGACCTGCTGGCCATGGTCCGCCGTGCGGCGCCCTTCGCATCGCTGCCGGAGTCTGCGTTCACGGCCGTGCTCGACATGCTGGCGGGCCGCTATCCGTCGGACGCCTTCGCTGAGCTGCGCCCGCGTGTGGTGTGGGACCGGGTCGCCGGCACGGTCTCGGGCCGTCCCGGCGCTCAGCGGCTGGCCGTCACATCGGGCGGCACGATTCCGGACCGCGGGCTCTTCGGGGTGTTCCTCGCCGGGTCGGACCCGAAGAAGGGTGGCGGCCGGGTCGGCGAGCTCGACGAGGAGATGGTGTACGAGTCGCGGGTGGGCGATGTCTTCACGCTGGGCACCACGTCCTGGCGCATCGAGGACATCACGCGTGACCGCGTGCTGGTGTCACCCGCGCCAGGCGTCCCTGGCAGGCTTCCGTTCTGGAAGGGCGACCAGCTGGGGCGCCCTCTCGAACTGGGCCGTGCGGTGGGCGCGTTCCTGCGCGAAGTCGGTTCGCTGCCCAAGGACGACGCCCGCCTCCGGCTGGTGGCCGCCGGCCTCGACGCCTGGGCCGCGGACAACGTCCTGGCGTATCTCGACGAGCAGCGCCAGGCCTGCGGTCATGTGCCCGACGACCGCACGATCGTGGTCGAGCGGTTCCGTGACGAGCTCGGCGACTGGCGAGTCGTCGTCCACTCCCCCTTCGGCGCCCAGGTCCACGCCCCGTGGGCGCTGGCGCTGGGCGCACGGCTCAGCGAGCGGTACGGCATGGACGCGCAGGTCATGCACGCCGACGACGGCATCGTGCTGCGCCTGCCGGACGCCGACCTGATGGGCCTCGACCTGCTTGACCAGGAGCCGATGAACGTCGGCACGGAGTACGACGCGGAGCAGGCACCCGTAGGCGCCGCGGATGTCGCCTTCGACAAGGACGAGGTCGACCAGATCGTCACCGACCAGGTGGGCGGCTCGGCCCTGTTCGCCTCGCGGTTCCGCGAGTGCGCGGCCCGCGCTCTGTTGCTGCCGCGCCGCAATCCCGGCAAACGCACCCCGCTGTGGCAGCAGCGCCAGCGGGCGGCGCAACTGCTGCAGGTGGCCAGCGAGTTCGGCTCGTTCCCGATCGTCCTCGAGGCGGTTCGGGAGTGCCTCCAGGACGTCTTCGACGTCCCCGGCCTCGCGGAGCTGATGGGCGACCTCGAGTCCCGGAAGGTCCGCCTCGTCGAGGTCACGACGCCCGAGCCGTCACCGTTCGCGCGCTCGCTGCTGTTCGGATACGTCGCCCAGTTCCTGTACGAGGGCGACTCGCCGCTGGCCGAGCGGCGCGCCGCAGCCCTGTCGCTGGACTCGCGTCTCCTCGCGGAGCTGCTGGGCCAGGCCGAGCTGCGCGAGCTGCTGGACGCCGATGTCCTGACCGAGCTGGAGCGGGAGCTGCAGTGGCTCACCGAGGACCGCCGCGCCAAGGACGTCGAGAGCGTCGCCGACCTGCTGCGTCTCCTCGGCCCGCTCACGGACGGCGAGCTGGCCGAGCGGGGCGCCGAGCCGCAGTGGGCGCAGGAGCTGGCGGGCGCCCGCCGCGTTATCCGCGTCCGTGTCGCGGGAGCGGACCACTGGGCGGCGATCGAGGATGCGGGCCGGCTGCGCGACGCGCTGGGCACCGCACTCCCCGTAGGCGTCCCCGAGGCGTTCACCGAGCCGGTGAAGGATCCGCTCGGCGATCTGCTCGCCCGGTATGCGCGCACGCACGGCCCGTTCACCTCGACGGCCGCAGCAGCCCGCTTCGGCCTCGGAATCGCGGTCACCGAGGGCGCCCTGCAGCGCCTGGCCGCGAGCGGCCGTCTCGTACAAGGCGAGTTCCACCCGGCGGGCATCGGCCAGGAGTGGTGTGACGCGGCGGTGCTGCGTCGGCTGCGCCGCCGTTCCCTCGCGGCGCTGCGCCATGAGCTGGAGCCGGTGCCACCTGCCGCGCTCGCCCAGTTCCTGCCGCAGTGGCAGCACCTGAGCGGGCACGGGTTGCGTGGTGTGGACGGACTGGTGCGGGCCATCGAGCAGCTGCAGGGCGCGTCGGTGCCGGCGTCCGCTCTCGAGAAGCTGGTCCTGCCCTCCCGGGTCTCGGACTACACGCCGTCGCTGCTCGACGAGTTGACGGCCGCGGGCGAAGTCGTGTGGGCGGGCGCCGGAGCACTCCCCGGCAAGGACGGCTGGGTCTCCCTCTACCTGGCCGACTCGGCTCCCCTGCTGCTCCCGCCGCCCCACCCGTTGGAGCTGACCGCCCTGCACGAGTCCGTCCTGAACACCCTCTCGGGAGGCTACGGACTCTTCTTCCGTCAGATCGCCGACCAGGTCCGGGCCACCACCCACCCGGACGTCACGGATCCCCAACTGGCCGACGCCATCTGGGACCTCGCCTGGTCGGGCCGGCTCACCAACGACACGCTCACCCCGATGCGCTCGCTCCTCGGCTCGGGTCGCACCGCCGGCTCCACGGCGCACCGGGCCAAGCGCTCCATCCCACGCGGCCGCTACGGCGCGCTGACGGCCGCCGCCCGCCCCGCCTCCCGCTCCGGCCCGCCCACCGTGGCCGGGCGCTGGTCGCTGCTCCCTCCGCGCGAGCCGGACCCGACGCTGCGCGCTCACGCCCTCGCGCGTGTCCTCCTCGACCGGCACGGTGTCGTGACCCGGGGCGCGGTCGCCGCGGAGGGCGTGGAAGGCGGCTTCTCGGCGACGTACCGGATCCTGTCGGCCTTCGAGGAGAGCGGTCAGGCGCGCCGCGGGTATGTCGTCGAGGGGCTCGGCGCCGCGCAGTTCGCCATGGACGGTGCGGTGGACCGGCTGCGCGCCGCGGCCACCGCGCAGGAGCGCGGCGAGACCATACCCGGCCCCGACGCGGCGGTGTTCCCGAGCGACCCGGGCGCCTTCCCGGACGGCTACCGCGGCGGGCCGGCCGCCCCAGGATGGGCCCCCGCCCGCTCGCGGTCGAGTGGTCCTCGGACCGTGGTCCTCGCGGCCGCCGACCCGGCGAACGCCTATGGCGCGGCCCTGTCCTGGCCCGAGCCACCGGCGGGTGCCGGGCACAAGCCCGGGCGCAAGGCCGGCTCGCTGGTCGTCCTGGTCGACGGCGAGCTGGCCCTGTACATGGAGCGCGGCGGCAAGACGCTGCTGGCCTGGCCCGGCGCCGCGGACGACCACGCCGCGGACGATCCGCGCCTGCGCGCGGCCGCCGAGTCCCTCGCTGCCGCGGCCCGGGCCGGTTCACTCGGCACCATCACGGTGGAGCGGATCAACGGCGGCTCGGCTCTGACATCCCCCTTCGCACCCCTCCTGGAAGGAGCAGGCTTCCACGCGACGCCGCGCGGCCTGCGCATACGGGCCTGACGGGTGGGCACCCACGGTCCTTCTCGTGCGCGCCCACCCGTACCCGCGGCCCAGACCACCCCACCGCACCAGCCCCACCACCCGACCATGCCACCCTTGACCCATGCCCGAAGGAGACACCGTCTGGCAGACCGCCCATCAGCTGCACGCCGCCCTCGCGGACCATGTGCTGATCCGGTCCGACCTGCGCGTACCCAGGTACGCTACGGCCGACCTCACGGGCCGGGCGGTTCTGGACGTCACCCCGCGCGGGAAGCATCTGCTCACCCGTGTCGAGGGCGGGCTGACCCTGCACTCGCACCTCGGTATGGAGGGCTCCTGGCGGGTGTACGCCCCGGGTGAACGCTGGCGGGGCGGTCCCGGACACCAGATCCGGGCGATCCTCGGCACCACCCACAGCACGGCCGTCGGCTACCGCCTCCCCGTACTGGAACTGCTCCGCACCACCGACGAGCACAAGGCCGTCGGCCATCTCGGCCCCGACCTGCTCGGGGCGGACTGGGATCCCGACCTCGCCCTGCGCAACCTGCTCCGGGACCCGGCCCGCGCCATCGGTGAGGCACTGCTCGACCAGCGCAACCTCGCGGGCATCGGCAACGTGTACAAGAGCGAGCTCTGCTTCCTCCTGCGTGTCACGCCCTGGCTTCCCGTCGGCGAGCTCACCGATGACGCCGCCACGAAGCTGCCCATGCTCGCCAAGAAGCTCCTGGAGGCCAACCGCGACCGGCTGTCCCGCTCCACCACGGGCCACCGCGACCAGCGCCTGTACGTCTACGGCCGTGCGCCACGTCCCTGCCTGCGCTGTCGCACCCCCATCCGCTTGGCCGACCAGGGCGACGGAGGCCGGGAACGCCCCACCTACTGGTGTCCGGCCTGCCAACGCGGGCCCACACCCCGCTAGGGCAGCGAAGGCCCGCGTTCCGGTTGGTCTTACGAAGCAGCGGCATCGCGAGTAATTGACGGGTCGTCAGAAATACTCGTACCGTCGTTTCATGTCCGTCAACTCCGTGAACGCGTACGACCTCACCGGACGAACCGCTTTCGTCACCGGCGCCGCAAGCGGCATAGGGCGAGCCAGCGCCGTGCTCCTCGCGGCGGCCGGGGCCGCCGTCCACTGCGCGGACCGCGACATCTCGGGCCTCGACGAGACAGCCGCCCTGATCAAGGACGGGGGCGGCACCGCCCACACGCACCCGCTCGACGTGACGGACCAATCGCAGCTGGCCAGGGCCGTCGCGGCAGCGGGCCAACTCGACGTCATGGCCGCCATCGCCGGGATCATGCATCGCAGCCCCGTCCTGGAGACGCGCGACGAGGACCTGGACCGCGTCCTGAGCGTCAACTTCAAGGGCGTGCTGTACGCGTGCCAGGAGGCGGCCCGCTCCATGATCGCGACCGGCACACGGGGCAGCATCGTCACCATGGCGTCGGGGGCCGTCGACACCGGCGGCCCCGGCCTGCTCTGCTACGGGGCGGCGAAGGCGGCGGTCGTCCAGCTCACCAAGACCCTCGCCACGGAGGTGGGGCCGCACGGCATCCGCGTGAACGCCGTGGCCCCCGGCTGGATCCGCACACCCATGACCGACCGCGATGACGCCGGCAGCCAGGCCCGCACCGAGGGACTCATGGCCCGCATGTCTCCGCTGGGCCGCGTGGGAGAACCGGAGGACATCGCCCATGCGGTCCTCTACCTGGCCTCCGACGCCTCGTCCTTCACCACCGGTCAGATTCTCCGCCCGAACGGCGGCGTCGCCATGCCCTGGTAGCCCGCATTCCGCCCTCTGTCGCCATACTGCAAGGCCTAGGAACCGGCATACTGCAAGGCCTAGGAGCCGGGGCCACCCGAACCGGCGGGCCGGGGCCCCCGATGCCGCGGCTGCCGGCGCTTCAGACGTGCGAGCAAGTGCACCGCCCCTACGACCCTCGTCGCTCGCGATTTGGGCACACAGTGCACCGGCAGCAGGCTGAGTCCCCAGCCGCCCACGGCCACGGCGGCTTCCAGCGCCCCGGCGTCCGGCACGAGCGTGAGCCGGAGCACGGCCCACCACCACAGCGCGCCCAGCCCCAGAGCCGGCGCCCAGCGCACGATCCGCCCTGCCATGGCCGCCACCTCCAGCCGACGCCGGCCGGCGCCTCGTATGCCGCCGACCGCCAGATGCCGGTGCCCGGCGCTGCGCCTCACCCCGCGCATCAAGTGCCCAGTCAGGCGCCGCCCAGTCAGCCGCCCAGCCGCTCTCCGCCGTCCTCTGCCTGGAACATCCAGTGATGCTTCTCGAGATCCGCCGTGATGCCGATGAAGACGTCCTGGCTCACGGGATCCGCATCACCGGTGGCGGCGATCCGCTCCCGCATACGCGTGATCACGGCACCCAGGGCCTCCACGAGCGCGCCCACCGCCTCCGTGTCCTTGATCCAGCCTTCCGGCACCGCGCCGATTCCGCTGCTGCCCGCCACGGTCGCCGCTCGCCCGTCGGGCGGTACGCCGAGCGTGGAGGCCCGCTCCGCCACGGTGTCAGAGTGCAGGCGTGCCGTGTCCACGACCTCGTCGAGCTGCAGATGCACGGAGCGGAAACGCGGGCCGACCACGTTCCAGTGGATCTGCTTCGCGATGAGGGAGAGATCCACGAGGTCGACGAGCGCCCCCTGCAACGCCTCGGACACGGTCTTCAGTTCCGCCTCCGACAAGGGGCTCTTCACGGAGTACATCCGAAATTCCTCCATATCTCGGGTATCTGGAGCGTCTCGCTGAACTCACCGATCGCACGGCTGCGCGTACGTTCAGGTCCGGACCGGCACATGCGCGGAATCCCCGAGTTTCCGAATGACCGCTACTCCACCAGGAGCAGCGGCCACAAAGACCCAGCTGCCACAACCATGGCATAAGCGGATGAATTAGGTCACATCAGAACAGATCTCTGATGCTGCCGAATCAGGACCCTGACGCCCCCATACAGCGAAAGCCCCGGCCGAGAAGCACATCCGGGACGAACTCCCGAACAGCCCCGGCCGGGGCTTCCACACAAGCGTGAGCGTCACGCGGCGACGACGTCCACTGCCTCCGCCGGCGCCTTGATCGTCACCCGTTCCGGTGGCACACCGGTCACCGAGACGGAGTTGAGCATCGGGCGTACCGGTGCGCGCACCGGCTCGCTGACTGCTGCAGACTCGGCCAGCTCAGCGAGGGCGAGCTCGTCGCTCACCTCGCGCATGAGCTCGGACATCCGTACGTCAAGCGCGTCGCAGATGGCGGAGAGCAGCTCGGAGGAAGCCTCCTTCTGCCCCCGCTCCACCTCGGAGAGATAGCCGAGTGAGACTCGGGCGGACGAGGAGACTTCGCGCAGAGTACGGCCCTGGCGTTGGCGCTGCCGACGCAGCACGTCACCCAGCAGGCGACGGAGCAGAATCATCGGTGGCTCCCTCCTCGGACCGTGTAGCCGCATCCTTCACGCCCCACCGTACCGCCTTGCGCCGCGGCCGTGCGGGGAGCGATGTCGTGTTCACTCAGGGCTGCAAACATCAAGTCCCCCCGTTCTCTTCCGTATCCTGTGCCCGCGCATTCCCGGATTGTTCGCCGACGAGCTGCTCGAGCAACATCGCCAGTACGCTCCGTACACTCTCCATACGGATTTCCGCGCGGTCGCCGTTCAATCGCAGTGCGGCCACTTTGCCGCTGCCGACGGGTCCGCGAACCGCCACATAAACCGTACCGACAGATTTACCGTCCTGCGGTTCGGGCCCGGCAACGCCGGTCGTCGCGATGCCCCAGTCCGCACCGAGCGCATCGCGCACGCCGGCCGCCATCTGCAGGGCCACCTCGGGATCCACAGCTCCGCACTCGGCCAATCGGGCGCCGTCGACGCCCAGCAGCTTCTGCTTGAGATCCGTGGCGTACGCGGTCACCGACCCTCTGAACGCCTTGGAGGCCCCGGGTGTTCCCGTGACCTGCGCCGCGACCAGGCCGCCGGTGAGCGACTCGGCGATGGCGAGCGTCTCGCCCCTCACCCTCAGTAGCCGCACCACTTCGGCAGCCGCGGTGGTCACCGCTCGGACTCCTCGGACTCCTCGGACCCCTCGCGCCCCGACCTGTCATCCGCCGCCCGTCTGGCCCCCGCGCGCTCGTCAACGGCGCGGTCGGCGGAGCCGTCGTCCAGGGAACGGTCGTCCGGGGAGCCCTCGCCCGGGGCACGGTCATCGCCCACGGAGGACTCCGCCGTCTCCCGCTCGGCCGCTCCCCGCTCTGCCGTCTCCCCCTCTGCCGCCTTTCCGCGTCGCCGCAGGACCACGGCCTGTTTCACATAGTCAAGGCCGGTCCCCACGGTGAGCGCGACCGCCGCGGCCATCACCCAGAACCGCAGCGTGGCGAGCGGCCCGGTCAGAGCCAGGATGTACATCCCGACGGCGACGCCCTGGGTCAGTGTCTTGAGTTTGCCGCCGCGGCTGGCCGGGATCACCCCGTACCGAATGACCCAGAAGCGCAGCAGCGTGATCCCCAGCTCGCGCCCGAGGATCACCCCGGTGACCCACCAAGGCAGATCGCCCAGGCCCGAGAGGCAGATCAGAGCCGCACCCATGATCGCCTTGTCGGCGATGGGGTCGGCGATCTTCCCGAAGTCCGTGACGAGGTTGTACGTCCGAGCCAGATGGCCGTCGAACAGGTCGGTGATCATGGCGATGGCGAAGCTCGCCCAGGCGAGGGACCGCCACGCGGGGTCGTATCCGCCGCCGGCGAGCATGAGCATCACAAACGCGGGCACCAGCAGCAGCCGGGCCATGGTGAGGAGGTTGGCGATGTTCCAGATGCTGGCCTCGTTGACGGCCGCGGCGCCCAGCTTTCCACCGCGCACCGGCTTCGTCCCCTGAGCGCCCGGTGCGCCGGAGCCGCCTGCCGCGGACGCCGGCACTCCGGTCATCTGCCCGCCTCCTCGGTACACGCGCGAGAGCCCTGCAGCGGCTCGGCGACCAGATCGACACCCTCGGTGCCGACCACCTTCGCCTCGACCATAAGTCCGACGCGCAGGCCTTCGCCGCTCGTGAACACCACCTGGCCGTCGGTCTCGGGCGCCTGGTGCGCCGCCCGGCCGACCACGCCCTCCTCGCCGTCGACGGACTCGACGAGCACCTCGAGGGTCTCACCCATGCGCTCCTCGGCCCGCTGCGAGGTCAGCTCCTCCGCGAGCCGCGAGATGTGCGCGAGCCGCTCGGCGACGACGTCCTCGTCCAGCTTGTTCTCGTACGTCGCCGCTTCCGTGCCCTCCTCGTCGGAGTACCCGAAGACACCGATCGCATCCAGCCGGGCGCCCATGAGGAACCGCTCCAGCTCCGCCAGGTCGTCCTCGGTCTCACCGGGGAAGCCCACGATGAAATTGGACCGTACACCGGCCGCCGGGGCCTTGGCGCGGATCTGGTCGAGCAGGTCCAGGAACCGGTCGGTGTCGCCGAAGCGCCGCATGGCGCGCAGCACGCCGGGCGCGGAGTGCTGGAAGGAGAGATCGAAGTAGGGCGCGACCTTCTCCGTGGAGGTGAGCACGTCGATCAGCCCGGGCCGCATCTCGGCGGGCTGCAGATAGCTGACGCGGACACGCTCGATCCCGTCCACGGCGGCGAGCTCGGGCAGGAGCGTCTCCAGGAGCCGGATGTCGCCGAGGTCCTTGCCGTACGAGGTGTTGTTCTCGGAGACCAGCATGATCTCCTTGACGCCCTGCTCGGCGAGCCAGCGCGTCTCGCCCAGCACGTCGGAGGGGCGCCGCGAGATGAACGATCCGCGAAACGACGGGATGGCGCAGAACGAGCAGCGTCGGTCGCAGCCGGAGGCGAGCTTCACCGAGGCGACGGGGCTCGCACCGCCGAGCCGCCTCCGCAGGGGCGCCCGCGGCCCGGAGGCTGGAGCCACACCCTCAGGGAGGTCCGGGACCTCGGTGGACTCGCCGTGCCCGGGAAGTGCCACACCGGAGGCGGACTGCCGCTCCGCCGGGGTGATCGGCAGCAGCTTGCGCCGGTCGCGCGGGGTGTGCGCGGCGTGGATGCCGCCGCTCAGGATGGTCTGGAGGCGGTCGGAGATGTCGGCGTAGTCGTCGAAGCCGAGCACGCCGTCCGCCTCGGGCAGCGCCTCGGCGAGCTCTTTGCCATACCGCTCGGCCATGCAGCCGACCGCCACCACCGCCTGGGTGCGGCCATGGTCCTTGAGGTCGTTGGCCTCGAGGAGGGCGTCCACGGAGTCCTTCTTCGCGGCCTCCACGAAACCACAGGTGTTGACCACGGCCACGTCCGCTTCCGCGGCGTCCTCGACGAGCTCCCAGCCGTCCGCCTCCAAGCGGCCTGCGAGCTCCTCCGAGTCCACCTCGTTACGGGCGCAGCCAAGCGTGACTAGGGCGACGGTGCGGCGTTCGGGCATGGACCCCAGACTACTTCGTCCCGCCGACAGCCCCCGCCGGGAGGGTTACCTCAAGATCGCCCGATGGTCGCCCTCCCGCCGCCCGCTGCTCACCCGGCCTCGGGGTCGCCCTTCGTGTACGTCAGCCGCTCGACCTGTCCGGCTTCGAACTTGTCTTCGATGGGCTTGCCGTTCACGGCGAGCTGGATCGCGCCCGCGTTGCCCAGTACGAGGTCGATCTGCTGCTTGTCCTCGAAGGTCTTCGTCTGCCCCTGCTCCAGAGTTCCGTCGAACAGCAGCCGCCCGTTGGCATCCTTGGCGGAGATCCAGCTGCGGCCGCCGGCCGCGCTCACCATGACCGTGACCTTGTCCGCGGGCGCCGCCGCGATCGCACTGTCCGACGGGTCGGGCTTGGTCTCCTCGGTCTTGGTGGGGCTGGGCTTGGGCGTCGGCTTGCCGCTGCCCGCCGTCGATCCCTCGGCGACGTGCGTCGACCCGCCCTCGCTGTCCCCACCGCTGAACAGCGTGAATCCGACGAAGCCGATCACGGCGACGATCGCGGCGACCATGGCCGCCGTCCAGTTGGGGCGGCGCGGCTCGGGCCGGATGCGCTCAGCCTCGAACATCGGTGCGGCCGGGGTCGGAGCGGGCCGCGCGCCGTGCTCGGCCGCGTACTGCTCGAGGAGCGGCGCCGGATCGATGCCGACCGCACGCGCCAGCGTCTTGATGTGGCCGCGCGCGTACACATCGCCGCCGCAGCGGGTGAAGTCGTCCTGTTCGATCGCATGCACGATCGGGACGCGCACCCGCGTGACAGTACTGACTTCTTCGATGGTCTGTCCGGCGTCGATGCGCGCCTGCTGGAGGATCCGGCCGATGGAGGGACGTTCGTCTGCGAACAGGCGGTCGTCTTCCGACGGGCGGTCGTCGTGTGGGGAGTTGCCGATGGACACGGGGGCGCCTTTCGAGCGTGTAGCCACCTGCTGGATGTTCAGTCTAGGGGGGGTACAAAAGGGTGGGGCAACCGGGCGGTCGCCGTTTGTACGCCAACAGCATGGACCGACATGCCGATGGTGGGACATGGTGCCTTCCCTTCCTCAACTTGACGTATGCGGAAGGGAAACGGTTGCTTTCCGTCGTCCTGCGATTGACGTTTTCTGTCGTCCTACGGTTGAGCTTCCCCACGGATCACCGCGAGCACTCCGTCCAGCTCATCCGGCTTCACAAGAACGTCACGCGCCTTGGACCCCTCGCTGGGCCCGACGATGTTCCGTGACTCCATCAGGTCCATCAGCCGGCCCGCCTTTGCAAAGCCGACGCGCAGCTTGCGCTGGAGCATGGAGGTGGACCCGAACTGCGTGGAGACCACGAGTTCCGCGGCCTGGCACAGCAGGTCCAGGTCGTCGCCGATGTCCTCGTCGATCTCCTTCTTCTGCTTGCTGCCGACGGTGACGTCGTCGCGGAAGACCGGCGCCATCTGGTCCTTGCAGTGCTGGACGACGGCCGCGACCTCCTCCTCGGTCACGAAGGCGCCCTGCATACGCGTCGGCTTGTTCGCGCCCATCGGCAGGAACAGCCCGTCGCCCTTGCCGATGAGCTTCTCGGCGCCCGGCTGGTCGAGGATGACGCGGCTGTCAGCGAGCGAGGAGGTGGCGAAGGCGAGCCGCGACGGCACGTTCGCCTTGATGAGGCCGGTGACGACGTCGACCGAGGGCCGCTGGGTCGCCAGCACGAGATGGATGCCGGCGGCGCGCGCGAGCTGCGTGATGCGCACGATCGCGTCCTCGACGTCGCGCGGCGCCACCATCATCAGGTCCGCGAGCTCGTCGACGATGACCAGCAGATACGGGTACGGCTGCAGCTCGCGCTCGCTGCCCTCGGGCAGCTTCACCTTGCCGTTGCGGACGGCCTGGTTGAAGTCGTCGATGTGCCGGAACCCGAAGGCCGCGAGGTCGTCGTAGCGCAGGTCCATCTCGCGCACGACCCACTGCAGCGCCTCGGCGGCCCGCTTGGGGTTGGTGATGATCGGCGTGATGAGGTGCGGGATGCCCTCGTACGCGGTGAGCTCGACGCGCTTGGGGTCGACCAGGACCATCCGGACGTCCTCGGGCGTCGCACGCACCATGACCGAGGTGATGAGGCAGTTGATGCAGGACGACTTTCCGGAACCGGTCGCACCGGCCACGAGAACATGCGGCATCTTCGCGAGGTTCGCCATCACATAGCCGCCCTCGACGTCCTTGCCGAGCGCGACCAGCATCGGGTGGTCGTCCTCGGCGGCGTCCGCGAGGCGCAGCACGTCACCGAGGTTGACCATCTCACGGTCGGTGTTGGGGATCTCGATGCCGACCGCGGACTTGCCGGGGATCGGCGAGATGATCCGCACATCCGGGCTGGCCACTGCGTACGCGATGTTCTTGGTCAGAGCCGTGATCCGCTCGACCTTCACGGCGGGGCCGAGCTCGACCTCGTAGCGCGTGACCGTCGGGCCGCGCGTGAAGCCGGTGACGGCGGCGTCGACCTTGAACTCGGAGAACACCTGGGTGAGCGAGGCGACGACCGCGTCGTTGGCGGCGCTGCGCGCCTTGCCGGGCCCGCCGCGCTCGAGCAGGTCCAGCGAGGGCAGCGCGTACGTGATGTCGCCGGAGAGCTGGAGCTGTTCGGCGCGGGGCGGCAGCTCGCGCGGCGCCTCGGGAGCGGCCTTGGTCAGGTCGGGCACGGCGGACAGGCGTTCGGCCGCCTGCGCGGCACCGCTCTGAGCCGCGTCCTTCACCGAGGCCTTGGCAGCGTCCCGCTCGGCATCCTTGGTACGTGCGTTCGGTACCGGCACGGACTGCTCGCGCTCGGCCCGGTCCGCCGCGACACCCTGCGTGAGGTCGGCGACCAGCGGCGAGGGCGGCAGACCGTGCAGGACGGCACCGTCGAGCGCGGCCGCCGCGGCCGCGGCCACATCGACGGCATCCATGGGCCGGTCCAGTGCGGGCTGCACCGGGGCCCTGCGCGGCCTGCGCCGCCTGGACGACAGGGCCTCCTCCTCCGCCTGCTCCGGGTCGTACGCCTCCGGGGAGGACGGCCCGCGCCGCCGGGAGCGGGTGGGCAGGGCCTGGCGCCACTGGTCGTCGTACCGTTCGTCGTCCTCGGATCCGTACGCGCCGTCCTCGGCCGCCGGCTGGATGACCCCGAGCTTCGTGCCGAGCAGCCGCAGGCGCTGCGGGATGGCGTTGACGGGTGTGGCCGTGACGACGAGCAGACCGAAGACCGTCAGCAGGATGAGCAGCGGGAGGGCGAGGACCTCGCCCATGGTGTAGATCAGCGGGGTCGACGCGGCCCATCCGATGAGCCCGCCGGCGTCCCTTATGGCCGCGCTTCCGTCGCCGCGCCCCGGCGCGCCGCAGGCCATGTGGACCTGTCCGAGCACGCCGACGACGAGCGCGGACAGGCCGATCACGATGCGTCCGTTCGCCTCGGGCTTCTCAGGGTGCCGGATGAGGCGTACGGCGATACCGGCGAGCAGTATCGGCACGAGCAGGTCGAGACGGCCGAAGGCGCCGGTCACAAGGAGCTCGACGAGGTCGCCGACCGGACCGCGCAGGTTCGACCAGGTGCCGGCGGCGACGATCAGCGCGATGCCGAGCAGGAGGAGCGCGAGGCCGTCCTTGCGGTGCGCCGGGTCGAGCCCCTTCGCGCCACGCCCTATGCCGCGGAACATCGCTCCCACGGCGTGTGCGACGCCCAGCCACAGGGCGCGCGCGAGCCGGTACACGCCCCCGGTCGGACTGGGGGCCGGCTTCGGCGCGGGCTTGGCTGCCGCCTTCTTCGCGGGCGCCCGCTTCGCTGCCGTCTTCTTGGCGGGCGACTTCTTCGCAGGGGCCTTCTTCGCCGCAGCTTTCGTCGGAGCTGCCGCCTTCTTCGCGGGCGACTTCTTGGCTGCGGACTGACGTGAGGCCATGGGTGTGAGGTTACCGTCGGGGACCCCAGGGGACACGTGTGCCCACCGCTTCACCCGTTCGTGTCGCCCATGGTGCGGCGGTGACCTGACGGCCCCTCAGGGGTTCGGTACGCGTCCCAGAGGGCTCAGTTCTGCGAAGGCAGCGACGGCGCGCCCGTCCCCGTGCCCGGCTCGAGGGCGTCCAGGGCCCTGCGCAGGCCGGTCAGTTTGCGTTCGAGATGGGCGGCGGTAGCCACCGCTGCCGCGTCCGCGGAGTCGTCGTCGAGCTGCTTCGACAGCGCTTCGGCCTGCTCCTCGACGGCCGCGAGCCGCGCGGAGAGCTCGGCCAGCAGTCCGGCGGGTTCCTTGGCGTCGCCGACCGCGGACTTGCCGCCGCCCTCGAGCTGGAGCCTGAGCAGGGCGGCCTGCTCCCGCAGTTGACAGTTCTTCATGTAGAGCTCGACGAACACCGAGACCTTGGCGCGCAGCACCCAGGGGTCGAACGGCTTGGAGATGTAGTCCACCGCGCCCGCCGCATAGCCCCGGAAGGTGTGGTGCGGGCCGTGGTTGATGGCGGTGAGGAAGATGATCGGGATGTCCCGGGTCCGTTCCCGCCGCTTGATGTGCGCGGCGGTTTCGAAACCGTCCATGCCCGGCATCTGAACATCCAGCAGAATGACCGCGAAATCGTCCGTGAGCAGTGCTTTGAGCGCTTCCTCCCCGGACGATGCCCGCACCAGCGTCTGATCGAGCGCAGAGAGGATGGCCTCCAGCGCCAGCAGATTCTCCGGCCGGTCATCGACCAGGAGGATCTTGGCCTTCTGCACCATGGCCCGCCCTCCTCGTCCCGGCAGTGCACCGGGCGCCGCCCCAGGGGACGACTCCCTAGCGCCGTCCGCCCTTGTGCCGGTCATGGTAGCCGCACCCCGCCTGTCGCCACACCCTGTCACCGCGATGTCACTGTGCACGTAGCAGAAACGCGGTGGGGGACCAGAAGGTTCCCCGAATCCCGCACTTCTACACGACCTCGGGCACAGTCAGTCAGCAAGTGGACAGCGCCCGTCCGCCACCCGGTCACTCCTCGCGCATCCACTGCTCCATCACGGAGAGCAGATGGTCCGGATCGACCGGCTTCGTCACATAGTCGGAAGCCCCGGACTCGATGGCCTTCTCCCGGTCGCCCTTCATGGCCTTCGCGGTGAGCGCGATGATCGGCAGTCCGGCGAACTGGGGCATCCTGCGGATCGCCGTCGTCGTCGCATATCCGTCCATCTCGGGCATCATGATGTCCATCAGTACGACCGTCACATCGTCGTGCTGCTCCAGGACTTCGATGCCTTCGCGGCCGTTCTCCGCGTACAGCACGGACAGTCCGTTCTGCTCCAGGACGCTGGTCAGGGCGAAGACGTTGCGGATGTCGTCGTCGACGATCAGCACCTTCTCGCCGTCGAACTGCAGGCCGCGGTGCTCCTGGGGCGTCGGCTCCTGTCCGGCGCCGCCCGCCCAGCCGTCCTGCGCCGCCGACTGGCCCGGCAGGGCGGCCCGCTGGTCGGCGGCCGCCACAGCCCGGCGCCGACGCCTGAACATCGCTGCGGGCCCGTTCTGCGTGTCGCGGTACGACTTGACCTCGGCGGGCGTCTCGGCCGCGGAGGCCGTCAGCTCGCGCACGGACGCCGCCGTGTCGCCCGGCTCGATCACCGGAGCGAGCTGCGGGTAGCCCTGCGGCGGCAGTTCGGTCGGGTACAGCGGCAGATAGAGCGTGAACGTCGAGCCGCGTCCCGGCTCGCTCTGGGCGTGGATCTCGCCGCCCAGCAGCCGCGCGATCTCCCGGCTGATGGACAGCCCGAGGCCCGTACCGCCGTACTTGCGGCTCGTCGTGCCGTCGGCCTGCTTGAACGCCTCGAAGATCACACGCATCTTGCTGGCCGCGATGCCGATGCCGGTGTCGGCGACGGAGAACGCGATCAGATCGGCGTCCGCATCACGCAGCGACCCCGCCTCGAGCAGCTGCTCCCGGATGGCGATGGGCACGTCGTTGCCGGCCGGACGGATCATCAGCTCGACGGCTCCCGAGTCGGTGAACTTCACCGCGTTGGACAGCAGGTTGCGCAGGACCTGCAGCAGCCGCTGCTCATCCGTGTGCAGCGTCGCGGGCAGCTCCGGCGAGACGCGTACGGAGAAGTCGAGACCCTTCTCCGCGGTGAGCGGCCGGAACGTCGCCTCCACGTAGTCCACGAGCTGGACGAGCGCGATACGCGTCGGAGAGACGTCCATCTTTCCGGCCTCGACCTTCGACAGGTCGAGGATGTCGTTGATCAGCTGCAGCAGATCCGAACCGGCGCCGTGGATGGTCTCCGCGAACTCGACCTGCTTCGGGGAGAGATTGCCCTCGGCGTTGTCCGCGAGCAGCTTGGCCAGGATCAGCAGCGAGTTGAGCGGCGTGCGCAGCTCGTGCGACATGTTCGCCAGGAACTCGCTCTTGTAGCGCATCGAGACCGCGAGCTGCTCGGCACGCTCCTCGAGGACCTGGCGCGCCTCCTCGATCTCGGTGTTCTTGACCTCGATGTCGCGGTTCTGACGAGCCAGCAGCTCGGCCTTCTCCTCCAGTTCGGCGTTGGAGGCCTGAAGTGCCTTCTGCCGCTGCTCCAGTTCCTCCGAGCGCAGCCGGAGCTGCTCGGTGAGCTCCTGCGACTGCTTGAGCAGCAACTCGGTCTTCTGGTTGACGCTGATGGTGTTGACGCTCGTCGCGATCATCTCGGCGATCTGGTTGAGGAAGTCCTTCTGGATCTGCGTGAACGGCTGGAACGACGCCAGCTCGATCACACCGAGGACCGTTCCTTCGAAGAGCACCGGCAGCACGATGACATGCGCGGGCGGCGCGTCCCCGAGCCCGGAGGCGATCTTCAGATAGCCGGGCGGGACGTTCTCCACCAGGATCGTCCGCTTCTCCTTGGCCGCGGTGCCGATCAGGGTCTCGCCGGGCCGGAAGGAGGTCGGCATGGAGCCCATCGAGTAGCCGTAACTGCCCAGCATGCGCAGCTCGTACGCGTCCTCCTGGGTCGCGGCGCCCAGATCTTTGCCGTCGTCCATGGGCATCGCCACGAAGAACGCGCCGTGCTGCGCGGAGACCACCGGCGTCAGCTCGCTCATGATGAGCGAGGCGACGTCCTCGAGGTCGCGGCGTCCCTGCATCAGACCCGAGATACGGGCCAGGTTGCCCTTCAGCCAGTCCTGTTCCTTGTTGGCGAGGGTGGTGTCGCGCAGGTTCGCGATCATCGTGTTGATGTTGTCCTGCAGGACCTGGATCTCGCCGGCCGCGTCGACGTCGATCTTGAGGTTGAGGTCGCCGCGGGTCACCGCGGTGGCCACGGCCGCGATGGCGCGCACCTGACGGGTCAGGTTGCCGGCCATCTCGTTCACGGACTCGGTGAGGTCGCGCCAGGTTCCATCGACGTCACGCACGCGTGCCTGGCCGCCCAACTGGCCTTCCGTACCCACCTCGCGGGCCACCAGGGTGACCTGCTCGGCGAAGCTGGAGAGCTGGTCGACCATCGTGTTGATGGTGGTCTTCAGTTCGAGGATCTCACCGCGGGCATCGATGTCGATCTTCTTCGTCAGATCGCCCTTCGCGATGGCGGTGGTCACCATCGCGATGTTGCGGACCTGGCCCGTCAGGTTGGACGCCATCGAGTTCACGGACTCGGTGAGGTCCTTCCACGTTCCGGACACGCCCGGCACGCGCGCCTGGCCGCCGAGGATGCCGTCCGTGCCCACCTCGCGCGCCACGCGCGTGACCTCGTCCGCAAACGAACCCAGCGTCTTCACCATCGTGTTGACGGTGTCCGCGAGCTGGGCGACCTCGCCACTCGCCTCGACCGTGACCTTCTTGGTGAGGTCGCCGTTCGCCACCGCCGTGGTGACCTGGGAGATCTGGCGCACCTGGGTGGTCAGGTTGTTGGCCATCAGGTTGACGTTGTCGCTGAGGTCCTTCCAGATGCCCGTGACGCCGGGCACCCGGGCCTGGCCGCCCAGCTGGCCCTCGGTGCCCACCTCGCGGGCCACCCGGGTCACCTGCTCGGCGAAGTTCGACAGCTGGTCGACCATCGTGTTGACGGTGGTGACGAGTTCGAGGATCTCGCCCTTGGCGTCGACGGTGATCTTCTTCGACAGGTCGCCGCGCGCGACCGCGGTCGTGACCTCGGCGATGTTGCGCACCTGCATGGTGAGGTTGTTCGCCATGCCGTTCACGGACTGCGTGAGGTCCTTCCAGGTGCCGGAGACACCCTTCACCTCGGCCTGGCCGCCGAGGATACCCTCCGTACCCACCTCGCGCGCCACGCGCGTGACCTGCTCGGCGAAGTTCGACAGCTGGTCCACCATCGTGTTGAGGGTGTTCTTCAGCTCCAGGATCTCGCCGCGCGCGTCCACGTCGATCTTCTGCGACAGGTCACCGCGCGCCACCGCCGTCGCGACCTGCGCGATGTTGCGGACCTGCGCGGTGAGGTTGCCGGCCATGCCGTTCACGGAGTCCGTGAGATCACGCCACACGCCTGCGACGCCGGGCACCTGGGCCTGACCGCCGAGCCGGCCCTCCGTACCCACCTCACGGGCCACCCGGGTCACCTGGTCGGCGAACGCGGACAGCTGGTCGACCATCGTGTTGATGGTGTTCTTCAGCTCCAGGATCTCGCCGCGCGCGTCCACGTCGATCTTCTGCGACAGGTCACCGCGCGCCACCGCCGTGGTGACCTGCGCGATCTGCCGCACCTGCGACGTCAGGTTCCCCGCCATGAAGTTGACGGAGTCCGTCAGCTCCTTCCAGGTGCCGCTGACGCCGTCCACGCGGGCCTGACCGCCCAGCCGGCCCTCGGTGCCCACCTCGCGCGCCATACGCGTGACCTGGTCGGCGAAACTCGAGAGCTGGTCCACCATCGTGTTCACGGTGTTCTTCAGCTGGAGCATCTCGCCGGAGACGTCGACGGTGACCTTCTGCGACAGGTCGCCGTTCGCCACCGCCGTCGTCACCTGGGCGATGTTGCGCACCTGAGTGGTGAGGTTGCGGAAGACCGTGTTCACCGAGTCGGTGAGGTCCTTCCACGTACCCGCCGCGCCCGGCACGTTCGCCTGGCCGCCGAGCCGCCCCTCCGCGCCGACCTCGTTCGCCACGCGCGTGACCTCGTCGGCGAACGTGCGCAGCGTCGCGGTCATCTGGTTGATGGTCTCGGCCAGCTGTGCGACCTCGCCACGCGCGCTGACCGTGACCTTCTGCGACAGGTCGCCGTTGGCGACGGCCGTGGTGACCTGAGCGATCCCCCGCACCTGCGCGGTGAGATTGCCGGCCATGAGGTTCACCGAATCGGTGAGGTCCTTCCACACGCCCGCCACACCAGGCACCTGCGCCTGCCCGCCGAGCTCGCCCTCCGTGCCCACCTCGCGCGCGACACGGGTCACCTCGGAGGAGAAGGACGACAGCTGGTCCACCATCGTGTTGACGGTGTTCTTCAGTTCGAGCATCTCGCCGGCGACATGGACGGTCACCTTGCGCGACAGATCACCCTTCGCGACCGCGGTCGTCACGAGAGCAATGTCACGCACCTGCGCCGTCAGCCGGTACGCCATGGTGTTGACCGAATCCGTGAGGTCCTTCCACGAACCGGACATACCGCGCACCCGGGCCTGCCCGCCCAGCTTGCCCTCCGTACCGACCTCGCTGGCGACGCGCGTGACCTCGTCGGTGAACGTGGACAGCTGGTCCACGAGGTTGTTGACGGTGCGCCCGACCTTCAGGAACTCGCCGCGCAGCGGATGTCCGCTGCCCTCCGGCCCCTGTGAGCGCAGCTCCATGCGCTGCTGGAGGTCGCCCTCCGCCACCGCGGACAGCACCCGGCCGACCTCGGACACGGGCCGTACGAGGTCGTCCACGAGCGCGTTCGACGCGTCGATCGCCGCCGCCCAGGACCCCTCACAGGCGCCCACCTCGAGGCGCTCTGTGAGCTTTCCCTCACGGCCGACGACGCGGCGCACCCGGGAGAGCTCTCCCGTCAGATGGAGGTTCCGGTCGGCGACTTCGTTGAAAACCGCCGCGATCTCGGACATCACGCCGTCACCCGAGACCGTGAGCCGTTTGCGGAAGTTACCGTCCCGCATCGACACCAGCGCCGCGAGGAGCCGGTTGAGAGCCGCGGTGTCCACCGCGGTGGTCCCGTTGCGTGGTGTGCGCTGCTTGTTCAGGGACTGTCCGCCTTTCGCGCGCGTCTTAGTGCTCCGCGTCGCTGCGCCAGACTCCACTGTGTCCCTCCCGCAGGGGTCGACCTCTTGCCGGGCTGTCTCTTCAAGCCTGCCCAGTGTTTCACCATGCCGGAACCAGGCCATAACAGTTCGGCAGCTTCGCACACCGTCCGCACACCCTCCGGGCGGAAACACCGCGACCGGCATCCGCATGGACGGTGAAGGTAAGTAACCTTGCATGCGGCTGTCCAACCACCCCGGTCCGCCCGGCCTGGGCTGGTGGCCGGAACGAACGGGCAAAACGGAGGGGCGGCCTCAGTATGACCACAGGAGACCTGGGCGTCGACACTCGGACGAGGAGTTCTGTGATCACCGCGCGCGCGGCTGCCACCTTCGACCCCGTCGGGCGTTCTGTAGCGACTGCCCGCTCCTTCGTCCGCGACACCCTCCAGGGATGGGGGTTCACCGACATCGTCGACGACGCGGTGGTCCTCACCAGCGAACTGGTCACCAATGCCGTGGTGCACGCCGGCACCGCCGCGGAGGTCCTCTGTCTTCGCACCGACGACGGCGCACGCATCGAAGTCGCCGACCGCTACCCGGAGCGTGAGATTCCTCTCCAGCAGTCGCTCGCGACGATGGGCAGCCCTGACCGCGAGGGCGGCAGGGGACTGCAGCTGTGCGCGGCCCTCGCCTCCCGCTGGGGCGTCGAGTACACCGCCACGCACAAACAGGTCTGGTTCCAACTCGACCTTCCGGAACGCCCGGTGGGCATCCATACCGCCAGCCCCTCGCTCCCCACCGACCTGCTGCCGCTGGCCGACGGCCGCGTTCGGGTCGCGGTCATCCAGATCGACCGCACCACCACCGTCACCGCCTGGAACGAGGACGCCGAGGAACTCTTCGGGTACGCCGCGGAGCAGGTCACCGGCAAGCCCCTCACGGATTTCGCGGCCTGGCCGCACACCCCCGGCACCAGCACCGGGATCGCCGAGGCCCTCCAACTCTCCCGCTGGGAGGGCAGTTACGGCATCCGCGGCGCCGACGGCCGCGTGACGCCTGTCTACGCCTCGCATCTACGGGTCCGCGACACCGACGGCGACCCGTCCACCGTCTGCCTTCTCGTACGCGACCACGAGCGCGCCGTCCTGCAGACCCCGCTGCGTGGCCCCGCCCACCCGGACCCCGCACATCTGACCGAAGGCCATGCCGCGGACCCTTTCGAGGTGTTCATCGGCTCACCCGCACCGGACGACCTGGACGGGCTCCTGCAGCGCACGGTGGAGCGCGCCCGGGACATGCTCGACGGCGACGCCGCGTTCCTCCTGCTGGCCACCGACGACGAGACGGAGCTGGAGGTCCGCGCCTCCACGGGCCTGCCGTCGGCCCGCCAGCGCTTCGCCCGCGTCCCCGTCGAGGCCGGGCCCGGCCGTTACGGTTCGGCACGCATGCCGTCCGTCCATGAAGACCTCGCGGACGTCCCCGGCGCCGTGCCGCTCCTCAACGGCACGGGCATGCGCTCCGTCGTCACGGTCCCGCTGAAGGTCGAGGGGCGCCTCACGGGCTCCCTCGGCGTAGCGGCGGAAGCGCCCGACCGGTACTCCAACGAGGAGGCCCTGCGCCTGCAGTTCGCAGCCGACCGCATCGCCCTGGCCGTGGAGTCCGCGCGCCTGGGCGAGCTGGAGAGGCTGCGCCGCGGCTCCCTGTCCTTCCTCGTAGAGGCCTCCGACCTCCTCGCGGGCACCCTGGACCGCGACCAGACCCTGGCGCTCATGGCCCAGATGACGGTCCCGACCCTCGCCACGTGGTGCGCGGTCTACACGATCGCCGACCAGTCATCCGAGCCGTACCTCTCGTACGTCCTGCACGAGGACGAGGAGCGCATCGACGGCCTCAAGGCGCTCCTGTCGCGCATCGCCCCGCCCGACCCGGTCCCGACACCGGGCGCACGCGTGTGGAACACCCCCACCGAGGCCGCCCACGAGGCGGCGCTGCGCACCTCGATGCGCAGCCTGGGCCTGGGCGAGCCGGCCAGCGTGAGCTCCGGCATCGGTACGACGCTGGCGACCGCGTCCGCGGTCGGCGGAGAGACCGTCGTCCTGCCGCTGGTGGCCCGCAACCGCGTCATCGGCATGCTGACGCTCGGCAAGCCCTCCGACGAACACTTCCGCCAGGAGATCCTCGAACTCGCCGAGGACCTCTCCCGCAGGGCCGCCCTCGCCCTCGACAACGCCCGCCTGTACTCGGAGCGCACGGCGATCAGCCAGTCCCTCCAGCGCAGTCTGCTCCCGCCGGAGCTCCCCCACGTACCGGGCGTCGAGGTCGAGGTCATCTACCGCGCGGCCGGCGAGGGCAACGAGGTCGGCGGCGACTTCTACGACCTGTTCCCCATCCGCGACGGCGCGTACGGCTTCGCGATCGGCGACGTCTGCGGCACGGGACCGGAGGCGGCGGCCGTCACGGGCCTGGCCCGGCACGCCCTGCGCCTGCTGGCACGCGAGGGCTTCGGCGGACCTGCCGTCCTGGAACGTCTCAACGCCGCGATCCTCGACGAGGGCGCCCGCAGCCGCTTTCTGACGCTCCTGTACGGCGAGTTGTGGCCCCAGGAGGACGGCTCGGCCGTCCTGAAGGTCGTCTGTGCCGGCCACCCTCTGCCGCTCCGCCTTCGCCAGGACGGCACCGTGGAACCCGCTGCCGAACCGCAACCGCTCCTTGGCGTCATGGAGGATCTGGAGCTGTACGAGCAGACGGTCGTCCTCGACCCGGGCGATGTCCTGCTGTGCGTGACCGACGGCGTCACGGAGCGCCGCGAAGGCTCGCGCATGCTCGGCGACGACGGCCTCACAGACGTCCTGACCACCTGCACGGGCCTCACGGCCGGGGCGGTCGCCGCCCGCATCATGCGCGCCGTGGAGCGCTTCGCGTCAGACGCGCCCTCGGATGACATGGCGATTCTGGCGATGCGGGTACCGGGCCTTCACAAGGACTGAGCCCCGGCTGGGAAACAAAAAGGCCTCCGCCCGATGGGCGGAGGCCTTGTTCTGTGGAGCCCCCAAACGGAATCGAACCGTTGACCTTCTCCTTACCATGGAGACGCTCTGCCGACTGAGCTATAGGGGCCGGCCGCCTTACGCGGTTTCCCGCGCGGCAACGAAATAAATCATACCCCGAACTCACGTGTGCTCCGAACCGACGCCCACGGCCTCAGAACGCAGGCTGCAGCAGACCGCCGAGCGCATTGCAGGCCGAGACGATCCGGTGCATCTCGCGCCGCGAAAGAGAGGCGTCGACGGGCAGTGCCAGAGTCTCGTCGGCAGCCCGCTCGGTCTCCGGCAGACACACATCACGCCGGAATCCGGGAATGCGGTGCAGAGGCGTCTTGACGGGCACTCGGCCGTCAACTCCCCTGGCGCGTATGGCTCGTGCGAACGCGTCCCGGTCAGGCCGCCCGTTTCCGGGAACCCGGACGACGTACTGCTGATAGGTGTGCCGCTCACTGCCGATGGGCGTTACGACTCCGCTGAGGCGCTGGTCGAGGTAGGCGGCATGCGATCGCCGCTGCGCCACCCCGTCACTCAGTGGCGCGTCCAACTCGCTGTGCTCCAGCACGAGAAGACCGTGCCGCTGACCGAGGCTCCGCATAGCGTCGACGTCAGCGGGCCGCCCGAAGCGATGGACGACGACGACCGCCGCCGTACGGTGCGATATGACGGCCGCAACGGCGGCGGGATCGAGGCAGTACGTAACCGGGTCTATGTCACCGAAGACAGGTACGGCTCCGGCCAGGACCACGGCCTCGGCCACTTCGACGTTCCCGAACGCCGGCACCACGACCTCGTCACCGGGTCCGATGCCCGCGGCCCTCAGCAATCCAACTGTCCCCATGGGGCGATGCTGACCGCGCAACGTGAACGCAAGATGACGCAAAACAAAAAGGAGCTGGTCCCCCGACCGAAGTCGGGGGACCAGCTCACTCAAAGATTGTTCGGCGGCGTCCTACTCTCCCACAGGGTCCCCCCTGCAGTACCATCGGCGCTGTGAGGCTTAGCTTCCGGGTTCGGAATGTAACCGGGCGTTTCCCTCACGCTATGACCACCGAAACACTATGAAACTCTCAACCAGGCAGGCCACACACCGTGGCATTGGTTGTTCGTGGTTTCAGAACCAACACAGTGGACGCGAGCAACTGAGGACAAGCCCTCGGCCTATTAGTACCAGTCAA
>NZ_LOHS01000059.1 GCF_001642995.1 Streptomyces jeddahensis
TCCAGGTTCCCGCTTTCGCGTTTCCCTTTCCGGCGGTTCCGACTCTATCAGATCCCTTCGGGCCTGATTCCCAGTCAGAGGAGGGTGTCCTCCCGGCCGTTGGGCCGTTCCGACGAGTGAGACTTTAGCGGAATCCTGGTTCCCGAGCTAATCGGGATGCCGCGCCCTCTCGAACGCAGATTCCTCATTTCGCAAACACACATGGAAACGAGCCGACGACGAAAGCGTCGTTCGTTTGAATGGTTCCTGCGGAATGGCTGTCCGGGGCCGACCGGAGTCGGTGCTCACGTCGGACAACTCGGAGAACACTACGTATGTCGGCTGGGCATGTCAACTTGGCGCCCCAGGGCTTACCTGGAGGGCGTACGCTTGTGGGCATGTCCAAGCATGCGTTCACCCAGCAGTGGTGGGCCGCCTGACGGCGGCCGTACTTACGCATGCACTCAACGGCCGCCGCTACGGCGGCCGTTCGTGTGTCTCCCTCCTGAGGAAACTGAGCCGGCCGGCGGTAGTGGCGGTCGGCGACCAGGAGGTGGAGAGATGACACGGATCTTCAGTGGGGTCAAGCCGACGGGGCATCTGACGCTGGGGAACTATCTGGGGGCCGTCCGGCAGTGGGCGGAAGTCGATCAGCACCGTGCCGATGCGCTGTTCTGCGTCGTGGATCTGCACGCTCTGACGGTGGAGCACGATCCAGGGCGGGTACGCAGGCTCAGTCGGCACGCGGTGACGCTGCTGCTGGCGGCCGGGCTTGATCCCGGGCGGTGCACCGTGTTCGTACAGAGTCATGTGGACGAGCACGCGCGTCTGTCGTATCTGCTCGAGTGCGTCGCGACCGACGGCGAGATGCGGCGGATGATCCAGTACAAGGAGAAGGTCGCACGCGAGCGGGCGCGTGGCAGCAGTGTGCGGCTGTCGCTGCTGACGTATCCCGCACTGATGGCGGCGGACATCCTGGCGTACGGGGCCGATGAGGTGCCGGTGGGGGACGACCAGCGGCAGCACGTCGAGCTCACGCGGGATCTGGCGGTGCGGTTCAACCAGCGGTACGGGCACACGTTCGTGATGCCTCGCGCGACGTATCCCGTGGTGGCGGCGCGGGTCATGGATCTGCAGGAGCCGACGTCGAAGATGGGCAAGTCGCATGACTCCGTGGCCGGGATCGTCTATCTGCTCGACGAGCCGGACGTGGTGCGGAAGAAGATCATGCGGGCGGTGACCGACAGCGGGCAGGAGGTCGCGTACGACCCGGAGTCCAAGCCCGGTGTCTCGAATCTGCTGGAGATTCTTGCGGCTTGTGTGGGCGGGGAGCCCGGGAAGCTGAGCGGTGCGTACACGTCGTACGGGGCCTTGAAGAAGGACACCGCCGATGCCGTGGTGGAGCTGCTCAGGCCGCTGCAGTACAGGCACAGGGAACTGATTGCGGATCCGGCCTGTCTGGAGGGGGTGCTGAGGGACGGGGCGGAGAAGGCCAGGGGGATGGCCAGGCCCACGGTGGATGCGGCCTATCGGGCGATCGGGCTGCTGCCGCCCCCCTGACCGGGGGCCGGCGGGCTTCTCCATCGCGAAGCCACCGCCGTGCAGCGGCACGGCGGTGGCCCGCGCCACGTGGAGCGTCAGCTGTTGCCGGAGGCCAGTTCGCGGCTGCGGTCGCGGGCCGCTTCGAGGGCGGCGATGAGGGCCGCGCGTACGCCGTGATTCTCCAGCTCGCGGATGGCGCTGATGGTGGTGCCGGCCGGAGAGGTCACGTTCTCGCGGAGCTTGACCGGGTGCTCGCCGCTGTCGCGGAGCATCGTCGCGGCGCCGATCGCGGACTGGACGATCAGGTCGTGGGCCTTGTCGCGAGGCAGGCCGAGCAGGATGCCGGCGTCGGTCATGGCTTCGACCAGGTAGAAGAAGTACGCCGGACCGGAGCCGGAGAGGGCGGTGCAGGCGTCCTGCTGGGACTCGGGGACGCGGAGCGTCTTGCCGACGGCGCCGAAGATCTCCTCGGCGTGGGCGAGGTGCTCGGCGGTCGCGTGGGTGCCCGCGGAGATGACCGACATGGCCTCGTCGACGAGGGCGGGGGTGTTCGTCATGACGCGGACGACCGGGGTGCCTGCGGGCAGCCGGTCCTCGAAGTATGTGGTGGGGATGCCCGCCGCGCCGCTGATGATCAGGCGGCCGGCGGGGACGTGCGGAGCGAGTTCGTCGAGGAGGGTGCCCATGTCCTGCGGCTTGACCGTGAGGATGAGGGTGTCGGCGATCTTGGCGGCCTCGGCGTTCGAGACGGGCGTGACGCCGTAGCGGGTCTGGAGCTCGTCTGCGCGCTCGCGGCGGCGGGCGGTGACCAGGAGGTCGGCCGGGGCCCAGCCGGCTCGGATCATTCCGCTGAGCAGGGCTTCGCCGATCTTGCCGGTGCCGAGGACTGCGACTTTCTGGGTCATGGCTGGGGTGCCCTCCGGGGGTTTTGCGTCGTCCGGGTTCATCCTCGCACCGGGGTCATCTGCCTGCGTGGGGTGTCCGGTGGGCGGACGTCCGGTGTCGGGTTGCCGTTGACGGTTTTCGCCCCCGCCACCCCTACCCTTCCCGTACCTGGGGGCTGCGCCCCCAGACCCCCGCTTTCGGCCTTGACGGCCTCGTCCTCAAGCGCCGGACGGGCTGGATGGGGCTTGGGCTGGGTACGCGATCAGGCTGTTCGGCGGCGTAGCGTTGCCGCGCCCAAGGCCAGGACCAGGAGCGCGCAGCCCGCCACTACCAGCGCATCCCGGACGAAGTTCGCCGTCATGTCCGTGTGCCTGAGGACTTCGTTCATGCCGTCGACGGCGTACGACATGGGGAGGACGTTGGAGATCGCTTCGAGGACCGGGTGCATGTCGGAACGCTCGGTGAAGAGGCCGCAGAGGAGGAGCTGCGGGAAGATCACCGCCGGCATGAACTGCACCGCCTGGAACTCCGAGGCCGCGAAGGCCGAGACGAAGAGCCCGAGGGCCGTGCCGAGCAGGGCGTCGAGCAGGGCGACGAGGAGCAGCAGCCAGGGCGAGCCGGTCACGTCGAGGCCGAGTACCCACAGGGCGAGGCCGGTGGCGAGGGCGGACTGGACGACGGCCAGGGCGCCGAAGGCGAGCGCGTAACCCGCGATCAGGTCCGCCTTGCCGAGCGGCATGGCGAGGAGGCGTTCGAGGGTGCCGGAGGTGCGTTCGCGGAGGGTGGCGATGGAGGTCACCAGGAACATCGTGATCAACGGGAAGATGCCGAGCAGCGAGGCGCCGATCGAATCGAAGGTCCGCGGGCTGCCGTCGAACACGTAACGGAGCAGGAAGAGCATCAGGCACGGGACGAGGATCATCAGCGCGATGGACCGCGGATCGTGGCGGAGCTGGCGCAGGACGCGGGCGGCCGTGGCGAGGGTGCGGGACGCGTTGATCGCGGATGCGCGGGAGGCGGGGGGCGCGGTGGGCCTGAGGTGTGTGCTTGTCGTGGTCATCGGGCCGTCTCCTTGGGGGCGTTGGCCGCGGCGGCTGCGACCGCCTCGTCGACCAGGTGGAGGAAGGCTGCTTCGACGGTCTCCGAGTGCGTGCGCTCGCGCAGGGCGTCGGGGGTGTCGTCCGCGAGGATTCCGCCCTCGCGCATGAGGAGCAGGCGGTGGCAGCGTTCGGCCTCGTCCATGACATGCGAGGAGACGAGGATCGTGGCGCCGCGCTCGGCTGCGATGGAGTGGAAGAGGTTCCACAGGTCGCGGCGGAGTACGGGGTCGAGGCCGACGGTGGGCTCGTCCAGTACGAGGAGTTCGGGAGCGCCGAGCAGGGCCACGGCGAGGGAGACGCGGCTGCGCTGGCCGCCGGAGAGGTTGCCCGCCAGGGCGTCGCTGTGCGAGGTGAGGTCGACGTCGGCGATGGCGCTCGTGACGTTCTCGTGGCGGCGCTCGGCGGCCGCTCGGCCCGGGTCCAGGACGGCCGCGAAGTAGTCGAGGTTCTGGCGGATCGTCAGGTCGTCGTAGACGGAGGGGGCCTGGGTGACGTATCCGACGCGCGAGCGGAGAGAAGGGTCGCCTGCGGGGCGGCCGAGAACCTCCAGGGTGCCGGTGACCTTGGCCTGCGTACCGACGATCGCGCGCATGAGGGTCGATTTGCCGCAGCCCGAGGGGCCGAGCAGGCCGGTGATCTGGCCGCGCGGGACGGTGAAGTCGAGGCCGTGGAGCACGGTGCGCGGGCCTCGTTCGACGGTGAGGGCCCCGGCACGGACGGCGGGTGGGGGCTCGGTGAGCGTTCCGGCTCCCTCCCGGGCGGGCTGTCCGGGCGTAAAATTCATCATGTGATGAATAATGGGGGTGGGGTGGGGTGGCGTCAAGCGCTGCGTAGGACGACCGTGACATCCACCGCGTACGCCTCCTCGACGATCCCGTCGGGGAACTGCCGCAGCAGGTGGACGCGCTCGTCGGCGAGTACGGGTGCGGACCGCTCGGGGCCCAGGGTGGCGAAGTACGAGCGGCTGCCGAGGTGGGCGAGATGGACGTCGAGGGGGACGTGGCGGGTCCAGTGCAGACGGCGGTGGACGGGGCCCAGACCGGGCACCAGCCGGTCGATGATCTGCGGCGCCTCGCCGGTGACGCCGTGCGCGTGGTAGCCGGGCAGGCGGGCCCCCAGTCGCCGCTCCTGCTCGGCGGCCCACGGCACGTCCGGGTCGGGGACGTTCCACCACAGGGCGAGGGCTCCGCCCGGACGCAGCACCCTGAGGGCTTCGGGGAGGGAACGCCGGGGGTCCGTCCAGTGCCACGCCTGGGCGTAGGTGATCAGGTCGGCGCAGGCGTTCCGGAGGGGGAGGGCGTCGCCGAGGCCGCGGACGAGGGGTACGTCCGGGAGGCGTGCCTTCAGCTGGGCGCCCATGCCCGGGCCGGGTTCGACCGCGATGACGTGGGCGCCCCGGTCGGCCAGCAGCGCGGTGGCGATGCCCGTGCCCGCTCCCACGTCGACGACGTGCGCGCCGCGGAGGGGCCGGCCCGCCAGCTCCTCGAGCGTGTCGAACAGTGCGGGGGGATATCCGGGGCGGGCGGTGGCGTACTGGGCCGCGACGGCGTCGAAGGAGCGGGCGAAGCGGGGATCGGCGATGCAGGGATCGGGTCGCATACGCCCAAGCAAGCGGATCCACCGGTGAACCGCCAGACCGCAGGCGGCAGCTGGCCGGTCGGCGGGCGACAGCAGTCCGGTCGGCAGGCGACAACCGTCCGGGCAGCAGGCGACAACTGTCCGGTCAGCGGGCGACAGCTGTCCCGTCGGCCCCGGCGGCGGCCTCAGCCCTTCCGGCCCTTCCCGCCCCGCTTCGACGGGTTGCCCGCGCGGCGGGCCGCACGGCGTTCGTACTGCTCGCGTGCCGTTTCGTACTCCGCGCGGTGCAGCTTCTCGCCCGGGGCCTCGGTCAGGGAGCGGAAGAAGTAGGCGAGGAGGGAGCCGACGAAGCCGATGGCGAGGAGGCCGCGGAGGGAGGCCTGGCGGTCGGGGTCGGGACGTTTGCCGAAGCCATCCCAGGTGTGCCGGAAGGCGAGAGCGCTGCAGACGGCGAACATCACGACGACCAGGGCGGTTGCCAGCCCTCCGATGGCGGCGATCTCGAGTCCCTCGTACGCGAAGCGCAGCACCAGGCAGGCCACGACTGCAGCCGCGAGCGAGCCGACGGCCACGCCGACGCGGCGGACCGCGTAGCCGCCGTCGTGGTTCACCCAGGTCGTACCGAAGAAACGGATGGGTTCGGGGCGGGGGCCCGCGGGGGTCGCGC
>NZ_LOHS01000060.1 GCF_001642995.1 Streptomyces jeddahensis
GAGCCGCTCGGCGCGCTGGACAAGAAGCTCCGCGACCAGCTCCAGATCGAGATCAAGACCATCCAGCAGGAACTGGGCCTGACCGTCATCTATGTGACGCACGATCAGGAAGAAGCGCTGGTCATGTCCGACCGCATCGCCGTGATGCGCAACGGCCTGATCGAGCAGTTCGACAGCCCTCGGGAACTGTTCGAGCGGCCGAAGACGCCCTTCGTCGCGGACTTCCTCGGTGCGGCCAACTTCCTGCCGGGCCGTGTGGAGCAGCACACCGACGAGCACACCCTGGTCCGCCTCGACAACTGTGGCGGCCTGCTGAAGGCGCGCCGCCACCAGCTGCCCTCCGGCGCCCAGGTCAAGGTCGCCGTCCAGCCGGGCCGACTGCGGGCCTGTGCCAGTGATGACGGGTTCTGTACCGGCACGGTGGAGACCGCCACCTACGTGGGCACCCTCGTGCGCGCCGGCGTACGCATCGACGGCAAGGAGGCGCCGCTGCTGCGCCTGGAGGTACCGGCCGGCCGAGGCCCCGTCGCCGGCGAGCGGGTCGGGATCACCGCCGATGCGGACGACGTCAACCTCTTCCCCATCGAACAGGGCGGGTGAGCCATGGCCGCCACCCTGACCACCACCGCCCCCGCCCGTCCGCGCAAGCTCCTGGCTTCGCGCAGGACCCGGGTCGGGATCCTCTACGCGCTGCCGGTCGTCGTCTATCTGCTGGTGCTGTTCGTCTACCCGATCTTCAGCACGCTGCTCCTCAGCCTGAAGAACGCCGACGGATCGTTCACCCTGCACTGGTACGCCGACGCGCTGACCGGGGTCAACCTCTCGGTGCTGATCACCACGCTGCGGATCTCCGCCGAGACGGCGCTGCTGAGCCTCGTCTTCGGATTCGTCCTGGCCCAGGCGATCACCCGGCTCAAGCCCATCCTGGCGGGCCTGGCGATGCTGGTCGTGGTCGTTCCGCACTTCATCAGTGCCCTGGTGCGTACCTACGGCTGGATCATCCTGCTGGGTGACAAGGGCCTGGTGAACGAGACCCTGGCCGCCATGTCGGTCCCCGGCGCGCCGTTCCAG
>NZ_LOHS01000061.1 GCF_001642995.1 Streptomyces jeddahensis
GGTTCGGCAGCGCCCCAAAGGGGCGCGGGGAACTGCGCGACCAGCCGCGATGGTGCCGCAGACGATCGACGGCATATCGCGGCACCTCGAGCGGAGCGCTTAGCGGCGGGGCAGACTCCGCTGCCGCTCCCGGTAGTTGGCGGCCCTCTCCTTGCCGCCGCAAGCGGTGCTGGAGCACCAGCGGCGCCTGCCGGGGCGGCTGAGGTCGACGAACAGCAGTGAGCACGCGTCGCTCTCGCACTCCCTCATGCGCTCGGCCTCCGGGCTCGTGAACAGCCCGATGGCGTCCCGCGCCAGGGTGCTGAGGGCGGCCCCCTCGGCACCGTCGACCGGGGCGGCGAGTGTCGCAGCTCTGCCGTGCATGCGGGGGATCAGCGGAGGCTCGGCCGCGGCGGCGTTGATGGTCTCCTCGTCCGCCGGAGAGGGGGAGCCGCCCGCGATCAACGCCTTGGCTGCCCGGTAGACGGCCTCGCGCACGGTGCGCGCCCGTGCGAGGGCGGCCGCCGTGACCTCGACCGGCTCGACGAGAAGCCCGGCCTCGATGTACCAGCGCGCCAGGTCGGCGGGCGTCCGCAGGCGCTCGTAGCCGCCGTCGCGCCACCGCGCGCCGAGTGTGCCGGCGAAGTCCAGGCAGAGCCGTCCGGAGCGGAATCTGAACTCCAGGTCGGCAGCGGTCGGCTCGTCGACGGTTGCGCGCTCGATCACGTCACGAGTATAACTCGTGACGAATGAGGAAGGCCGAAGCAGGAGGAAGCATGAGCACGTCACGTCTCACGGTCGCTGTGCTGGGACCCGGCGGGGTCGGAGGGCTCATCGGCGCACTCCTCGCCCGTGCGGGACACCGTGTGCTGTGCCTGGCCGGACAGGACACGGCGGATGCCCTGCGGCGGGACGGCCTCACCGTCCGCAGCGGGCGCTACGGGCAATTCACCCTGCCGGTCGAGGCCGACACCGTTCTACGAGAGCCGGTGGACGCCTGCCTGATCACGGTCAAGGCGACGGCGCTTGCCCCTGCGCTCGACCGCGTCGACAGGGACGCCCTCGGCTCCGGACTGGTCGTACCGTTGCTCAACGGCATCGAACACCTCGACCTCCTCCGCGAGCGCTACCCCGCCGAGCAGGTGGCCGCCGCCACGATCCGCGTGGAGGCCACCCGAGTCGCACCCGGGCAGATCGAACACACCAGCCCCTTCGCCGCCGTCGAACTGGCCGGCCACACCGCGCTGCGGGACCGCCTCGACGGTTTCGCTGAGCACCTGCGAGGGGCGGGCCTCGACGTGACCCTCCGCGACGACGAGACGGCGATGCTCTGGGACAAGCTCGTCTTCCTCGCGCCCTTCGCCCTCCTGACCACGCGTCACCGCACGGACATCGGCGGCGTACGCACCGAACAGCGGCAGGAACTGCTCACCGTGATCCGCGAGATCACCGCCGTCGCACGCGCCACGGGCGCGCCGGCCGACGCCGACGCGGTCCTGGCCTTCTTCGACCGTGCTCCGGCCACCATGAAGTCGTCGATGCAGCGGGACGCCGAAGCCGGCCGCTCGATCGAGCTGGACGCCATCGCCGGCGCGGTACTCCGCACAGCCGAGGCCCACGACCTCGCCACTCCCGCCACCGCCCGGCTGGTAGCCGAACTGGCCGGCGGCTGAGGCGGGCTGCGGGCGCAACGACGAAGACCGACTCGCCACGATCAGCGCGCGTGCGTGCCTGGCCGCATGCCGGTCGCACCATGGATATGCGGTGGAGGGACGTCACGGCCTGGCCAGCCCTTTGCCTGCACGGTCAGCGTCCGGTTGGGGCGGCCACGGTTGGATCCGAGGGCGTCGACGGATGTCCGTCCGGTGGGGCGTGGCCGCCCCGGTCCGGTCGTACCGGGCTGATCGCCGCCAGCCGCGTCATGACGGCCAGGGCGGCGAGCGAGGCGACCACGAATCCGTAGTCGCCCTGCCGCCAGTACGCCACGGGCAGGCCGAGCTCGGGCACGCGCAGGCGCCCGAGGCCGAGGACCGAGGACGGCGGTACGGGCGTGGAGTCGACGGCGGGATTGTTGTCGCCCGCGGTGATCAGGTTCCCGTCGCGGAGGACTTTGCCGACGCGGTGGACGAGCAGACGCGGCGGCCTGGCGGGGTCGACCGCGACGACGACCTGGCCGCTCTTGGGTGTGCGGCCGCGCAGCGGCTGGTACACGACGACGTCTCCCGGCGACAGGTGCGGCCGCATCGAGCCGCCGAGGACGACGGTCGCGTGCCAGCCGAGTACCAGGCCGGGCGCGTGTGCCCAGATCAGCAGGCCTGCCGCCGTGCTGAGCCCGATGCGCGCCACGATCACCGTGAGGAGCCGCAGCCAGGACCTGAGGGACATCTAGACGGTCTGGGCTTCCCAGGTGAAGTTCACGTTGGGCGTGGAGCCGCCCTGGGTGGAGTCGGGGGCGGTGGCGCTGAACGTCCAGGTGACGCGGAAGGTCTTGGTCTCTGGCGGGTTTCCGGTGAGCGCCCAGGGGCCGATGCCGTTGGCGTAGTTGGTGCGGGTGGTGGTCAGGTTCTCGAGGGTGCCGGTGTAGTCGGTGGCGCCGGCGGGGGTGAATCCGTCGCAGGAGTCGAAGGAACCGCCCGTGCCGTCCTCGACGGTCACGTTGATGTAGGGGCTGATGTCGTTGGCGGGCGGGTTGGCCGTGGACGTGTAGAGCTTGATGTTCGTCGGGCTGGTCGCCTGGGACGTGATGGCGATGCACCTCGTGCCCGTGTCGCCCGGCGTGATGTTCGTGAGGTTGAACATGGGCTGGCCGTCGCTGTCGTTGGTCAGGTTGACTGAGCCCGCGGTCCAGGAGGTCCCGGAGCTGGTCGTCCGTCCCGAGAACGCGGCGTGGGACGCCTGCCAGACCAGCGCGCCGCTCAGAACGAGACCGATCGGAACAGGCACTACATAGGCTGCCAACGTGAGCGGGGATTTCCGCATGTCCGTGGTGGCTCCCTTCTGCCTTCTGTGAGGGGTGAATGGGTGGCCTCATCCGACCGACAGGTTGCTGAAGGAGTTGGAACCTGTTCTCATCGGGCGGGCCTTGAGGCCGGGAACCACGGTGGGTGTGTTGCGGGGAGTCGTGTCGCCCAGGCCGAGCTGTCCGTCGGCGTTGCCTCCCCAGCAGGAGACGTTGTTCCCGACGCGTACCCCGCAGGTGTGCGCCCGGCCAGCCGAGACGGTCGCCCACAGGGTGGCGGTGCCCACCTGCATGGGGCTGTTGCGGTCGGTCGTGTCACCGAGCCCGAGCTGGCCGTTGGCGTTGCGTCCCCAGCACCACAGCGTTCCCTTCAGCCGGGTGGCGCAGGTGTGGAGGCGTCCCGCGGCGACAGACGCCCAGTCGGCGCCGGTGCCGACCTCGGTCGGGTTGGTGCGGTCCACGTTGTCGCCCTGGCCGAGCTGGCCGTAGGTGTTCTCTCCCCAGCACCACAGCGTCTGGTCCGTCCGCGCGCCGCATGTGTGGGTATAGCTGGCGGCGATGTCGGCCCAGGCGGCGGTGCCCGCACGGGTCGGGACGTTGCGGTTGACGTTGTCGCCCAGGCCGAGCTGATACGAGGTGTTCCGCCCCCAGCACCACAAGGTGCGGTCGTGCCGGATGCCGCAGGTGTACTCGAACCCTGCCGTGAGGGCCACCCAGTCGGATGCGGTGCCCACCTGGACCGGAGTGTTCCGGTTGACGGTGTCGCCCAGGCCGAGCTGGCCGGTGTTGTTCCTGCCCCAGCAGTACAGGGTTCCGCTCGCCCGGGTCGCGCAGGTGTGGGTCTCACCGACGGCGATCGCCGCCCACGTCGTGCTGATGCCGACCTGTGTCAGCGTGGTGCGCTGGGTGTTGTCGCCGAGCCCCAGCTGGCCGTAGTTGTTCATCCCGGAACACCACAGCGAGTCGCGGCGGACGGCGCACGAGTGGTTGGGGCCGACGGACACCCGCTGCCAGTCGTTGAAGGTGCCCACCTGCGTACGGCTCGACCTGTCGGTCTTGTCCCCGAGACCCAGCTGCCCCGCGAAGTTGTCCCCCCACGCGTACAGGTTTCCCAAGCCGAATTCCTCGGCCGACTTCGCGATCGCCACCGAGGTGGATCTGCCGGATTGTTCTGCGGAAGCCCCTGGAACCATGGCAAGCGTCGACATTCCCATGCCCGCACACAACAGCACCGCCAGGGGTCTGACCCCCACTCCACCGCGGCTGTCGGCACGCATCCCGGCACGTCGGAGGAAGCGCAGCAGAACTCTCACACCGTCAGCTTCGGCGGATTCGACCACGACTTTTAGCCATCGGCGTGCGGAGCGTTCATTCGGGCTCCCACTGTTCGGGGGACGCGAATGGGGTTCACTTCCGGAAAGCCTTGCTGCGCGCCGGAATTCTGGGGAAGCGGCATAGGGGAAGTAGCCTCCGTCTGGACGATCACCGGGGCGAACGCAAGTGATCACCAGGACGTACGCTGCCGGGTAGTGCCCGGAGGGCGGCTGGTCGGGGAGGAGGGGCGTTGAGGGCCGACCATGGCAACAGGTTTTCGCCCGGGCAGATCGCACTCCTGCGAGGAGGCGGGCTGTGAAGGTCGGGCCGGCACGTGCTGCCGCGGTCCAGTGGGTCTCTGAGTACGCCGCATCCGATGCCGGCTTCCGGGGCGCCTACTTCTGCGGCTCGACCGTCGGGCTGCCGGACGACGCCGAGCTGCCGCCGTCCTCCGACATCGACCTTTTCGTCGTCACGGCCCAGGACCCGCCACGGGCCAAACCAGGCAAGCTCCGCTACCGGGGCGCCCTGCTGGAAGTCAGCCACCTGCCTTGGGCGCAGCTCGCCTCCGCCGACGACGTCCTCGCGTCGTACCACCTGGCCGGCAACTTCCGTACCGGCGCGATCATCGATGACCCCACCGGCCGTCTGCGCGAGCTGCACCAGCACGTCTCGACCCGATTCGCCGCCCGGCCCTGGGTCCTCCGCAGATGCCAGGACGCCCGCCACCGGATCGAGACCCGCCTCGCCGCGATCGTCACCTCGGCGCCGTTCCACGAGCAGGTCACCGCCTGGCTGTTCCCCACCGGCGTGACCTGCCACGTGCTCCTCGTCGCCGCCCTGCGTAACCCCACCGTCCGCTTGCGCTACCTGGCCGCTCGTGAGGTCCTCACCGACTACGGTCATCTCGGCCTCTACCCGGACCTTCTGGGCCTTCTCGGCTGCTCGCACCTGTCCGCGCAGCGCGTCCAGCATCATCTCGACGAACTCGCAGCGACGTTCGACGCCACCGTCCACGTGGCGAAGACGCCGTTCTTCTTCAGCAGCGACATCAGCCCCGTCGCGCGGCCGATCGCCATCGAGGGAAGCCAGGCCCTCATCGACGCGGGCCACCACCACGAGGCGGTCTTCTGGATCATCGCGACCTTCGCCCGCTGCCACACCATCCTGGCCACCGACGCTCCCCACCTGCACGAAGCCCTCGCCCCGGCCTTCCAGGCAGCCGTCGCCGACCTCGGCATCAGCTCGACCCGTGACCTCCTCGACCGGGCTGGGGAGGTCACCGGATGCCTCCCCCGGCTCTGGCAGACGACCGAGGACATCCTGGCCGGCAACCCGGACATCACAGAGTAGGGGCGGACAGAGCGCCGAACATGGTGAGGCTGGAACGCCTTCGGGCCGACCACGCGCCTGCCCTGCCGGCTCGGTATCGACGCCGACTGGTCGCCGATCGCTGAGCACGTGTCGTCAGCACGCGGAGCGGCAACGGACGTGCGCGATTCTTAGCGGGACGTTAGATCTCCGTGCCGGACCTTGTACGGGCAAGGCGGCCGCCCGCATGCTCATGCCGCACTTCGTTACCCGGCGAGGGCCCTTCCCCCACCTCATGGGCCCTTCCTGGGTCTCCCATGAGGGACTTTCCAACTGGAGCCGCCATGTCCTCTGCTGCCGCCATGCCCGGAACACCGCCCGGGGACCTCCGCGCGAAACGCCGCCTCGCCCTCGTCGGCGGATCGCTGGGCAACCTCGTCGAGTGGTACGACTGGTTCGTCTACGCCAGCTTCGCGATCTACTTCGCCGACTCCTTCTTCCCCGGCGACAACCCGACGACCCAGCTGATGAACACAGCCGGAATCTTCGCGGTCGGCTTCCTGATGCGGCCGGTCGGCGGCTGGGTGCTCGGCCGCGCCGCGGACCGGCACGGACGCAAGAGCGCGCTCACCCTCACCGTCACGATGATGTCGGTGGCCGCCCTGCTGATCGCCGTCGCCCCCACCTACGGCCAGGCCGGCTACTTCGGTGCCGTGGTGCTGCTGCTCGCGCGGCTGCTGCAGGGCATGAGCATCGGCGGCGAGTACGCGGCCAGCGCCACCTACCTGACCGAGGCCTCGGCCCGTAACCGGCGCGGCCTCGGCTCGTCCTTCCAGTACGTGTCGATGACCTGCGGCCAACTGCTCGGCCTCGGCATCCTGATCGCGATGCAGCGCACGCTGACCACCGCCCAGCTGGAGAGCTGGGGCTGGCGCATCCCGTTCGTGCTCGGCGCGCTCTTCGCCGTGGTGGTGTTCTGGATCCGGCGCCGGCTGACGGAGACCGACGCGTTCACCGAGGAGACGTCCGGTGAGGCGGGCGGCGACGACAACACGCGCGGCACGCTGAAGGCACTGTGGCAGCACCGGCGCCAGGCGGGCCTGGTCATGGCGCTCACCCTCGGCGGCACGGTCGCGTACTACACGTACACGACCTATCTCACGAAGTACCTGATCGGCAGCGCGGGCATGTCCAAGAACACCGCCACGCTCGTGAGCTTCACCGCGCTCGCCGTGTTCGCCGTGCTGCAGCCCTTCGCCGGGATGCTCTCGGACCGGATCGGGCGCCGTCCGCTGCTGATCACCTTCGCCGTCGGCTGCACCGTCGGCACGTATCCGATCATGACCGCCCTCGGGTCGGCCTCCTCGTACTGGCCGGCGCTGGGCCTGTCGCTGCTGGCCCTGGTGATCGTCACCGGGTACACCTCCATCAACGCCGCCGTGAAGGCGGAGCTCTTCCCGACCCGGGTGCGCGCCCTCGGCGTGGCACTGCCGTACGCGATCGCCAACGCCCTGTTCGGCGGCACGGCCGAGTACGTGGCGCTGTGGTTCAAGGACAGCGGTCACGAGACGATGTTCTTCTGGTACGTGTCCGGGTGCGCGCTGGTCTCCCTGGTGACGTACGTGCTGATGCCGGACACCCGGCACGCCGCGCTGAGCCGGGCCGAAGAAGCCGAAGAAGGCGCCGACTCGGGAGCAGCCGACACCGGCTCAGCCGAAGCCCGTGTTCGGGCGGCAGCGGCCACAGCGGATTTCGGGCGCTGACCCCGGCGGTGACCTGGACCGGCGGCTTTCCGTAAGCTGCGGCCCAGGTCACCAGGCCCGCGAGGGCCGCAAGCGTCAGTAGGAAGCCGGTATGCACGCGCTGCTCGTCGAGGACGACGACCGCATGGCCCATGCCCTGGGCACCGCCCTGGCCCAGCGCGGGCACACCGTCCGCAGGGTCGGCCGGGCCCTGGACGCCCTGCGGCACGTACGCGAGGCCGAGTTCGTGCTCCTCGACCTCGGCCTGCCCGACCTGGACGGCCTCGAGCTCCTGCGGCGGCTGCGCACCGTCTGCGACGCGCCGCTCATCGTGGTCACCGCGCGCTGCGAGGAGCGCGACATCGTGCAGGGGCTGCGTGCGGGCGCCGACGACTACGTGGTCAAGCCGTTCCGGATGGCCGAGCTGATCGCCCGTATCGATACCGTGCGCCGCCGGACGGGAACCGCGCACGGCGGTACGGACACCGGCCGTACCGCCGGTACAGGAGAGCCGGTCCGCACCGGCGACGTGGAGATCGACCTCGCGGGCCGCACCGTGGTGGTGGCGGGGGAGGAGGTCCGGCTCACCCGCCGCGAGTTCGACGTGCTCGCGTTCCTCGCCGCCCGGCCCGATCAGGTGCACTCCCGCGAGGAGATCCTGGACCGGATCTGGGGCGACGCCTTCCTCGCCGCATCGCGCTCCCTGGACGTGCACGTGGCGGGCATCCGCGCCAAGACCGGCCGGTCCGGCCTGGTCCGCACCGTCCGCGGCTTCGGCTACCAGCTCGGTTCCCCGCCCGCCCGCGAGGGAGGAGAGGGCGAGCGGGGCGGCGCGCCATGAGACGCAGACTCCTCGCCGTGCTGATGGTGCTCATGGGCGCCGCGACGCTGCTCCTTTCCGTGCCCCTCGCCGACGCCTACGCCCGAGGGCGGACCGAGCACCTGCTGCTCCAGCGGCGCTCCGACGCCGTGCGGTTCGCCGATCTCGCCGACCGGATACGCACCGGCCCCGACCGGCTGGAACTGCTCGCCGAGATCCGCCGCTACGCCGAGCTGTACGGAGCCGGAGTGGCCGTCGTCGACACGACGGGCCGCACCATCGCACGGGCGGGTTCCGACCCCGGTGCCACGGACTCGGAGGCGGACTACGCCCGGCGCCGCGCTCTCACGGGCCGCTCCACCGAACACCTGCCGACCGTGCGCCCCTGGGGGCCGGACACCGTCGTGCTCGCTGAACCGGTCGGGCGGGACGAGCGGGTGAGCGGCGCCGTCCTGCTGTCCGTACCGACCGACGCTGCCCGCCGCGACGTCACCGTCCGCTGGTCGCTGATCACCAGCGGGGCGATCGCCGCCTTCGCGGCCGCGGCCCTGGTCGCCGCGGGCATCACCCGGTGGCTGATGCGCCCGGTCCGCGACCTCGACCGGGCCGTGGAGAACCTGGCCGCCGGCAGCCTCCACGCGCGCGCCGTCTCCGACACCGGACCACCCGAGATACGCCGCCTGCGACGCCACTTCAACACGATGGCCGAGGCCGTCGCCGACTCCATCGCCCGCCAGCGCGACTTCGTCGCCGACGCCTCCCACCAGCTGCGTAACCCGCTCGCCACCCTGGTGCTGCAGCTCGAGAACGTCGAACCGCACATCGCCCCGGGCCCCGGCAGGGCCGAGCACAGCCGCGCCCTGGACGAGGCGGAACGCCTTGAGGAACTCCTCGACGGCCTGCTCGCCCTGGCCCGCGTGGAGTCCGCAACGGCGACGGTCACGGACCAGGACGTGTCCCAGGCGGTACAGGAACGCGTCGCGGCCTGGACGCCCGTGCTCGAGAGCGCCGGTACCACACTGATCCCCGACATCGCCGAGGGACTGCGGGCACGGGCACTGCCTGACGCGGTGGGCCGGATACTCGACGCGCTCCTCGACAACGCCGCCAAGTTCGTCCCTCCCGGCGGCCACGTCGAGGTGCGGGCCGCACCCGCCACGGACGGGCAGATCGTCGTCTCCGTCGCGGACGACGGCCCGGGAGTCCCCGACGACCAGGTGCCCCTGCTGTTCCGGCGCTTCGCCCGGTCCCCCGAGCACCAGAACGTCGCCGGCAGCGGACTGGGGCTCGCCATCGCCGACGAGATCGCCAGGATCAGCGGCGGCCGGCTCGGCGCAAGCAGCCGCAGCCCGCACGGACTGGCCGTGGAACTCCGGCTGCCTTCCGCGTGACCGCTCCGCCGTCCGTCGGCGTCAGCCGTACACGGAGCGGTAGTACGCCTCCGCGCCCGGATGAAGCGGCACCCGGCCGGTGGAGATCGCGAACCGCGGCTCCAGCCGGGCCCCCGCCGTCACCCCTCGCAGCAGCGACTGCCACCGGTCGAACACGACGTGGAGCAGCTCACGCACCGCGGGACCGGGCACATCGGCACGGGCCATCAGGTAGTTGCCGATCCCGATGGTGGCGACCGGTTGCGTCAGCCCGTACGCCCCAGACGGCAGCGTGACCGCCGCATAGACCGGACCGTAGCGCTCGCGCAGCGCGCTCACGAACCCGTCGAGCGGCAGAAACCGCAGCGGCAGTTCCCGCGCGAGAGCCGACAGTGCGGGTGTCGGCACGCCGCCGGACCACATCAGCGCGTCGACCCTGCCCTCGCGCAGCGCGTCGGCTGAATCCTCGAGGCCCAGCCGGCGCTCCTGCACCGGTGAGCGGCCGTCGGTCAGCCCGGCCGCCCGCAGCAGCCGGCCCGCCAGCACATTTCCACCGGATCCTGCCGAGCCTGTCGCGACCCGCCGGCCGGCCAGCTCCTCCACCGACCGCACCGGGCCGTCCGCAGGGACGACAAGATGCGTGTAGTTCACATAGATACGGGCCAGGGCGGTGACCCCGGCCGGCCGGGAGAACGGTGCGCGGCCCAGCACGGCGTCCTCCGATGCGTCCGCCATGGCCAGCGCCAGCTCCGCCGAGCCGTCCTCCAGCCTGCGGAGATTGTCCACGCTCGCCGCAGTGCCCACCGGAACTATCTCCAGTCGGTGCCCGCTCGCGGCCGCCGCACCGGCCAGCGCCCTGCCGAACGCGTTGTACGGCCCGCCGCGCGGCCCGGTCGCCACCCGCAGCCGCCGTACCGGACCGGAATCCTCGGCGCACCCGGACAGCAGCGTCGCCGCCACACCGCCGAGCCCGGCCCTGAGTGCCCGTCGGCGGCTCACCTCTGCGCTGGTCACCGCCGAAGGGTAACCGGCATGCGGCGGAACGCTGCGGCCGGGCGGCGAGTGACCGAGTGGTGCACGGCGGCGACGTTCGTATCCTGCGTGTGTGATGGCTGGTGTGGTGTGGCGCCCGCTGGAGTTGCGCGACGGAGGGTGGGCGCAGCCGCTGACGGGGTCGGTGACGGGGGACCGGCCTGATGTGTGGCTGGTGCGGGCGGAGGCCTTCAGGACGGTGGTGGCCCGTCTGGCCCATGCGGTGCTGGACCGGAACGAGACGGAGCGCGCGGCGGCGTTCCGGCAGGCCCGGGACAGGGACACCTATCTGGCGGGGCATGTGGGGCTGCGTCTGCTGCTGGGCGCGTATCTCGGTGTGCCGCCCGCCGATGTTCCGCTGGAGCGGCTGCCGTGCCCGATGTGCGGGGAGCCGCACGGGCGCCCTGTGGTGCCCGGCAATCCCGTGCATTTCTCGCTGTCCCACACCGGCGGGTTGTGCCTGCTGGCTTTCGCCGCGACGCCGGTGGGCGTGGACATCGAGGCGGTCCCCGACCTTGCCGCGGCCGATGAGGTCGGGGCCTGTCTGCATCCGCGGGAGAGCGCCGAGCTGAGCGCGCTCCGGGCGGTGGACAGACCCACGGCCTTCGCCCGGGTCTGGGCGCGCAAGGAGGCCTACCTGAAGGGCCTGGGCACGGGGCTGGGCCGCGCCATGTCACTGGACTACCTGGGGACGGCGACGGCAGCCCCGGCCACGGTGCCGGGCTGGACGATCGGGGATGTGGCCGTGGGCGACGGTTACGCCGCCGCGGTCGCCGTCCGGGCGAGCACGTCGTCGCCGTAGAGGCCCTGGACCCAGTTGGTCTGGTAGATGGTTTCGAGGTAGCGCTCGCCGAGGTCGGGGGCGATGGTCACTGCGGTCGGCTGCCGGTGGTGCCCCGAGTGCTCGGCGAGCCATCGGGCGGCGCCGCTGACGACGGTGCCGGTGGAGCCGCCGAAGACGAAGCCGCGGCGCGCCAGCTGGTGGCAGGTGCGGATGGTGTCGGCTTCGTTGACGTGTATCACTTCGTCCACGTACGACTCGTCCAGCAGCGGCGGACGGACGCTCGTGCCCAGGCCGGGGATCATGCGCCGCCCTGGGGTGTCGCCGAAGGTGACGGATCCCTCGCTGTCGATGGCCACGATGTGTACGGGCTTGTGCCAGTTGCGGAAATAGCGCGCGCAGCCCATGAGGGTGCCCGTCGTGCCGGCGCCGACGAAGAGGACGTCCAGGTCCGGGAAGCGGCGGGCGATGGCGGGGGCGGTGGTGCGGTAGTGGGCCATGTGGTTGTTGGGGTTGCTGTACTGATTGAGCCAGACGTAGCGGTCGTCTGAGGCGCACAGCGCGCGGACGTGGTTGAGGCGCGCGGCCAGCAGACCGCCGTCGGCGGCGGGCTCCGTGATGATGTGGATCTGGCTGCCCAGGGCTTCCATGAGCAGCCGGGTGGGCAGGTTGCAGCGGGCGTCGGTGACGCACACGAACCGGTAGCCCTTACTGGCTGCGATCATGCTCAGGGCCACTCCCAGGTTGCCGGACGAGGACTCGACGAGGATCGAGTCCTTGGTGAGCCGGCCGTCGCGTTCAGCGGCCTCGACCATTGCGGCGGCGGCTTTGAGTTTGATGGAGCCGGCGAAATTGAATCCTTCGCATTTCAGGAAAAGCCGCTGGCCGATGATCGCCTCGAGATCGACGTAGAGGTCGTCCTCATTGAATTCCTGCGGGGTGGAAATGACCGGCACGATCGCCTCCCGATCTTCGCTGAAACATCTCGTGCCGCTCCGTGATGCGTGCGGCTGAGAGAAGAGGTCGCCTGCGGAGGCGACGTCTTTCGGACTCCTCCAGTACGCGAGATCAGCGAGTTCCTGTCATGCCACCGGATCTCGGGGCTTGACAGGGGCTGCGATGAGGCGTAAAGGAGCGCGGTCGTTGATATTCGAGGCGAGTCGGGACGGCCGCGACTACAGAACAACGAAGATCGGCAATATCCGGGCGACTCCGATTACCGCTCCCGGTATGTGGTGTCAAGTGACGAAATTCAGCGGCGTGACGCGGATATGCGGGCCGGGCGTACTGGAGAGGCGGGCGCCCCGTCAGCCCCGTGCTCCACGCCCCTCGCCACATCACAACCCGAGCAAAAGGACCGACCCCGATGGCAATCAACACGTCCGCCGGCCGAGACTTCTGGCACGGTGTGCTGGCCGCATCCGGCGGCTTCACGCCACTTCCGCGCTGGACCCGGGAGCCGGCTGCCGGTCCGATCGCCGAGCACCACGCAGCGATCTCCGTCAGCCACGCGACAGCCCTGAGCCGGCTGGCAGACGACCTGGCCGTGCCGCTGAGCTCCGTGATCCTTGCCGCGCATGCCAAGGTGCTGGCCGCGCTGACCGGCGAACGCGACATCACCACCGGCTACATCGCCGGAGGCGTAGGCCAGGGCCGACCGCTGCCATGCCGGCTGACGACCGGACCCGACTCGTGGCGGGCTCTGCTGCTGCACACCCACCAGATCGCCTCGCAGCTGCTCACTCATCGGCACTACCCGGTCGACGACCTCAGGCGCCAACTCGACCTGGCCGAACCACTCTTCGACACCGTGCTCGATGCGACGGGCGCCGACGGCGATGCGGCCGGCGCCAGCTCCGAGCCGACCGCGGACAACGGCGAGTCGACCGCGGACAACGGCGAGTCGGCAACGGACGCAGTGCTGCGGGTGAGCATCGTGCGCCACGACGACGGCCGGCTCACGCTGCGGCTGCGCTACCGCACCGACGTCCTCGACGCCGAGTACGCCGCCCGCGTCGCCGGCTACCACCTCACCGCGCTCGCCCTGATCACCGCCGACCCGGACGCAGAGCATGCGCGGCAGAGCCTGCTGTCCGCGGAGGAACTGCGCTTCCAGCTCGACGGGCTTGCCGGGCCGGACCGGGGCCTGCCCGACGCCCGGGTCCATGAGCTGATCGAGCAGCGCGTACGGCACAACCCGCACGCGATCGCAGCCGTGCACGGCAACCAGCAGTGGACGTACCGGGAGCTCAATGCCCGCGCCAACCAGCTGGCGCGCGCCCTGCTGGCGCGAGGACTCGGCCGCGAAGACGTCGTCGCGGTGGTGATGGACCGCAACCTGGACTGGCTGGCCGCCGTCCTGGCGGTCTTCAAGGCGGGCGGTGTGTACCTGCCCATCGAGCCGCATCTGCCTGCCGAACGGATCAAGGCCATGCTCGCCCGTTCCGAGTGCAGGCTGGTGCTGACCGAACTCGCCAGCACCCGCACCCTCCAGACAGCCCTCGCGTCGATGCCGGCGGTCCGGACTCTGCTCACCGACACCGCCTACGAGGAGGGCCACGCCACGTGCGACCTCGGCGTGGCCGTCGCGCCGGACCAGCTGGCCTACATCTACTTCACCTCCGGCTCGACCGGGGAGCCCAAGGGCGCGATGTGCGAGCACGACGGCATGCTCAACCACCTCTACGCCAAGATCGACGACCTGGAGATCGCCGAGGGTCAGGTGGTCGCCCAGACCGCGCCCCAGTGCTTCGACATCTCGCTGTGGCAACTGGTCTCCGCCCTGCTGGTCGGTGGGCGGACGCTGCTGGTCGAGCAGGAGGTGATCCTGGATGTCGAGCGGTTCGTCGACAAGGTCGCTCGCGGCGGGGTCTCCGTACTCCAGGTCGTGCCGTCGTACCTCGAAGTCGTCCTGACCTACCTGGAGCAGCACCCGCGCGGACTGCCGGACCTGCGGTACGTATCGGTCACCGGCGAGGCGCTGAAGAAGGAGCTCGCCCAGCGCTGGTTCACCGCCAAGCGCCACGTCAAGCTGGTCAACGCCTATGGCCTGACCGAGACTTCGGACGACACCAACCACGAGATCATGGACCGCGCACCCGACGGCGACCGGGTCCCGCTCGGCCGGCCGGTCGGCAACGTGCACGTCTACGTCGTCGACGAGCACCTGAACCCGGTGCCGCTCGGCGCGCCGGGCGCGATCGCCTTCTCCGGGATCTGTGTCGGCCGCGGCTATGTCAACGACCCCGAGCGCACCCGGCCCGCCTACCTGCGTGACCCCCACCGTGCAGGCCGACGCCTCTACCTCAGCGGTGACTTCGGCCGCTGGCGGCCCGACGGCAAGCTGGAGTTCCTCGGCCGCCGCGACACCCAGGTCAAGATCCGCGGCTTCAGGATCGAGATCGGCGAGATCGAGAACACGCTGCTGCAGGTGCCCGGTGTCCGGGACAGCGCCGTGGTGGTCGCCGAACGGCCCGACCGCAGCGCGCACCTGGTGGCCTTCTACTCCTCCGCGCAGCCCCTCGACACCGGCGTTCTGCTGGACCGGCTGGGCGCCGCACTGCCCGCGTACATGGTCCCCTCGGCAGTCCACTGGCGCGAGGCCCTCCCGCTGACCGCCAACAGCAAGATCGACCGGAAGACCCTGACGGCCCTGGCCGCTCAACTCCACTCCGCCGAGGACGACGTCCAGGCGCCCGGCACGCCCACCGAACAGCGGCTCGCAGCCGCGTGGGCGGGCATCCTCGGCATCCCGCAGGGCCGGATCGGACGCCACGACCACTTCTTCGACCTGGGCGGCACCTCGCTGGCGGCCGTGAAACTCGCCATCAGCCTGGGCCGCGCGGTGTCCCTGGCGGACATCACCCGCCACCCGGTCCTCACGGACCTGGCCCGGCTCCTGGAGGCGCCCACCCGCCGGCAGCCGACCGCACAGCCGGTCACCGCGTGACCCCCTGCCTCTTCCTCGACACCACGGATTCCACGACCCCACGGACATCCCGACCAGCACCACCGCCAGCCAGCACCACTGAAAGCCAGCACCACCGAAAGGACGAAGACGATGTCCCTCCCCACCTCCGCCACCCCCACGCCCGCCGGCGCGCCCGCACCCGCGATGGACGTGGACCTGCATCCCGGCAAGCCCCCCATCCTGCACACCCCCGCCCACGCCTCCGAGGACGCGCCCGGCTGGGCGGCCGAACACCGCCGGGCGCTCCGCAACCTCGTCACCGAACACGGCGCGCTCCTCGTCCGCGGCCTCGGCCTGCGCGACACCGGCCAGGCCGGCGCCGTCTTCCACCACCTGGCCCCCCGCCTGATGACCGAGAGGGAATCCTTCGCACCCCGCCACACCCACGCGCCGGGCGTCTACTCGTCCACGGCCTGGCCGGCCAACCAGCCCATGTGCATGCACCACGAACTCAGCTACACCCACGCGCCGCCAGGTCTCCTGCTGCTGGCCTGCCTGACCCCGCCCGCAACCGGCGGAGCCACGGCCCTCGCCGACGCCACCGCCGTCCTCGACTCGCTGCCGTCCGCACTGGTCCAGCGGTTCGAAGAGGAGGGCTGGCTGCTCACGCGGACGTACAACGACGAGATCGGGGCGTCCTGGTCCGAGGCGTTCGGCACCGACGACAAGGCCGCCGTCGAGGAATACTGCCGCGCCAACACGATCGAGTTCCGCTGGCAGCCCGGCGGGGGCCTGCGCACCCGCCAGCGCCGCCCCGCCGTGGTGCGCCATCCGGTCACCGGCCGGCGCTGCTGGTTCAACCAGATCGCGTTCCTCAACGAGTGGACGATGGCCCCGGAGGTCCGCGAATACCTCATCGACGTCTACGGCCCCGAGGGGCTGCCCTTCAACACCCGTTTCGGCAACGGCGACCCGATCGGCGAGGACGTCGTCCAGCTCATCAACACGGTGTACGAGAGCCACACCGTCCGCGAGCCGTGGCAGGCCGGCGACCTGATGCTCGTCGACAACGTCCGCACGGCACACAGCCGAGAGCCCTTCGAGCCACCGCGCGACGTCGTCGTCGCCCTGGCAGAGCCGCTGCACCCGGCCACCAGCCCGTCGACCCTCGAGGAGAACACCCGATGACCACGTCCCGCCCGAACGTCCTGGAGTCCGCAATGCCACAGCAGACGACGACCACCCCACCGCAGATCACCGTGCCACCGTTCGCGGTGATCCCCGGCGCCCAGGTCCAGCAGACCCTGCAGGGCCAGGAACAGCAGATCGTGAACCTGGTCGAGGCCACCTACCGCCTGCACGCCGCCGGGGACTCGGTCAACCCGCCGTCGTACTTCCTGCGTTTCCCCGACCGCCCGACGGCGCGCATCATCGCGCTGCCCGCGTCGATCGGCGGTCAGGTGCGGGTGGACGGCATGAAGTGGATCTCCAGCTTCCCCGCCAACGTGACCGCCGGCGTCCCGCGCGCGTCGGCCGTCCTCATCCTCAACGACCACGACACCGGCTACCCGTTCGCCTGCCTGGAAAGCTCCATCATCAGCGCCAGCAGAACGGCCGCGATGGCCGCATCGGCGGCCGACCGGCTCACCCGCCACCGCGGGCGCCCCACGCGCATCGGATTCTTCGGTACAGGACTGATCGCCCGTTACATCCACACCTTCCTGTCCGCGACAGGCTGGTCCTTCGAGCAGACCGGCGTACACGACGTGTCCGCCGACAGCGCAGCCGGCTTCCGTACCTACCTGCAGCAGACCCCCACGGGGCGGATCACCGTGCACGACAGTCCCGAGCAGCTGATCCGCGCCAGCGACCTGGTCGTCTTCGCCACCGTCGCAGGCCGGCCGCACGTCACCGACCCGGCGTGGTTCGACCACAACCCCCTGGTGCTGTACGTGTCGCTGCGCGACCTCGCCCCGGAGATCGTCCTCGCCTCGGCGAACATCGTCGACGACGTCGACCACTGCCTCAAGGCCGACACCTCACCACACCTCGCCGAACAGCTCACCGGCAACCGGGACTTCCTGACCGGAACGCTCCACGACGTCATGACCGGCCGCGTGGAACTCCCGGAAGACCGGCCGGTGGTGTTCTCACCCTTCGGACTGGGAGTGCTCGACCTCGCTGTCGGCAAGCACGTGTACGACGAGGTGACCCGCGCCGGACAACTGCACGTCGTCGACGACTTCTTCCACGAGACGCGCCGCTATGGATGAGCGGCCCGAGGCAGGACCCTTTCCCGCGGGCGCAGGATCATCCGTCCCCTACGAGAAGTCGGGGCTGCCGGAGACGAACACCCGCACGTCCCACGCGCCGAGATCCAGGACGGTGCCTGCGGGCACCGAAGTGCCGCCCAGCGCGTCGGACAGGCCCACCGGCGCCTCGACGCGGGTGGGCTCCCAGCTCCAGTTGTGTACGACGTGCACGCGGCGTCCGTCGGGGGACGTCCCGGTCGTCGCCGTGACGGACGCCGGAAGGTTCCGCCAGCCGCTTCTCGCCGAGGGCGCCAGCCATGCGGCCAGCGCCTGGGCGAGGGAGCGGCCGGGCACCGTGCCGACGTACGTGACGCGCCCGTCGCCGTGGCGGCGGGTCGTGACCGCCGGCCAGCGGCCGAAGTGCGGGTGGTCGTACTCGACGAGCACGTCGGCGTCGGTGACGGTGAGGCCGTCGGCCCAGCGCGTCGCCGTCGCGTCCTCCCGCAACGGGAACGGGCCGCCGGGCGCGGCACGGACCGGGATTTCATGCACGAGATTGCTGAACTCGTCGTACCCGACACCCGCGGCCTCGACGAGACGTCCGGGGGCGGGCTCGTGCCGGGCCCGCGCCTCGTGGTCGGCATAGGCCGTGCGCGGGCCGACGACCAGGTGGCCGCCCGCGTGCGCGTAGGCCGCGAGCCAGTCGACCGTCGAGTCGGCAGCGAGGTACAGGGCGGGGACGACGAGGACCGGGTGACGCAGCGCGGCCGCCTCCGGCGTCATCCCCTCACGCTCACCCCGCGGGTCGTGCAGCTGCCGGGCGTGGACGATCCGCACCTGGCGGCCCGCGTCGAAAGCGCCGCGGTAGAAGGGGTCGAAGAACCGGTGGTAGGCGGTGGCGTCCGGGCCGCCGCCGGCCTCCGGCAGCGGCGGGTACTTCTGCATGAGCCACTTGCTCGGCGTCGAGTAGACCATCGTGATGTCGGCGTCCGGTTCGATCCCGGCAACGAACGTGCCTGCAGCCTCGAACTCGGCTCCCAGGCGGGCCAGTTCCGCATACGTACGGCCCGGCCGACCGGTGTGCGGAAGGACCCCGCCCCAGTAGGTCTCCGCGCCGAAGTGCAGCGTGTGCCAGTGCCAGTACTCGATCATCCGCGCCCCGCGCGCGACGAGCGCCCAGGCGGCCTGTCGCCACTGGCCGTCGTAGGCAGGGCGGTTGTCCCACGGGGTGCCGATGGAGCCGGCATTCGTCTCGGTGACCAGGAACGGCTCCTGCCGCGATGAGAACATCCAGTCCGCGGTCTGGTACAGCGCCCAGACGCCGGTGGTCTTCCAGTTCTGCTCGTGGTCGTCGGGCGTGGGGTCGGGGAGCAGGAGGCCGCCCTGCATGTCGTAGTACGGGTTGCCCGAGGCGATGTCGAGCCGGTCGGTGAGCTCGTCGTCCTCCACCGCCTGGCGGGTGTAGGAGATGCACGTGGTGACGAACTGCTCGGGCCGGGCGTACTCGCGGACGATGCCGGCCTGCCAGCCGATGAACTCGTTCACCTGGCGTGCCTGGAACTCCCGCCAGGCGACGTCGTACTGCGGCTGGACGTTGCCGTCGGGCGTCCACAGGTCGGCCCACGTCGAGAGGCGGTGCGACCAGTAGACCAGGCCCCACGCGCGGTTGAGGGTCTCGACGTCCCCGTACTCGGCCCGCAGGTGGTCCACGAAGCGCTGGAAGACACCGTGGTTGTGCAGCAGGTGCACGCCTGGCTCGTTGTCCACCTGGAACCCGATGACCGCCGGGTGGTGGGCGTACCGGGCGACGATCTTGCGGATGACCCGCTCGGCGTGGAACCGGAACGCGGGATGGGTGAAGTCGACCTCCTGACGGGCGCCCCAACCGAAGCGCTGTCCCGTGGCGTACTCGCCCGTGATCTCGGGGTACTGGCGCGCCAGCCACGGCGGAACGGCGTACGTCGGCGTCCCCAGGACGACCGCGATACCGCGTTCGTGGGCGCCGTCGAGCACCGGCTGCAGCCAGTCGAGATCGAACCGGCCGTTCTCCGGCTCCCAGGTCGACCAGACCGACTCGCCGACCCGGATGACGCTGAAGTGCGCGTCGGCCATCAGGTCGAGGTCGGTCTTGAGCCGTTCGTCGGGCCGTTCATACGGCTGGTACTCGTGATAGTAGGCGGCGCCGAAGAGGACGCGGGCGGGCAGAACCGCCATGGGATACCTCCGGGAGGTCGAGTGGTGGTACGGGGAGCGGGAGCGGGTACAGGTGCGTCACTGCCGGCGGTGCGCCCGTCGAGTTCGGGAAACGGTCTGTTGCGAACCGGTCTGTTACGCGGACGGGGAGGCCGTACGCCGCCCGTGTCCCCGGGTCGTACGGGGAGGCGGGGGCGCGGTCGAAGCGCGGACGACGAGGTCGACCGAGGGGTCGCTCGCCACCAGCGGGTCTGCCTGCGGGTTCTCGATGGCGTGTACAAGGCGCTTGAGGCCGTCCTGTGCCACGGCGTCGAACGGCTGACGCACCGTGGTCAGGGGAGGAGTCACATAAGCGGCGACCGGAGTGTCGTCGAAACCGACGACGCTGACGTCCTCCGGCACGCGCAGTCCGGCCTCCGTGAGCGCGCGGATCAGACCGATGGCCATGTCGTCGTTCGCGGCGAACACCGCCGTCACGTCCGGGTCGGAAGCCAGTTCGCGGCCCGCCGCGTACCCGGACGCGGCCGACCAGTCGCCCGCGACGACCGGCGGTTCCGGCCTGCCGCGCCCCGCCAGCGCCGCCCGCCAGCCGTCGAGACGATCCCTCGCCGCGTACCACGGTTGCGGCCCGGCGAGGTGATGGACCGTCAGGTGCTCGAGATCCAGAAGATGCTCGGTCGCCGCCCGCGCCATCACGTCGGCGCAGCCGCCTGCGGTCAGCACCCGGGGCGCGGTGAAGGGGGGTGGCGCAGAGAGGACCAGGACCGGTACGTCGACGCGGGCGGAGACCTCTCCCTCGTCTCCCCCCTCGTCGATCGGCTCGGAGATGACGATGCCGTCCACACCCTGATCGAGGAGCGAGTCCACGGCACCGGCGATGCCCGCCGGTTCGCCCTCCACCGTGTTGACCACGCGGAGGGTATAGCCCATGTCCCGGACGGCCCGCTCGATGCCCATGAGCAGCGAGGCGGGCCCGTACAAGGCCGTCCCGAGCGTCACCACACCGATGGAACGCGTCCGTCCCGAGGCCAGGGCCCGGGCCGCGTTGTTCCGTCGGTAGCCGAGTTCCCCGGCGGCCTCGAGAACGCGTCGGCGGACCTCGGCGGAGACGTACGGCTCGTCGTTGAAGACCCTCGACACCGTCTTCTGCGAGACGCCCGCCAGACGCGCCACGTCCACGCTGCGCGGCGCAGCCGAGCGCCCGCCCCGTCCCGCCGGTCGCGTCATGGTGCCCCCTGATGGCGCCGCAGCCTGCCCGATTCCGACAGGATCTCGTCCGTCGGCACCTGTCTGATTACGCAGTCATGTCTACGCAGTCAGACGGTCCCCGTCAAGACTCTCCCCGGCCGTGCGCCACGGGACGGGACGGCTCGGCCATCCGGTCAGGCTGATGGTGGGGTGGTGCGAGGTCACCCCGTCAAGGCCGCCCGGGCCACCCCGAGTGCCTGTTCGGCGTAGCTGCGGCCGAACAGCACGGCGTGCACCAGCAGCGGGAACAGCTGGTGCAGCCCGATGCGGTCTGCCCAGCCGTCGGCGAGCGGTGCTGCGTGCTGGTAGCCGTCCAGCACCTCGTCGAGGTGGGGGCAGCCGAAGAGGTGCAGCATCGCCAGGTCGGTCTCGCGGTGTCCGCCGTGCGCGGCCGGATCGATCAGCCAGACGTGTCCGTCGGCGCCCCACAGTACGTTGCCGTTCCAGAGGTCACCGTGCAGCCGGGCCGGCGGCTCGGCGGGCCCCGACAGCTCGGGCAGCCGCTCCACGAAGCGCTCGACCACGGCTGCTTCGGCGTGGCGGATGGTGCCATCGTCGACCGCCTGGCGCAGATAGGGCAGCACCCGGTGCTCGGCGTACCAGCGCGGCCAGTCGGTGCCGGGGATGTTGCGCATGGGGGCGAGCCCGATGTACGCGTCCTTCGGGCCGCCGGGCGGCGGGGCACCGAACGCGGGTGCGCGGGCGGCGTGCAGGGCGGCCAGTTCGCGGCCGAACCGGACCGCTGCCTCACCGCTCGGCCGGCCGGTCAGGACCCGGTCGGTCACCAGCCAGCGCCTGTCGTGGCCGTGCACGGCCGGGACGCGGACTGCGGCGGCGTCGCCCAGCCAGCGCAGCCCCGCAGCCTCCGCCTGCACCGCACGGGGGTCGTCGCCGCGCTTGACCATCACCATCTGCCCGCCGTCGAGGGCGACTTCGGCGAGGGTTCCGGACAGCCGGCGCGCACCGCCCACCGGGCGCCCAGTGAGCCGTGCGGCCGCGGCACCCGGGCCCTCACCGTGACCGTGCCCCGGGCGGTGGGTCATACGCCCGGGTCCTCAGGCACCCAGAGCAGCGGCAGGAACGCGTCGGTGACGCGCACCACGCCGAAGACGTTCGTGTCGAGCACCTGCCGCATCATGTCGACGGTCACCTCCGCTGCGCCGATCACGCTGTTGTCGTGCCTGCTGTCGCCCCTCCGTCCGTACCATGCCGACAGGGCCGCACGCATCCGAGGTGCGTCTCGCGTCCGAAAGCTGTCGGTGCGGGACCACGACAGCTTCACCGGCTTGCCGATCTTCTGCGAGATCTCGGCGGCCTCCGCGGCCACGTCGTGGAAGAGATGGCGCCCGAACGAACCGCCGCCCGGCACCACATGCACCGTCAGGGCATCCTGCGACGGCCCGAGCGCCGCGGCGATCTCCTGCTGGGCCACGATGGGCGACTTGAGGCTCGCCCAGGTCTCGGCGCGGTCCGAGCGGACGTCGCCGATCGCGTTGTCGGGCTCCAGCGGACTGTTGCTGGCGAACGCGAAGGTGAACTCGGCATCGATCGTCTTGCTCAGCAGCGGCGGTACGGCCATCGGCAGCGCTGCGGTCTTGAGCTTCGCCAGGACGGTGTCGACGTCAGGACGGCGGCCGGCGCCTATGAAAGCTCCACATGACCACTACGAGCGTTCGGTCCCGACGCGGTGGGGCATGGACGGCGTGCAGCGCGGTCGGCCGTGACTCCTGACGGCGCGTCACGGCGAGGACTGCGGGTGGATGAGGAGCAGGGCGACGTCGTCGCCGCGAGGTCCGCTTCGGTGGGCGTGGTGGATGAGGGCGTCGGCCAGAGCGTCCATGGTGCGCAGTTCGGCATGGGCGAGCTGGTCGGCGAGGTCCTGCGTGGCGTCCTCGATGTCGATGCCGGCGCTCTCGACGAGGCCGTCGGTGTACAGGGCGAGCACGGAGCCGGGCGGCAGGGGGACCTCGGTGGCCGGGTAGTCGGCGGCGGAGTCGATGCCGAGCAGGAGACCGGGCGGCACGTCGAGGACGTCGGTGTGCCCGTCGGGGTGGCGCAGGAGCGGTGGCGGGTGCCCGGCGCTGGCCAGGCATGCGGCGTGGTGGCCCAGGTCGAGGTGGACGTAGAGACAGCTGGTGAAGAGCCCGGGGTCGAGGTCGGTGAGAAGGCGGTTGGTACGGGCGAGTACGTCGCCGGGAGCCGCGCCGGCGGTGGCGTGGACGGCGGTGCGGACCTGTCCCATGAGGGCGGCTGCGTTCATGTTGTGGCCCTGGACGTCGCCGATGGCGGCGGCGACGATGTCGGTGTCGAGGCGGATGAGGTCGTAGAAGTCGCCGCCGACGTTTACGCCGCGGGTGGCGGGAAGGTAGCGGGCGGCCACCTCCAGGCCGGGGACGGAGGGCAGCCGCCGCGGCAGCAGACCGGCCTGCAGGCTGTGGGCGAGCGCCTGCTTGGTGTCGTAGAGGCGGGCCCGGTCCACGGCCTGGGCGATCAGTCCGGCCAGCGAGGTGAGGACTGCGCGTTCATCCGGAGGGAAGGGATGGGGCCGCTCGTAGGCGAGGACCAGGGAGCCGACCGGGTGGCCGGAGGTGATCAGCGGCAGGAAGGCCCAGGCGCCCATGTCGTCCTGCAGGACGGCTGGGGGATACGCGCGCTTCAGCTCGGCGAAGGTGGCGAAGAAGCTCGGGATGCCGGTGGTCAGGACGTGCACGGCAGGGGTGTCCGACGTCAAGGGGGCGGCGTCGAAGCGGTCCATGAGCTCGGCGGTGTAGCCGCGGTGGCCGATGATCCGCAGCCGGCCCTCCTCCGCGGTCATCAAGGCGAGGGCCTGGGCAGCGAAGGCGGGCATGACCTGGTCGGCGACCCGCTCGACCACGTCCTGCACCCCGACGGCCTCGGTGAGCGTGGCGGCCAGGTGCATCAGGTGGTAGAGCGCGGTTGCCCGGCCCGGTGCGGCGGGGTATGCGGGATGCCGCAGTTCCGGGGCGTCCGCGGCGTGGGCCGAGGCGGCGGGGGTGATGCGGACACTCATCCCGGAGGCGTCCGGGTAGAGCTGAAAGGAAAGCCACCGGTCAGGCGGGCGCAGGGCCGTGAAGGAGGTGGGCTGGTGGCTGAGCACCGCGGCCCGGTAGCGGTCTTCCACGACCGGGTCGTCCAGCCACGGCAGTGCCTGCCGGGGCACCGCGCCCAGCAGGTCAGGGACGCCGGCGCCGAGCAGGTCGGCGGCGGTGGCGGATACGTAGCTGAACCGGCCCTCCAGGTCCAGGGCGCAGCAGCCCCAGGGCAGGCGCTCGGCGAAGTCGAACGCGGCCGCCGCCTCTGCCGGTCCCGGGACGCGGGCGCGGCGCGGAGACAGGATCCGTGGCTCCGGATCGGGTAGCACCGGGTGACCGTCGTCTGCGGTCTGCTGCAGCAGCAGCCCCAGGCGGTGGCAGGCTGCCATGATCATGTCGCGCTCGTGCGGCGTCAGCTGGGGCGGGTGCGAGCCGGGCCACAGCAGCAGGAGTGCACCCCAGGCGGTGGTGCCGGTGGTGATCGGTGCGGCGGCCACCGTGAAGTCGTACGGGAGCACGAGCGCGGGCCGCGGATAGCGGCGCGCCATCTCCTCCCGGCTGCCGACCCACACCAGGCGTTGCTCGCGCACGGCGTCCGCCACCGGAACCGGGGCCGCCAGCGCCACCCGCGCCCAGTGCACGACGAACTCCTGCGGCGCCCCGATTAGCATCGCCAGTCGCACCACCTGCTCGCCCGGCGGCAGCAGGTACACCGCCACCACGTGGGCATCGCTCTCCCGTGCGATCTGGGCCACAGCGGGAGCCAGCAGCTCCGTGCGGGAGCCCGTGGCAGCGTCGAAGCCGACAGGGTCCTGCACGCTCTCACCTCCCTGGCGGCGGGCACCTCCCGCCGGTGGCGGCGCCTGCTCTGGCGGCGGGCGGGGATCTCCACACGTGTCTGCGCCCGGCGGCCGCCCCGGTGTAGTGGGGAAGGTCTGCATTCGCTCTACATTCGGTCTGCATTCGCTCTGCATTCAGGGCCTTACTACCCATAACGCAATCAAGCACCCATATTGGTGCAGACGTGACGTACGGAATGCCGTATGGCCTGACCACGATCACGGAAGTTCTCGGGCTGACCTCGACCAGCAGCCGTAGGACCTCGGCTTCCCCAGGGACGAGCGGCGGTGGCAGCCTGGAGGTGCAGCCAGCCGGAGACGGACTCGCCCAGGGGGCCTGAAGGCTCCGGAGGGGAGGCGCGGTGCCGGCACATCCGCCGCGGCGTACCGCAACCGACCCCCACGGCCGCGCCCTCCACATCGGCTGCGGTGCCGCCCTGATGAACCTCCGCGTCGCGGCCGTGCACGCCGACTGGCATCTGGAGATCCGGCTGCCACCGGAAGCCTCGGACAAAGACCACCGCCGCTGTCTCCTGACGGCGGATCAGGATCGGGCGCTGCCTTGCTGCGGGCGGTGTCCGGCCCGTTGGGTTCCTGTACGTGATGGCGAGCGCGGATCGCCGAGGCGGCCGCCAGGAGCGGCACCGCGCCGGTCCTGGCGGTTTCCTGCCTCACGGTTCCCAGACCGAGCAGTCGTGCGCGAACAGCACACGACGGGGATCGAAGTCGGCGAGCCGCTCCAGCCAGGGGTGGTAGGTGGGAAGCGGCTGTTCCGCGCCGTGCAGGGCGGCCTGGCGGGCCAACTGGTCCGACGCGAACTGCGAAGCGAAGTCGTGTGCCTGGCCGGCGAGGACGACGGTGCCGTCGCCTTGGCGGAGAACGAGCGACTGATGTCCCGGGGTGTGCCCGGGCGTCGGAATGATCCACGCGCCGGGCCAGACCTCCGTCTCACCGTCGAGCTCTTCGTAGGCCGCGCCGGGGAAGTCGACGAGTTCGTCGATGGTGTAGTCGCCGCGGCGGGCGGTGGTCAGCTCGACGTCCTGGACCAGGATGGGCTTGCCGCCCAGGAGGGGATTGCCGCCGCAGTGGTCGAAGTGCAGGTGGCAGTTCACCACCAGGGAGATGTCGTCCAGGGTGACTCCGGCCGCCGACAGGGCGTCCTGCAGCGCGCGGCGTCGCGGCCGGTAATGCGCCTCGGTCTCCGGGTCCGCGCTGCCGATGCCGGTGTCGAAGAGGATCAGCCCCTGGTCGTGTCGCACCAGATAGGCGAGCACGGGCTCAACCCGCGGTTGCGGGCCGCCCGTTTCCGACGCAGGCCGGATGAAGTACCCCAGGTCGAGTCGCCGCACCGCCCTGTTCTTCCCCATGCCGCCATCCTGGCAGGCCCCGACGTGCCCGCCGGCCGGTCCGCCGACAGCGGAACCGCCCCGACGTGCCCGCCGGCCGGTCCGCCGACAGCGGAACACATGCCTTCTCGTCAGCGCGCCGATCGGAGTACCCGGTACCACGTGCCCCTGACACGACGGGTTCGAGGGGCTTCCGCTGCTCCGGCCTGGGCTAACCCCGGTCCGGCCTGAGCAGCACCTCGCTGCCGATCGGGGTGAAGCCGCAGGCGAGGAAGGCACGCAGGGAGCGGGCGTTGCCCGGGGAGACCGCGGCGAAGACCGGTTCACCTTCGGGAACGAGGGTGAGGGCGTCGGCGAGCAGACCGCGTCCCCGGCCCCGGGCGCCGTCCTGGGGAGCGTGGAGTTCGATGCTCACCTCACGCCGCCCTGCGAGTCCGTCGGCCAAGGTGACCAGGCCGCGCTCGTCGCCGTAGACGCGGACGCGCGTGCGCACCTCGCGGGCGTGGCGGACGCGCGGGTGGTCGTCCGCGCCGGTCAGCACCGCCAGGCGCGGGGTGCCGCCCGTTCCGCGGGCGGTGAGGGTGGCGTCGATGACGCCGATCCGGCCGCCGGGGCCAGCAAGGCGGCGCAGGAAATCGGGGGCCAGGGAAGCGCCGAAGCCGTCCGGCTCCCCACCGCCCACCTCCCGGGCGCTCAGCGCGGTGGCGACGAAGGCGTGCCCCGTGAAGGCGACGGAACACTCCAGACCGCCCGGCAGGGGCGGCAGGACCGTCACACCTCCGTCGACCGGCGGGAAGCGGCCGTCGGCGGCGGCGGTGAAGTGGGCCAGCAGCGGATGCGGCTCAGGCACGGTCGGTCGCTCGGTGGGGCACGTGCGAGGTGAGGAAGTCCAGCAGCACGGCGTTGAAGCGCTCGGGCTGTTCGGCTCCCGGAAGATGCCCTGCCTGTTCGATGACGGCCAGGGTCGCGTGCGGTACGAGACGGCGGATGTCCTCGGCGGCGGCGACCGGGGTGTACACGTCGTCCGCGCCGACCACGATCAGGACCGGTGCCTCGACAGCGGCCAGCGTGTCCCGGTAGTCGGGCCGTTCGGCGCGTCCGCGCAGAGCGGCGGCGGCGCCCCGAGGGTCGGTGGCGCGCATCATGCCCAGGACGTGTGCGGCCACACCCGGCATGGCGGCGACGTTGTACGCGGCGATCATCTTGTCGATGACCTCGCTCGCGTAGCCGTCCATGCCCTCGGCGAGCAGCCGGTCGGCCAGGCGGTTGCGGAACTCCTTGCCCTCAGCGGTCTCGGCGGGCGCCGACGTGTCGGACAGGACGAGGGCCCGTACCCGCTGCGGATGCCGGCGCTGGAACTCCATGGCGATCTGGCCGCCCATGGACACGCCGCCCACCACGGCCCGCTCCACGCCCAGGTGGCCCAGGAGCGCGGCGATGTCGTCCGCGAAGTCGGAGAGGAACACCGTGCCGGGCGTGACGCCGCTGTCGCCGTAACCGCGCAGGTCCGGCGTGATCAGGCGGTATCCGGCCGCACCGAGCGCCGTGGCCTGCGGTGCCCACAGGCTGCGGTTGAACGGATGCCCGTGGATCAGGACGACGGGCGGCCCGTCCGACGGGCCCAAGTCGTCGTAGTGGATCGTGACGCCGTGCAGGGCTATGCGACTCATCCCCGGCACCCTAGTGCCATGATCGGCTAGGGCTCCAGCGAATTCCGGCACCCCGGGGCGGCTGCTCGAGCCGCGGCGCCGCGGGCGCCGGCCCGGGGCGCCGGGTCGAGGGCGTGCAGAGGCCCCGGGCGAGCGTACGGAGGCAGCCTCCTCTCGCCGCTCCAACGGGCTCCCAGAGAGACCGTCCCCGCGGTAAGGCCTGTCAACCGATTACGTACCTTTTGTCGGGGTAGACGAAAGAGCGACAAGCATTACTTGGAGGCCGCCATGATCGTGCTCGGCGTCATCTTGCTCGTGATCGGATTCGTCACCGGGATCAATATTCTGTGGACGATCGGAATCATCCTGGCGGCCATCGGCCTCGTCCTGTGGCTGCTGGGAACAACAGGTCATGCGGTGGGCCCCCGCCCCCACTACTGGTGATCTGCGTTCCGACCAGCGCAGCTGCCCGTCATCGGCTGCACATGGGCGTGGAGGAAACCCCGGCCTCCAGCAGGCCGGGGTTCGTCATGTCCTCGTTGGCGCAGGCCTGTTCGGCCATCGACCGCCACCGAGCCCGCGACTGCTTGGGTACGTCGGTGACGTCACAGCCCGTGGCATCCGCTCCGCCGCGGTCAGGCTGCGGGCTTCTCCCAGACCGAGACGTGCTTGCGGCTCTCGCTGGTGAAAGGGGCCCGGGACCAGTCCTCCCACCGGTCGCGCAGCCGTAGCCCGGCGAGCTGAGCCATCAGATCCAGCTCGGCCGGCCACACGTACCGGAACGGGATGGACCAGTGCTCTGCGTGTCCGTCGACGATCGTGACGTAGTTCGAGCTCATGGCCTGGGTGGCGACGTCGTAGGTGTCGAACGCCCACTGTGTCGGGCTGATGTGGAACGGTACGGCGTTCTGCCCGGGGGGCAGCCGCCGCAGGTCCGGCACCCCGACCTCGATGACGAAGCAGCCGCCGGGCCTGAGGTGGGCGGCGGCGTTGCGGAAGCAGGCCACCTGGGCGTTCTGCGTGGTCAGGTTGTTGATCGTGTTGAAGACGAGATAGGCGACCGCGAAGGTGCCCGCGACGCGTGTCGTGGCGAAGTCGCCGATCGTCACGCCGATGGTGTCGCCGCCTGGCTTGGCGCGCAGCCGGGACACCATGGCCTCGGACATGTCGATGCCGTGCACCGGGACCCCGCGGCGGGCGAGCGGCAGGGCGATCCTGCCGGTCCCGATGCCGAGTTCGAGCGCCCGGCCGTCGCCGGCGAGTCCGGCCAGCACGTCGACCGCGGGGTCCACGACGTCCGGCCGGAACATGTCCGCCGCCGACGCGTCATAGCCGGCCGCGACGCCCTCTCCGAAGTAGCCGTCCTTGTCGAGCATCCCCGGACCGTACCGCTCGAGGGCCCGCCGTCGCGCGGGGTTTTTTTGCCGGGGCCGGCGTCGCTCTGCCGCCGGCCCGGCAGGCCGGGGAATCACCACGCGGTGACCTGGTCCGTGCTCACGGCCGCGGTTTCCAGGGAGACCGGCAGACGGCCGCCGCCCGATCCAGCGCAGGGGCGAGCCGATCTGTTGCCGTGTGCTCCGCGTGGTTCGGTCGTTCCCACAGGGCATCGCGCGTTTGCACAGCACTGGTCACGGTCACTCGCCGCGGGAGAGCGGTCCTGCTCCGCCACGGAGGTCTCGGACGGATGTCTCGGACGGATGTCTCGACCGACGTCGGGGAGCGGGAAGACGTACCCAAGAAACCCAAAGAAACCCCAAGAAACACGGAGGAAGTGCCGTGAGCAGTGCGGACACAGAACGTGCCGAGGCGGCGAAGCTCCCGGAAGGTGACGTGGTGGGCATCCTGCTCGAGCAGCACGCCCGCATCCGGGACCTGTTCTCGGACGTGAAGAGTGCGGAGGGCGAGCACAGGCAGCAGGCGTTCGACGAACTGAGGGCACTGCTGGCGGTGCACGAGACCGCCGAGGAGATGATCCTGCGACCCGTCGCGCAGGACGTGGCCGGCGAGGCGGAGGCCGATGCCCGCAACCACGAGGAGCAAGCGGCGAACAAGGTCCTCGCCGACCTCGAGAAGATGGACGTCTCCGGCGCCGAGTTCGACGCCGCGTTCGCCAGGTTCGAGCAGTCCGTCATCGACCACGCGGAGCACGAGGAACGGGAGGAGTTCCCCTTCGTGATCCGGGACTGCGCCGAGGACAAGCGGAGGGGCATGGGCACGATGCTGCGGGCCGCCGAGAAGATCGCCCCGACGCATCCGCATCCTGGTGCAGCCGGATCTCCGATGGCCCAGTGGACGGTCGGGCCGTTCGCGTCTCTGGTCGACCGGACGAAGGACGCGCTGAAGGCCGCGGCGCCCGGCGGCTGATCCCGGGCCGAGACGGAGCGGCACGGCGCATGTGCACAGAACCTGGTGGCCGCGCTGGACGGCATGTACAGAGGTTTCTCCGGCGTACTGGGCGGGCGTACTCGGCCGGCCAGGAGCGGCCGCTGGGCGGTTACCTCGCGGCTCTGGCTGCCTTCGGCACGTACACGGGAGCCTGGGCTGCAGTGGTGCGCCGCCAGGGCCGGCCGCTGCCCGACCGGCCCGAACCGTGGGACGTGGCGCTGACCGCCGTCGCCACCTTCCGGCTGAGCAGACTCCTCAGCAAGGCACCGGTGACCAGCCCGCTGCGTGCCCCCTTCACGACCTTCGCCGGTCCGCAGGGCCCGGCCGAGCTGCACGAGAAACCGCGTACCGAGGGCGGCAGACAGACGGTGGGTGAACTTGTGTCCTGCCCGTTCTGCATGAGCGTCTGGATCGTTTCCACCCTCACCGCCGGCCAGCTGCTGTGGCCGCGTGCGACGAGGACGGCCATGGGCGCGCTGACCGCGCTGGCCGGGGCGGACGCGCTGCAATTGGCGTACAGCAGATTCGCCGACACGACCACATTCGCGGACAAGACCACATGACCCGACGGCCCGGTCAGCCATCCGCTTGGGCCGACGTGCCTTGGGTCGCGCTCATCGACCGGCTGGAGGCATCCTCGTTGTGCATGCCGGACATGGAGTTCGGTATCGACGTGGGTTGACCTGCGGCGACCGGGGTCGTTCGCAGGCCTCGGAAGGCGATCTCCACATTCGCCGTACCGTGCCACCACCCCTGTGGATCACAAGGGGGCGCTATGCACAGGGTGGACCTGGCCCGATGGGCTGACGAGGTTCTGACGGACCTGCCGGACGACGCGCGGGACGAAGTGTTCATGCTGATCGATGCGGTGGCTGACGTGCCCGGGCCATGGCCGGTGGGGATGTCTGCGGCGTTCGCGAGCAGCTGCTGGGTGACGTTCGTGGTCCATGGCGACGTGCTGGAGGTACTGGACGTCGGGTGGGCCGGCTGACGCCCGCCCCAGGCAGCGCGCCGTACGAACGCCTCACCGGCCGATCAGAACAGGGCCTCGAAGCCCTGTGGGGCGTACCGGTCCAGCAACCGGATCCGGGCCGCGTGCAGCCGGTGGGCGAGCACCTGCCCGACCCAGTGGCCGACCGCAGAGCCGAAGGCCGGATCGGCGTCCATCATCGTCCGCACGGCCAACGCGTCGAACTCATGGGTGCGCACCGGCGTCATGGCCTCCGCGCCCAGCTGCCAGACGTACGGGGCGAACAACCAGGACCAGCCGACCAGCTCACCGTGGCCCAGACTCTCGATGACGATGGTCCGCCCGCCCGGCACACGGAAGTCGAGGTTGACCGTGCCGGAACGGACGATCCAGAAACGGTCCGCGACGGCACCTTCCCGGAACAGGCGCGCTCCCTCGGCAAAATTCACCTCGCGGGCCAGTGCCATCAGTCGTTCCCGGTGGTCCGCCGACAAGGAGGCGGCGATCCGGGTGGGAGAAAGAGCATTCATGGTTGCCCTCCGTTCCCCAGTCCACCTCATGGTGCGTGAGACTCCATTGTCGCCCCGCGCGGTGCGGAGTGGGAAAGGAACGCTCAGGCCACCGCCGTGGCTCATGGCGGTCACAGCTCCCTCGCGAATGCGTCCTGGTACGCCGCCCTCCCTCCGAACACGTTGAGGCCGATGTGTCCATCGGTATACGTCGTGTCCGTCACGTCGATGATCCGCCTGCCGCCGAGGAACACCTGGATGCGGTCGCCCTCGGCGAGGATGCGGACCGGGTACGTCGTGCCGCGGCGGACCAGGGCCGGGACGCGGGCGAGGGCGGCGGCGTCGTCGAAGAACCCGTCGGCCTTGGCGACCAGGCGGATCACCCGTAGGTCGGGGTCGATGTTCAGGCAGTAGGCGTCGTTGCCGTCGGAGGAGGCGCGCCAGAGGAGGGAGAGGGCGCCGCCGGTGTCCGGGTCGGGGCCGCCGAGCCGTACCAGCGTGGTGAGGTCCAGATCCGTCGCCGTGCGCGCCGACATCGCGTTGGAGTCCTTGTCGAAGGTTCCGGAGTGGCCCGCGCTGTCGGTCGACCAGTGACCGGCTGGGATGATCGTCAACTTGCCGAGGTCCGAGCGGAATTCACCGCCGGTCGGAGCGGCCACCAGCGGCTTCACCCGGTCCACCAGGCGGTAGGTGCTCTCCAGCCGGTGCACCTTGAGCGACTCGACGTGCGCGGTGCCGCCCTTGGCGTAGAAGGCCATGCCGTCGGCATCGGGGTCGGGGAAGATCAGGCTCGTCACGGCGGCCCGGCCGTCGGCGCCGAACACCTCGACCGACGACATGTCCACGTACACGCGCAGGGTCACGCGGCCGTCGCTGGCCTTCATCGGCGCGGTCGTGCGGCCCGCGAAGTACTGGGTGAAGTCGCTCAGGCCCGATGCCGACCGGTCGACGAACAGCTGGTTCGCTTCGGCGTCGTATCCGACAGCCGTGTGCTGGTCGTCGTCGGCGCGGAGCCGGAAGCCGATCTCCGTGGCGGTGCCGAGGGTGATCTCGGCCTCGATCTCGTAGGCGATGCCGGTGACGCCCGCGAGCGGGTTCGCGGAGCCGGGGCTGACGGAGACGTCCTCGCGAGTGCTGGCCGGTGACGTGCGGAGCGCGGTCAGCTCGGGGACCGGGCGCTGCACCAGGCGGGCGCCGTCGGCGGTGTCCGTGAGGGTGAGTTCGCGGGGGATGCTCAGCTGGCCCTTCCAGGAGCCGGTCGGGGCGCTGAACGGGTAGTCCCAGTTGCTCATCCAGCCGAGCCAGACGCGGCGGCCGTCGGGCAGGCCGTAGAAGGACATGGCGGCGTAGTAGTCGCGGCCGGAGTCGGCGCGCAGGACCGTGCCCGCCATCTGGTCGGGGGCGAAGGACGTACCGTTCCAGTCTCCGGTGAAGTACTGGGCGGCCGAGCCGTTCGTGGCGCGTACGGCGCCCGTGCTCAGGGTGAGGACCCACTTCACCTTGTCCTCGTCGCCGTCGACCGGGAGCGGGAAGAAGTCGGGGCACTCCCAGACGCCCGGCGTGACCCAGTCGCCGTAGCCGAAGGAGCTGACGTGGGTCCAGGTGAGGAGGTCGGTGGACGTGAAGAAGCGGACGTGGTCGCCTCCGGAGACCACCATCAGCCACTGGTCGTGCTTCTCGTCGCGGATCACCTTCGGATCCCGGAAGGTCCAGCCGGCGTCGGGGCCGCCCGGGTTCTGCACGGCGGGGGTCGAACCGCCGTGCAGCTGCCATGAGCGGCCCTTGTCCTTGCTGTACGCGATGCGCACGCTCGCGTTTCCGCCCGGCTTGTCCGGGTGGTAGCTCGTGTAGTACGCGATCAGGCCCGAGCCGCCGTCGAAGAGACCGGAGGTGTCGTCGGTGTCGACGACCGCGCAGCCGGTCCAGCAGTGGCCGTACGCGTTCCAGGGCAGGGCGATCTGCAGGGCCTGCCAGTGGACGAGGTCGGTGCTGACCGCATGTGCCCAGCGGCCTTCGTCCTGGTGGAAGAGGTGGTACTCGCCGTCGTAGGAGAGCAGGCCGCAGGGGTCACTGGTGGAGCCGCTGAGCTGGGAGTAGTGGTACGTCGGGCGGTACGGCTCGGTGAAGTAGTCGGCGGTGCTGCGGACCTCGACGTTCTGGAAGTACGACGTCCCGTGCGCGGCCGCGGTGCCGACCGCCCCGCCCGTGGTGCGGGACACGCGGGTCCTGAGCGCCCTTACGCCGTCCACGTACAGCTCGATCGTCCTGCCCGTCGCTCGGGCCTCGACGCGGTACGTGCCGCCGGACGCGATGCGCCGGACGGGACCGGATGCGGACGCGAGGCGGGCGCCGGAGGAGCGGTCCAGCAGGACGACGGCGTTCCGGCCGGCGTCCAGGCGGGCCTCGTAGCCGCCGGAGCCGTTCGCGGACGCGCGCAGGACGAGGCCGGCCGAGGAGGAGGGGTCGCCGGGTGTGATGTCGGCCCTCGCCACCAGGTCCCCCTCGGTGAAGAGGGCCGTCCGCAGGCCGTTCTCGCCGCGGATGCCGCGCAGGTCGGGGGTCCAGGCCCCGGATCGGGCCGTCCAGCCCTGGACGCCGGTGACGAGGTCGGCGGCGGCGATGTTCTCGAAGGACACCGCGCCGGCCGATGCCGTGACGGCGAGTCGGCCCTTCACGTGGGACGAGTCCTGGGCGGTGATCACGGGGCTGTAGCCGTCGGGTGAGAGGAAGTTGGTCTGCCAGTGCACGCGCAGTTCGCCACGCTCGGCTTCGACGCGCAGGCGGTAGACCGCGTCGGCCTTGATGGTGGTCGCGTACGTGCCGAGGGTGACGTTGCCGTCGATGCGGTACAGCCGCAACCTGCCCTGGGCGGGGTCGACTTGGACGCCGTAACCGCGTGTGACCTTGGCGTCGGTGCGCACAAACAGCGACGCGACCGCGGAGGCGTCGTGCAGGAGCAGGTCGGCCTGGACCGCGGTGTCGTACGCCCGGGTCGTGGTGACGGCGCGGGCGGTGGCGCCCTGGGACGGGTCCGCGTGCCAGCCGAGCGAGGTCGCCGTCCAGCTGCCGCCGCTCGTGGTCCAGCCGGTGAGGTTGGTGGTGACCGCGGAGACGGAGAGCGGACCGAAGGTGACGGAGCCGCCCTGGGCGAGCAGGCCCACGGAGCCCATGTCGTGGCGGTGGTCCTCGGCGTGGAGGAGCCGCTCGCCGTCGACGTACACCGTGAGCTCCGGTCCGTCCACGGCCACTTCGAGGTCGTAGGGTCTTCCGGTCTGTGCGCCCGGCAGTGGCGCGGTGGCGAGTGTGTCGCCGGTCGCCAGTTCGTAGAGCCGTATGCGGGCGCGTTCCGGGTCGAGGGCGGCCGCGTATCCGGTCGAGCCGTCCAGGGCGGCCCGGAACACCAACGCACCCACGGCGGATCCCGATTCGGGCGTCATACGCGCCGTGTACGTGCCCTTGGTCGCGAGCTGCTGCTCGGACAGGGCGAGTGCGCGCTCGCGATGGCCGGGGGTCGCCTTCTGGCCGCCGTCGGAGGTGCGGCTCCAGGTTCCGGTGACGGGGAGGGGGTCGGGGACAGGGGTAGGGGCCGGGGTTGATGCGCGGGCGCTCGGGGTGGCGGCTTGGGCTGCGGGGAGGCCGGTTCCGAGGGGCAGGAGGGCGGCGGCGGTGCCTCCTGCGAGCAGGAGGGTACGGCGGGACACGCTCATGGCGGCTCCTGAGGGAAGGGCAGGGAAGGGTGGGCCACGGCCCGGGCGTCGTCCGCTCCGCGGGCCGTGGCCGGGTGTACCGGGTGTACCGGGTGTACCGGGTGTACCGGGTGTACCGGGTGTTCCGGATGTACTGGGTGTCAGACCGTCACGGCCACAGCGGCCGGGGGTCCTCGGGGAACGCCGACGCCATCTGCCAGGCGTCGAACCGCTCCAGGCTCACGTCGCCGTCGGCACCGATGCCGACGCCGACCGCCTCGTCGGGGCGGGTGGGGTAGATGCGGGCGGTGAGGGGACGCCCGTTGGCGAAGATCTCCAGTGCGGAGTGGTCGACGAGGACACGCAGGTCGACCCGGCCGTCGGGGTCCAACGGCAGCTCGCCGTACCGAGGTTCGGCGTCGACCGCCGGGTCGAGGCTGCTGGTCTCGCGGTGCAGGCGGAGGGTGCCGCTCGCTCCGTCGTGGGTCCGGCTCACCTCCACGACCGTGCGCTCCGCGCCGTCCGGTGTCTCGCGGACCACGAGCCGGGCGGTCGCTCCGGGGGCGAGGCGCAGGGTCGTCTCGATGTCCAGCTGGTCTCCGCGCACCGGGTGCAGCCGGGTGTACGGGTCGGTCAGCGGGCCCGCCGCCACCTCCACGCGCTCCCGCCGCAGCTGGGTCAGTTCAGGCACCGGGGCCTGGGCCAGCCGTCCGTCCGCACCGCGCGTGACGACCCTCGGCAGGGACATCACACCGCACCAGCCGGCCTGCGCGTTCGCCTCGTCCGTCCGGCCCTCCTGGAGCCAGCCGAACATGATGCGGCGGCCGTGCTCGTCGCGGGTGGACTGGGGGGCGTAGAAGTAGCGTCCGCCGTAGTCGAGGCGGTGGACGGCGACGGGGGTGAAGGTGTCGCCCTTATAGCGGCCGGTCCAGTACAGGGGGTGGTGGGTGGTGCCCTCGTCCCAGGCGGAGAAGACCAGGACGTCCGTACCGTCGCCGATGCCGAACAGGTCGACGCACTCCCACATCGTGCCGGTCCAGTCGAGCTCGCCCCGGTTCTGCGAGGCGTCGCCGGTCAGCAGGGGACCGACGTACCGCCAGGTGCGAAGGTCGTCCGACTCGTACAGGAAGGCCGTGCCGCCGACGCCTCGGATGCCCGAGCCCACCAACTGCCGCCACACCGTGCCTTCACCAGAGCCCTCCCGCCACACGCAGTGGTCGCGGAAAGCAGTGATGTCGATGCCCTCGGGCGGGGCGGTGATGACGGGGTTGGCCGGGTCCTTGGTCCAGTACCTCAGGTCCGCCGATCCCCTTGCCACACAGGGGAGTTCACGGTCTCTGTGCCTGCCGGAGTAGACCAGCGTGGGTACGCCTCCGTCGTCGACGAGGACGCCGGACCAGCAGCCGTCGCGGTCGGGGCCGTCGGTGCCGGGGACGAGGGCGACCGGTTCGTCGGTCCAGTGGACGAGGTCGGTGCTGGTGGCGTGGCCCCAGTGGATGCGATGGTGGGCGGGGGCGAGCGGGTTGTACTGGTAGAAGAGGTGGTAGACGCCGTTCCAGTGGGTCAGCCCGTTGGGATCGTTGAGCCAGCCGCCGGGCGAGGTGAAGTGGAAGTGGGGGCGGTGGGGGTCGCGCAGGGCGCGCTCGGCCAGCCCCTCGGCGACGGGAGTGCCGGAGGGGAGGGTGAGGTCGTGGGTCATGCGGCGGTGGTCTCCGCTTTCTCGGTGTCTTTCGCGGTGTCATGGGTGGCCTCGCCGGCAGGCCTGTCGGTGGCCTTGAGCACGCGGCGGGCGATGTCGGAGGCGGGTGCGCGCAGGTGGCAGCGCACCCAGTGGGGCTGTCCCTGGTCCTCGCCGACGATGTGACGGACGGGCTCGGTACGGCTGCACGTGCCGTCGGCGCCGTACGGGCAGGACGTGGGGTTGAGGATCTCCTCGCGGAGCCGGGCACGCTCGGCCGGGTCGTAGCTCCCGGCCTGCTCGGGGTCCGGTACGGCGGACAGCAGTAGGCGGGTGTAGGGGTGGGCGGGGGCGTCCATGACGGCCAGTGCGTCGCCGCCCTCGACGAGTTCGCCGGCGAACATGACCATCGTGGTGTCCGCGAGGTAGCGCGCGGAGCCCAGGTCGTGCGTGATGTAGAGCATGGCGATGTCCCGCTCGTCGCGCAGGCGCCGCATCAGGTTGAGCACGCCGACGCGCACGGAGACGTCCAGCATCGACGTCGGTTCGTCGGCCAGGATCAGACGCGGCTCGACCGCCAGCGCACGGGCGATGGCGACGCGCTGACGCTGGCCGCCGGAGAGTTCGTGCGGGTAGGACTGGAGCATGTCCTCGGTCAGGCCGACCGTAGTCATCACCTCCCGCAGCGCCTCGGTTGTGGCCGGGTGGCCGTGCAGGACGAGGGCCCTCGTGAGGAAGTGCTCGATGCGGTGGACGGGGTTGAGCGAGCCGAAGGGGTCCTGGAACACCATCTGGACCTTGCGGCGGTACGCCCGTGACGCCCGGCGCCGCTCTGTGCGCAGGACGTCCTCGCCGTCGAGCAGGACCTGTCCCGCGGAGGGCTGTTCGAGGCGGGCGAGGCAGCGGGCGATGGTGGACTTGCCGCTGCCGGACTCGCCGACCAGGGCGGTGATCCGGCCGGCGGGGAGGTCGAAGGAGACGTCGTTGACGGCTCGGACGCGGCGCCGGGAGAAGACGGTGCCCACCTGGAAGTCCTTGGTCAGGCCCCGTACGGACAGCAGGGGTTCAGTCATCGGGAGGCTCCTTCAAGACTGCGGGCCACCCAGCGGCCGGGCGCGACCTCGCGCAGGTCGGGGATGTTCATGGAGCAGTCCGAGCGGTCCTCGGGACAACGGACGTGGAAGCCGCAGCTGTCGGCGGTGCGCGGGGCGTCGAAGAGGCCGGTGAGCTCCCGGCGCGGACCGGTCAGCGGCGGGAAGGCGTTCATCAGCGCCTCGGTGTACGGGTGGAGCGGCTTGGCGAACAGCTCCTTGGCGCCGGCGAGTTCGACGATCCGTCCGCCGTACATCACGCCCATGCGGTCCGACAGCTCGACCATCAGGGACATGTCGTGGGTGATGAAGAGGATGGAGAAGCCCAGCTCCCGCTGGAGGTCGCGGATCTGCGCCATGATCTCCTGCTGCACGACGACATCGAGCGCGGTGGTCGGCTCGTCCATGATCAACAGTCGGGGGCGGAGCGCTACGGCCATGGCGATGACCACGCGCTGGCGCATACCGCCGGACAGCTGGTGCGGATACGCCTTCAGCCGCCCCGGGTCGATGCCCACCAGCTGAAGCAGCTCGCCCGCCCGCTCCCGCGCGGCCCGCTTCTTCATCCGCTCGTGCGTGGTGAAGATGTCGACGATCTGCTCGCCGATGGTGAGGACAGGGTTGAGGGAGTTCATCGCCGACTGGAAGACCATGGCGATCTGCCGCCACCGGAAGGCACGCAGCTCACGTGCGTCCAGCGCGAGGACGTCCCCGCCCTGAAAGCGGATGCTGCCCGCGGTGATCTCTGCCGGGGGCTTCAGCAGCCGCATCACCGCGTTGGCGATGGTCGACTTGCCGCAGCCGGACTCACCGGCGAGACCGAAGATCTCACCCGCGCCGATCTCGAACGACACGTCGTCCGCCCCCACGACCGTACGGCCGTCGCCGCGGTACTCGACCCGGAGGTCACGCACCTCAAGTACGGGGTCCATGACTCAGCCCCTCCTCTTCTTCACGGAGCGCAGCCTCGGGTTGGTGATCTCGTCGACCGCGTAGTTGACCAGCGCGAGCGCGAAGGCAACCAGCGCGATGCACAGCCCGGAGGGAACGAAGGCCCACCACGTGCCGGTCATCAACGCGCCGTCGTTGCTCGCCCAGTACAGGTTGGTGCCCCAGCTGACGACGCTGCTGTCCCCGAGGCCGAGGAACTCCAGGCCGGCCTGGGCGCCGATGCCGAAGATCACGCAGCCGAGCAGCGTGGTCATCACCACGGACGCCATGTTGGGCAGGATCTCGCGGAACATGATCCGCAGGGGGCGTTCCCCGGTGACGACGGCGGCGGCCACGAAGTCCTTGCCCCGGATCGACTTGGCCTGCGCCCGCAGTACCCGGGCCGAGCCCGCCCAGCCAGTGACGACGAGCACCAGGATCACGGTGGAGGTCCCGGGCGGCAGGAACGCGGCCAGGATGATGAGCAGAGGCAGCCCGGGCAGCAGCAGAAAGACGTTGGTCGCCAGGGTCAGCGCGTCGTCCACGATGCGGCCGAAGTACGCGGACGCGAGGCCGACGACGATGGCGACCGCGGTCGCCGCGAGCCCCACGGTGAACCCGACGAAGAGGGAACTGCGCGCGCCCCACAGGGTGAGGGCGAGCACGTCCTGTCCCTTGGCGGTCGTACCGAGCCAGTGTGCGGCCGAAGGGGCCCGACTGCCCGTGGAGTTAATGAGTGACGGGTCACCCGGGGCGAGGACGGGAGCGAGCACGGCGAGGAGCGCGAAGAGAGCGAGCAGCGTCAGCCCCGTCAACGCCTTCCTGTTGTCAATGAGCTGGCGCAGGAGTCCGCGCCGGCGAGCCGGACGCGCCGGGGTTGTCGGGGTGGTGGCCGTCGCGATCTCGATGGCGGTCATGTCGGCAACCTCCTCAGTGGACGCGGACGCGCGGGTCGAGGCGGACGTAGACGAGGTCGACGAGGAAGTTCGCGAGGAGCACCGCCGCCGTGATCGTCAGGAAGATGCCCTGCATCAGCGGGTAGTCCAGGCCCTGGACGGCCATCAGCAGCTGGTAGCCGATGCCGGGATAGGCGAACACGACTTCAGTGAGCAGGGCACCGCCGACGACGAAGCCGAGTGCCATGCCGAAGTTGGTCACGGACGGGAGCAGCGCATTGCGAGCGGCGTAGCGGAACATGATCCGTGAAGGGCTGAGCCCCTTGGCCTCGGCCATCGTGATGTAGTCCTCGGCCGCCGTGGCGATCATGGTGTTGCGCATGCCGAGCATCCAGCCACCGACGGAGACCAGCACGATGGTCAGCGCGGGCAGCACCAGGTGGGTAGCGACGTTCGAGAGGAACTCGGCGTCGAATCCGGGGGCCAGACCCGCGTCGTAGGCGTGCCGCAGCGGGAACCAGCCCAGGCTCACCCCGAACAGGTACAGGGCGCCCATCGCCAGCCAGAAGTACGGGAACGAACCGACGAAGATCAGCAGGGGTGGGAAGGCGGAGTCGAGGGCGCCGCCGCGCCGCCAGGCGGCGACGATACCGAGCAGATTGCCGACGACGGCGGCGATGACGAGCGCGACGCCACCGAGCAGCAGGGTCCAGCCGATCTGCGAGCCGATCACGTCGGAGACCGGGGTCGGGAAGCGGGTGATTGAGATGCCGAGGTCGCCGGTGAAGACGCTCGTGACGTAGGAGACGTACTGCTCCCAGAGGGGGCGGTCGTCCAGGCCGAAGAGTTTTTGCAGCTGGGCTATCTGGTCGGGCTGCATCGTGCCCTGGGCCTGCGCGAACATCCGGGAGACCGGGTCCCCCGGCATGAAGCGCGGGAGGACGAAGTTCAGGGTGATGGAGGCCCAGAAGGCGAGCAGATAGAACCCCAGGTTGCGCAGGATCAGACGCACGGGTCGTGCTCCCTGTCAGTGGGGGGGAACGGTCATGCGGTGTGCGGGGCGGCCGTCCGGGGAGGAGGACGGCCGCCGGTCCGCGGGGCGGCGTCAGCCCTTGACGGGCTTCAGCGACGTGAGCACGAGGATCGTGCTGCCGTTGCGGTTGCCGAGAGTGGCGTACGGGTTCTTCTCGGTGGGCCAGCCGGTGAAGCGGGCGTCCGTGTACGCGCCCCACTCGGGGCCGGTGAACAGCGGCACGACGGGCGCCTCCTCGTCGTACAGCTTCTGCAGGCCGTTCATCTGCTCGCGCTGCGACGGCTCGTCCGGGGCGGCGGCGAAGCCGTCGATGAGCTTGTCGGCCTTCTTGTCGCCGTAGCGGTGGTAGTTCTCGGTGGCCTTCTCGCCGACGGGCTTGACCATCACGGTCGACATCACACCGCGGAAGTACTCGTACGGGGTGGCGCCGTTGTTGCTCCACACGATGCCGGTGTCGAACGTGCCCTGCTCGTACGAGTTCACCACGGCCGACCAGTCAGGCGTCTTCACTGTGGCGGTGATACCGACCTTCGCGAGGTCCTGCTTGATGATGTTGGCGACCGAGATCCAGTCGGAGGAGGCCGAGCCGACGGAGATGTCGAGCGTGAAGGGCTTGCCGTTCTTCAGCAGCCGCTTGCCGCCGCTTTCCTTGTAGCCGGCCGCGTCGAGGGCCTTCGCCGCCGCGTCGGTGTCGTACTTCGTCCAGGTGCAGGAGGCCGCGAGGGACGTGTCGCGCCACTTGTCGTAGGTGCGGGCCAGACCCGTGCAGTCGGCGGGTTCGGCGTAGCCGTTCATCGCGACCTTGGTGATCTGGTCGCGGTCGATCGCCGTGCTGAGTGCCTTGCGCACAGCCGGGTCGTTGAAGGGGGCCTTGGTGGTGTTCAGCTGCCAGTTGATCATGGCGCCGGTGGCCGGGAACCAGTAGTGGTTGTGCTTCTTGTCCTTGGCGACGAAGGACTTCTCGATGTCCGGGATGAACGACTGCGTCCAGTCCACCTCGCCGTTGGTGAAGGCGACGTTGGCGCTGTCGTTGCCGGAGAAGGCGAGCATCCGGATGCCGGCGATCTGCTGCTTGGCCGGCTGCCAGTAGTCAGGGTTCTTGTGCAGCTCGTACGACTGGCTCTGGAACTTCTCGATCTTGGTATACGGGCCGGTGGCGACCGGGTTCGGGTTGGTGAACTTGGCAGGGTCCTTGACCTTGGACCAGATGTGCTTCGGCAGGATGTAGTGGCCGCCGATCTCGAAGAAGGCGGGCGAGAAGGGCTTGTTGAAGGAGAACTTCACCGTGTGGGCGTCGACCGCGGTGACCTTGTCGAGGTAGTCGAAGCCGCCCAGGACCTTCTTCTGGAGCTGGAAGGTGTAGACGACGTCGTCGGCGGTGAGCGCCTGGCCGTCCGACCACTTGACACCCTCGCGCAACGTGAAGGTGAGGGACTTGCCGTCCTTGGCCTGCTCCCACTTGGCGGCGAGCCACGGTGTGTCCTTGCCGTCGGCCATGCTGTGCACCACCAGCGGCTCGTACACCGCCTGCAGGGTCATCGGGGCGGCCTGCGGGGAGAGCGGGTTGAAGTTGCGCGTGAACGTCGCCAGGTCCTCGCGCGGGATGGTGAGCAGCTGGTTGCCGGAGGTGTCACCGGCGCCGGCGGCGCCCGAGCCGCCCGTACAGGCGGACAGGAGCAGGGTTGCGGCGGCCGTCGCGGTGACCGCTCTCAGGACGGGCCGCAGCCGCCGTGAGGGTATGGAGGGTGCCATAATGGAGACTCTTTTCCTCTCTTCAACACAGGACGAAGACGGGGATGGGATTACTCGGCGGACTGATTCGCGGTCAGACCGACGAGCGTTCGAGCAGCGGGCAGTCGATCGTCACCCGGTGGGTGTCGAGCGGCTGCCCCGCTGCGAGAGCGGCGAGCATGTCGACGCCCTTGGTGCCCATGGCTTCGAAGGGCAGAGCGAGCGTCGTCAGCTTCGGCCGCAGATAGGCGGCGATGAGTTCCTGGTTGTCGAACCCCACCACGGCCACGTCGTGCGGGATGCGCAGGCCACGTTCCTTGATCGCGTCGTACGCGCCCATCGCCATCCGGTCGTTGCCGCAGAACAGCGCGGTGGGCCGGTCGGCGGCCGGGCGGTCCAGCAGTTCGCAGGCGGCGGTGTAGGCGCCGTCGGCGGTAGCCCAGCCGGGGATGACGAGGGAGGGGTCGGGGGTGATCCCGGCCTCGCGCAGGGCACGTTCGTACCCCTCACGCCTGCCGATGGCGGCCGGGATCGCCGGATCGAGGTTGATGAACCCGACGCGGGTGTGCCCGGCGTCCAGGAGCCGGCGGGTCGCCCGGTATCCGCCCGACACCTCGTCGGGCAGGATGCACGGCAGCTCCCCTTCCGCGTCGTAGCAGTTCACGAGCACCGTCGGCACCTCGCGGGCGGCCTTCGGCAGGCTGACGGCCCGGTGCCAGGTCGTGGCGTACAGCAGCCCTTCCACGCGGTGCTCCAGCATCTGGTCGAGCGCGGCGGCCTCCTGTGCGGGGTCACCCTCGCTCGCGGCGATCAGCAGGAACCTCCGGTCGCTCCAGGCGCGGCTCTGCGCTCCTGTGATCACCTCGGCCGCGAAGGGGCCGGTCACGATCTCGGTGATCAGCCCGAACCACCCGCTGCGGTTCGCCGCCAGGGCCCGCGCCCCGGCGTTGGGCCGGTAGCCGAGCTCGTCGATCGCCTCCAGGATCCGCCGACGGGTCTCGTCGGGGATGGCGGCGCCGGGCTTGTCGTTGAGGACGAAGGAGACGGTGGTCCGCGAGACACCCGCACGGCGAGCCACATCGCTCATGGTCACGCGCTGCGTCTTGTTCGTGGCCACTTTCGGGTCCCTTCGGCCGTCCGGAGGCGCGACATCGCCTTCGGTTTCGCGCTTTAATAACGCGCGTTAGTTCCGTGTTGCACGGAAGTTACGTCCGACTTGAGCGGCATGTCAATACCTCGGCATGACGGCATCAGGCCACGGGCCCGGTGTCCTTCGCCGGTACGTATGCGCGGGAGCGCGGCGCAGGGTGGCCGCTCGCAGGCGGCCAGCGACCCGGCTGCCGCCCGACTGGCCGCCACCGGATTGTCCTTCAGCGCCATCGGCCACCGCCTGCGACTGTGGTGATGCCGTACCGCCCGCGCCCGTACCCGCGCCGCGAGCGAGCCCTGCATTGGCTCATCCGTCGCGGCTGCCCGGCGCCGTCGCCCCCATGCGGCGCTCAGCAGTAACACCCGACGTCGGTGACTTCGAGTATGTTGCCGCGTGACATGTACTCGACCCAGCACTGCTGGCCGAACGCCGCTGCCGTCACCCCTCGCGCCGGGGCCGGGGCCTCGGCCACAGCGGCAATGATCATGATGATCTCCTTACGCGCGTCGTCCGGGACGTCCCACAACACGTCGGCGGCGCGTTGGATCAATTCCACTCGCATTGCACACCCCTTGGCAGGAGCAGAGTGGTACGGCGGAGCACCCAGGACCCGCTGGACCTGCGGCCAACTACGACCAGAGTCGCTCGGCCTCTGTGCGCATGTACAGAGGCACAGCTGTAAAGAGGCACAGCAAAGCCCCCGGCACACGGTGCGGGGCGCACGCCTCTCTGCGGCGCCGCCGTGTCCTGAGGCCGGTGCCGGCTGCCGCCCGGGTTCCGCCGTGCAGTTGCCGAGGTGCGCGGCGGGCCCAGCACGCGCGAACGTGCACGGCTCGCCATGTCGCAGCGACGCAGCCGTGGCGAGGGCCCGAGGCCTGGTCCCAAGGTCGCTGTGGAGTTGGTTCCGTCGGCCGATGCTCGCCCCGGACATGGGGGCGAGCATGAGGGCTGTTCGATCGAGCTGAGGCGGGAGTGCGGATGGAACAGGTGGACTGGATCGAGGTCCCAGCCGGGCTGCTGCATCGCGGTACGCCCCTTGAGGAGGTGGCGCAGGTGGCCCACCGCTATGCCGACACCGGGGTGCCGGTGGAGTGGTACACGAAGGAAGCCCCGCGCACAGAGATCCACGTCCCGGCATTCCGGATCGCCCGAACCCAGGTCACTGTCGGCCAGTGGATACTCTTCGCGGTGGCCACCGGCAGGCCCGTCCCGCAGGCACCGGCGGACCACCCGGTCATCGGAGTCGCCTGGGAGGCGGCAACTGCCTACTGCCGGTGGCTCGGGAAACAGCTCGGCGGCCTTGACGTGCGGCTGCCCACGGAGGACGAGTGGGAGCGCGCCGCCCGTGGCGACGACTGCCGAGAGTTCCCATGGGGTGCGCAGTACCGCACCGGCCTGGCCAATCTGGTAGACCTCGGCATCGGCACCACGATGCCGGTCGGCTCGTTCCCCGGGGGCGCGAGCCCTTTCGGTGTCCTGGACATGGCGGGCAACGCCGACGAGTGGACCTCCACCCTCTACGCCCCCTACCCAGGCGCTCCGCTCGAGGTGCCGAGCGTCGAGGACTGGGCCTTCGATCCGCACGTCACCCGAGGCGGCGCCTTCTGCCACGATCGGGATCTGGCACGGTGTGCCCGCCGGCACGGCGCCTACATGCAAGACTTGGCGGCCATCGGCGTGGGCTTCCGCCTGGCTGCATCGGCCGAGTGAGAGGGGTGCCGCGGTCCCTGGTGGTCTCGTCTGTCCACGGACAGTGGGACGTGCCGGAGATCAGCGCTTCCTCGGACTGGCCGGCCCACCCGGACGAAGCGGATGGGCCGGTCTGGGCCGTGGCCGATCTGATACCCGACTGCGTCAGCGCCTTTGACCCGTTCGCCCGACGGCCCACGAGTCTGCCGGTTACGGCGTTACCGCATTGCCGCCGAAGGTGACGACGAGGCGGCCGTCCGTGGCGAAGGACCAGCCCAGGGCTCCGCTGTAGGAGGAGCAGCGGGAGCCGTTCGTGCCGGACCAGAACTGGTTCGAGCTGTCGGCGTTCCCGATGATCCGGTCGTTGGTCCCGCTGCTGCTGCGGCATGAGGTGTTGTTGCGGAAGACCGAGGTGCCGGCGTCGAAGTTGAAGTTGCGTTCGGTGTTGTCGATGCTGACGTTGTTCGAGATCGTCATCGTGCCCGGGTTGCTGTTGTAGGTGAACCCGTGCTTGCCGTTGTCGACGGCGAAGCTGCGCTGGACGACGTGGTTGACCGGAACGTCCTCGCCGCCGAGCTTGTAGCCGTTGCGGTCGCCGTTGCCGGCCTGCGAGCCGTCGCTGAGGGTGCCGTTCTCGTAGGAGAGGGAGTCCTCGATGGTCACCGGGCCGATGGGGTCCTCGTCGGCGTAGGTGTACAGGTCCCAGCCGTCGTCGATGTTGTTGTGCGCGACGGCGTAGCGGAAGACGTTCCCGGTGCCGGAGGTGAGCTTCGCCGCGAAGCCGTCGGCGTCCTCACCGTCGGAGTCGGCGTTGTCGTGCGATTCGGCGCTGAGGATGAGGTTGTTGGACGGCCACTGGCTGGTCGGGGTGGTGGAGGAGATCCGCCCGAGTTGCAGGCCCGTGTCGCGGTTGTAGCGCGTCACCGTGCGCTCGATGACGTTGTTGCTGCCGCCGACGAAGATGCCGTTGTCCCCGGCCCGCTCGACGACGATACCGTAGACATGCCAGTACGACCCCATCACCTGAAGTCCGCGGTTCGACGAACCCTCGCTCTGCGCCGAGAAGTTCAGCACCGGCTTCTCGCCCGGGTAGGCGGACAGCTTCGTTCGGGCACTCGACGTGCCGTTGTTGCCCACCGGGATGGTGACCGTCGACGAGTAGTTGTACGTCCCTCCGCGCAGGTAGATCGTGCCGCCGGAGGAGATACGGCTGATCGCCGAGGTGAGTGTCGTGGGGGCGGACTGCGTTCCGGCCGCGCTGTCGGTTCCGTTGGGCGCCACGTATAACGCGTTGCTCGACGGCGGTGTGGTGGTGTCGCTCACCTCGACAGCGAGGTAGTCGATGTTGGGGAGGCCGGCCGAGCTGGTGGGGCTGATCCGGATGGTGTTGCTGCCCGAACTCACCGGCACCGTGAGCGTCTTCGTCGTCCACGACTCCCATGTGCTGGTGCTCTCGAACGACGCCGACGTGGCCGCCGAGCCGTTCACCGTGACGTCCGCGGGCCGAGCGGTGGTGGTTCCGTTGGCGAAGCGGACCGTCAGTGTCGCCGTGCCCGAGGCGGGCGCGTTCACCGTGAACTGTGCGTAGGCGCCGACCGCGTTGGTGCCGTTGCAGAAGCCACTGCCGGAGTAGCCGGCCCAGTCGGAGTCGATGGTGCCGGTGCAGACCGCCGGTGAGTTCTCGGCCTCGTAACGGGTGCTTGCGGCCTGCGCCGTGGTGCCGGACAGCGCGACGAGTGTGCCGGCCAGGAGGCTGACGCAGGCGATGACGGGTCTCGGTTGCATCGTTTTTCTCCAGGGGGTTGGGGGGTTGGGTTGTCTGACCAGGGGTTCGGTGAACGGCTCTTCCGTGCCCTCTTCCCAGAGGTGACAGCGCGGGGGCGATCGGGCCTGGCGCCTGGAGAGCAGATGCATGGGGCTGACCCCTTTCAGCGGCGGCTCCAGCTGCGACGTCCGGCCGGTTCGACGACATGAACGGCGGGACAGTCGGACATCGCAGCCGAGGGATGGGGATCGGGAAAGCGCTTTCTCGGGACCGTAGGGGCCTTGCTGTGAACGCGTCAATAGACTCGTACTTGATTCTTATTCACGGACATGAACGACGGTTGGGATGGGTGGATCGTCGTCGCGTTGGGTCAGGCTCGGGGCGGGCGGCGGGTCGCCGCCGGGGCGAACTGGTACGGCGGCCGGGTCGGCTGCTGCTAATCCAGGCCGCCTGTCAGTGGCCGCGCTATTCTGCGCAGGTCCGACCAATTGCCCCGTTCCGGGAGATTCTCATGGTCTCGCGACTCAACCCGTATCTCAGCTTCGGCGGCGATGCCCGGCAGGCGATGGAGTTCTACAAGGAGGTGTTCGGCGGCACGCTGACGCTCAACACCTTCGGCGAGTACGGCCAGCAGGGCACGCCGGAGGCCGACAAGATCATGCACGCCATGCTGGAGACCCCCAGCGGCTTCACCCTGATGGGCGCCGACACCCCACCGGGCATGGAGCGCACAGCGGGCAACAACTTCTCGGTGAGTCTCAGCGGTGACGGCGACGCCGAGCTGCGCGGCTACTGGGAGAAGCTGTCCGCCGGCGGCTCTGTGTCCGTTCCGCTGGAGAAGCAGATGTGGGGCGACGTGTTCGGCATGTGCACGGACCGCTTCGGCGTCCCCTGGATGGTCGACATCATCCAACCACGGACCTGAATGAAGCCATCCGCGGTGACCCGGTCGGCTGATGCCGCATCAGGCGACGTCCGCTCTGCCGTGGCGGAAGCGTTGCGGCCGGATGGCGATCTCCGACCGGCGCATGGGGGGCGATGCATGGACCAGCAGGTGAGCCTGGTGACCTTGGGCGTCCAGGACTTCCGCGTACAGCAGCGATGTACCTACCAGTCGGCCGCACCCCGATCGCGCCGCGTCCCGCAGTGACATCCGTCTTCTGGCCGGCGGTGGGCACGGTGAGGTAGTCGGTGTAGCCGGTTTGCCGCCGACCCTCGGGTCCGGCGAAGCCGACGTCGACGGCCCTTGCGAGCGGTGGCGAAGTCGGTCATCGTGGCGCGGATGTCCTCGGCGGTCAGCTCTCGGGGGCCACGGGCTCCTGTCGCCCGGTGTGCGGCGGAGAGGCCGAGGAGGAGTCGGAGCCGGTTCCGGCTGAGGCGCGCTGTTCTTCGGGGCCTGCTCCGGTGCAGTACGGCACCGGAGCAGAACCCGCCCGACGTACGTCAGGTCAGTGCAGGTCCTGGACCGCCGGGTCGGTGAAGCCGACGGCGAAGACCGTGCGCAGGGACGAGGTCGTCGAGCCGTTGTAGCCGTAGCAGGCGTCCAGCGTGCTCGTCGGCGTGTGCTCGTCGTACCGCGGGTCGCTCGGGCTCCAGCAGATGCCCTCGGTCAGCCCCCACAACTCGTCGACCTGGGTCGTGTCGAGCTTCGGCCAGTAGCTCAGGGCCTGCGGCGGCCCGGCCGCCCAGTTGCCCCCGGCCGCGCAGGTCGTCCCGGCTCTGGTGTCGCCGATCCATGTGTGGGAATACACGCCGGGCTGGGTGCCGCAGCCCTTGTGGAAGGCGAAGTTGAGCACGCCCTGGTCGTCGGTCCAGGTCATGCCGCCCTGCAGCCCCCGGTAGCGGGAGGCGGCGTAGGCGTCCTGGATGACGGTCTTGCCGCCGGACATGTTGAGGAGCCCGGGGTAGGTCGAGGAACTCGTCGGGTTGAGCTGGTAGCGCACCACGCGGCCGCCGTCGACCCCGCCGTACCACTCGCCGGTGACCAGCTTGTACGGGCTGCCGCCGGTCTTGTCGAGGGAGAGCCAGGAGTAGCAGAGGTGGTCGGGGTCGAGGGTGCCGGCGTTCGCGTCGGAGTCGCACGCGGTGGGTGTGCCCGACTGCTGGTAGTAGTGCACCTCGGGCAGCACGTACGGGTAGCCGCACGCGCTGGAACGGCCGCCGGTGATGCCGTAGGTGTCGACGCCGGAGCCGTAGTCGTCGACCTTGGCGAGCTTGTTGATGTCGAACACCCGGATGCCGTGCGCGGTGTCCGTGACGTAGATGTAGTTGGCGTACCAGACGATGCCACCGCCGTGGCCGGTGACGAACTTGAAGTTCGACGCGCTCGACGAGGTGCTGGTCGGCTCGGCGAGCAGGACGTGGCGGTACTTGCCGGTGTCGCGGTCGATGAAGGTCAGCTTCAGCAGGTTGTCCGTCTTGCAGCCGCTGGAGGTCTCCCCGGACAGCGTCTCGTAGTGCCAGGAGACCGCGGCGACGTGCTCGCCCTGGATCGCGCCGTCGCCGCCGTCGGCCGTGCCGGTGGTGCTCAGGCCCTGCGGGTACCAGTGCTGAGTCGTGTCGTCGGCGTGCGCCGAGGACCAGCACCAGGCGACCTTGGTGGTCACCGGCGGCAGTGCCTCGGTCTCGTTCCCGGAGCAGGCCCGCATCGAGCGCAGGTTCAGCCAGGAGTCGGTGGCGCCCGACGAGTTCGTGGTGTAGTTCGTGGTGATGACGTCCGTCAGGCTGGCGTGGTCCGTCAGGTAGTTGGTGTAGAGGTTGTTCGTCGCAGCGGCATAACTGGTGTCCGTCATCTTGAACTGGTCGCCGCTGAGCGTCAGTTGCGTCACCGTGGGTGTGTCCGCCGCCGTCGCCGGCTGTCCCGTCAGCCCGGCGAACAGGGCGGCTACGGCCACGACCACGGCCAGTCGTCTGAATCTTCGTATGGGCGCCACGCGCACCTTCCATGAAGTGGACCGAGGCATGTCTCGTCTGGAACATGCCAAATGCGTAAAGCGCGTAGATCATAGGTGTGGAATGGCGCCGGGCGCGGGGTTGTATTCGCACATTTGACCTAGAGTTTGTGATGATCCGTTGGAGCCTGCGACCGGAGGCGCCGAACTCATGTGGGTGGCAGCCGGGCGAGGCGGGCAGCCGTACGTTGCCGACGTACAGGTCGGCGGTGACGGAGGCGCGCAGCGACATCGTCTGCGCGCGTCCTTGTGCAGTGGACTTGGCCCGCGCGTCGAGGCCGAGGCGCCGGCCAGGTCGAATTCCGCGAGAAGTTGTCGCGGAATGAGCGACAGTTCACGGCTCCTGGCGTCCCGGGCTGCGCAGGTAACGGCCGAACGACGCACCGGCGTCGACAGCGCATCGAGGTCGGAGCGCCCGGCGTATGAGCTGCGTCAAAGGCGAGCGGGCCGCCGTATGGGAGCCGTTAAGGGTGGTCGAAACCGGGCGGTGCGCGGGCTTTCCTGAAGCGGTCCGATCCATTCGATTCGAACCTCATCCAGGAGTTCACGATGGCCGACCTGGCCTTCGTCGTCGCCACGATCGCGGTGTTCGCGCTGGTGGCTCTCGTCGCCAAGGGGGTGGCGAAGCTGTGACCGCCGAGAACATCGTCGGCCTGGTCGTGGCCGTCGCTCTGCTGGGCTATCTCGTCCTCGCCCTGATCTTTCCGGAGAGGTTCTGAGCCGCGACATGAGCCCCGTACTTGCTGACGTGCTACAGGTGACCGCGCTGATAGCGGCGCTGGCCCTGGTGCACCGCCCCTTCGGCGACTACATGGCCGCCGTCTACGCGTCCGGGAGGCACCTGCGGGTCGAGAAGTGGATCTACCGCTCGATGGGCGCGAACCCCGACGCGGAGATGCGCTGGCCCGCGTACCTGCGGGGAGTGCTCGCCTTCTCTGCGGTCAGCGTGCTGTTCCTGTACCTGCTGCAGCGGGTGCAGGACAAGCTGCCGCTGTCCCTCGGCTTCAAGCCGATCAGCCCGGACCAGGCGTTCAACACGGCCGTGTCGTTCGTGTCGAACACCGACTGGCAGTCGTACTCGGGCGAGGTGGCGATGAGCCACGTCACCCAGACCGCCGGGCTGGCCGTGCAGAACTTCGTGTCGGCGGCCGTCGGCATGGCCGTCGCGGTGGCGCTGGTGCGCGGCTTCGCCCGGTCCCGCACCGGGGACCTGGGCAACTTCTGGGCGGACCTGGTGCGCGGCACCGTCCGCATCCTGATCCCCATCTCCGTGGTCGCGGCCGTGGTGCTGATCGCGGCGGGTGTCATCCAGAACTTCGGCGACATCCACACGATCATCACGCTCACCGGTGACAAGCAGGCCATCAGCCCCGGCGCCGTTGCCTCGCAGGAGGCCATCAAGGACCTGGGCACCAACGGCGGCGGCTTCTTCAACGCCAACTCGGCGCACCCGTTCGAGAACCCCAACGGCTTCACCAACCTGCTGGAGATCTTCCTGCTGCTGGTGATCCCGTTCTCGCTGCCGCGCACCTTCGGGAAGATGGTCGGCAACGTGAAGCAGGGGTACGCCATCGTCGCCGCGATGGGCATCATCTGGTTCCTCGCCGTCGTCGCGGTGACGTGGATCGAGTACGCCCACCCGGGCACCGCCTCGCAGATCGCAGGCGGTTCGATGGAGGGCAAGGAGCAGCGGTTCGGCGAAGGCCCGTCTTCCCTCTTCGCGGTGTCGACGACGATGACCTCGACCGGGTCGGTCAACTCCTTCCACGACTCCTTCCAGGGGCTGTCCGGCGGTGTGCTGCTGCTGGGCATGATGATCGGCGAGATCGCGCCCGGCGGTGTCGGCTCCGGCCTCTACGGCATGCTGATCATGGCGGTCATCGCCGTGTTCATCGCCGGTCTGATGGTCGGCCGCACGCCGGAGTACCTGGGCAAGAAGATCGGCACCCGCGAGATCAAGCTGGCCGCCTGCTACATCCTCATCACGCCCGCGCTGGTGCTGATCGGCACCGCGGTCGCGATGGCCCTGCCCGACGGCAAGGAGGCCATGACCAACATCGGGGCGCACGGATTCTCCGAGGTGCTGTACGCGTACACCTCCGCATCCAACAACAACGGTTCAGCGTTCGCGGGATTCGGCGCCAACACCCCGTTCTTCAACACGACGCTGGGCCTGTGCATGGCGCTGGGCCGCTTCCTGCCGATGGTGTTCGTGCTGGCCCTGGCCGGCTCGCTCGCCGAACAGCAGCCCGTCCCCGCCACCGCCGGAACGCTGCGCACGGAGAAGCCGCTGTTCACCGGCCTCCTCGTGGGCGCGATCCTGATCATCACCGGTCTGACCTTCTTCCCGGCACTGGCGCTGGGCCCGCTCGCCGAGGGGCTGGCGGCATGACCACCGACACCAACGAGCAAGAGGACTCGATGTCGACGGTTAACCCGACCCGGGCACCGCACCCGGACGTACGGACCGGGCCCAAGACACCGGAGGGCCGTGTGGGCGCGGGCCTCTTCGACCCCAAGCAGCTGGTCACGTCGCTGCCGGACGCCTTCCGCAAGCTCGACCCCCGAGTGATGATCAAGTCGCCCGTGATGTTCGTGGTGCTGGTCGGCTCGATCGTCACCACCGTGCTGGCGATCAAGGACCCAGGCGACTGGTTCGGCTGGGTCATCGCCGCCTGGCTGTGGCTGACCGTGGTCTTCGCCAACCTCGCGGAGGCGGTGGCCGAGGGCCGCGGCAAGGCGCAGGCCGACACCCTGCGCAAGGCCAAGACCGACACCGTCGCCCGGCGTCTCCTCAGGGACGGCACGTCCGAGGAGCGGGTGCCCGGCACCGAGCTGCGCGTCGGCGATCTGGTCGTCTGCGAGGCCGGCGACGTCATCCCCGGCGACGGTGACGTCGTCGAGGGCGTGGCGAGCGTCGACGAGTCGGCGATCACGGGTGAATCGGCCCCCGTCATCCGCGAGTCCGGCGGCGACCGGTCTGCGGTGACGGGCGGTACGAAGGTGCTGTCCGACCGCATCGTCATCAAGATCACGACGAGGCCCGGCGAGACCTTCATCGACCGGATGATCAACCTGGTCGAGGGCGCGGCCCGGCAGAAGACGCCGAACGAGATCGCGCTGAACATCCTGCTCGCGTCGCTCACGATCGTCTTCCTGCTCGCCGTGGTGACGCTGAAGCCGTTCGCGATCTACGCCGGGGCCGACAAGCAGACCTCGCTCATCGTGCTGACCGCACTGCTGGTCTGCCTGATCCCGACCACGATCGGCGCACTCCTGTCCGCGATCGGCATCGCGGGCATGGACCGGCTGGTGCAGCGCAACGTCCTCGCCATGTCGGGCCGTGCGGTCGAGGCCGCCGGCGACGTGTCGACGTTGCTGCTCGACAAGACCGGCACCATCACGCTCGGCAACCGGCAGGCCGCCGGGTTCGTGCCGGTGCGCGGGGCGACGGAGGCCGAACTCGCGGACGCCGCACAGCTGTCGTCGCTGGCCGACGAGACGCCCGAGGGCCGCTCCGTCGTCGTACTGGCGAAAGAGAAGTATGGGCTGCGCGAGCGGCACCAGGGCGAGCTGGCGCACGCCGAGTGGATCGGGTTCACCGCCCAGACGCGGATGTCCGGTGTGGACGTCGACGGGCACAGGATCCGCAAGGGCGCCGTCGGTTCGGTCATCGCCTGGGTCCGGGAGCAGGGCGGCTCGGTCGCCGAGGACGCGGACGGGATCGCGAACCGGATCTCCGAGGCGGGCGGTACGCCGCTGCTCGTGGCCGTCGAGGACGAGGTGGGGGCACGGGTTCTCGGTGTCATCCACCTCAAGGACGTCGTCAAGGACGGCATGCGCGAGCGGTTCGAACAGCTGCGCCGCATGGGCATCAAGACCGTCATGATCACGGGTGACAACCCGCTGACCGCCAAGGCGATCGCCGAGGAGGCCGGCGTCGACGACTTCCTCGCGGAGGCCACGCCCGAGGACAAGATGGCTCTCATCAAACGGGAGCAGGCGGGCGGCAAGCTCGTCGCGATGACCGGCGACGGTACGAACGACGCGCCCGCGCTGGCCCAGGCGGACGTCGGCGTGGCGATGAACACCGGTACCTCGGCCGCCAAGGAGGCCGGGAACATGGTGGACCTCGACTCCAACCCGACCAAGCTCATCGAGATCGTCGAGATCGGCAAGCAACTCCTCATCACCCGGGGCGCGTTGACGACGTTCTCGATCGCCAACGACGTCGCGAAGTACTTCGCGATCATCCCGGCGATGTTCGCGGTGGCGTACCCGTCGCTCGACAAGCTCAACATCATGGGCCTGGCCTCGCCCGAGTCGGCGATCCTGTCGGCCGTCATCTTCAACGCGCTGATCATCATCGCGCTCGTACCGCTCGCCCTGCGCGGCGTGCAGTACCGGCCGATGAGCGCGGACCGGATGCTGCGCCGCAACCTCGGCATCTACGGCCTGGGCGGGCTGGTCGCCCCGTTCGTCGGCATCAAGATCATCGATCTGCTCATCTCGCTGATCCCCGGGATCCGGTGAAGGACATGAACAACTCCGTAGTGAACACCGCGCGCCTGGCGTGGGCCGCCCTGCGCATGCTCCTCGTCCTCACCGTGGTGACCGGCGTCCTGTACCCGCTGGCCGTGACCGGCATCGGGCAACTGGCCTTCCACGACCAGGCCAACGGCTCGATGGTCAAGGTCGACGGCCAGGAGGTCGGCTCGCAACTGATCGGGCAGAGCTGGAACATCGAGGGCACCGACAAGCCCGACCCCAAGTGGTTCCAGGGCCGCCCGTCCCACAGTGGCTACGACCCGCTGGCCACCGGCTCCAGCCAGCTCGGGGCCAGCGACCCGCGGTTGGTCAAGGCGGTGAAGGAGGCGAAGGAGCAGGTCGCCGCGTTCAACGGCGTACCCGAGTCGGAGGTCCCCAAGGACGCCGTCACCGGCTCCGCCTCTGCGATCGACCCCGACATCTCCCCGGCGTACGCCCAGATCCAGGTCAAGCGGGTCGCCGCGGCGAACGGGCTCTCGACGGAGGCGGTCGAGAAGCTGGTCGAGGACCACACCCAGGGCCGTACGGCCGGTTTCCTGGGCGAGTCCCGGGTCAACGTCCTCGAACTCAACATCGCGCTGAAGGAACTGGCCGGAAACTGATGACCTCACCGCCGGGAGTCGACGGGCCGGGAGTCCCGGATCCGTCGGCTCCCGCCGCGGTCCCGCGCGTCGTCGACCAGCACCCGCGCAACGGCAGGCATCGGCGCAGCTCGCTGGAGCCGTCCACACCTTCGACAGCATCGAGTGCACCGCCCAGAGACTGGCACCGATCTGCGACAACTGCCGGTGCCGCATTCTCGGCCACGGCCTTCAAGCGGACGGACAGTTCTAGGCGTGCGGACCCGCCCAGGGTCCTTCCGCTCTCAGGCGGCCACGGCGTGGCCCTGCTTCAGTGCCTGTTCGCCGGACGTGCGGTCCACCAGACCGAGCAGGCGTCCCTCGGGGTCGGTGACCAGGACGGTGTGCACCCGCGCCCGCTCCATTCGCTGAAGCAGCGGGCCCAGAGGTTCGTGTGCCCGTACCGTCGCCGGTCCGGAGCGCAGCGCCTGTTCCGCGGTGCTCCCCGCGTGTGCCTCGGCGTCGCGCCGGCGCAGGAGACCGGTGACGACCCGCTGATCGTCGACCACCACGCACACGCTGTGCCCCGTGTCCCGCATCCGTGCCAGGACGTCGTCCACCGGCTGGTCCGCTGCGCAGGTGAGCACCTCGCGCTGCGCCACGTCCCCGGCGGACAGGGCCTGAGCGGTACGGCCCTCCGCGGGCAGCCCGGCGGCCAGCCAGTCGGCCTTGCCGGGCACGTAGTCGTAGACCTGCTGGAAGCCGAGCTGCTCCAGGCGGGCCGCGGCCCGCGGGCTCATGTCGCACATCCAGTCCCAGCAGTACACGACCACCGGCCTGTCCGGGTCGAGCCGTGCCGTCGCCTCGCGGTCCAGCTCCCGCAGCCAGATGTGCAGCGCGCCGGGCAGATGCATGTCGTCGTACTCCTCCCGCGGCAGCACCTCCACCAGCTGCGCACCCTCCTCGGCGAGACGGCGTACCTCCTGCCTGTCCATCAGCCGTGTGGGCATGGCTCCCACCTTCCCTCTTTGCTGCTGGGCCGGGCCTTTCCCTTCGGGTTCCACTGAAGGGACGGGGCATGCCCGCAGTGCTGCGAGCCGTGCTGCGCGGTGGAAGGCCACGTCCTCAGGTCGGTTCGACTCGTTCGGGAACGTCAAAGAGTCCGGCGTAGTCGCTGGGTATGCGGCTGAGGATTCCTTTGAGCTGAGTGCCGCTGACGGTGTCGGTGATGGCGCTGAGCACGGCCTCGGCATCGGCAGCGGCTTCCTGTTCGAGGGTGCCTGCCGCGTGCGCGACCCGAGTGACGAAGGTGGTGACGTCCCAGGAGGTCATGGTGGCGGCCGAGCCGGCGATGAGGGCCTCACCGGCTTCCGCGGGGAGCTGGGTGGCCACCTCACGCGCCATGACGGGTCCGATGCGGCGGCCGAGGACGCCGAGGACGATGTGAACGGCGTCCTCGGCGCTCTGCCGGTCGTCGTAACCACCGCGCTCGCACACGGCGGCGAGGTACGTCGCGTAATCGCAGAGGTGCCTGTCCATCGGCAGCCTCCCGTGTCGCTACCGGTCGGAGTGTGTGCCTACGGCTCCCCATGGGCCAGGGCGGGGATGGTGCCGCCGGCCAGGACGGCTGTCCGCTGGCGGTCCGAGAGGCGGTGATGGACCGCGTACTCCTCGCTGCGGGTGGTGTTGCGCACCCGGAGCGTCGGCGGTGTGCCGGGGGTGAGGGTTGCGCGGAGCCCGTCGATCCGCAGCCTGTCGCCCGCGGTGATGCGGTCGTAGTCGGCGGGGTCGTCGAACTCCAGGGCGAGTACGCCGAAGTTGGCGAGGTTCTGCCAGTGGATGCGGGCGTAGGACTTGGCGATGATGACGCGTAGCCCGAGATAGCGCGGGGTGATCGCGGCGTGCTCCCGGGAGGAGCCCTGTCCCCAGTTCTCGCCGGCGACGATGACGTGCCCTCCGGCGTCCCGGAGCCGGGCCGCGCGGTGCGGGTAGTCGGGGTCGAGGCGGGTGAGGGTGAACTCGGCGAGCTTGGGGATGTTGGAGCGGAAGGGCAGCGCCTTCGCTCCGGCCGGGGAGATCTCGTCGGTGGACACGTGATCGCCCGCCTTGAGCAGGACCGGGGCCTCGATGCTGTCGGGCAGCGGGTCGAGGTCGGGCAGGGCGGAGATGTTGGGTCCGCGCTCCAGTTCCACCTCGGCGGCCTCGTGCGGGGGCAGCGGCGGCTCGAGCATGGCCGTGTTGACCGTGGCGCGCTCCGGCAGGTCCATGGCGGGGTAGGTCACGCCGTCCCGAGCGGCCCAGTCGCGCGGGTCGGTGATGGCTCCGGTGAGGGCGGAGGCGGCCGCGGTCTCCGGGGAGCACAGCCATACCGCGTCGTCCTCGGTGCCTGAGCGGCCGGGGAAGTTGCGGGGGAAGGTCCGTAGCGAGTTGCTCCCGGCGGCCGGTGCCTGGCCCATGCCGATGCAGCCCAGGCATCCCGCCTGGTGCAGCCGGGCCCCGGCGGCGATCAGGTCGAAGACCGCCCCCGTGCGGAGGAGGTCCTGGAGGATCTCCCGCGAGGTCGGGTTGACGTCGAAGCTGACTCCGGGCGCGGCCTGCCGTCCTTCGACCATGGCGGCGGCGATGGCGAAGTCGCGCAGGCCGGGGTTGGCGGAGGATCCGAGCACCACCTGATCGACGCGCTCTCCCGCCACATCGCGCACCGGCACGACATCGCCGGGCGAGGAGGGCCTGGCGATCAGCGGCTCCAGCGTGGAGAGGTCGATCTCGTCCTGCAGGTCGTAGCGGGCGTCCGATGCGGCGCCGACGTCCGTGTAGTCCTGCTCGCGGCCCTCCGTGCGCAGGAAGTCGCGCACCGCTGCGTCGGCGGGAAAGACGCTGGTGGTCGCGCCGAGTTCGGCACCCATGTTCGCGATGACGTGCCGGTCCATCGCCGTCAGCCCTGCCAGCCCCGGACCGTGGTACTCCACGATGCGGTTCACCGCGCCCTTGACTCCGTGACGGCGCAGCATCTCCAGGATCACGTCCTTGGCGCTGACCCACTCCGGCAGGGCACCGGTCAGCCGTATCCCCCAGATCTCGGGCATACGCAGATACAGCGGCTGCCCGGCCATGGCCAGGGCGACCTCGAGACCGCCGACGCCGATCGCGAGCATGCCCAGGGAACCGGCGGCGCAGGTATGGGAGTCAGAACCGGCCAGGGTCGTGCCCGGGATGCCGAAGCGCTGCATGTGGGTGGGGTGCGAGACGCCGTTGCCGGGCTTGGAGTACCAGATGCCGAACCGGCGTACCGCCGAGCGCAGAAAGGCGTGGTCTTCAGCGTTGCGCTCGTCCGCCTGCAGCAGATTGTGATCCACGTACTGGACGCTGACCTCGGTACGTACCCGGTCCAGGCCGAGCGCCTCCAGTTCCTGCATCACCAGTGTCCCGGTGGCGTCCTGGGTGAGGGTCTGGTCGATACGCAGGCCGATCTCCTCACCCGGCACCATCCGCCCCTCGACCAGATGGTCCTCGATCAGCCGGTGCGCCACCGTGCCACCGGACCGTGGTCCGCCGCCCATGCCGCACCTCCGCGCGCTCGATACGGGGCCGGAGCCTCCGGAGTACGGTCCCCGCGTACCCGCAGACACGCCCGCGACCCGCAATCACGCCCGCGAGCCGCACGGAACGCGGCGCGGTTCGCCGCACGACCCGGACGTGCGTGGTGCCGTCGGACGTTTCCGGTGATGAGGGCCGGTGACGGACCATGTGAAGGGAGGGGCGGATCGCGGTTCGTCGGCCGTGGCGGCCGCGCGTCGTCTCCCGTCGGCAGGTGAGGGCGATGAAGGGTTCGATCCGGATCGGCAGTGTGCGTGGGGTGGTGCTGCGTGCGCACTGGAGTGTGCCGCTGCTGATGCTGCTGTTCGCCTACGCTCTGGCCAGCCGGACACTGCCCGGATACGCGCCCGGCCTGGCCGCGGCCGTGTACGCGGTCGCCGGTGTGCTCGGCGCTCTTCTGCTGCTCGCCAGCCTGGTGGTGCATGAGGCGGCACACGCGCTGACGGCTCGCAGGGCCGGAATCCCGGTGCGGGACATGACTCTGTGGGCGCTGGGCGGGATGACCCGGATGAACCGCCCGGCGACGGCACGCGCTGCGTTCGTGGTCGCCGTCAGCGGGCCGCTCGCCAGCCTGGTGCTCGGCGGAGCCCTGCTGGGCACGGCTGCCATGGTGGACGCGGCGCTGACCTGGCCGATACCCGTTGCCGTGCTGCTCTGGCTGGGCGCGACGAACGTCATGCTGGGCGTCTTCAACCTGCTGCCCGCCGCACCGCTGGACGGAGGCCGGGTCCTGCAGGCCGCGCTGTGGTGGCGTACCGGTGACCGGGACCGGGGGGAGCGGGCCGCCGGACGCAGTGGGCAGATCGTCGGCACGGCGCTGGCCGTGGTCGGCTGGCTGGCGTTGCTGAGGGGCGTGGCGAGCGGGTTGTGGCTGGCGCTCATCGGCCTGTTCGTGATGGTCATCGCCTCCGCCGAACGACGGTGGGCCGAGGTGGGCACAGCGGTGCGGGGCGTACGGGTGGCCGAGGCGATGACCACTCCGGTGGTCACCGGTCCGGACTGGCTGACGGTGGACCGCTTCCTGCCCGAGGTGGCAGCACACGCAGGTCATTCCGTGCTGCCGCTGCTGGACTTTGAGGGCCGCCCCAGCGGCGTCGTGCAGGTGCGCCGGCTCGCCGCCGTGCCGTCCGGGCGGCGGGAGTCGCTGCGCGTGCGGGATGTGGCGACCCCGATGTCACGGTGCACGGTCGCCGCACCGGACGAGCAGCTGGAGCGCGTCCTGGACCGCGTGGCCTCCGAGGACGGCGGACTGCCTATCCTCGTCGTGGACGGCGGCCGACTCGGCGGGATCATCACCGCGCACGACATCGGCCGCCTGGTCGAGCGGCACAGGACGGGCGCGGCCTGCGACGCTCCACCACACCGGCCGGGTACGGGCGAGTGGGGTCCTTCGGCGTAATGACACACGGGAAAGCAAGGGCACACGGGCAAGCAATGGCACACGGGAAAGACGATCAGCTGGCCCAAGTCCAGCGCGAGCACTGGCAGAGCACCTACCGCATCCATCCGGAGATGTACGGCGGCCTGCCGTCCGCCCCGGCCCGCCACGCCGCCGAGGCCTTCCGTGCGGCCGGGGCCCGCGACGTGCTCGAGCTGGGCGCGGGGCACGGCCGTGACGCGCTGTACTTCGCCCGCGAAGGCTTCACTGTGCAGGCCGCCGACTTCAGCCCCGTAGCCCTGTCGCACCTGCAGGAGGCCGCGCAGACCCAGGGCGTGGCCGAGCGGGTCGACACCGTGGTGCACGACGTCCGCGACCCGCTGCCCCTGCCCGACGCCTCCGTCGACGCGGTCTTCGCGCACATGCTGCTGTGCATGGCGTTGTCCACGGAGGAGATCCACGGCCTGGTCGGCGAGGTCAGGCGGGTCCTGCGGCCCGGCGGCATCTTCGTCTACACCGTCCGGCACACGGGTGACGCCCACTACGGCGGCGGTATCGCCCACGGTGACGACATCTACGAGCACGGCGGCTTCGCCGTCCACTTCTTCCCCCGCCACCTCGTCGACGCCCTGACCGAAGGATGGCAGCTCGACGACGTCCACAGCTTCGAGGAGGGCGAACTGCCCCGCCGCCTGTGGCGCGTCACCCAGACCGTTCCCCGATGACCGCACGGGTGGCGCCGTCCGAGCAGCCCGTCACCCCGAGACGTGATCGATGCGTGCGGCCCCTGCCGTTGCCAGGACGGCGTCCTCACAGCGGATCCGTACGGTCAACACCGCGGCATTGCACACGGTGAAGACGACAGCGGTCATCCAGGCGTTGTGCACCAACGGCAGAGCGATGCCCTCGGCCACCACGGCAGCGTAGTTCGGGTGGCGCAGCCACCGGTACGGGCCGCTGGTCACCAGAGGCATGCCGGGGACCACGAGCACGCGCGTGTTCCACCGCCGGCCCAGCGCGGCGATGCACCACCAGCGAAGGCCCTGCGCGGCCATGACGACGGCCAGCATCGGCCAGCCCACGAGGGGCACGAACGCACGGCCGGCCGCCCATACCTCCGTCAGGCATCCGGCGAGCAGACCGGTATGCAGCAGCACCATGGCCGGGTAGTGCCGCTGCCCGGCCTCGACGGCGCCGTGGGCCAGGCTCCAGAGACGGTTGCGGCGGGCCACTACCAGTTCGGCCAGCCGCTCGACCGCGACCGCCCCGATGAGCAGCGTGTACCAGATCACCGCCGGTGTCCCGCCTCACCAACGCAGCAGGACGAGTTCGGCACAGAAACCGGGTCCGAGAGCCGACAGCAGTCCCCATGTTCCGGCCGGCGGCCTGCGCCGGGCCGTGTCCCACAGCACGTGCAGGACCGACGCCGAGGAGAGGTTCCCCACCTCGGCGAGCGAGCCCCAGCTCGCGTCGAGGGCTCCGTCCGGCAGGTCGAGCGTCTCGGCGATGGCGTCCAGGACCTTCGGTCCGCCAGGATGGCAGATCCACGTCCCGATGTCGCGCCTGGTCAGGCCGTGGTCGCCGAGGAAGCCGTCGACGTCGGCGGCAAGATGCGCGCGGACGATCCCGGGAATTCCAGGATCTAGCACGATGTGGAACCCGTCGCTGGTGATGTCCCAGCCCATGACCCGCTCCGTGTCCGGGTAGAAACGGCTGCGGGAGGCCACGATCACCGGCCCGTCCACCTGTCCGTCCCCGTCAGCCGGGGGCATCGCCGTATCCCTGGTGTGCGCCTCGCACCCCTGCGCGACCAGCGCGGCGGCACCGTCCCCGAAGAGCGCGCTGCCCACCAGGTTGGCCGGTGACGTGTCGTCCCGCTGGAAGGTCAGCGAGCACAGTTCGACCGTCACCAGCACCGCGACATGTGTGGGCCAGCCACGCAGATAGTCGTGCAGCCTGGCGATTCCTGCCGCTCCGGCGGCGCATCCGAGTCCGAAGACGGGCAGTCGTTTGACATCCGGCCGGAGACCGAGCAGATCGACCAGGCGGGCGTCGATCGAGGGAGCAGCCATGCCCGTCGTCGAGGCGAACATCAGCAGGTCCACGGCGTCGGGCGGAATGCCGGCGGTCCGCAGCGCGCCCTCGACGGCATCGGAGCCCATCTCCACCGCGTTGCTGATGAACGCGTCGTTGGCCTTGCCGAAGTCGTCGAGAGAGGCGTACGCGTCGAGCGGCAGCACGGTATGGCGGGACCGGACCTTCGCCGCGGTGTGCAGCCGGTCGAGAACCGCCGGATCCACACCGGGCAGGCTGGCCTGGGCGATTTCGGTGATCTCGTGCTGATCATGCCGATACGGTGCCAGAACCTTGTGTACGGCGGCGATACGACTCATAGGCACCCCGGAACGACGTCGCGGACTTCGTCTGGGTTCCCCCTCTGCACCTCTCCAACCTCTCCAACCTCACGCCACGTCCATCGCCGCACCGGCCGCCCGTCCATAGTTCGACGGCAGGGCGCATGGGTACTCGTAAGACGCTTCCGGCGGCGGACGAACGGGCGGGCCCATCCGATCCACCGCACGGAGGCCGACGGCAGCCCGACGAGCACCACCGCACCACACGGCTGGCGTCGACGCACACAGGGAAGGACAGGCACATGCCTTCGGCGACTCAGGCTCGCAGTGCCCGGCGCTGGACCGAGCTTGGTGAGCCCGACGACGAGCCCGATCTGCTCGGCCAGTATCTGTCGCAGGTCGGTTCCACCCCGCTGCTCAGTGCGGAGGAGGAAGTAACGCTGGCACAGCGCATCGGGGTCGGGGTGGACGCTGCCGAACTATTGCGGCAGGAAGAGGCGGGCGAGCGCGTTCTGCCGCCGGAAGAGCGGCGCAGCCTGCAGGAGCTGGCCCGCGCCGGCCAGCAGGCCAAGGACCATATGATCCGGGCCAATCTCCGCCTCGTGGTGGCCATGGCCAAGCGGCACGCGCGCCGCGGTCTGCCGCTCCTGGACGTCATTCAGGACGGGAACCTCGGGCTGATCCGGGCCGTCGAGAAGTTCGACCCCACCAAGGGGTTCAAGTTCTCGACGTACGCGACCTGGTGGATCCGTCAGGCGATCGAACGCGGGCTGGCGCAGCACGCCCGCACCGTGCGGTTGCCCGTGCATGTCGTGGAGCAACTGTCCAAGATCGCCAAGGTGGAACGCCGGCTGCAACTCCGTCTCGGCCGGGAGCCCGCACCCCAGGAAGTCGCCGAGGAGGCCGACATCCCGGTGGACAAGGTGATCTGGCTTCGCCGGGTGGGCCGCGAACCCATCAGCCTGGACACACCGGTGGGCGAGAACGGCGAGACCGTGGTCGGCGATCTCATCCCGGACTCCGAGGTCCTGCAGGCCGCGGACGTCGCGGAGTTCCACGCCTTCGCCCGGCAACTCCGCGAGGCGATAGGCGCCCTGCCCTACCGCGAGTCCATGATTCTCTCGCTGCGCTACGGCTTGCACGACGGCCGGCCCCGCACCTTGGAGGAAGTCGCCCAGCAGGTGGGCCTCACCCGCGAACGGGTGCGTCAGCTGGAGAAGCAGTCGCTTGCGCAGTTGAGGTCCGCGGAAGGCTGGGAGCGATTGCTGGAGTGGGCAGGCTGAGACCGGCGGACCGGTCGTTCTTCTGGCAGGAGAGGCACATGCGATTCCACGACCGTCGGCACGCCGGCGATGACCTCGGCCTCCGGCTGCTGGTATGGGCAGCCGACGGTGAGCTTGCCGGCACCCTCGTCCTTGCTGTGTCGCGCGGGGGCGTCCCTGTGGCCGCGGAGGTCGCCCGCGCCCTGCACGCGCCCCTCGATGTCCTCGTGGCCCAGGAGATCTGTGCCCCCGGCGCGCCGGAGACGGTGATCGGCGCGATCGTCGCCGACGACCCGCCTCTGTACGACCGACGGGCCCTCGCGATGCTCGACCTGACCGAGGACAGGCTCGGTTCGTACGTTGCCCGGGTACGGACCGAGCTGTACCGCTGCGAAGCTCTCTACCGCAGCGGCCGCCACGCACCGGACATCGAAGGGCGGACCGTGATCCTCGTCGATGACGGGCTCACCCCCGGCGTCACGATGCGTGCTGCCGTGCGCCATCTGCGACGCCGGCAGCCCGCTCGGCTGATTGTGGCCGTCCCCGTCTGCGCCCCGAGCACCGCCGCCACGCTCCGGGAGGAGAGCGCCGACCTCATGTGCCTGCACCAAGCGCCGGAATCCCTGTACGCCGCCGACGAGTGGTACGAGGACTTCGGCCAGGTGACCGATCAAGAAGTGATCGACACCCTGAGCAGGCTCTCCGCTGAGTTGAGAGAGCGAAGCTGAGCCAGCGGAGCCGAGCCCATCACCTGACCCGTCCCGGCCACCTGGCCGGCCGGCTGACGGGGGCGACCCGCCTCCGCCGGCCGGCCATGCCATGGTCCACCTGCCGGTACTCAGGACTGGTACGGCTGCTGCCGCGGTTGCCCGTGCGTCTGAACGCCCTGGCCGCTCGCACCCTGCGCCTGCAGCTGCTCGGCCTGCTCCTTGGTCAGCTTCTGCTCCGCGCCGCAGAAGGTGCACTGCGTCATGTACTTCGTCGAGAAGGGGAACAGCGGCACGAAGAACAGCGTGAACTTCGTGACGCGCTTCTTGAGCGTGTGCGCGGAGGGGTTGCCGCAGTGGCCGCACACCAGCGTCAGTATGGCGAGCTGGTACAGGTAGCCCTTGGTGCCGAAAATGATCACGCCGTTGGTCCTTCCCGGGTCAGTGCCTGCCGGCACAGTGCCAGCGAGCGGCAAGATGGGGTCACAGAAGACAGTGTGGTGCACGTCGCTTCGCGACCCCGCGTCGGCCGATGGCCGGGGCGGATGCCGTGCCCCTTCCGGACCCGCTCCGGAGGAGGAGCCCTCACTCCGCCCTGAGGACGATGTCGAAGCGCACCGACGTCCACGTGCCTTCTGGTCGGCGCCCGTCCGGCGCCGGCGTACCGGCCTCGTGACGGTCGAAGGGACGGATGAGCGAGTGCTTCACGCCGAAGACCGAGTCGGTGTCCAGATACGGGTCGCCGGAGACGAAGATGTGCGTGGTGAGCGTGTGGAAGCCGGGCGCCGTCACCCTGAAGTGCAGGTGCGGTGCGCGCATCGGTGAACGGCCCGCATGGGCGAGGAGCCGGCCGACGGGGCCGTCGTCCGGGATCGGGTACGGCGTGGGGGTCAGACCCCAGAACCGGTAGCGGCCCTCGGCGTCGGTGAACATGTGTGCGCGCCCCGCGAGGGCGCCGTCGTCGTACTGGACGTCGTACATGCCGGCGTCGTCGGCCTCCCACACCTCGATGCGCGCCCCGGCGACCGGGTTGCCGTCGGTGTCCGTGACCGCGCCGCTGACCCACGACGGCTCGCCGCTCGCCCCGTGCGCGATGTCGCCGCCCAGCTCGATCCGAGGCGAGTGCTGGACGAAGAACGGACCGAGAACGGTGGATTCCGTCGCGTCACCGAGGTTCGGTTCGTTCACCGCGACAGTGAGCATGGAGATGCCGAGGACATCCGAGAGCAGCACGAACTCCTGGCGTGTGTCGGTGGTGATGCGTCCGGCCGCCGTCAGGAACTCGATCGCGGCGGTCCACTCGTCCTCGGTGAGCCGGGTCTCGCGTACGAACGCGTGGGCGTGCCGCACGAGCGCCTGCATCACCTCGCGGAACCGTTCGTCCTTCGCGGAGTCGAAGCTCGCGACGACCTTGTCGGTCACCTCCTGCTCGCGGCGGCCTTGTAGCCCACTGACATCCAGGATGTCGGCGGTGCGTTCGTCTGCCGTCTCTGACATCGATGTGCTCTTTCGATCGAGGGTCGGGGGCCGTGTCTCATACGTCGGTGAGGGGGACCAGCACCGGGGTGTCTCCGCGGTGTGCGCGCCCCAGCAGCTGCCGCATCGCGTTGTGTGTCACCCGGCGCGGGTTGGTGTCCGGCACCTGTGCCATGACCAGGTCGGTGGCCCGGTCGAGCTCCTGCTCGGCGAGGCCCAGATCGTGGAGCGAGCGCGGCGGGTCGAGCGTCGCGTAGAGGTCGAGCAGCGCGTCGAAGGGGTCGGTTCCGTCGTCGAGCGCCGCTCCGAGGTGGCGCGCCGCGTCGGGCGCAGCGGGCAGGTTGAGGCCGGCCACGTGCGGCAGGACGACGGAGTGCAGGGCGGCGTGTTCGAGGTCGTACGCGCCGCCGAGGACGTGGCACACCTTGTGGTGCAGTCCGGAACCGGCACCGGCGAAGGCGACGGCCCCGAGGTAGGTGCCGAACAGGATGTCGCGACGGGCTGCAACGTCCTGGCCGTCGGCGACGATGCGCGGCAGCGAGGACGCCAGCGACCGGACGCCCTCGACGGCCAGCGCGGAGCTGATCGGATTGTGCCGCGGTGCCCACCACGCGTCGACGCAGTGGGCGAGGGCGTTGAGCCCCGATGTCACCGACAGGCGTGTCGGCAGCGACAGCATGAGGGTGGCGTCGTAGACGACGACGCGGGGGAGCACCTTCGGGTCGACGCCGGTGCGCTTGTGGCCGTCCTCGGTGAGACCCCAGACAGGGGTCGCCTCGGAACCGGCGTAGGTCGTGGGGACGGCGAGGATCGGCAGCCCGGTGGTGAGCGCCGCCGCCTTGGCGGTGCCCGTCGTCGATCCTCCGCCGATGCTCAGCAGCAGGTCGGCCGCGTGCTCGCGGGCGGCCGACCGCACCGCTTCCGCCACCTCGGCCGGCACATGCGGCCTGACGGCGCTGAAAGTCGCCACGACGGGAACGTCCTTGCAGACGTCCTCGGCCAGAGCGCGTTCCCGTTCGGCCGCGATCAGCAGGACACGGGTCGCGCCCAGCCCGGCGACCTGCGCCGCCACGTCGGCCCGGGCGGTGCCCGAGCCGAAGACGACCCGCTGGCCCCAGGACTCGTAGACGACCGCAGACGGGAGGAGAGCCGTCACGCCGTCACCGCCCGCACCCGCGGTACGGCGCCCGCAGCGACCGCCCCGAGGAGCGCGGGTCCGGCGAAGGCGTAGAAGGCCCACTCGACGCCGGCGCCCGAGGCGAGCACGAAGGCGCCCAGCGACGGACCCACGATGGCGCCGAAACGCCCCACGGACAGGGCCCACGCGAGGCCGTTGCCCCGCACGGCGTCCGGATACCGCGTCACGATGAACGCGTTGCCGAGGATCTGCGAACCGATGAAGCCGAATCCGCTGATGAACATGAGCACGAACATGACGGGCGTCGGGGGGCGTGTGCTCATCGCGATCAGGCTCAGGGTGCCGACCAGGAACGCGACGACCACGACGCGCTTGGCGCCGAGCGCGTCCGCGACACGTCCGCCGACGATGGCGCCGAAGCCGACGCCCAGCCACATGGCCGCCGTCTGCAGCAGCGCCGACCCCAGGGAGAAGCCGGCGGCCTGCATGATGCTGGGCAGCCAGGTGCTGATGCCGAAGACGAGCAGGAGCCCGCAGAAGGACATGGCCCAGAAGAGTACGGTCGACACCGCGAGGCCGCCGGTCAGCAGCGAGCCGAGGCCGAGCCAGCGGCCCGGGTCCGAGGTCGGCGCGACGTCGGAGGGGGCGAGGCCCAGCCGCTCCTCCACGGCCCTCGCCTCGGTCGTCCGGCCCGTACGGCTGAGGTGGAACGGGCTCTCCGGGAGCCGGAGCACCAGCGGCAGCGCTACGAACACCGGGAGCACGCCGATCACGTAGAGCCAGCGGTACGAGACGTCTGGGAGCAGGGCCGTGCCGAGCAGTGGGGAGAGCAGGGCGCCGGCCGCGTAGCCGCTCATGATCAGGGCGACGTTGCGGCTGCGGCGGTCCGGCCGGCTGAGGTCGGCGACGAAGGCGTTGATCGTCGGCAGCACGACGCCCAGGCCGAGGCCCACGACCAGGCGTCCGGCGCCGAAGGACGGGACGCCGCCGGCGACCGCGCAGACCGCCATGCCGACCGTGAACACGGTGGTGCCGGCGAGCAGGAGCCGGCGCGGCCCGGTGCGGTGGACGAGGGCTCCGGCGAGTGCCGCGCCGACCAGCATCCCGATGCCGACGAGCGAGCCGATGGTGCCGGCCTCCGCCTTGTCGATGCCGAGCGAGGGGTCGCCCAGGATCGCGGGCACGGTGACGCCGTACACGGCGAGGTCGTAGCCCTCGAGGGACGCGACGACCCAGGCGGCGAGCAGGATGAACGTGCTCGCGGGCACTCTGCGGACGGCCGGGCCTATGGCGGACGGTGCGGTCATGGCCGGATCCTTTCTGCGACGGTGGCAGGAGCCTGGACCGGCTCGACTGCGATGGCAAGTGTCTTCAGGAGCGCCGGGACGTCGGACAGGACGCCCGCGGTGCCGAGGATGTAGAAGTCGGGCCGCCACAGGACGGCGGCGCGGCCGGTCTCGTCGAACCAGCGCCCGTAGACGCCGCCGACATCGGTGATCCCCTCGGTGGTGAGGCGGCGATCGGTCAGGTGGTGGACGGCCACGCCGAGCCCGTCGGCGAGCTCGGCGGCCGAGGCGTCGAGCGAGGTGCCGTCACGGCCGTCGACGAGGAGCACGAATCCGCGGCCGAGCACGTCGTCGAAAAGCCCCTCGGTGCCGTGCGACTCCACCCGGCCCTGCGGCATCAGCAGCCCTGCCTGCGGGGACTCGTCGTGCAGGCCCGGACCGAGGCCCGGGAAGCGCATCTTGTCGGGGTGCCCGTTCGCCGCGCGCTGGGCGATCAGGCGGGCATCCCGCTCGGCCGCGGCCACCGGATCGCGCATGGTCTGTACGCGTCCCAGCTCGATGCCCTTGGCGATGATGGCCCGCACATGCGGTTCGCGTTCACTCTGGTAGGTGTCGAGCAGTGCGTCGTCGGCGCCGCGCAGCACGGCGTCGAGCTTGAAGGCGATGTTCTGGGCGTCGCGGATGCCCGAGCACATGCCCTGCCCGAGGAAGGGCGGCATCTGGTGGGCCGCGTCCCCGGCGAGCAGGATCCGGCCGGTGCGCCAGCGCTCCGCGACGAGCGAACGGAACGTGTACGTGGCGACCCGGATGAGCTCGGCCTGCTCGCGGTCGAGGTAGGCGCCGACCCGTGCCCACACCCGGTCGGGCTCCCGCTCCACGGGGAAGGACTCCGCCGAGTCGAGCATGAAGCTGAACCGGTGGTGGCGGGGCCCCAGCGAGATGATCGATATCGGCTGCTCGGGGTCGCAGACCTGGCGGGCCTTCGGGACGTCCGCGGCACCGGTCAGACGGAAGTCGCAGACCATCCACGGCTCGGAGAATCCGTAGTCCTCCTGCTCGATGCCGAGCCATCCGCGGGTGAAGCTGTTGCCGCCGTCGCAGGCCACCACGTACCGGGCCGAGACGACGGCGTCGTCTCCTTCGACGTGGATGTCCACGCCGTGGTGCGTGCTCTGGAGTGCGGTGACCCGGGAGCCCATGCGGATCTCGACGTTCCCGAGACCGCGGACCACGCCGTCGAGGGCCTCCTCGAGGTACGGCTGGTACATCATGTACCACTCCGCCCAGCCCTGGCCCCCGACGGCGGCGAAGTCGTGCTCGATGAGCAACTCGCCCGCGCCGTTGCGCCATTCGTAGTTCCGCTGGACGTGCAGGGTGGGCAGCAGGTCGCGGGCGATGCCGAGACGGTCGAACGTCCGCATCGTCTCGTCGTCGAAGATGGCGGCGCGTGGAAGGTTGTAGAGGGTGGGGTAGCGCTCGAGCACGATCACGTCGTGGCCTGCCTGCCCGAGCAGTGCCGCGGTGACCATGCCCACGGGGCCGTACCCGATGACGGCGACGTCGTACACGTGCGTTCCCTTCTGTTCCGGTGCGGGTTCCGGCTGGCGTGTCACGGCTTCCGGCTCCGGTCAGACACCCGCGTACGCGGCCGCGGGGGCGAGGCCGAGGAGCTTCTCCGCGTTCTGGTGGCCGATCTTGAGCCGGTCGGCTTCGCTGATCGGCGCGGTGCGCAGGAAGTTCGTGGCCGTCTCGATGTCCTCGAAGGGGTAGTCGGTGCCGAAGAGGATGTGGTCGGCGCCCATCGAGAGCAGGGCGGTGAGCAGGGGCGCGGGGGAGCAGACGCCGCTGGTCGTGATGTAGAGGTTGTGGCGGATGTACTCCGAGGGGCGCCCGCGCCTGAGCTCGATGCCGTGGTGCGCGTGGAAGTCCCAGCGCGAGTCCATGCGCCACAGCACGAAGGGCAGTCCCTCGCCCATGTGTCCGAGCAGCAGCTTGGCGTTCGGGAATTCGTCGAACACGCCGCCGAATATGAGCCGCAGGACATGGGTGGCGGTGTCGACTCCCCAGCTCCACATGGGGCCGACGAGCTCCGGGTGCCCAGAGAACACGTGCGCGGTGTCGACGCCGTTGGCCGGATGCAGATAGAGCGGTACGTCGAGGTGCTCGGCACGCTCCCAGACGACGCGCAGGGCCGGGTCGTCCAGGTACATGCCGTGGGTGTGCGCGTTGACGAGGGCGCCGCGCAGGCCGAGCTGCGTCACGGCACGCTCCAGTTCGTCGGCCGCGGCCTTGGGGTCCTGCAGGGGCAGGGCACCGAAACCGGAGAAGCGGTCGGGGTGCCCGGCGATGACACCGGCCAGGAAGTCGTTGACCGTGGCCGCCTGGCGCACGGCCGCCGCGGGGTCCTTCTCCGCCTGGATGCCGGGGGAGTTGAGGGAGAGGACCTGCATGTCCAGACCGGCGGCGTCCATGTCGTCGAGGCGCTCCTCGGTGAGATCGAGGAGCCTCCGGGAGGCCTCGGCCCAGGCGCTCGGCTGCGCGATGGACGCGGTGGACGCGCCGTGGCCCACCAAGTCCGGGGTCACGAAGTGCTCTTCGAGGCCTATCAGCTTCATTGCGGAGTTCTCCTCGGTTCATGGCATGGGTTCGGGTGACACGCCGGGTATGAGCGAGCGGCGGCTACGGGGTGGGGCCGGGCGTGTGAGGTGACGGAGGGCCGGGCGTGTGAGGGTGTCGCCGGCGTGTTCGCAGCCGGAGGCGGTTCTGGGCGGCCGCCGGGTCGGCCGCCAGAGCGGCGGGGAGCGGCCGGGTGGCCGGGAGGGCCACCGCTCGCAGTTCACCAGAACGTAAGGCGTTACGCAATAGTGAATGCGAAACTTGCTGTGCGAGCTCGCACGCGCGGTCCGCCCGCACGGAAACCCGCAGGCCAAAGCGGGGAAGAGGGCGGGCCGAGCGCTCCTATACGCTGAGCGCGTTCATGCACCGGCAGGAAGAGGATGGCTCTGTGGCGTCGACTGGCCCGACCGAGAACGGGGAGAACCCGGAGCCCACGGCTTCCGACGGCCTCGGGCGACAGGGGATCCAGTCGGTCGAAACCGCGATGCGCGTACTGCTCGCGCTGGAGAGCGGCGGAGGCGCGCTCAGCCTCTCGGCGATCGCGCAGGCGAGCGGGATGCAGCCCAGCAAGGTGCACCGCTATCTCGTCAGCCTCGGCCGCATAGGGCTGACCTCGCAGGACCCCGCGTCGGGCCTCTACGACTTCGGGGCCGCCATGCGCCGCCTGGGGGCCGAGGCGCTGCGGCGCACCAACGAGGTGGCGGTCGCGAGCGGCCACGCGATGCGGCTGAGGGACCGCACCGGTCACTCCGTGAACCTCGCCGTCTGGGGCGACCGCGGCCCGATCGTCGTGAGCTGGGCGTACGGCACCCGCCCGCTCCCGCTGACGGTGCGGGTCGGTGCCACGCTTCCCCTGCTCGCGTCATCGGTCGGCCAGGTCTTCCTCGCGTACCTGCCCGAGAGCCTCACGGACGAGGTGCTCGGCGACGAACTCCGGGCCAAGGGCGCCGACTGGACGCGCGAGCGCGTCGCCGCCACGCGCGCCGAGATCCGCGAGCGCGGGCACGCCGTGACGCACGGCGGCGTCATCCCCGGCATCATCTCCATCGCGGCACCCGTGTTCGCGGCGAATGACCCGCTGCCGCTCGCCATCTCCGTCGTGCTGCCGGAGAGCATCGGCACGCCGGAACACCTCGCAGAAGTGACCGGCGAGTTGCACAGCACGGTGAAGGCCGCGTCGCACGAGCTCGGACACCTGTCTTAGCGCTGTGCTCTTATCGGTGTGGCAGCCGTGGGCTGCTGGCAGGTCGCGCTGACCGGCGCCGGCGAGGTGTTCCGCACCGACGCGGAGCGCATCCTCAAGGCCGTCGACGAGGCCGTCGCGAGGGTCGGGCGCTTCGCCGCCGGAGCCGAGGGGGTGCTGCGGATCGGCTGACCGGAGCCGCCTCGTACCGTCAACTGCCCGCCCTCGCCCGGCTGGTGAAGCGCGAGATGCCCCACGTGGTGCAGCGGTGCTATGTGTCTCCTTGTGCTTCGGACATGGCCAGGGCCTGTTCAAGCAGTGAAGTGGAGCGAGCGTGGTCTCCTTGGATGACGGCTGAGAAGCCGAGTTGGGCGATGCACTGCTGCTGCGACAACAGCATCGTGGATCAATGCCTGGCTCGAAGGGACGCCGACGGCCAGTGACAGGCAACTCGTCCTTCTTACGGCCGTGCTCATCATGCTGCTCACGCCGTCGATGCTCCGCAGCGGAGACCCTGCACTCCTGTACGCGGCGCGCACCCTTCGCGCGCACCACGGCCATGGAGAGAGCAGGCCCTGTGGAGTGACCCACTGCGGGTCGCCGCTGCGGCCTGCGCCGCCGACCGAATGCTGCGCGCGGCAATTCCGCGGCCGAGGCAGCCCAGTTGGTCGCTGACCTCCGTATCCACGACTACCGTCACACACGTTGGCGGTTTGGACGTCATGGACTGGGCATACGGCCCTGCCCTACGACCGAACCCGTACGTAGAGGAACTCGTCCGGCGTCAGGTCATCGTCATCGGCGACTTCCGCCATGGCTGAAGCAGCCGCCCACGCCATGGGTCACCTGCGGTCGACTTCATGCACACCCTGCTCGACGAGGAGTACCGCGACCGCGCCACCGGCCACACCGACGTCAACGCCAAAGCCCACATGTACATCAACCACTACTCGATCAGCTCCGGCATGATGACCTCCCGGGTGGCGCGGGTGCCAAGTACGCCAACGCCTACGTCGACCGCAGCGGCGAGCTGCTGACGGGCCCACACACCGACCGCATCGACCTGCCCGCTGGCCCCCGTCCAAGCTCTTCTGGTCGCTCACCCTCTACGACGCCGAAACAGCCGCCGAAGTCGACGCCGAAGGCCAGACCTACTCCTCGCTCAACTCAACTCCCTGGGCGACCTGCCGCAGCGCAACGCCCAGTTGAGTGGTCCGTTCTGCTGAACTCAGACTGCGTGAGCATGGCCTTGAGGCGGCGCCTACCGACCCAGGGGCCAGCTGTCTCCCTACCGTGCGCGTATGGCCACAACAACGAAAACCATGAGCCTGGCCGCCTGCGGCGGCTGCCTGGCTCTGCTCACCGCCGCGCTCGGCGGGACCGCCGCCGCCGACACTGTCTCGATCGGCAACCCCGTAGACGGCAGCAACGGATTCGGTGTCGTCACGGAAGGTGACGCCGTGCTGGGCAGTACCGAGAGCGAGGGGCCAGTCGCCATCGGGGGCGATCTGAGCTTCGGCTCCGGCTACAACGTCGCCTTGCACACCCCGGGTTCGTTCACAGCTCCGGGCGACGCGCAGCCGACAGCGCTCCTGGTCGGTGGTCGCGTCGACTACGCCGCCAGCGATCCGACGGGGGTGCTGAGGGTGCTGCAGAACGGCTACGTGAAGATCGGCGACATGACCGGGAGCCAGGTCATGAACACTGACGCCAACGGCGCCGAGGTCAACACGCACATCGGCCGCACCGGAGGCGGCTACGCCGCCATTCCGCACATCGAGTTGACCACCCGCGAGCCCGCCGCAGCGGTCGGCCCCGCTGACCTGATGGACTTCCCTTCCCTCTTCTCCACCTTTCGCGACCGTGCCGACACCATGGCCGCATGCGCGAACAACGTCACCCTCCTGGACGGCAACGAAAACCCGCTGCCCGACCAGCAGACAGTGGCACCCGGTTCCAACGTCAAGATCGCACTGACCCCGGGCGAGACGAATGTCCTCCACGTCACAGGTGAGACGCTCAACAACATCGCCAACCTCACCTTCCTCGACCAGCCGTCCGCCGACACCCCGTTCCTCGTCGTCGTGGACACCACCGCCACCGGCGGCACCTTCACCTGGCACACGCCCAACCTGGCCGGCGTGTCCGGTGTCAACGCCCCGTACATGCTGTGGGACTTCCCCGATGCCACGGACATCACGATCGCCGACGGCGACACCCTCGACGGCACCATCTACGCGCCGCGCGCGAACCTGACCGACCTGGATCCCACCAACATCCAGGGCGACATCATCGCCAAGACGCTCACCGCGGGTCCCACGGCCGGGTCGGGCGGTCCTGTGAACGCCGGCGAGATCCACTACTTTCCGTTCGCCGCCAACCTGCGGTGCGACGACAGCGGCGCGTCGCCGTCGCCGTCGGACATTCCCTCTCCGTCTCCTAGCGACAGCCCCGCTCCGCCTCCTAGCGACAGCCCCTCCCCGTCGCCCTCGGACAGTCGTCCACCCAGCCCCACGCCGCAGCCGCCCACTCCCGCTCCTGCACCGAGCCACGCCGGCCCCCACCTCCCTGACACGGGCGCCAGCGCTATGCACATCGCGGCCACAGTGGCGGCCCTGTTGGTCACATGTGGGGCTTGGCTGGCTGTGCGGGCGGGACGGCAGCGCAGCAGGAGGAGCTAGACCATGACGCCTCCGTCGCCGTGGCCGGGGGAGTGGAGTCGATGACCCGGGCGCCGTACGTGCTGCCCAAGTCAGACAAGCCGTTCCCGGCCGGGCACACCGAGCTGTACTCCACCACCCGGCGTATCGCCGCCACCGGCGTGTCGGCCATCGATCCGCACTACTCCGGTCTGGCCCCCGTCGAGGCCGTCAACCGCGCACTCGGCAAGGCGGGCAAGACCTTCGCCGACCTCGACGTGCTCGAACTGAACGAGGCGTTCGCCGCCCAGGTCCTCGGCTGCGTGGCCGAGTGGCCCGAGTTCGACCCCGCGATCCTCAACCCGCAGGGCGGCGCGATCGCCCTCGGCCACCCCCTGGGCGCCTCCGGCGCCCGCCTCGCCGGCACCGTCGCCCACCAGCTCGCCGCCAAGGGCTCCGGCACCGGCGTCGCAACCCTGTCCATCGGCGTCGGCCAGGGCCTCGCGCTCGTCCTCGAACGCTGAGACCTCGCCACACGGGTGCCGGACCTCGTTTGCTCGAGCGTGCTCAGGACGTGGCGCGGGCAAAGCGGAGGGACGCGGTGACAGTGGTGCGGCCGCGCATCATGCCCAGCTGGTTCCAGTCCATGCCGAACTGCTCCCGCTCCACGGTGAACTCCGTCGTGAGCGTGACCGCGTCGGCGCTCGCCTCGGTGAGCTGCGCCGTGAAGGACAGCGGACGGCTGATGCCCCGCACGGTCACCTGACCGGCAACCGGGACCGTCTTGTCCCCTCCGGCCGTCGCGCTGCGCACCACGAAGGTGATTTCGGGGTGCCGGTCCGCGTCGAAGAAGTCGGCGGATCGCAGGTGCGTGTCGCGCTTGGCGTTCTTGGTGTCCAGGGAGGCGGCGGCCAGGGTGATCGAACCGCTGGCGGAACCGTCGGAGCCGACCTCGCCTCCGCCGCTGAGACCGGTGAAGGTGCCCTTCACGGTGACCAGGCCCCACATCGTCTTGTGCCGCACACCCACCGTGGAGCGGGCGGGATCGAGCTGCCAGGTACCGGTTTCGATTGCCACGGTCATGAAGTCCTCCTGAGGGGATTGCGTGGGGTCAGCAGGTGCAGGGGAGGCGTCGCCCCCCAGTCGTCCAAATCTGGATGACCGCAGGCTAGTCGATACTCCAAAATTGGACAACAGGTAGACTGGGACGCCATGGCTGACTCTCCCGACCTCGCCGACCTGCCCGAACGTGATGCGGCAGGCGAGTCCGCGTTGCTGCCCCCCGAACTGCGCGCATGGATGGGGCTGCTAGCTGCGGCGGGTGCGATCGAGCAGCAACTGCGTTCACGTGTGAAGGAGACGCTCGGCGTCTCTCACGACGAGTTCCTGGTGCTGTGCCTCCTGGCCGACGGGCCCGCCACCGGCCTGCGCATGACACAGATCGCCGAGCGCCTCGGCCGCCCCAAGACCCGGCTCACCTACCAGGTGGCCTGCCTTCAGCACGCAGGGCTGATAACCCGCAGCACCGCGTGCGGCGACCGGCGCGGCGTCCAGGTCACGCTCACCGACAAGGCGCGGCGACTCCTCCGGGAAGCCTCCGGGGCGCTGGCCGAAGCCGTCACCCAGGCCGTCAACGGGCTGGAGGGCCCGCATGACTGCGCGCTGATGCGCAGCCTGCTGCCGAATTCGGCGGACGCCGAGGACACCGCGTAGATACGCCCTGGTCCCCTGGTGTGAGCCGGAGTCGATCTCCTGCCCCTGGCACTCCTGGGGTCGTGGAGCGTGGGCGTCCCGCCCTGGGCGAGTGCAAAGTAATTGAAACGTTAACCGAGCGCCTCGTGGTGCCACGCATTGCGATGGCGGAACGTTTCTGCATAGCTGTGGTCACGTCCGTGAACGCGCACCAACCCCCCACGAGGGGGAAGTCCGTTGAACCACACGCGGTCCTCGTCCAACAGAGCCACCACTGCCGACGCCGCCTCTCCCGCCGCCTCCGGAACCATGCCGGCCGACAAGCTGGCTTGGGGACATCCACGCCGCCACGGAGGTGCTCGCACGGCTCGTGGACAACGCTGTACGCCATGGCCTGCCTCTCTCACGCACAGGTCAGCGGATCAGGGTCCTGCTGGCCGTCACGGAGATGCGTGAGCTCGTCATCGACGTCGAGGACCGTTTCTAGAGACTGAGCGGGAGTGAGTCCTGGTGCCAGGACTCGTGCTCAGCCGTGTGCCCCGAACGGTTGTGGGCACACTGGTCCCCCGCTTTCGCTCCGCATCCAGCGCCGACGGATCGTGTCCGTGGTCCGGGAATGCGGGGGCGGGTTTCCTCACGCCCCGGGAGATCCGATGCGGCCTGGACGGTCCGATGCCCCACCGCATCGCTCCGGTGCTGTGGGGGCGGTGCCGTCCGTCGCCGGATCGGGCATCCCAGAGCGCGCCTGCCGATCGCCACGGCGGCAGCGTCGTGGCGCGTGGTGTGGCGTGTCTTCGTGGTCAGGGGCTTTTGCCAGTGCTGGGCGCCCCACCGGCTGGTGTAGGCGGGATCGACGGCGACGATGGTGACGCCGAGCTCGGCGGCCATCGACACCAGCCTGCTGCGCAGCTTCGAGGTGGGCATGCCGGAGATGAGCGTGCGGAACCGCTTGCGCCGCCCGTGCTTCTCCCGGGTCTTGTCCGCAGCAAAGTCCAGGTCTTCGATCGCGACGGCCAGGCCGTGGCGCTTGGCCCAGTGCAGCAGGCGGATCAAGGCATGCCGCACCTGCGCATCCCGATGCCGTGCGCTGCCGGTGAGGTCGTAGCCGAACCGGCGGGGCCCACCGACGGGGTTGCCGTGAGCGTCCAGTCGCCAGGCGGCCAAGTGGTCGGCGTTCATGTCCACCCCGACCACCCCACCGGACCGGGCCGCCTCCACAGGCACGTTCCTGACCGGCGGGATCTGCCAGGAGGCGGTCAGGTACCAGCGCCCGCGGACGGTGTCGTAGTGGATGCGGTAGGCCACGGCGCGGTTCGCTGCGACGCGGTCGGCCCACTGCTCGCCCCGGTGGCGGAAGCTGACCCGGCAGGCCAGCACGTACCGGCCGTGGGGCGCGTTCGCCAGCGCGGCCAGCGACGCCGGAAGCTTGATGCTCACCTCCCCGTCCAGGCTGACGCGGATGGTCTCGTTCCCGTACCGCTTCCCGGACTCGCCATCGGCCTTAAGGAACCAGCGCTCGGTCTCCCACCGCACACGCCACCCGGCCTCGGTCAGCTGGGCGGCTTGGAGGTGGTGCCGGGTGCGCAGCAGCTTCTTTCCGCCGCGTACCACCCGCACGCGTCCGGCCTCATGGTCGGCACGTTCCCGCTCCAGCCGGTCTTCGAGCAGGTGCAGGCGGCGGGACTTGGCAAACCACTCCTGCTTCGAGCGGTAACCACCCGGCGAGCCCTTGGAACCCTTCGCCCCGACCGGCAGTGACAGCCGCTGCGCGATCGTACGAACACCGGCCTCAAGGGACTGGATATGCGCGAGCTGACCGCGCCGGGCCAGCGCCCACTGGTCATGTGTGGCCTTGGTGATGCTGCCCGCCCAGCGTGAGGAGGACTCCCCGGTCACAGCCCGCTTGCGCTGCGCCCACTGATCACTGTCGTGATCCAGCCCCGCCGCGCAGCGGGCCTTCAGGTCGCGGGAGGCCAGACAGCCGAGCAGGCCACCGACCAGGCGCAGGACCTCTCGTCTTGCCCGGTCAGGCCCTTCATGCTGCCGCGGATCGCCACCCCGGACGGGCTGGGCACCACGAACGGCGCCGCCACCTCGCGCAGCCCGGCCATCCCCCACCCCTGCCCGATCACGAAGAACCCATCACCGCACCCAACGAACACCTCCCGCGAAGGTCACGCATTCGACACAAGAACTCCCGTTCCCAACGCCCGTCGCGCGGCGTCGATGCTCACTCATACACACCAGAACGCGCGCCCAAGTACTGTCAACCGGCAGCAGCTCCCAACCCCGCCTTCCCTGCCTTCGCCGAGGCGCTCCAGGGCGAGCGGGGTCGCGGCCTGAGGGAGGTTCAGAGGCTCAACGCCTACGTGACATGGTTCCAGCGCCCGGACGCCGGCACACCATGAGTCCCGGGCCGGTGGAGCCATGCCCCTCACCGCTGTGGGGTCCACGGCGCATCACGCCCCAGCCGACGCGCACGTCGGGGCGGCCTCTTCGCCAGGCGGGCTCATTCGGCCGTCCAGGCCCGCGCTGCTGAATCAGTCATCCATCCAGATGTTGACTTTCGGCTCATCAATCCAGAAGATGCCCCGTGTGACCCCCTCTGAGCATGGGCTCGCCCGTCCGGGCCTTCCGACCGACCTGGACGAGGCCGTCCACCGCTGCCTCGTCGCGGGGTTCGACGGCACCATGACCGTCCCCGACACCCTGAAGCGGCTCATCGACCGCGGTCTCGGCGGCGTCATCCTGTTCACGCGGAACGTGCGCGACGCGGAACAGGTCCGCCGGCTCACCGACACGCTGCGGGCGTTCCGCCCGGACGTGCTGGTGGCCATCGACAACGAGGGCGGCGGCATCGGTCACCTGGTGGGCGCGGGCGCGCCCGAGGTACCCGGCTCCTGGGCCCTCGGCGTCGTCGACGACACCCGGCTCACCGCCCGGTGCGCCGACGCGCTGGCCGGACACCTGGCCTCGCTCGGAATCACCGCCTCCTACGCCCCGGTCGCGGACCTGCAGCACCAGCCGCGCAACCCGATCGTGCGCACCCGTTCCTTCGGCGCCGACCCCGACCTGGTCTCCCGCCACCTGCGTGCCTGGATCACCGCCACCGAGGCGCGCGGGATCGCCTCCTGCGCCAAGCACTTCCCGGGCCACGGCGGCACCGTCACCGACAGCCACCATGAGACGGCGGTCGACCCGCGGCCGTATGACGAGCTCGACCTCGGCCCCTTCCGGGCCGCCGTCGCGGCGGGTGTGCCGATGCTGATGAGCGCGCACGTCGTCTTCCCGGCGCTCGACCCGGACCGGCCCGCCACGCTCAGCCCCCGCATCCTGAGCGGCCTGCTCCGCGATGAACTCGGCTTCGACGGCGTCCTGGTCAGCGACGCCCTGGAGATGAAGGCGATCGCCGATCGCTACGGCGAGGCGGCCGGCGCGCGGCTCGCACTCGCCGCGGGCGCCGACCAGGTCATCGTCGCCGTCCCGGACCTGGGCACCACGCTCGCCTGCCGGGACGCGGTGTGCGAGGCGCTCGGCAGCGGTGCCCTGCCGGCGGAGCGCGTGGCGCGGGCCGCGGCACGGGTGCGCCGCCTGGCCGAGCGGTACGCGACTCCGGCGGCCGCCGTCGCCGACTGGGACGGCGCGGCCGGGCTGGAGGCCGCGCGCCTGGCGGTGCGGAGCCGCCCCGGCCCTGGGCCCGTACGGGGCGCCCACGTCGTCGACCTGTTCCCGCCGCCGCACCCCGCGCTCAACTGGGGCGGCGAGGACCTGCTGACCGAACTGGGCGCCGTCGACCCCACGGCCACCGGTACGACGGTCGCCGGGCAGCCGGACGACCCCGCGGCCCTCGCTGCCGCCGTCCTGCGCCGGGCCAAGGGTGTGCCCCTGGTCGTCGCCACGTACGACGCCGGGCTTCACCCCTGGCAGGTGCACGTGCGGGACACCCTGCTGGCCGCGCGGCCGGACGCGGTACGGGTGTCCACCGGGATGCCGGAGGACCGGGACGTCCTGTGCTCGTACGGACGCGGCCGCGCGAACCTGCGGGCGCTGGCGGAGGCCCTGACCGGGGCGTGACCCCGGTCAGAACGCCCCGGTTCAGAACGGTCGTACGACCTCAGTGATTCCCCGTGCCGTCAGGTACGCGGTGTCCTCCGCCCGTCCGGCCAGGACGACCGCAGGGCGTGCGCCCTCCGCGCGCAGCCGCATCCAGGCCTCGAAGAAGGCGCCGCCCGGACCGGACGCCGAGCGGGTGGCGGGCGTGCAGTCCAGGAGCAGGGCCGTCTCGCGCGGTGACACGGACGGCGGCTTGGCCCGCAGGTCGGCCACCGTGCCGGCGACGGCGTCCGCGATCGGCTTGGCGCGGCCCGCCGAGTCGAACAGGCCCAGGGTGTACTCGAGTTCGGGGTAGTCGGCCAGCGAGCGGTCCACGTCGTGGGAGCACCACCAGGTCACGCCCCACAGCCCTGTGCATCCGGCCGCGTTCAGCAGTGTCGCGCGGGCGAACTCCGGGGCGTCGGCCGCCGGGATGTGCGGCTCGGGCGCTCCGGTCTCCTGGACCCAGACCGGGCGGGCGGGGTCGTCGGCGTAGGCCTTGGCGAGCTCCGTGCCGTACTCGGCGAGGTGCAGCACCTGCGGGGAGCGGGGGCCGTAGCGCCGCGCGCAGTCGCCCGAGAACACCCAGGGGTGGACGGTCGTCAGGTCGCCCTTGCGCGCGGACGCCTCGGGCGTGAAGGGATGGTCGTCGCCGTACCAGGCGGCGTCGTAGGCGGAGTGCGTGGCGAGCTGGCCCTGGCGCAGGCACTCGCGGGCCGCGGACAGCAGCGTGTCGAGGTAGTGGTCCACCTCGTCCACCGTCACCGGGTTGTGTTCGACCAGGTTGTTGAGCTCGTTGCCGAGCTGGAGCCCGATGAGGTTGGGGCGGCCGGCGAGGGCGCGACCGAGCGTACGCAGCAGATCCGCCTGCGCCTCGATCGCCTCGGGGTCCGTGAACACGTTGCGGTGGTGCCAGCTGCGGGTCCACTCCGGGTAGAAGTCGAAGCTGGACAGATGGCCCTGTACGCCGTCCACGAGGACGTCGAGACCGGCCTCGGCCGCCAGGTCGACCAGCTGCGCCAGCTGGTCCACCGCGGTGGTGCGGATGAGGGTGCGGTTGGGCTGCAGGAGCGGCCAGAGGTGGAAGACCCGGACGTGGTCGAGGCCGAGCCCGGCGATCTGCGCCAGGTCCTCGCGCGCGTGCCCCGCGTCGAAGTCGTGCCAGGCGTGGAACCAGCCGCGGCGGGGGGTGTAGTTGACGCCGAACCGCAGTGCGGCACCGGCGGACAGGTGCGGACTACTGATGGGGTCCTCCTCGAAAGCGGGCGCGACGAAGGGGCCTCTCTGAGACGGACGGAGCGGCGGACGCGCAGACGCGCGGCCACGGTCACCGGTCGGCCCTTGCCTCCTGCGAATGTATCAACCACCATGGCCGCCAATGAATAGTGATTTCAACCAGGGCTATGTGGTCGGTGTGGACGCCGGCGGCACCCGCACGCGTGCCGTCCTGGCGGACGCACGCGACGGCCGGCCACGGACCGAGGGCGCCGCCGGGCCCGGCAACGCCCTGACCGTCCCGGTGCCCGAGCTCACCGACCACCTCGCCGAGGCCATCGGCCACGCCGTGCCGGAACCGCTGCGCGGCCGGGTGGTGGCGGTGGCGGGCGGATTCGCAGGGGCCTCACGGACCGCCGCCGACGAACCCGGCCGACTGAGGGCGCACTCAGCCCTCTCCGCCGCACTGCAAAGGCTGGGCATCGCCGCCGGGGCGGTCGAGATCTGCAGCGACATCGAGGCGGCGTTCGCCTCAGCGCCCGGCCACCCCGCCGACGGCCTCGCGCTGGTTGCCGGCACCGGCGCGGTCGCGGCCCGCATCACCGGACGCGTGTGCACGGCCACCGCGGGCGGCGACGGCTGGCTGCTCGGCGACGACGGCAGCGGCTTCTGGATCGGCCGTGACGCGGTCCGCGCGGCACTGCGCTCGGCAGACGGCCGCGGCGGCCCCACAGCGCTGGCCGCCTCGGTCGGGCGGGCACTGGGCCTGCCGGGCGACGTGCTGCCGTACGACGACGCGGCGTGGACCCGAGCGCAGCGCGAGGCCTATCGCATGCACCTGCTCCCCGCCGTCATGGCCCAGCAGCCGATCCGGCTCGCCCGGCTCGCGCCCCTGGCGGCCGATGCCGCCCGGAACAAGGACCCGGTCGCTGAGGCGATCCTCGCGGAGGCCACCGGCCACCTCGTCGACACCGTCCGCGCCCTCGACCCGCGCGCCGGTGAGCGGATCGTCGCCACCGGCGGCCTGCTCGGCCCGGACGGCCCGCTGACGCCCCTCCTGACCGACCGTCTGCGCCCCCTCGGGCTGGACCTCGACTGGGTGGCCGACGGCTCCCGGGGCGCCGTGGCACTCGCGCGCCTGGCCCTCTGACCGAACCGCACGAACTCGTCCTCACGAAAGGGACCGGCCGCATGCCGATTCCAGAACCCATGGCCGCCGTGGCCGACCAGCCGCCCTCCGGCGAGGACAGCCGCCCCCTCTACCGGGACCCGGCCGCCCCTGTCGACGCCCGCGTCCGCGACCTGCTCTCCCGTATGACCCTGAAGGAGAAGGTGGGTCAGCTCAACCAGCGGATGTACGGCTGGAAGGCCTACCGCCGCACTCCGGACGGCTTCGAGCTGACCGACGCGCTGTACGCCGAGACGGAGCGCTTCGCCGGACTCGGCGCCCTGTACGGGCTGTTCCGCGCCGACGCCTGGTCGGGAGTCGACCACACCACCGGAGCCGGGGCGGCGGACAGCGCCGCGCTGGCCGACATGGTGCAGCGCCACGTCATGGAGCGCAGCCGGCTCGGCATCCCGGTGCTCTTCGTCGAGGAGGTGCCGCACGGCCACATGGCACTGGACGGGACGGTCCTTCCCGTCAACCTGGCCGTCGGCGCCACCTGGGACCCGGCCCTGTACGAACGCGCCGCCGCCCACGCAGCCGCCGAACTGCGGGCCCGCGGCGGCCATGTCGCCCTCGTCTCCGCACTGGACATCGTCCGCGATCCGCGCTGGGGCCGTACCGAGGAGTGCTTCGGTGAGGACCCGCACCTGGCGGCCCGGCTCACCGAGGCGCTCGTCCACGGAATGCAGGGCCAACCCGCCGGACCGCACGAGCTCTTCGCCGACGACAAGGCCCCCGTCGTCCTCAAGCACTTCGCCGGGCAGGGTGCCACCATCGGCGGCCGCAACTCCGCCGAGTCCGAACTCGGCCTCCGGGAACTCCACGAGATCCACCTCCCCGCCGCGCGTGCCGGAGTCCGCGCCGGAGCCGCCGCCGTCATGGCCGCGTACAACGAGGTCGACGGACAGCCGTGCTCCGGCAACCGGGCTCTGCTCCACGAACTGCTCCGCCGCCGCTGGGGTTTCGAGGGTCTGGTCATGGCGGACGGCCTGGCCGTCGACCGGCTGGCCCGGATCAGCGGCGACACGGTCTCCGCGGGAGCCCTGGCCCTGAACTCGGGTGTCGACCTCAGCCTGTGGGACGAGGGGTTCACCCGTCTCGAGGAGGCCGTCGAGCGCGGTCTCGTACGCGACGGCGCGCTCGATGCCGCCGTGGCCCGCGTCCTGACCCTGAAGTTCCGTCTCGGCCTCTTCGAACGACCGTATGCCGCGGACCGGCTGACCACCCCGGCGCCCCCTGCCGCCCATGGCAGGGAACTGAGCACCGCCCTCGCGCGGAGCGCGGTGACTCTCCTCCACGACGAAGGCCGCGTACTGCCCGTCTCTTCCAACGTCTCCCGCATCGCCGTCCTGGGCCCACACGCCGCCACCACCGCCCACCAGCTCGGCGACTACACGGCCCCGCAACACCCCGGCACCGGCACCAGCGTGCTCGACGCGCTGCGCCGTCTCGCCCCGCCGGGCGTCGACATCCGCCATGCCCGCGGCTGCGCGCTCACCGGCGGTGACCTCTCCGGCATCCCGGACGCGGTCGCGGCGGCCGGCGCATCCGACCTCGCCGTGCTCGTCCTGGGCGGCAGCAGCGCCCGTACGCCCGAGACGGGCTTCGCCGCCAACGGTGCTGCTCTCCAAGGCGTTTCCGAGATGACCTGCGGAGAGGGCGTCGATCTCGCCGGACTGCGGCTCGGTGAGGCCCAGTACGCGCTGCTGGACGCGGTCACGGCGACGGGTACGCCCACGGTGGTGGTCCTGGTGCAGGGCCGCCCGCACGCCGTCCCGGAGGCGGCGGAGCGTGCGGCGGCGCTGCTGACCGCCTGGTATCCCGGCCCCTGGGGCGGCGAGGCGATCGCCGAGGTGCTGCTCGGCCACGCGGATCCGGTGGGCAGGCTGCCCGTCTCCATCCCGCGTTCGGCCGGGCAGCTGCCGGTCTACTACAACCACAAGGACACCGAGTACGGGAACTACGTGGACGCCGGCGCACGGCCGCTGTACTCCTTCGGGCACGGACTGTCGTACACGCGTTTCGCTTACGGAGTGCCGCGCCTGTCGCACGACACGGCCGCCGCGGCAGGGCTGAACACCGGTGCGGAAGCGCCGACATGCGATGTGGAGGTGGCCAACACGGGGACACGGCACGGCCGGACCATCGTCCAGGTGTACGTCCGGCGGCTCACGACCCCCGTGTGGCCGCGGACCCTCGAGCTGCGGGCCTTCCGGAGCGTGGACCTCGCCCCCGGAGAATGGCGCACGGTCTCCATCGCGCTGGGCCGTGACGAACTCGCACAGGTGAGCGGGGACTTGGAAACGGCCGTCCTGCCGGGCACGGTGGAGATCCGAGTGGCCGAGTCGTCCTCGGCCGCGCTCGGCGCCGTACCGGCCGTTCTGCGCATCACCGGGTGATACGCAGAACGGCCGGTACGGCCCGGCTCAGAACTTCACCGCCCCCGACGCGACGCCCTTGTAGAACCACCGCTGCGTGATGACGAACAGCACCAGCACCGGAATGAGCGAGATCACCGACCCGGCCATCACCACCCGCTGGTCGTAGCCGAACGACGACGTCTGCAGCCGGGCCAGTCCCAGCGTGAGAGTGAGGTTCTCCTCGGAGCGCAGCACGATCAGCGGCCACAGGAAATCGTCCCAGGCGGCGATGAAGGTGTTGATGGCGACGACCGACATCGAACCCAGGGCGCTGGGCAGGTACAGGTACCGGAAGCGCTGCCATTCCCCGGCCCCGTCGAGCATGGCCGAGTCCTCGATCTCCCGGGGAACGGCGAGGAACGCGGCGCGCATGACGAGGACGTTGATGGCGCCGACGAAGCCCGGCAGCCACACGCCGACCAGGCTGTCGACCAGTCCCAGGTCCCGGACGCTCAGGAAGAGCGACACCATGATCGCTTCGAACGGGAACATCATCGAGGCGATCAGCAGCAGCCAGACCCCTTTCGCGCCCCGCCACGCCGGCTTGGAGAGCATGTAGCCGGCCATGGTGGAGAACAGCAGCTGGCTGACGAGCGACAGCACCACCACGATCATGCTGTTCCCGATGTACGTCGCCACCGGCACCTGGTCGAAGACCTGCTCGTACGCCCGCAGCGTCGGGTGCTGCGGCAGGAGGGAGGCGTCTGCGCCGAAGACGTCCTCCGTCGTCGACTTCAGCGAGGTCAGGAACTGCCACAGCAGCGGACCGACGGTGATCGCCAGCACGAACAGCAGCAGGAGGTAGCGGACCACGAGCTCGCGGGGGCGTCCGTAGTCCCGCCAGCGAAAGCGCCGCCGCGCGGGCCGCGGAGCGGCCGGGGTGCCGGTGGCCGCCGGAGTGCTCGTGGTCATTCCTCATCCCCTCTGGTGAGGCGCTGCGCCAGCAGCGTGAGGCCCAGGGTCAGTACGAAGAGGGCGACGCTGACCGCGGCGCCGTACCCGGCGTTGCCGCTCAGCGGATCGAGTCCGACGTCGCGGATGTAGAAGGGCAGGGTGCGGGCCTGGCCGCCGGGGCCGCCGGTGGGGCTGCCGAGCATGTAGATCTCGGTGAACACCCGCAGCGAGCCGATGCCCGTCAACACGCCGACCAGCAGCATCGTCTGCCGCACGCCCGGCACGGTGACGTGCCAGAAGCGCCGGACCGGGCCCGCGCCGTCCATGGCCGCCGCCTCGTGCAGGTCCTTCGAGACGTTTCCCAGCGCGGCGAGGTAGAAGATCATGTACCAGCCGAGCCCCTTCCACAGCGTCAGACCCATCGCGGACAGCAGGATCAGCCACGAATCGGACAGGAAGGGGATCGCGTCTCTGATCAGATGCGCCTTCTCCAGCCAGGTGTTGATCAGTCCGTCGTCCTTGAGCAGCCACTGCCAGCTCAGTCCGACGACCACGCTGGAGGCGATCACCGGCGTGTAGAAGGCGGACCGGAAGAACCCGATGCCCGGCAGCTGCTTCTCCACCAGCACGGCGAGCAGCAGCGGCAGCAGCACCATCAGCGGCACCACGATCAGCGCGTACAGCAGACTGTTGCGGGTGGCCAGCCAGAAGTCGTCGTCGCCGAGCATGCGGGTGTAGTTGGACAGCCCCACGAAGTGCGCCACTCCGCCGAGCGGCTTGGCGTCGGTGAACGACAGCACCAGGGTGTTGAGGAACGGGAACACACCGAAGCCCGCCGCGCACACGATGGCGGGAAGGGTCCACAGCCAGGGCAGCCACCAGCGGCGGTACAGGGCCGCGCCGTTGGCGTCCCCTGTGGGGCCGGGCCGCAGCGCCCGGCCCAGATGCCGCAGACGGCCCCGGGCCGGGCCCGGTACGGCGCTGCTCGCCGTACCGGGCCCGGCCGTCGGCTTCGCGATCTGCGTCACCACGGTCAGCCGCCCTGCTTCAGCAGTTCGTTGGCCTTCTCCTGGGCGTCCTTCACCGCCTGTGCAGGGCTCTTCTTGCCCTGCATGGCCAGCTGCACCTCGGCCACGATCGCGTTCCGCTGCGGGTCGGAGAGGACGACCTCGTCGGCGGTGGCGGTCTTCAGCTGCTCGGCGACCACCTTACGGGCCTCGGCGAAGGGGTCGTTGCCCTTCACCGTGGTGAAGAACGGGTCATCCAGCGACTCGGTGGTGGTCGGGAAGATCACCACGTTCGGGTCCTTGCACCAGGCCGTCTGGTTCTCCGCATTGGTGAGGAACTTCGCGAACGCCAGCGCGGTGGGCGCGTTCTTGCTGGTCGCGGCCGTCCCGATGTACTGCGGGGCGCCGGTGGTGTGGCCGAGCTTGTCGAACGGGTACTGGCCGACGCCGGTCTTCTTGTAGACCGACGGGCTGTTCTGCTTCACGAAGCGCACGAAGCTGGGGTTCGTCGATCCGTAGGCCACCTGGCCGTTGCTGTAGGGGGTCGAGGGGTCGTCGCTGGACGACAGCGAGTCCTTCGGCATCGCGCCGCCCTGGTACAGCTTCTTCATCCAGGCGACCCACTCGGTGGTCCTGGGGTCGTCGGCGAAGACGAAGGACTTGCCGTCGTCGGAGTACACCTTGATGTCCATCTGCTGCCAGTCGGCGGGTATGCGCCAGAGCGGGTTGGCCATCGTCGCGAAGTACTTGCCCTTGGCCGACTTGGCGATCTTCTCGTAGTCCTCGAACAGCCCGAAGATGGTCGTCGGCGGCTTCTCCGGGTCGATCCCGGCCTTCTCCAGCATCTCGGTGTTGTACGTCAGGTTGATTCCGCCGGTGTACCAGGGCAGCACGGAGTGGATGTCGGCGCCCGAGGGGTCCTTCAGGGTGCTCGAGTCCCAGAACGCCTTCACGAAGGGCTTCCCCGCCTCGGGGTCCTTCTCGTCCAGGTTGAGCAGGTAGCCGGCCTTGGTGAGGGCGGTGGCGGTGACCTTGTTCAGGTTGATCACGTCGGGCAGCTCGCACGCCTGGGCGTTCGCGACGTTCCTCTCCGAGAACTTGGCGTCGCCCGGGTCGTCGATCCACTTGACGGAGGTGCCGGGGTACTTCTTCTCGAACGCGTCGATCACCCCGTTGAAGAAGTCCCCGAAGTCCTTCTTCAAGTTGGTGGTCTGGAAGGTGATCTTGCCCTTGACGTCGCCCGTGAGCTTGCCGGAGCCGACGTTCTGCTGGTCGACCTTGCAGCCGCCGGCGGTGGCCTCGCCGTCCTCGGAGTCACCTCCGGAAAGGCCGCAGCCGGCGGCGGTCAGCGTCAGGACGATGAGCCCGGCCACGGATGCGGTCAGTCTTCTTGCGCGCATTGCTGCCCTCCTGCGGAGTGCGGGCCCCGGCCCTCCGCCCCCTACGGTGGTGGCGCGGGTGACCCTCGATAGCTGGTTCAATTAACCAACTTGAAGTTCGATTGATGAAAAGGTGGACCAAAATTCATCGGAGGTCAATGGTCTGCCGTGTTGCTTTTGGGTTCCGGAATCCACACCGCCTGGCCGCGGTGAGAACTCTGGTGGGTGCGGTCAGTGCCGGTGCTCGTGGTCCTGGTGAGAGGGGTCGCCGGGGTGCTCGTACCCGACGGCGTACACCACGCCGGCGCGTGCCCGGTCGAGCCAGGCGAAGAAGGCGCGCCGGCCCGCCGCCCTGCGCAGATCGCGCTCGATGCCCTCACGTACCTGCGCGTACGGCAGGAAGTCGGCTGGTGCCCGACCGCCGGCGTCCTTGGGCGCGAAGGGGTCGACACCTCGCCGCAGGGCCGCCTGGCTCAGGAAGCGGTCCGGATTGCGGTCGTAGTAGTCGCGTACCGCCGCATCGGGGATGACCTGGCTCCCCTCCAAGTGCGCGAGCAGGGCACGCGCGGCGGGGGAGTACGCGAGCACGGTCGCGACGATGCTGCCCATGTCGGCGACGTCGGCCGCCTGGATGGTGAGGATGCGGGGCGGCACGGCGTCATCCGATACCGCTTCAACAGATGCGGCCTCGTCCTCGTAAAGCAGGCGAGGTGCCAGGCCGTGCTGGGCGCAGGCACGGCGGGCCAGTTCGTCCGCGACGACCACCTGGGTCGCCCAGCGGCGCCGCTGCCGCTCGGCGCGGGCCAGGGCCTCGGGACGCGTGGCGCCCTCGCGCAGGGGTACGGCATGAAGCAGCCGGTCCACCCGCTCCGTGGCAATGGCCTCGCCGTGCACCAGTGCGGCCGCTGTGCCAGGCACCCGCGTGGCCGCCTCGGCGTGCGGGGACGCAGACGCGCCGCCGGGCGGTCGGACCACGGCCGGATGCACATGGCTGTGCCCGTGACCGCTCACGGCGTCACCTCCAGCGGAACAGCCTCGGTGTAGGCGACACTTCCGTGCCAGGCGATCTTCGCCATCAGCCAGTACGAACCCGGGGGCACCGCATCGCCGTCGACCTCGACGGTGATTTCCGACTGCTCCCCGGCAGCCACGGAGAAGCCCTGACAGGACGGAGCGATCCCCGGCCAGGTGCCCCAGGGCGACACCGCCCACAGCGTGCCGCTGATCGGACCGCGGGTGGTGTTCCGCACGGTCACCGGAACCCGGACCGTCTCACCGCTGCGCACGCTGACCCGCTCCGCTGCGAGCCGGGAGACCAGCGTGGGCCCGTAACGCCCGTCCGGTTCGCCCTCCAGGGCGGCGCCCGGCACGTCGAGGGCCACGACGTCCTCGTACGTCTGACCGCCGTACTCCAGCCGCGCGGCGAGCCAGTACCGACCGGGTACGGCGTCGGATGCGGGCGTCACCGTGACCTCGGCCGAGGTGAACCCGCCCGGGCCCAGGGCGTACGGAAGTTCCGCGGGCTCGGCGGACCAGCCGCGCGGCACCCGCACGGTCACGGTGCCCGACACCGCGGCGTCGGTGAGCTCCGAGCCGACCCGGACCGTCGCGGTGACGGGTCCGGAGACGGTGAGCGCGGTCGGTGAGACATACACCGCCACGGGCATGTTGCCGCGCGGGGCGGGGCCGGAGTTGTGGAGCCAGTAGCGGGTGAGGACTGGTTGCGCGGGTTCGTACGCGGCGATGCCGGGGCCCGTGGCGGCGGCAGCTTCGGACGCCTCGCCGGGGATGGCCACGACTGCGCCGCCTTCGCCGGTCTCGCCGGGCGTGGCCAGATCCGTGGCGTCCGCGTTTCTCTCGCCAAGGGTGGCCACGACCGTGCCGTCCCCGCGCGTCTCGCCAGGCGTGGCCACGACAGTGCCGTCCCCGTCCGTCTCGCCAGGCGTGGCCAGCACCGTGGCCACCTCGAAGCCGGTCAGGTCGGCGGCGAGAGTTCCGGCCTCCCCCGGAGTCAGCGGTGCCCCCGGCCTCTCCAGGACGTCGGCGCGGGCCCCGGCCGTCCAGGCCCGCGGGCCGCGCAGCCGGGCCCGGACCGGTCGGCCGGACACCTCGTGCATCCGTACGACGACCCCGCGCGCCGGATCCGCCGGTGTCACGCTGCCCCGGGCGAGCGGTGAGCCGAGCGGTTTGAGGGCGTCGAGCAGTACCCCGCCCGCGGGCTCGAGCCCCAGGAGGGTCGCCTTCCTCGGCAGTGCGGGCCCGTCCGAGGAATCCCTCAGCCGTGCGGTCAGCGGATGGTTGAACGCGTGCCCGGCCTGCGGCAGTCGCAGCTCCCGCCAGTCGCCCTCGCCCGCGACCACTGCGTACTCGAACGTGTGGGACCAGCGCTGGAGTTGGAAGGCCGACCCGTCGGGAGCCGTACGGCGCGGCGGATCGACCCAGATGCCGGACGGCCAGCCGGTGCAGGAGCGCATCAGCGACATGTAGAGGTCGCCGGAGACGGTGACCACGCAGCCGGGCGTACCGCGGTTGAGGACGGCGAAGCTGCGCCCGTCCCAGGCGTCGCCCGGCGGCAGGGCTTCGCCGCCGCCCGCGGCCGTGGCCCGCAGGGTTGCCGTGGCGTCGAGGTCGGCGATCAGCGCGTCGACCGCCTTCGCGTCGTCCTCGGGGCGGTTGCCCGCCACCACCAGGAGCGGCAGCCGCTCGAGGTCGCGGAGATCGGCCCCGGGCACCCACTCCTCGCGCAGTCCGGCGCGCGGCGCGACCCAGACGGCCGCCACGCCCGACTCGGCCAGCTGCCGGCGCAGCTCGCGCCCGGCGGCAGGGTCCCAGCCGAGCGCCTCGGCGACCACGGAGTTGCGGTCGGGGGCGCCCACGGCGATGCGGATGTCCGGGAGATTGGAGTCGACTTCGAGGTCGCCGTAGCGGGGGCCTCCTGCGATGGTCGAGGTCGCGGTGACGCCCGCGCGGACGAGGGCGGCCGCGAGCGGGGCGCCGAGTTCACCGGCGTCGTCCCAGGATGCGTACACGAGCTCGGCCACGCCGATCGACCGGTGGCCGAGGACGGCGCCGGAGTCGTCGCGGACCGCAACCCGCGCGGTGGACCCCAGCCCGAACCACGTGTTCGCCGGGTTGTCCAGAGTCCACGGGAACTGCTCGCTGTCCACCTCCACGAACCCGAAACCGCGCCCGATCACCGCGTCGGCCACCTCGTGCACCGGCAGCCCGCCCCGCACGTCCGAGGGCCAGCGGACCCGGATGAGGCGGTCGGCGCCGTCGTACCCGTCGATCGTGGTGGACACGTCCAGGCGGTCCACGCCCGTCCACAGCGTCAGCCGCTGCGTGTACCGGAACAGGCCGAGATCGCCGCGCACGGTGATCCGCGATCCGGCAGGCGAGTGCTCGACCTCGATGTCGGCCCGCGTGTCGCGGCTCCGGGCGGCCGTGGTGCCGGTCGGGGTGAGGTGCCAGGGGCCCTCGCCGAAGCGCGGATGCCGCGGGTACTCCTCCTGCACGACGAGCTCGTTGCCGATGTCGCCGGCGCGCAGCAGCTCCCGGCCGCCCTCGGCGAGGGCGCGCAGGCTGCTGACAGCACCGCCGCGCGCGGGGTCGACCGTCACTTCGTAGAACGCGTTGCGGATGGTGGTGCCCTCGCCCTTGGTCCACTCCGGCACGGAACCCTCGGCGAGCGGCAGCGCCTTGAGGCCGATGCCGGGCACCTCCGGTACGACGACCCGGAGTTCGCCGTCCTCGCGTACGGCGGGCAGCGGCAGACCGGTGTCGTCCAGCGGGACCAGGCCCAGATCGGCGACCGTCAGCACGTCCCGCCGCTCCCAGGTCGCGGAGTTGAAGACGACCAGGTCGGAGGCGCCGCCGGGCAGCGGCGCGACCTGCCGGGCGAGGGCATCGGTGGCGTCCGCGTGCACGGCATCGGCCAGGTCGTACAGCTCCCGCCAGCCCGTCAGCAGGTCGATGTAGACCTGGTCGGACTCCGAGCCGGTGATCGCGTCGTGGTGGGCTCCGTAGATCAGCTGCCGCCAGGCCTTGTCGAGGGCCGCGTCCGGATACGGCTGCCCCGTGACGAGCGAGGCGAGCGTCGCCCAGGCCTCGGCGTCGGCGAGCAGCGTCTCGCCGTACCGCTGGGCCTGCTTGGTGTCGATGTAGGAGACGTCCTTGCCGGTGTAGACCGGGTTCATGTCCCGGGTCTGCGGGGACGCCTTGCGGCCCTCCGCGTCGAGTTGGGCGCGCACGGCGGCGAAGAAGTCCCGCGGGACGGCGCTGATGAAGCGCGGCCAGACGTAGCGGGCGTTCCAGTCGCGGTGGATGTCCATCACCCAGCGGCACGGCGGCGCATAGTCCCCGCCGACCGGGAGCAGCACATTGCGGGTGAGCGCGACCTGCTTGAGCCCCTTGAACAGCTTGTACGCGGCCGCCTCCGCCTCGGGCAGCGTCGGCGCGTTGTCGATCGCCCAGCCCGCGCCGTAGTGGTTCACCATGTAGGCGGTCAGCAGGCCGCGCCCCGAGGGGGCGATCCAGTCGAACTCCGCCGGGAACTGCATGCGCTTCGGATCCCGCGGCTCCTCGCCGAACACGGACAGCGTCGGCCCCCACTGGTGGAACGGCCCGCGCGCCCACGAGCTGGAGCTGACTCCCGCGTCCGCCATCAGCCCGGGGAACTGCGGGTCGTGCCCGAAGGCGTCCAGCTGCCAGGCCGTCTCCGGCGAAGCGCCCATGATCCCGCGCTGGAAGCCGTCGCCGTACAGGGCGTTGCGTACGGTGGCCTCGGCGCCGGTGAGATTGGTGTTGGGCTCGTTGTAGGTGCCCCCCATGATCTCGACGCGGCCGGTGCGGATCAGCTGGCGCAGGAAGGCGCGCTCCTCCGGGAAGGCGTCCCAGTACGGCTTGAGGTAGTCGACCTCCGCGAGCACGAAGGTGTACGCCGGGTCACGGCGGGCCAGGTCGCAGTGGGCCCTGACCAGGCTCATGCCGGACTGGCCGCGCGAGTCGAAGGTACGGGCGGGCAGGCCGGTGGTGGCCGGATCGTCAGCGACGTCCCAGGTCTCGGTGTACGCGGCCTGCGTGTTCCACCAGACGGGGTCGTAGTGGAAGTGGCTGACCATGAACATGGTCCAGCCCGGCTCGGCCGCTGTGAAGGCGGCGGTGCGGCGCGCCACCTGGGCCGGGTCATCGGTGTCCTGGGCGGTGACGGTGATGTGCGTGCCGTCGCCGGGGGCGAGGTCGCCGGTCACGGGTATCTCGGCGCGTACGGTGCCTTCCTCGCCCGTGGTGGCGATCGTCTCGCCGGCGTTGCGGACGCCCGGGCCCTCGACGGTGAGGCGGACCGTCCGGCCGGGGATGTGACTCAGCTCGACGGCCACCACCTGGTGCGGCTGCTCGGCGGTTCCGACGAAGAGCTCGGTCGACTCGACAGAGGTGACGCGCATGGGGCTCCTACGAGGTGCTCGGCGGTGCCCCATCCTGACATCGTCGGGATGATTCAAACAACCATCTTCGTGCTTCTTCGGTGGTTCATCCATGCACTCTCAGTCGGGCGGTGACGGACACCAGGCGACGGGCACCAGCTGTGTCGCGCATGCGAAAGCCGCCCCGGTCGGGTGCGGGGCGGCTCGGTGTGCGGGTCGTCAGTGGGTGCTGCGGGTTGTCACCGCGTGCGCCGGGACTTCACCGCGTGTTGTCCGGCGATGTGGTCGGTCAAGGCCAGTGAGGCGCTCGCGCGCTGGTACGACAGCTGGGCGACGCGTACGTACAGGCAGTCGATGAGCACCAGCACCGAGTGGCGGGCGCCGATGCTGCCGGTACGGAAGCTGGTCTCCGACGAGGAGGAGATGAGCCGGATGTCCGCGGCCCGGGCGAGCGGCGAGCGCCGGTCCGCGGTGATGGCCACGGTCGTCGCCCCGCGCTCCTTGGCGAGCTCGACCGGTTCGATGGTCTCGCGGGTCGCCCCCGAGTGCGAGATGCCGATGGCGACGTCGGCCGGGGTGAGCAGGGAGGCGGACGTCGACGCCGCGTGCACCTCGGTCCAGCCGCGGACCGCACAGCCGATGCGGAAGAGCCGGGTCTCGGTCTCCTGGGCCACCGCGCCGCTGCCGCCGACGCCGTAGACGTCGATGCGCCGGGCGCGGGCGACCGCCTGGGCCGCGCGTTCGACGGCGTCGAGGTCGATCCGGTCGATGGTCTGCTGAACCGCGCGCAGGTCCGCGCTGCCGACGACCTGGACGACCCGTTCGAGGCTGTCGTCGGGGGAGATGTCGGGCCCGATCTCGGCGGTGCCCCAGTCGGAGACCTCGCCGCGGCCGCGCTCCTGGGCCAGTTCGATCAGCAGGTGCTGGTAGGAGTCGAGCCCTATGGCGCGGCAGAAGCGGGTCACCGTCGCCTGCGATGTGCCGGTGCGGCGGCCCAGTTCGGCGGCCGAGCAGTGGGTGACGGCGGCCGGATCCTCCAGGATCAGCTCACCGACCTTCCGCAGGGAGCCGGCCAGCCGGGGCAGTTCGGTGCGGATCAGAGTGGTGACGTCCGTCGGGGGCATGCAAAGAAGGTACCAGCCACCGTTGGACGGATGGATTGAATACCAGGACCGTGGACCTAGGGGGCAGGGTGGGGCCGGTGCCCCTGGGTGTTGGCCGTTCCCTATGCCGCTTGTGCCCTGGGCCTTGGGTGCGGAGCACTCATTGCTCACGGCGTGGAGCGTGTGATTTATTGATTCATCGAAGAGGAAGTGCAAGGTGGTTCAATCCACCAGTGGGGAGTGTCGCGTGTCCGTAGAGTCTGTGAGCGCCCAGGGCTTCGCGCGCGAGAGCCTGACCGTCCTCGATCGCATCACGGAGTCCGCCCGCGAATCCGTGGCGCGCGCCGCCGAGCTGATCGCCGCCTGCGTGCGTGCGGACGGTGTCGTGCATGCCTTCGGCACCGGTCACTCCCAGGCCATCGTCCTCGAACTCGCCGGGCGGGCGGGAGGACTGGTCCCCACGAACCGGCTGAGTATCGCCGACCTCGTCCTCTACGGCGGTGACGACCCGAGTGTCCTCGACGACCCCCTTCTGGAGCGCGAGTCCGGGGTGGCCGCGCGGATCTACGACCTCGCCGCACCGCGCCCCCAGGACCTCTTCGTCGTGATCTCCAACTCCGGCGTGAACAACGTCATCGTGGAGATGGCCCTCCACGCCAAGGAGCAGGGTCACCGCGTCCTGGCCGTCACCTCCCTGACCCACACCAGGGCCGTCCCAGCCGGGCACCCGAGCGGCAGGAAGCTCGCCGACCTCGCCGACGTCGTCCTCGACAACGCCGCCCCGCGCGGCGACGCGCTCCTCGAACTCCCTGGCGGCGGCTCCGTCTGCGCCCTGTCCACGCTGACCGGCGTGATGCTCGTCCAGATGACCGTCGCCGAGGCGTCCCGTCTCCTCCTCGCCGCCGGCGAACGCCCGCCGGTCTACGTCTCGGCCAACGTGCCCGGCGGCTTCGAGGGCAACCTGGAGCTGGAGAAGCGGTACGCGGGACGCATCCGTCGTACGGCGAGCTGAGCGGTATCGCACGGTGGCCGGGACCCGGAATCGGGCCCCGGCCACCCGCGGGTTGGTGCCCGAGTCGGTGTACTCCTCCAGGTAGGAGTCGTTACGTGGTGGCTCCGTCCTCAGAGATCGAGGACGTGCGGCAGGCCCAGTCGGTAGCGGATCCGGTCGGCGGCCTTGAGCTCGGCGAATCCGGGTGGTTCGGCGCCGCCGAAGAGACGGACCTCGTCGGCGCCGTGGGCTCCCGCGGCCTCCAGTACGGCGCTGGCGGCGCGGCGGCCGGTCTCGTTGGCGCACTCCATGGTCGTGAAGTCAACGTTGCTGTGGGCGCGTACGTGGTCGCCGGCGAGGAACAGGTTGGGGATGGCGGTGACGGCCTCGCAACGCAGTTCCCAAGAGGAGACGTCATTGAGGAAGTAGGTGTCGTCATTCTCGAGCCCGCCGCCGGCGCTCTGGGTGACGGCCGGGTCGAGGCTGCGCGCCTTACCGCCCCATTCCGCGCGCCGGTCGTACACGGTGACGTCGAAGCCGCGCTCGGCGAGCTCGTGGGCGGCGGTCAGACCGCCGATACCGCCGCCGAGTACGGCCACTCGCGTGCGGGCCCGCTGCGCCGCGGTCGCCCTCGCGGGCCGAACTCCGAGCACCCCGGCTGCCGCCAGCGATCCACCCCAGCCCAGCACCTGCCTGCGTCCCGGCATCGCATCCACCCCGCTCGACGGCACCATCGCCGGGACGCTAGGGAGGCACCCGCAAGATCGGAACGCCCGGCTTGCCATGTTCGCATCATCCGCACGTCGGTGAACCGGCGGTCCCGGTGCGGCACTTGATCTCCACGACGCTCGCACGCACGGAAGACCTGTTCACGCGCCGGGCCCACCGCTGACCCTGGCCGACGCGGGACATCGTCGATGCTCGCAGGGGGTACCAGGCGGGGCCGTGGCGGGCCCGGCGGCGGCCCCAGCGTTTGACCGGGAGACATACCGTCGGCACACCACAACCGAGAGAGCTCCCATGTACGAGCACGCCAGTGCACCGTTGCCGCCCACGCTGCGGCAGGATGGAGCCATGAGCGTAGTCAAGATCAACGTACTGACCGTCCCGGCCGAACAGCGGGAAACCCTGGAGAAGCGCTTCGCCTCCCGGGCACACGCCGTCGAGAACTCCGACGGATTCGAATGGTTCGAACTCCTCCGCCCGGCCGAAGGCACCGACAATTACCTCGTCTACACGCGGTGGCGCGATGAGGAGTCCTTCCAGGCCTGGCTTGAGGGACCGATGAAGGCAGCACATCAGGGCAGCGGCGCGGAGGGCGCAGAGCGCCCCAAGCCCGCGGCCACCGGCTCCACACTGTGGTCCTTCGAGGTCGTTCAGCAGGCTGCGCCGAAGAGCGCCTGAACCGTCCGCGTTCGGCGGTTCACCCGACGACGCCCGGCGTCACAATCGGACGCGACCCGTCAGCGACATCGGCGGGCGTTCAGCCGGGCGGCCTGGCGAGTCAGGTGGGTGCGCTCGGCGAGGTTGGGTGCCTCGTGGGCCGCCTCGGCGTACAGCCGGGCCGCCGTGTCCAGGTCGCCGTCGCGCTCGTGGAGGTAGGCCGCGACCGCGGTGTGGCGGGGCAGGGAGGCGTCCAGCTCGGCGAGCGCGGCCAGACCGGCGCGCGGTCCGTCGGCCTCCCCGACGGCGACCGCGCGGTTGAGCCGGACGACCGGGCTGTCGGTCAGGCGCGTGAGCTCGTCGTACCACTCGACGATCTGCACCCAGTCGGTCTCCTCGGCGGTGGGCGCGTCGGCGTGGAGTGCCGCGATGGCGGCCTGGGCCTGGAACTCGCCCAGCCGGTCGCGGGCGAGGGCCGCCTGCAGGATCTCGACGCCCTCGGCGATCAGCCCGGTGTCCCACCGGCCGCGGTCCTGCTCGGCGAGCGGCACCAGGCTGCCGTCGGGCGCGGTCCGGGCGGCGCGCCGGGCGTGGTGGAGCAGCATGAGGGCGAGCAGCCCGGCCACCTCGGGGTGGTCGATCGCGGCCGCGAGCTGCCGGGTGAGCCGGATGGCCTCGGCGGCGAGGTCGACGTCGCCGGAGTAGCCCTCGTTGAAGACCAGGTAGAGGACGCGCAGCACGGTGGCGACGTCGCCGGGCTGGTCGAAGCGCACGCCGGAGACGGTGCGCTTGGCCCGGCTGATGCGCTGCGCCATGGTCGCCTCGGGCACTAGGTAGGCCTGGGCGATCTGGCGGGTGGTCAGCCCGCCGACGGCGCGCAGCGTGAGCGCGACCGCAGACGAGGGCGTCAGCGACGGGTGGGCGCACAGGAAGTAGAGCTGGAGCGTGTCGTCCACCGCGGGCGCGGGCCCATGCGCAGGCTCCTCGTCGACGAGATCCTCACGCCGGCGACGAGCGGCGTCCGACCGGGCCGCGTCGAGGAACTTGCGCCACGCCACGGTGACCAGCCAGCCCTTCGCATCCCGCGGCGGGTCGGCCGGCCAGACGCGGACCGCCTCGACCAGGGCGTCCTGTACGGCGTCCTCGGCCGCCGCGAAGTCGGCTCCGCGGCGGACGAGGATGGCGAGCACGCTCGGCGTGAGGCTCCTCAGCAGGGCCTCGTTCATCAATGGCACTCGGTGATGGTGGGCGTCGCGGTCAGGAACGGGCGCACCTCCAGCCACTCGTGGATCGGCTTCCCGCCCGCCCCGGGCGCCGCCGACAGCTCCCCGGCCAGCTCGACGGCGCGCTCGTAACTGTCGACGTCGATCACCATCCAGCCGGCAATGAGGTCCTTGGTCTCGGCGAACGGGCCGTCGGTGACCGGCGGGCGCCCCTCGCCGTCGTACCGGACCCACGCCCCCTCGGGGGCGAGCGCCTGACCGTCGACGAACTCGCCGGTCTTCTCGAGCCGGGCCGCGAAGTCGTTCATGTACTGCACGTGGGCCGAGATCTCCTCCGGCGTCCACTGGTCCATCGGCACGTCGTTGACCGCAGCCGGGGCGCCGCGGTAGTGCTTCAGCAGCAAGTACTTGGCCATCGTGTTTCTCCTCACTGGTGCGACCCATTGTGGTCGCGTTCACCCCGGGGACGGAGCCAGCCACAGGTTCTCGACATCGCCGTCCAATTTTTTTCGGGCTCTCGTGGACCAGCCCGGGTGAGCGCCTCGCGGTGTCCGGGTCCACAGCGTGGCGTGAGGGCGAGAGCTTCGAAGATCGGCACCGACCAAACAACGCCCGCCCGCCCGCCCGCCCGCGCGCCCGGTTGGGATGATCAAGCTCTGACTCGTTCCTCTGCCCCTTCTCACAACCCTCTGAGAAATCTTAGAAAGCGCTGTCGCAGCTCTCGACAACCTCACCAGTTGCCCCGAACCTTGCGACAGCAACACCTTTCACACCCCCGGCCTTCAGGGTCCACCCCCCCACCCGCACCCGGAGATGGCATGAGCGCATCACAGAAGCCCGCAGAGACGTCCTCGGAGCAGTCCGCAGGGCGCCCATCGGAGGACTCATCGGAGAAGTCGGCGGTCCGCCGCAGAGCCCTGCTGGCTGCTGCGGGCGGCGCGTTCCTCAGCGGCGCCCTGGGCACGGGCACCGCCCACGCCGACGCCACGATCGCCGTCAATCCCGGGACTACATACGGGAGTTGGGAGGGCTGGGGCACCTCGCTGGCCTGGTGGGCGAACGTGTTCGGCAACCGGGACGACTTCGCCGACCTCTTCTTCACCACCAAGTCCGTCACGTACAACGGAAGAACGCTCCCGGGCCTGGGCCTGAACATCGCCCGCTACAACCTCGGCGCGTGCAGCTGGAACAGCGTCGACGGCGAGACCATGGCCGAGTCACCGAACATCCCGGCCTTCAAGCAGATCGAGGGCTACTGGCAGGACTGGCGCAACGAGGACCCGGCGTCCTCGGCCTGGGACTGGACGGCGGACGCCACCCAGCGCGCCGCACTGACCAAGGCGGTGCAACGGGGCGCCACGGCCGAACTCTTCGCCAACTCGCCCATGTGGTGGATGTGCTACAACCACAATCCGTCGGGCGCCTCCGACGGCGGCAACAACCTCCAGTCCTGGAACTACCGCCAGCACGCCTCCCACCTGGCCGCGGTGGCCCTGTACGCGAAGAACAACTGGGGCGTCGGCTTCGCGACCGTCGATCCCTTCAACGAGCCCGCCTCCACCTGGTGGACCGCCACCGGCACACAAGAAGGCTGTCACATGGACCCCTCGGTCCAGGCGGCCGTCCTCCCGTACATGCGCAGCGAACTCGACAAGCGCGGCCTGACGGGCATCCGCATCTCCGCCTCCGACGAGACGAACTACGACACGGCCCGCTCGACATGGGCCTCCTTCAACTCGTCCACGAAATCCCTGGTCAACCAGGTCAACGTGCATGGATACCAAGGGGCGGGCGGCCGACGCGACCTCCTCTACACGGACGTGGTGACGACGTCCGGCAAGAAGCTCTGGAACTCCGAGACCGGCGACGGCGACGGCACCGGCTGGACCCTGGCCCGCAACCTCTGTTACGACTTCCGCTGGCTGCACCCGACCGCCTGGTGCTACTGGCAGGTGATGGACCCGACGACGGGCTGGGCGATGATCGCGTACGACCAGAGCACGCTCCAGCCGACGACAGTCCAGACCAAGTACTACGTCATGGCCCAGTTCAGCCGCCACATCCGCCCCGGCATGACGATCCTGGATACGGGGGTGAGTTACGCGGTGGCGGCGCTGGACCGGACGGCGAGACGCCTGGTGATCGTGGCGCTCAACACGTCGTCCTCGGCCCAGACCTTCACCTTCGACCTGTCCCGCTTCGGCACGGTGACGGGCGGCACGGGCGGTCTCGTCCGCCGCTGGAACACCCTCACGTCCGGCAGCGGCGACCTCTATCGGGAGTACGCGGACACGTACCTGAACGGAAAGTCGGTGGCCGTGCCGTTCGCGGCGGGGGCGGTTCAGACGCTGCAGGTGGACGGGGTGGCGGTGTAGGTTCTGCCCGGCGGACAACTGATTGAGCGGTGTGGTCCGGTGACCTTTCGCGTGTCACGTCGGCGCCCAGCGCTGGCGTGACACACCGGCGCTGGGCTCGGACTCACCCCTGGTACAGGTCGATGTGGTTCCCGCCGGGGTCCTGCACCGTCGACGACCGTGGCTTCCACGGCCTGTCGACCGGTGCTTCGATCTCCAGGGCGCCGGCGGCGAGCGCACGCGCATGCGCGGCGTCGACGTCCCCGACGGCCAGGCCGAATTTGGCCGGCCCGCCGGGCCACGGGTGCGACTCGGGGTTGGCCACCGTCAAGAGGAAGAAGTCGTCGTCCGGGTAAGTGCCGAACTGGAACGAGGTGATTTCCTCGTGGTAGGCGGCGTCGAAAGCGTCGCGGTAGAACGCGACCGACGCAGGCAGGTCATCGGCCACGATCGTGACCTGGCTGATACGGCGGCTCTTCACGGGTAGCCCCTTCTCCATGTAGCGATCGACGGTCTCGATGAGCTTCGTCAGCGAGTCGGCTCTGGCTTGCAGGCGTTCACGGTGCTCGGCGAGCACAGCGCCGACGCCGTGCTCGCGAACCGCGCGCATCGCATCGACGGGAACCTGGAGACGGCGCAACGTCGCGTACAGACGCGCCTCGTCAACCTGGTCAGGCCGGTACCGTCGGTATCCGGTGTCGGGGTCGACGTAGGCCGGTTTCAGCAGCCCGACGTCGTCGTAATGCCGCAATGCGGTGATCGACAGACCGGTGACCAGCGAAAAGCTCCCGATGCTCAGCACGGGACCATTCTGCGAGTCTCGGGTAGCCCGAGAGTCAACAAGCAGCCGCTGCGGACGAAAAGTCCGGCCGACGACAGAGCCCCTCCTCGGAGCGGTGCTGACGGGGCGCTGATCCTCGAACGGTTCAGATGCTGTCGACCGGCTCCGCGCTGCAGCTGCGGATCACGCCCGGCACGCTGGGCGCGGAGCACAAGGCCGCGGTCCGGGTGGCGGGTTGAGGCTGCTTGCGCTCGACTGCACGTGCCGGGGGCGCGCCTCGTCCGCCACCTGTCATCGCGTCGTGATGCCGTCGGACAACTGCGCGTCCGCCGCTGCGAGTATCTCCGTCACGCGCAGCCCGAGAGGGGCGTTGCAGGGGTGCGGCCGGCCGGTGCGGGCCGATGCGAGGAGGGCGTCGGCGGCTCGCGTGAGAGCCTGGACGGCACCTTCGGAGGACGGAGGCAGGATGGTCGTGCCCGCCTTGCCGCGCAGCTCGACGACTGCTCCCGCAGCCGCGGGCGGGGCGGTGAGGCTGAGGGTCAGGGTGCTCGACGCCCCGCTGACGTGTGTGAGGACCAGGTGCACGGTGTCCTGCGGGCCGCGTGCGGCAGCCGCCACCTCTGCGACGTCGCCGAGCACCGGCAGCAGTACGGAGAGCGCGTGCGGGCCGACGTCCCACAGGGCCCCCTTCTCCCGGCGCCAGGACGACGCCGCGAACGGACTGTCACTGGTGAACACCGCACCCAGCCACTCGGCCCGTGCCGTGAACCAGCCGTCCACGGCGGCCTGTTCGGCGATCCAATCGTCCGCAGCGGTCTGGAAACGGGTGGTGAAGAAGACGACCGAGGCGACGCCCGCCTGCCCGGCGGCCTCGACGACGGCCTGCCCCTCCTCGACGGTTGCGGCGAGCGGCTTGTCGAGCAGCAGATGGCAGTGCGCCCGTGCGGCGCGCACCGCGAGCTGCGCCTGCACGGAGGGAGGCAGGGCAATGGCGACCGCATCCACCTCGGCGAGCAGGGCGTCCACGTCCTCGTACGCGCGCGTACCGTGACGGTCGGCCAGATCCCTCGCCGCGTCCGGGCGCCTGCCCCACACACCCGCGAAGTCCAGTTCTCCGTGCCCGCTCAACGCGGGGGCATAGGCCATCTCGGCCCACGGTCCTGTACCGAGCAGTCCGATGCGCATGCCGCACACCTCTCTTCGTCGTGAACCCCAGCTGCGACCGATGCCGGTCGCCCGACCGCCAGTGTGCAGTGACCGTTCCTCATCAGTGAGCAAGAGTGAGTCGTGGGCCCGAGCCTACGCAACTGGCGCATCCCGAACGGTTGTGGATGCACTGGTCGCCCAGTTTGACCGAGGCGGGCGTCGGGCCTGGGACGTTGTACCGGCACTTCCCCACCCGGGAGGCGCTCCTGGCGGCCGTGCTGCAGACGCGCTCCGAGGAGCTGGTGGCCCGCCGGGCGGACATCGCCCAGCTCAGTGACCCCTCTGAGGCGCTACGGCAGTGGCTGCGGGCGATGGAGGAGTACTTCAGCGCCTTCAGCGGACTGCCGGAACCGCTCATGACCGCGGCCAAGGCGCAAGAGCCGGACAACCCGCTCACGCTCCCCTGCGACACCCTCATCGCCACCACCGACGAGTATGTGCGGGCCGCGCAGCTCGCGGGGCACGTGCGCCCGTCAGTGAAGGGCTACGACCTGTTCCTCGCGGCGATTGCCGTTGCCTGGATCAGCGGCACCGGCGCCACCGAGGAGGAGTCACTCGGCCGTCTCCGCATGCTCGTTGAGAGCGGATACCGCGAGCGGGACGACGAGGCGTAGTCCACCGGACCCTACGCCCCCTCGGGGTCGGTCGCCGGGACACCCAGTGACCCGGCGGGAAATCCCGACGACAGCCGGCAGCCTCGCCAGCACGTTCATCGCATCTTGCCGCCCTCAAGGGTGGCGCACCTTTGAAGGGACAAATGATGAGAATTGCTGTTATCGGTGCAGGGGCGATCGGGGGGAATCTGGCCCGCAAGCTCAGCGCGGCCGGTCACGACGTCGAGGTGGCGGTCGCCCGGGGCCCTGAGGCCGTCCCGGGCGACGTGCTCGAGTTCGGAGCCCGCGCGGCGACCCCTGCCGCTGCCGTCCAGGACAAGGACGTGATCATCCTGTCCATCCCCTTCGGGAAGGTCCCGGAACTGGCTGATCTGCTCGCCTCCGTACCCGGCGAGACGGTGGTCATCGACACCTCCAACTATTACCCCCACCTCAACAGGCACATCGAGGCCGTGGACGACGGACAGGTGGAAAGCCTTTGGGTCACCGAACTGCTGGGGCGGCCCGTGGTCACGGCATGGAACGCCGCCCTGGCCGGCACCCAGCAGACCAAGGGCGTACCGGCGGGGACCCCGGGTCGCATCGCCATCCCGGTCGCAGCCGACTCCGATGAGGCACGGCGCGTGGCCATGCGCCTCGTGGACGACACCGGCTTCGACCCCTTCGACGCCGGCGCGCTGGCCGACTCCTGGCGCCAGCAGCCGGGCACGCCCGCCTACTGCACCGAGTTGACCCTTGAGGACCTGGGGCCGGCCCTGGCCGCGTCCGACCGGGCCGAGGCCCCACGTACGCGTGACCGCCTGATGGAGCGCTTCGCCGCCCTCACGTCCACGCCCACCCTGGAGGAGGTCGTCGAAATCAACCGCTCCGCCCACCGCTAACCCCCCGTCTCGACCGTTGACGCACCCGACGCCGCGCTCGTGCACGACACGAGGGTCGGATGTTGATCAGTGGCCTCTCCTGCATGCTCATCCTTCCCATGTCGCCGTTCCGGCAGATGCCGGGTGCGCAGCACTCCCTCTGCTCGCACCTATGTACTTGCGCCTGGAAACCGATCGGTTTACGTTTGATGAAACCGATCGGTTTCTCAGTGAGTCCGGGAGTTCATGATGAGCACACATCGGCCGGTGGCACTCGTGACGGGTGCGTCATCCGGCATCGGGAAGGCAGCCGCGCTCGCGCTGGTCGAAGCGGGGTTCGACGTGGTCGGCACAAGCCGCGACACCTCCCGCGTCACCCCGCTCGACGGCGTGACCTTCCTCGACCTCGACGTGGCCGGCGACGCGTCGGTCACCGCCGCGGTCCAGCAGGTGGCCGACCGGTTCGGGCGGATCGACGTCCTGGTCAACAACGCCGGTATGGGCTTGATGGGTGCGGCCGAGGAGACCTCCGTCGCGCAGGCCCAGACCGTCTTCGACGTCAACGTCTTCGGCGTGATGCGTATGGTGAAGGCAGTCCTGCCGCACATGCGCGCCCGGGGACACGGACGCATCATCACCCTCTCCTCCGTGGTCGGTTTCCTCCCCTCGCCTTACATGGCCGTCTACGCCGCGTCCAAGCATGCGATCGAGGGGTACTCCGAGTCCCTGGACCATGAGGTCCGCGAGCACGGTGTCCGGGCGCTTCTCGTCGAACCCGCCTACACCAACACCGGATTCGAGGCCAACAGCCCGCGGCCCGACACGCCCCTGCAGGTCTACGCGGACCAGCGGCGCGCCTTCGACCGCATGATGGAGACAGCCATCAAGGACGGCGACGACCCCGCCATCATCGCCAAGGTGATCGTCGCGGCAGCGACCGACCCGAAGCCGAAGCTGCGTTACACCGCCGGTCCCATGGCCGGACGCGCAAGCACACTGCGCCGCATCGCTCCTGCCGGGGTCTTCGACAAGCAGATCCGCAAGCTCAACCAGCTGGCCGGCTGACACCTGCCCGCCCCGAATTCGCCTCCGGGGGCGAGTGGGAGCCGCGCGCCGCCACGGGTCGAACTCGGCATCACCGAATCTGGACGGCCTGGCGAGCGGCGGTTACGGGGAGCTGCCCGCCAGGCGGTTTCTCGCGTTCGCCCGCCATGACCTCACCGATTTCAAGGAATTCTCGTGGAAAGTTCACTCACCCACCGCTTCGTCGACGTGAACGGGGTCAGACTGCACATCGCCGAGCAGGGGCAGGGGCCGCTGGTCCTGCTGCTGCACGGCTGGCCGGAGAGCTGGTACTCCTGGCGTCACCAGTTCGGTGCGCTGGCGGCGGCCGGGTACCGGGTCGTCGCCCCGGACCAGCGCGGCTACGCCCGCAGCGAGCAGCCGCCGGACGTCACCTCGTACACCCTGCTCCACCTCGTCGGCGACGTGATCGCCCTGATCGAGGAACTCGGCGAGGAGCAGGCGATCGTCGTGGGTCACGACTGGGGTGCACCCGTCGCCTGGACCGCGGCGATGCTGCGCCCGGACAAGGTCCGTGCGGTGGCCGGGCTCAGTATTCCGCCCATTCTGCCCGGCGGGATGGTCCCGCCCTCGATCACCCGCACCCAGTACGGCGAGGGCTTCTACCAGGTCTACTTCCAGCAGCCGGGAGTCGCCGACGTGGAGTTCGCCAAGGACATCCCAGAATCCTTCCGCCGCATCCTGGTCGGAGCCTCGGGCGACAACCCGCTCGGCAGGGAGCCCCGCCCGTTGGTCATACCCGACGGTCTGGGCCTCCTGGACACCATGCCGGAGTCACCCACGCTCCCGGCCTGGCTGACGGAGGAGGACATCCAGGCGTACGCCGAGGACTACGCCCTGCACGGCGAGCAGGCCTTCACCGGAGCCTTCAACTGGTACCGGAACATCGAACGCAACAACGAACTGCTCGCGCCTTTCCGGGGACGCGGGATCGACGTCCCCGCGCTGTACGTGGTGGGAGACCGCGACATGGTCACCTCGCTGCGCGGCCCGGACGGGGGCCCCACGCCGAGCGAGATTCTCCGTGGCCAGGGCGGATCGGGGAACCCGCTGGACGCTGTCGCGCCTCAACTGCACGGCCCGGTGGTGCTGCCGGGCTGTGGACATTGGACACAGCAGGAGCGTCCCGCCGAGGTCAACGCCGCACTCCTCGACTTCCTCGCCCACATCGACGGCCCGGCACCCCGATGACACGGTCGCCGACCACATCCTGCGGCTTCCCGTACAGCCGACTCACCCCCACCAGACAAAGGACACACTGATGCCAGAGCGCAACCCCATCCTGATCACCGGTGCCGCCGGCGAAATCGGTGGTGTGAGCCGAACGATGGTCGACATGCTGCTTGAACAAGGTCACCCCGTGCGCGCGTTCGTGCGACAGGACGACGAACGCGCGCACTCGCTCCGCCAGGCAGGGGCCGAGGTCTTCGTCGGTGACCTGCTCAACATCGCCGACGTGACCGCCGCACTGAAGGGCGTCCGCCGCATCTACTTCAGCATGAGCCTGTCGCCGTACTACACAGACGCCGTCAGCCTGATGGCCGCGGCGGCACGGGCCCAGGGCGACATCGAGGTCTTCGTCAACATGTCCGAGTACGAGCAGTCGTTCATGACGTTCGAGAAGATGACCGCGCCGGAGGAGGAACGGCGTGACTGGCTCGGCGGACTCATCACGCAGTGGTCGCCGCAGCAACGGGCCCACTGGGTCGCCGAGCGGGTGCTGGAGTGGTCCGGCCTCCCGACCGTCAACATCCGGGCGGCCATGTTCGTAGAGAACCCCCTGATGACCTGGCTGGCGCTGGAGCCGCTGAGCAGGGGTGAACTGCGCCTGCCCTTCGGCGACCACCGGCTCGCGCCCATCGCCGGTCATGACGTGGCGGAGGTGTGCGCGAAGATCCTGGCCGACCCGGCGCCGCACCTCTCCAAGTCCTACGAACTCAACGGTCCGGAACTGAAGGACGGGCACGGGTTCGCGGAGGACTTCGGAGCCGTGCTGGGACGCCCGGTCACCTACGTTCCCGAAGACATCGAAACCTGGAACGAGACCTACGTGGACACCGCCCTGGCCGCGATCCCGCACACCGCGGAACACCTGAAGACCCTGACCCGTTTGATGGGGGGCGGGGGGTACCGCGGCGTCACCGACCAGCTGGAAACCCTGCTCGGGCGCCCGCCGAAGACCGTGCGGTGGGCGCTGGAGAATCATCCGCGCATCCGGAAGCTGGTGTCTGCCTGAGCCGCCGAGCGGTCCGGAGCAGCATGAACAGACGTCACCGAAGCGGGCGCCGACGTGGGCGCCGGGACAACCGCACGCCGAACAGGACCAGATCGGCCACCAGGACCACGATGCCGATGATCAAGAGATAGAACAGGCCCTCTGCCACGGCACCGATGAGCCCCAGAACGATCGCCACGAGTAGCAGGAACAGGAAAAGCGCCATGAGAGAACACATCCTCTGGCTGTTCTCGGGGTGCCGGGGTGCCCGGCGCTGTCAGCGGCGCGCAAGGCGGCGGCCGCGCTCGGCGCCGGGCTCGTAAGGCCTGTCGTAGTGTTTGAAGATCACTTCTTCTTGCTCGACCGGCAGCACATCGTCCACGCCGATGGACGGCGCCTTCTTCACTTGTCCTCTGGAGTGCGCGACCTTGACGTAACCCGGTCCCAAGGTCGCCTCGTCCAGCGGAACGAAAACGAGCCGTTGCCGGGTCGGCAGTCCGGTACGGACCGTGGCCATGGCGGGTGCATCGGTGGTGGTGTCCACATAGACCGCCTCGAGGGCGCCGATCTTGCGCCCCTTGGGGTCGATCACGTCGCGGTTGCGCCACTCGCGGATATCGGCTGAGTGGATCATGCCTTGCTCCTTGCGGCCCGCGGCCGTCCCATGGAAGCCAAGCCCACGTGGGGGCGGCTCGCGTTTTCACTGTACTCCGGCCGATCAGGAGGAGAGGAGTAAACGCCAGGTCAGCGGTCCGGGGTGGCCGTCGGCGTCGCCGCGGACACCACACCCCAGGTGCGCTCAGGAGCGCACGAGTACGCCGATGCCGTCCTCCAGAGGTGTCTCTTCGCGGGATACGACGATCAGCTCGGCCCCGGTGGTGACGGCGGCATACAGCAGCGCGGCATCGGCGGGCTGTTTCTCGCGGCCGGTGGTCACGGAGGCGGGCAGGTCGTCGGCGGACAGGGCGATCTGGTCGGGAGTGGTCCCGAGCCAGATCTCGGGCCACTGCTCGGCGGGGTCGTTGACCATGAGGGCGTCGGCCTGGCCGTGTTGAAGGGCCGCGACAGTGGCGGGCAGACCTTCGCAGCCGGCGTGGGGCCGGTGAGCGCGCTGAGCGGCGAAGCTCTCGAGCCGGTCGCGGTCGTGGGCGGAGACCCGGCCGCGGAAGAGGTTGGAAAGCTGGGGCTCGAGCAGGGCCCGGCCCGGCTCGGTGTCGTGTCCGTTGCCGGGAACGGTGGCCACGCGGCGCCGTACCGGGGCGGGCAGGCAGTCGACCAGTACGCCGCGGGCCCAGATGTCACCGCACAGTACGAGAGTGTCGGCGTGGCCGAGGTCCATGAGGTGGGTCAGCTCACCGGCGAGCCGCTCGGCCTCCAGGTGCCACAGGTGGCGCGACATACGCAGGCAGGTGACGCGGCGGGGGGCGACCGAGCTGCTCGGCCAGCGCCCGGTTTGCAGCTCCACCTGCACGTCTTCAGGAACAGGATCGATGTCTTCGGGTTGACCACGGGTGAGGACGGCGGCGGCGTAGGGGATGTCCGGGGCGTGCTGCAGAGCCAGGGGCATCGCATCGGGAAGCGCGGCGTAACTGATCTTGTCCACCGGGGGAGGTTCGGGCAGTTCCTCGGTGAGGAGCAGCTCCCCGTGGGTGGCGAAGAGGGCCTGGCCGTGGTGGCCGGGCAGGTCGGCGTCGGTGCCGAGAGCGTCGGCGACGGTGTCGGCGGTCGCCGGGTCGGCGCCGAGTTCGATCAGGTGCGAGCGGGCGTGACGCCGGTGCAGCTCGATGGCCTTGTCCTGGTCCGGGTCGCCGGTGTCCCGAGAGGTGTCGACGTATACGGACGCGTACGGGCCCGGCCGGGCGTACAGGGCGTCGAGGAAGTACAGCTTCACAAAGATCACTCCTTGACCACTCCCTGTCGGCCTGGCTTCATGGGCTCCTCCGGCGGCCGCGGGCTGGTTCTAGCCCTCCGGGATGGCGAGCTCGCGGCCCCGGTAGAAGGACTCCTGCTCCTCGACGACGTACGGCGTCATCGCCGCGCGTCGGCGTGCCTCATCGTCCGAGGCGCGCCAGGTGTCACAGGACTCCTTGGAGTCCCAGAAGGACACACCGGTGACCTCCTCGCCGTCATCGGACCAGTAGGCGAAGGCGCGGCTCATGCCGTCGGGATGGGATTCCGGACGCCAGGCCCGCTGGAACTCCTCCAGAAGGCCTGGCCTGATGCGGCGCGTCGTGATCCAGACGTACTGCTCCTGCATCCTGGCCTCCTTCGTGCGACGTTCTGATCAAGGTGCCCTACCACCACCGTAGGAGGGCGGAGCGGGTTTCGCCTCCGCCACCCTCGGCCCCAGCCACCATCGCGGCGACGGGCCGCCCTTTACCGACACCCAACACCCTGCGTCCGGATGGTCCGGGACCGCTTCGGGTTCGAGGTGCCCGTCAGGAAATACGCCGCTACCGTCGAAAGAGGTGAGGTCGCGATCCAGGACACGTCCCGCGGCACGTTCCCGCCAAGGGTGGCAGCCTGCCGAGGGTGGGCGGCAGCCGGGAGACGTGATGTCCCCGCTTCCACGCGGCGACCTCGACGAGGCGCCGCATCATTCTTCGAGCGGCATCATCCAGCCATCGCCGGACCCCACGCTTCAGCGTGAGGCCGCGGCCCTTCATCTCGTGCCGACATCTCGTGCCGAGACGGCCCGAGAACCTGGAAGAAAGTGCAGAGCCATGCGAGCACATCGCGCCAAGCGCGCCTTCGTCTGCGTCGCGGCCGGCTTCGTGCTGGCCGGCGGCACCGCGATCGGTACGTCGGGCACGGCCGCAGCAGCGGCGCCCGCCACGACGACCGCCTCGGCCCCCACGGGCGAGCAATGCAAGTGGCACAAGGGCTACTACGACAAACACCACAAGTGGCACAAGGGCTACTGGGACTGCAAGTCGAAGCACGACGACAAGCACGACAAGGACCGTAAGGACAAGCACGACAAGGACCGTAAGGACAAGCACGACAAGGACCGTAAGGACAAGCACGACAAGGACCGTAGGAATGACAACTGACCTGCCCGCCAGCCCACACCACCACACGCGACTTCATGAGCAAGGGCGCAGTCGGCGCCCTTGCTGCACCTGCACACCCGACCTGTACACCTGACCGTCGGCGCTAGGGGGCCTCCGGTGTCGGCTTACGTCGGGCCGGCAGCTCGGTGTGCCTCGGTGGGGTCAGCGCCCGGGCCATGATCTTCTCCATGCCGAGCTGCGCCCCGGCGTGCAGGTGCTCCTCGTACCGCTCGTGGCCCAACTGCCCGCGCGCCATGTCCTCGCACAGCGCATGCAGCGCGTTGAACCGGCCGCTGTCGAGCAGCGGCAGTCCGACCGACTGCACGGTCCGGCTCGCCACCCCGTGCAGCTCAGCGGCCTCGGCCGGTTCGCCTTCGGCCATCGTGACCAGTGCCAGCAACTCGATCGCGAGGACCGAGCCGATCAGATCACGGAAGCTGTAGTGGAGGGCGAGTGCCTCCTCCAGCAGGGTCCGGGCATGCTCGAAGTCGCCTTCCACCCAGGCTGCGTACCCGAGCGCCTGCAGTGCGTAGGCCCGTGCCCAGCGTTCGCCGTGGTCCTCGCAGGTCTGCCGCACGTCCTCGCACAGCAGGACGGCGCTCGACAGGTCACTCCGGAAGGCCATCGTCAGCGCCAGTTCGACTTGGCACATCAGGACGATGCTGTTGAGTTCGCCGATCTCGTGGTAGCGGTCGAGGGCGGTGCGCAGCAGTTTCTCGGCGCTCGGCAGGTCGTTCGAGGCCATGGCGAGGACTCCGGTGTTATGCAACGCGTAGGTGGCTGCCGCGATCTTGCCGTAACGTTTTGCCTCTTCATTGCATTGCTCTAGTGCCGTCTGTGCGGCCACCGCGTCGCCCTGCAGAACTGCGACCTTGCCGAGCACCCAAAGGGCCTTCAGCCTGGCATCTTCGTGGTCGCAGTCGGCGTCGTGGTCGCAGTCGGCCTTGAGGCTGCGTTCCAACCAGTGGCGGCCTTCGGCGAGTTGCCCACAGCCGGCCCAGTAGAACCACAAGGTGCCCGCCAGATACCCGCCCTGATGGGCCTCGCCGGGCTCCGTCAGGGAGTAGTCGAGGGCTGCGCGGAGGTTCGACAGGTTCGCCTCGACGGACGCGGCGACGATGTCCTGCTGGGGTGAGAACCATTCCAGCTCGCACCTGCCGGCCAGGGCCGTATACCAGTCGCGGTGCCGGCGCCGCAGCCGCGCAGTGTCACCGGTCGCATCCAGCCATTCGGCGCCGTACGCCCTGACCGTGTCCAGCAGCCGGTAGCGCACTCCGGCCGGGGTCTCCTCCCGGCCCACCACGGACTGCGTCAGAAGCTCGCCCAGGAGGCCCACCACCGCATCGTCCGGCAGCCCGTGGCCACCACAGACGTACTCGGCCGCCTGAAGGTCGAAGTGCCCCGAGAACACCGAGAGCCGTGCCCACAGCATCCGCTCGTCCGGCGTGCACAGCTCATGGCTCCAGCCGATGGCGGTACGCATGGTCTGGTGGCGCGGCAGCGCATCGCGCCCGCCGCCGGTCAGCAGACCGAACCGGTTGTCCAGCCGGGACAGCAGCTGCGCCAGCGACAGGGCGCGCAGCCTGCCCGCCGCCAGCTCGACGGCGAGCGGAATCCCGTCCAGACGCCGGCACACTTCCAGCGCGTCGGGGAGATTCCCCTCGTCCAGCTCGAATCCCGGCAGGACGGCCGCGGCGCGGTCCGCGAACAGCTCGGCGGCCTCCGCCGCCTGCAGGGGGCAGAGGGCGAAGAACCGCTCGCCTTCCACGCCGAGCGGCCTGCGCCCCACGGCCAGTACCCGCAGGCCGGGCGCCCGATGCAGGAGATCCCGCACCAGGGACCTGCTCGCGTCGAGCAGGTGCTCGAAGCCGTCCAGGACGAGCAGGAGTTGGCGCTCTGCGAGATGGTCGACGAGTACGTCGCGGGGTGGCCTCGTCGTGCAGTCGGCCAGGTCCAGCGCCTCCGCGACCGCATACTCGACGAGGTCTGGCTGGCGCACCGACGAGAGGTCCAGCAACCAGACGCCGTCGCGTGGCTCGGCCAGCGCCGCGGCCCGCGCGGACAGCCGCGACTTGCCGATGCCGCCGGGCCCGGTCACGGTGACGAGCCGCTCCGCCTTGAGCACGTCCGTGAGTTCCGCGAGCTCGGCCCTGCGGCCCACGAAGGTGTTGAGTTCGATCGGGAGATTGCCGTGCCTGGTCGGTCTGTCAGAGCCGCCCGCATGGGGGTTAGGGTGCCCTAAGTTTCGCATATCGCGGCAGCGTACTCGCTAATGCGGAAAAGTATCACCATCTTGATGGACTCATGACGCGCCACTCATCCGCGGATATCACGTCCTTTGGATCGCCTGAGGGCACAGTGTCCGTGACGCGGCTACCTGGTACCGGGTGAGGAGTCAGGACAGCTGTGGCCCGCCCGACGCAGGCAACGACCCCGTGGACGGAGCGCGCGCGGGCACTGCGCCTGAGTACGCGTACTCAGGCTGACTGCGTCGCTTGGCCCTGACGCGGTCGGCCGGTGTTCCCGAACGATGGGGTCTCCCGCGTCGAGAGAGGTGTTCATGGGCCGTGACCTGCAGCTGCGCGTTGCTACTCCGGAGGATCTTGAGTGGATCCACGAACTGCGTCACCGGGTGTACGCACAGGAGTTGGGCCAGCATGTGCCGGATCCGGCCGGGCGGCTTCGCGACGGGCTGGACGGCGACAACGTCTATCTGGTCGCGGCGCGAGGCGCGGCCCGGATCGGCTTTGTCAGCGTGACTCCGCCCTGGTTGGGGCGGTACGCCCTGGACAAGTACCTGACCCGCGACGAGCTGCCGCTGCTGACCGAGAACGATGTGTTCGAAGTGCGCATCCTCACCGTCGAGCCGCGCTGGCGGGCCACCGCGGCGGCACCGCTGCTGATGTACGCGGCGCTGCGCTGGATCGCCGCCCGGGGCGGCCGCCGGGTGGTGGCGATGGGGCGCACCGAACTGCTCGACATGTACCTGGCCGTCGGCCTGCGCCCGGTCGGCCGTACCGTCCACAGCGGTGCGTTGACGTTCGAGGTGCTGACCGGCAGCGTGACCGAGCTGACGAAGCTCACGATGGACCGTTTCCGCACCACGCTGGAGCGTCTGCGCTCCGCAGTGGACTGGCAGTTGGACGTGCCGTTCGCACCCCGGCCGGACGGCTGCGAGCACGGCGGCGCCTCGTTCACCGCCATCGGCACGGACTTCCGTAGCCTGCACCGGCGTCATCAGGTGGTCGCGGCCGACGTGCTGGACGCCTGGTTCCCGCCGGCCCCCGGGGTGCGGGCGGCGCTCGCGGAAGATCCGGCGTGGGCCGCCCGGACCTCGCCGCCGACCGGCGCCGAAGGCCTGCTGGCGGAAATCGCCACGGCCCGTGCGCTGCCGGAGGAGACGCTCGCGGTCGGCGCCGGTTCATCCGACTTGATCTTCAGGGCGTTCGGCCAGTGGCTGACCCCGGAAAGCAGGGTGCTGCTCACAGACCCGGGCTACGGCGAGTACGCCCACGTCACGGAGCGGGTGATCGGATGCCGGGTGGACCGGTTCCGGTTGCGCCGCGAAGACGGCTGGCGGATTGATCCGGCCCGGCTGTCCGCCGCCGTCAGCTCCGGCCGCTACGACCTCGTGGTCGTGATCAACCCGAACAACCCGACCGGAGGCCACGTGCCGGCCGCGGAGCTGCGCTCGGTGATCGCAGCCGCACCGGCCCGAACACGCTGGTGGATCGACGAGGCGTACCTCGGCTATGTCGGCCTGACCGAGTCGCTCGCCGGTCTCGCCGCAACGGATCCGCGGGTCGTGGTCTGCAGCTCACTGTCCAAGATGTATGCGCTGTCCGGTATGCGGGCCGCGTATCTCGTGGCCGAGCCGGCCACTGCGGCGCAGATACGCCGATGGACACCGCCCTGGCCGGTCAGCCTCCCGGCCCAGCTGGCCGCGGTGGCAGCCCTGCGCGACCCGGCGTACTACAGCGACTGCTGGCTTCGCACCCACGCGCTGCGCCGGCAACTGGCCGCTGATCTCGCCGCGTTGGACGAGGCCCTGGCGGTCGAGGAGGCCGTGGCGAACTTCCTCACCGTGACCCTGCCGTCCGGCGGGCCGAGTGCCGCGCAACTGGTGACCGAGTGCCGCCGCCGCGACGTATACCTGCGCGACCTGTCGCCGTTGTCGCCGGAGTACCAGGGGCGCACCGTGCGCATCGCGGTCAGGGACACCGCCGAGAACGCGCGCATTGTGGCCGCGTGTCAGGCCGCTCTGGACGTGCTGCGGCCGGGTTCGGCTTCGCTCGTTCCGAGGCCTGCCGGTGTTCGGATGCCTGTGGGCGTTGCGGTGCCTGCGGGCGTTCCGGTGCCTGCAGGCGTTCGGATGTCTGCGGGCGTCCCCTCCGCCGGATCCGCTCGATGATCACCGTGGCCTCCCTGGCGCCCTACCTCGGTGGGGCGCTGGCGCTGGGCGGCATCGCGGTGGCGGCGTCCCGGCGCCGTGAGCTGCTGATCCGGTGGTGCGCCTGGGCGGTCGGAGTGCCACTGGTCACCGGTGCGTTCTGGTGGGGCCGCCCGGGCACCGCGGCTGTCGCCATCGTGGTCGGGGTGATTGCGGTGATGGAGTTCGGCGGGCTGATGCGGCTGGGCTGGACAGACCGGGTGGTGCTGGCCGCGGCGGTGGTCAGCGTGGTGCTGGCCGCCTGGCTGGCGCCCGGCCAGGTGCTCCGGGTCGTCGCGATCGGGGCGCTCGCGGTGGCCGCGGTGCCGCTCCTGGCGGGCGATGCCGACCATGGCCTGCACCGGCTCGGCGCCGGCCTGCTCGGGCTGGCCTGGCTGAGTGTGCTGGCCGCGCTGGTGCCGCTCGGGGCGAGCGCGCTTGCGCTGTTCGTGGCGGTCTCGGTCGCCGACATCGTGGCGTACTTCGCCGGCCGAGGGCTGGGCGGGCCGCGGCTGTCGCCACTGTCACCGGCCAAGCGGTGGAGCGGGACGCTGGCCGGGGCCGCGGCCGGCCTCGGCGTGCTCGTCGTCCTGTCCGCGCTGAGCTGGCCGATGGCGGTTGCGGTGGCGGTCGGCGGCCCGGCCGGCGACCTTCTCGAATCCATGATCAAAAGAGGTGCACAGGCAAAGGACGCCGGCCGCTGGCTACCCGGCTCCGGCGGCCTGCTGGACAGGATCGACTCGCTGCTCATCGCGCTGGCCGTCCTGCTTGTCCTGAGCTGACCCCCGTCCTTCCTGGCCGGGCAGCGGGCACAGTGACGAAGGACGGACGGCGATGGGCGTCCTCTCGGCACTGTGCCGCCCGCCTCAGGCAGACCCGGACTTGCGCTCGTATGGGCTGCGGTCAGCCGGGCCGGTCAGCCGCCGGTCGTCCGGCCTGCCGGAAGACTTCCTCCACGCCGTACGCGTCGCCGCGCTGCTCGCGCCGTCGATCACCCGCAAGCTGATCGACAGGTACGTCACCCAGCCGCTCCGCACAGGCGCCGAGACGGGGCTGGAAGAGCTGACCAACCGCGAACGCGAGGCCGTCGGCCTGGTCGCGCAGGGCCTGTCCAACGACGAGATCGCCGATCGCATGGTGATCAGCCCGATGACCGCGAAGACCCACATCAACCGGGCCATGGCCAAGCTCCACGCCCGTGATCGCGCCCAACTCGTGGGCTTCGCCTACGAATCCGGCCTGGTAGCCCCACGCAATTCCTGACCTCCACGGTCCGGGGCAGGCGGGCGCCCGCCGCGGTGCTAGACCCGCGGCCCGAAGCCGCTCGGCGACCAGTGCCGCTCGGCGACCAGTGCCGAGGTGCGCCGGTCATCCCCGGCCAGCTCAGGATGCCGGTGGATGTCGCGGGCATGCCGGGCCCTCAGGCAGGTCACTGGCTCGTGACGTAGGGGCGGTCGCGGCGGGCGTCATGGAGGACCGAGCCCCACCAGAGCAGCTGGTCGAGCATGACCTTGGCGGCGCCTTCCGGTCCCTCCGGGTCGAGGAGTGTGCCGTCGGGGGAGAAGAGCAGGTAGTAGCGGGGGAAGGAGACGTAGTCGCGGACGGTGTGGGCCTGCAACTCGTTGAAGACCTGCCGTAGGTTCTCGATCGCCAGCAGGCCGCCGCTGGCGCCGCTGTAGCCGACGAAGCCGATCGGCTTGGCCCGCCACTCGGTGTAGTGCCAGTCGATGGCGGCCTTGAGGGAGGCCGGGAAGCTGCGGTTGTAGTCGGGTGTCACCACGACGACTGCATCGGCGGCCTTGAGCCGCCGGGTCAGGTCGGCCATTCCGGAGGGACGGAGTGGGTCGGGCTGCATCGCCGGGGGTACGGACGGCAGTTCGAGCGGGATGTCCGTGTCTGCCAGATCGATCAGGTCGACCGCGAACTCGCCGTGCTGCTCGGCCTGTTCGACGAACCAGTTCGCTACCACCGGGCCGAAGCGGCCCTCCCGGACGCTGCCGACGATCACTGCAAGGTTCAGCCGCTCACTGGGCATGGAAGTGCTCCTCGTACGGAGTGGTTGGTGGGCCGGCCCCAGGTGGGGCCCGCGAACACCACACTGCCGGGTGGGCGGAGGACGAAGAAGGCCGGGCGGAGAGTGGTAGTGCCAGGGCCACGATCCGGTCCGGCAGGCGGTGTTACGTTCGACGAGTGAGCGAGAACGAGTTGGGCCTCTTCCTGCGCCTGTGCCGTGAGGCCGTCACGCCGGCCGAGGTCGGACTGCCCGCCGGGCCGCGCCGCCGTACTCCCGGACTACGCCGCGCGGAGCTGGCGACACTTGCCGGCGTCAGTGTCGAGTACGTCACCAGGCTGGAGCAGGGGCGGGATCGGCGGCCGTCACCGCAGGTGCTGTCAGCGCTGGCGGACGCGCTGCGGCTCACCGTCGGCGAGCGGGTCCACCTGCACCGGCTCGCCAAGGGCGCCGACGCGGGCTTCAGTTGCATGGGCGGGGCCGGGCCGAACAGGGTGGTGAGGCCCACCGTGCGGGCGCTTCTCGACCGGCTGGAACCGGCACCGGCCGTGGTGGTGAACCGGCTGAGCGAGATCCTGGCCTCAACGGACGGGTACCGGCGGCTGGCCGAGCCGATCGGACTGCTGGACGACAGCAGGCCGAATATCGTGCGGTTCGTTTTCACCGATCCGCGGGCGCGCACCGCCTACCCGGACTGGGACCGAGTCGCCGACGAACAGGTCGCGGCCCTCAAGCAGGGGCCGGGGCGAGCCGATGCCCATGTCGGCGCCCTGATGGACGAGTTGACCGTGTTGTGCGGGGCGGAGTTCGCCGGGCGGCTGGAGACTCTGCCGGGGCTGCCGAGAGCGAGCGGGGTCATGCGGATGGTCCATCCGGAGGTGAAGGAGTTGCGGCTGGCGTACGAAATGCTCGAACTGCCCGCCGACGACGACCAGCGGCTCATCGTCCACCTGCCGGCCGACGACGCGACCGCCGCCGCGCTCGACCGCCTCACCGGCCGCCACCCGGGCGCCCTACGGGCAGTCTGAACGGCCAGCCAACTCCGTGGCTGGAGCCGCACAGCCGCACCGAACTGCGGCGTGTTCGACGGGGCGTCGGCGAGCGCGTCCCGGCCTCTGCCACGGAAGGCCTCCTGGCCTCCCTGCCGCGGAAGGGCGTCCCGGCCCCCCTGCCGCGGACGGGCTCATACCCTCGGGGTCGCCCCCAGTATGTCCGTCCCCGTGATCGGTAGCGCCTCGAGCACCAGGATGGCTATGTCGTCTTTGATCGGCTCCGGGCTGAAGTCGTGAGTCGCCCGCCTGACGCGTTCGGCGACGGCCTGGGCTCCGAGACCGCCGCAGCCCCGCAGGATGTCGGCCAGGCCGTCGCCGTCGTCCAGCTGCCGCTTGCCACGGCGCCTTTCGGTCACGCCGTCGGTGACGCAGAGCAGCGTCTCACCGGGTGCGAGGACGAAGGTGTCCGCGTGGAACTCGTAGTCCTGATCTATACCGAGCAGGATCTGGGGGGAGGCCGCGGGAACCACGGAACCGTCCGCGGTCAGACGAAGGGGTGGCGGGTGTCCCGCGCTGGCCACCCTGCAGCGTGCGCCGCCTGCGGCAGATTCGGGTTCCAGCTCTCCGTACAGCAGGCTCAGGAAACGCGGCAGAGGCTGCTCGCCGCCGCCCGCCCGCGCCTCGATGTCCTCCTCCACCAGCGCCTCGTTGAGCCTGGTGAGCACCGACTCCACACCGTGGCCCTCACGGGCCAGCAGCCGGACCAGATGGCGGGCCAGCCCGGTGATCGACATCGCCTCCGGGTCACTGCCGCACACGTCGCCCAGCAGGAAGCACCAGCGCGTCTGGCCCATCGGGAACAGATCGTAGAAGTCGCCTCCGACGGTCAGGCCCTCGCCGTGCGGCTCGTAGACGATGGCACTGTCGACGCCGGGTATCCGCGCCAGGGACGGGGGCAACTGCCGGCGCTGGAGCGCCAGGCTGATGGTCGCCTGCCGGGTGTACTGCCGTGCGGTGGCCACGGCCTGGGCCACTCGCCGCGCCAGGTCCTCCAGGAGCCGCACCACACCCTCGGTCGGCTGCGCCACATCCGTACGGCCGAGCAGCAGCACTCCGTGATCGCGGCCATGGGCGACGAGGGGGAAGGCCAGCGCGGAACCGGCGGCCGTGTGGTCGTCCGCGAAGTCCGGCCAGGGCCAGGGGACGGCGGATCGGTCGAGTCCGGTCGGCGGAGACTGGCTCGTGAGTGCGGTGCGGAGCGCGGCGATCCGGCGCTCGTCGTTGTGCCAGACGTGGGACAGCCGCGGTCTTCCGCTCTCGGAACGCAGCCACACGGCACACCAGTCGGCGAGCCGGGGCACCAACAGCTGACCCGCGAGGGCGGCGACCATGTGCTCGTCGAGCTGTCCGGCGAAGAGTTCGCTGGATTCTGCGAGGAACGATGAGCCGCTGCGGTCGACCCACTCGGCAGTCCGGTAGCGGCCCTCTGCCGGCGGGGCCGGGCCGATGACCTCGGCGAAGCGCGGCTCACCGCCCAGTGTGCTGGAAGGGCTCGCGTCTGACTCGGACCTGTACGGGATGGCGTTCAACCGGAGCCAGACGATCTTTCGGGTGCGCTGATACGTCACGCCCCAGGATTCGGCGAGCGCTCCGAGCAGCTGGAGCCCGCGGCCGCGGCGCGGAGTGTCCGGGCCGCTGTACACGGCGCTGGCCGGATGGCGGTCTGCCACCTCGATGATGACGCCTGGATCGTCGGCCACTGGACGGCAGCTGACCTCGACGGGTGTGCCGGCGTGCAGGACGGCGTTGGTGACCAGCTCGCTGACCAGGAGCACGGCATCGTCGACCAGCCGGTCGCGAGCCGTGACGGGCCCGAGGACCGCCGTCGCGCGCGGTGTGGAAAGGGCTGTGCGGATGAACGCACGGGATGCGGCCGGAGCGTGCAGGCTTCCGGGCAGGGTGATCACCGAGGCGGACTCTTCCCGCGCATCCCGGACCGGCGGTACCCCTCCCACGGGAGATTCCTCATTCCTTAGGGCGATCAGTGGTCGATCGGTGATTTTTAGACATTTACTGCTAATAGGTGGCGTAGGTCACATAGTATGGCACCCGCTACCAGCGTCATTGATCACATGAGAAGCGAGTTCATGGCGATTACTCCGGCTTCATCGGCCTCCTCCCCTGTCGAGCAGCGAGGGACAGCGCTCGGCTCCCATGAATCCCGGCGACCCGCCGAATCCGCTCCCCAGCCGGTGTTGTCGGCTGGGGAGGAGAAGGTCAGCGCCGTCGGCTTGCGCTCCTTGCTCGCGGCGATGCATGCACTGTGCGATGGCGATTTCACGGTGCGTGCGGATATCGCGAGCGAGGGTCTGGTCGGCGAGATGGCCGGGGTCTTCAACCAGCTCGTGACCCGCAACGCCCACCTGGCGACGGAACTGCAGCGAGTGCGCCGCGAGGTGCTGCGGGAAGGCAGGCTGGACGAGCGGCTCGGCGCGAGCCCGGGCCAGGGGGCGTGGACGACCAGCGTGGACGCGGCGAACCAGCTGATGGACGCGCTGACCGGCCCGGTCTCCAACGCCACACGTGTGCTGGACGCGATCGCGGCAGGCGATCTGACCCAGCGCGTCGACCTGCATGACGGCAGCCGTGAGCTGCGCGGAGATCTGCGTCGGCTGGGAAACGGTGTGAACCGCACCGTGGACCAGCTGTCGCTGTTCACCGGTGAGCTGACCAGGATCGCCCGCGAGGTCGGCACCGAGGGCCGGCTCGGCGGGCGCGCGAAAATACAGGGGCTGTCCGGGAACTGGCGCGATGTGACCGAGGCCGTCAACACCATGGCGTCACGGCTGACGGCCCAGGTGCGGGACATCGCCGTGGTGACCACCGCGGTCGCGCGAGGTGATCTCACCCGGCAGGTGACGGTCGAGGCCACCGGCGAGCTGCTGGAACTGAAGCTGACCGTGAACACGATGGTCGACCAGCTGTCCGCCTTCGCCGACGAGGTCACACGGGTGGCCCGCGAGGTCGGCACCGAGGGCGAGCTGGGCGGCCGGGCGCAGGTCCGCGGCGTCTCGGGCGTGTGGAAGGACCTGACGGACAACGTCAACTTCATGGCGTCGAACCTGACCTCTCAGGTCCGCAACATCGCCCAGGTCACCACGGCGGTGGCCAACGGCGACCTCTCGCAGAAGATCACGGTGGACGCCCGCGGCGAGATCCTGCAGCTGAAGAGCACGGTCAACACGATGGTCGACCAGCTGTCCGCGTTCGCCGACGAGGTCACACGGGTGGCCCGCGAGGTCGGCACCGACGGGAACCTGGGCGGCCGGGCGCAGGTCCGCGGCGTCTCGGGCGTGTGGAAGGACCTGACGGAGAACGTCAACTTCATGGCGGACAACCTGACCTCTCAGGTCCGCAACATCGCTCAGGTGGCCACTGCCGTCGCCAAGGGCGACCTGTCCAAGAAGATCGACGTGGAGGCCAAGGGCGAGATCCAGGAGCTGAAGACCACCATCAACACGATGGTGGACCGGCTCTCGGAGTTCGCCGACGAGGTGACCCGCGTCGCCCGCGAGGTCGGCACCGACGGGAACCTGGGCGGCCAGGCGCAGGTCCGCGGCGTCTCGGGCGTGTGGAAGGACCTGACGGAGAACGTCAACTTCATGGCGGACAACCTGACCTCTCAGGTCCGCAACATCGCTCAGGTGGCCACTGCCGTCGCCAAGGGCGACCTGTCCAAGAAGATCGACGTGGAGGCCAAGGGCGAGATCCAGGAGCTGAAGACCACCATCAACACGATGGTGGACCGGCTCTCGGAGTTCGCCGACGAGGTGACCCGCGTCGCCCGCGAGGTCGGCACCGACGGGAACCTGGGCGGCCAGGCGCAGGTCCGCGGCGTCTCGGGCGTGTGGAAGGACCTGACGGAGAACGTCAACTTCATGGCCCTGAACCTGACCTCTCAGGTCCGCAACATCGCCCAGGTCACCACGGCGGTGGCCAACGGCGACCTGTCCAAGAAGATCACCGTCGACGCCCGCGGTGAGATCCTGCAGCTCAAGGACACCGTCAACACGATGGTCGACCAGCTGCGCGCGTTCGCCGACGAGGTCACGCGCGTGGCGCGCGACGTCGGCACCGAGGGGCAGCTGGGCGGCCGGGCTCAGGTGCCGGGCGTCTCGGGCGTCTGGAAGGACCTGACGGACAACGTCAACTTCATGGCGGACAACCTGACCTCTCAGGTGCGCAACATCGCCCAGGTCGCCACCGCCGTCGCCCAGGGGGATCTGTCCAAGAAGATCGATGTGGACGCGCGTGGCGAGATCCTGGAGCTGAAGACCACCATCAACACGATGGTGGACACGCTGTCCTCGTTCTCCGCCGAGGTGACCCGCGTCGCCCGCGAGGTCGGCAGCGAGGGCCGCCTCGGCGGTCAGGCCCGGGTCGAGGGCGTGTACGGCACATGGAAGCGGCTGACCACCAGCGTCAACGAGCTCGCCCTGAACCTGACCACCCAGGTGCGGGCCATCGCCGAGGTGGCATCCGCCGTCGCCCAGGGCGACCTGTCCGGCTCGATCTCCGTCGAGGCGCAGGGCGAGGTCGCCGAGCTGAAGAACAACGTCAACCTCATGGTGGCGAACCTGCGGGAGACCACGCGCGCAAAGGACTGGCTGGAGTCCAACCTGGCCCGCATCGCCTCCCTCATGCAGGGGCACCGTGACCTGGTCGAGGTCGCCGATCTGATCCTTCGCGAGCTCACTCCGCTGGTCAACGCCCAGTTCGGGGCCTTCTTCCTCGCCGCACCCGGGGCGAGGCCCGGCGAGGGCCTCGAGCTCATCGCCGGATACGGCACGGACCAGGACACCGCGCCGCTGCCGCATGCGGGAACCTGCGGCCGTGGCCTGGTCGCCCAGGCAGCCCTGGAGAAGAAGCGCGTCCTCATCAACGACGTCCCGCAGGACTACATCACCATCAACTCAGGCCTGGGCGCAGCTCCTCCGGCCAGCGTCGTCATCCTGCCGATCCTCTACGAGGACATGGTGCTCGGCGTGATCGAACTGGCCTCCTTCAGCCGGTTCAGCGAGGTGCACCTGGCCTTCATCGACCAGTTCGTCAACACCATCGGTGTCTCGATCAACACGATCATCGCCAACGCCCGCACCGAGTCGCTGCTGTCCGAATCCCAGCGGCTCACCACCGAGCTGCGCCAGCGCTCGAACGAACTCCAGCGTTCCAACGCGGCGCTGGAGGAGAAAGCGGCGCTGCTGGCGACGGCGTCGCAGTACAAGTCGGAGTTCCTGGCCAACATGTCCCACGAGCTGCGCACGCCGCTCAATTCGATGCTCATCCTGGCCCGGCTGCTCGCCGACAATCCCGAAGGCCTGCTGTCCGCCCAGGAGGTGCAGTTCGCCACCACCATCCACCGCTCAGGCTCCGACCTGCTCCAGCTGATCAACGACATCCTCGATCTGTCGAAGATCGAGGCGGGCCGGATGGACGTCCGGCCACGCAATCTGCCGATCATGAAGCTGCTCGACTACGTCCACGCGACCTTCCGGCCGCTCGCCATAGACCGCGGACTGTCCTTCGAGATAGCCACCGACGAGGACGTGCCGCGCGAGCTGTTCTCCGACGAGCAGCGCATCCAGCAGATCCTGCGCAACCTGCTCTCGAACGCCCTCAAGTTCACGTCGTCGGGCCAGGTGAAACTGCGTGTCGAGCGGGCGGACGGAATGGAGTTCACCGAGCAGACGCTGCGCGAGGCCGACGCTGTCGTCGCCTTCTCCGTGACGGACACCGGCATCGGCATCCCGCCGGACAAACTCGCCGTGATCTTCGAGGCGTTCCAGCAGTCCGACGGCACCACCAGCCGCAAGTACGGCGGCACCGGGCTCGGCCTGTCCATCAGCCGGGAGATCGCCGGGCTGCTCGGCGGCCGGATCGTCGCCGAGAGCGAGGTCGGTGCCGGCTCCTGCTTCACCCTCTACCTCCCCGTGCACTACCAAGGGGTCGCCCCCGTGCCCGTGCCCGACCCCTCGACCGTCCGGGCCACCGACGCCACAGCGCCCACCGTGATTGCCGGCCCGAGCGGGCCGCTGCCCGACACCACCGGCCACGCGCCGGGCAACGTCTTCGTCAGCGGAGGCGACCCGGTCGGCCTCGCGACCCCGGGCAGCTCGGAGGGCCGCGACGACAGCTGGCCGGAGCTCGCACGTCTCGACGAGTGGCAGGCCGGACGGGCTCGCCGCGTGCTGGCCGGGGGCCGCATCCTCATCGTCGACGACGACATCCGTAACGTCTTCGCGCTCACCCATGCGCTGGGCCGGGTCGGCGTGACCGTCACCTACGCGGAGGACGGCCGGGAGGGCCTGGACGCACTCCACCGCAATCCCGACGTGTCGCTGGTCCTGATGGACGTGATGATGCCGGAGATGGACGGCTACGAAACCATCCGGGCCATCAGGAACACACCACGCCTGGCCACCTTGCCGATCATCGCGCTGACCGCCAAGGCCATGCCGGGCGACCGCGAGAACGCGCTCGACAGCGGTGCCGACGACTACGTGCCCAAGCCCGTGGACATCGACACTCTGCTGTCCTCCATCTGCGACCTGCTCGATCCGCCCGGACGGGCGGACAACGCCAGGGAAGAGACGGAGACCGACGGCGGGGGCGCCGACACCCGCGGGAGCGACCAGGGCACAGGCGATGGAGTTCCCCCCTGCTCGAGCGGAACCGAGAGCTCGGGGGAGGGACAGGGGACGGCATGAGCTTCAGCGCATCCGACAAGGGCGGCATTCTGATCGTCGACGACATGGAGGAGAACCTGATCGCGCTCGAGGCCGTCCTCAGCCCCCTCGAGCAGCAGATCATCCGGGCCTACTCCGGCGAGGAGGCGCTGAAGGCGATGCTGCGACAGGATTTCGCCGTCGTCCTGCTGGATGTCCTGATGCCGGGCATGGACGGCTTCGAGACCGCAGCCAACATCAAGCGCCTCGACCAGACCAAGGACGTTCCCATCATCCTGCTGACCGGAACCGACGCCGACTCCGACGTCGCCTACCGGGGCTACGCGATCGGGGCCGCCGACTTCCTCACCAAGCCCATCGACCCCTGGGTGCTGCGCACGAAGGTCGGTGTCTTCCTGGAACTGCACCGCAAGAACCGTCAGCTCGCCCACCAAGCGGCGGAGTTGCGGCGCCTGTGGACCGAATCGGCACGGTCCGAGCACCGCACGGAGGACGTCGCCGAGCTGCTGGCCAGGTCCGAGACCCTCCTGCGCCGCTGCGATGACCCTGACGCGGCCGGGCTCGCCGCCCGCGTCGCCGAGGTGCGTCACGCCATCCGAAACCTGCGGTGCTGATCCGCGCTGGGACGTGGATCGGGTGGGGGAGCGGACGGAGCGGCGCGGCTTGCCCCGGGCCCGGTGGCGGCGGTGCTCCTACGTCGTCGTCACTGCGCCGGGTGTGGTGCACTGGGAGGAGAACGGCAGCGACATCGAGCCGGTGCGGGTAACCGTCCGTAGCCGACCTCGGCTCCGGGCCCGAGCACCCTGCCCCTTCCCAGGAGCAGCGCAGGAGCCGCGACCAAGGAGAGGCGATGAAGCCGCCTCCATTCACGTACTGCGACCCCGAATCCGTCGATGAGGCCGTCGCGCTCAAGAGCGAGTACGGCAGCGACTCCCTCGTCCTCGCGGGAGGACAGAGCCTTCTGCCCATGCTGAACATGCGGCTGGCCAGGCCGGAAGTGCTGATCGACATCAACAAGATCGGTGACCTGCAGAGGATCGAGCGCTGGGACGACATCCTGGAGGTCGGTGCCGGGGTTCGCCAGTACGAGCTGGAGGACCACCAGCTGGTCGGCGAACTGGTCCCGCTGCTGCCGGAGGCCACCGGCTACATCGGCCACATCGAGTGCCGCCATCGCGGCACGGTCGGCGGCAGCCTGGCGCATGCCCACTCCGCCGCCGAACTGCCGTGCACGGCGGTGGCGCTCGACGCGACGGTGGTCGTGCGGGGGCCGTCGGGCATCCGCACCATCGAGGCCCGGGACTTCTTCCAGGGCCGGATGACCACGGCCTTGGAGCCCGAGGAGGTCCTCGTCGCCGTCCGGTACCCGGTGACGCCGCAGGCCGCCGGCCACGGTTTCGTGGAGGTGGCCCGGCGCGCGGGCGACTTCGCGCTCGCGGGCGCCGCCGCGGTGGTGAACCTCGGCGAGGACGGCTGTTTCACCTCCGTCTCCGTCGGCGTCTCGAGCATCTCCGACACGCCCGTCCGCGCCTCCGCGGTGGAGAGCGCGCTGATCGGTGAGGCCCCGACAGAGAACAACATCGCCAGGGCAGCCGAGGAGATCGTGCCCTCGGTGACCGCGGCGGACGACCTGCACGCCACGCACGACTACCGCCGGCACCTCGCCTCCGTCGTGGTGCGGCGCGCGATCACCGCGGCCGTGGCGCGCGCTCACGAGAGGAGGAACGGGACGTGACGACCTCCAAGGCCTCCACGACCTCCATCGCCGCCAAGTACGGCACCGCCCGCCGGACCGTGACCGTGCACGTCAACGAGCGGGACGTCACCCGCGAGGTGTCGACCCGCACCACGCTCGCCGACTTCCTGCGCGACGAACTCGGCCTGGTCAGCGTGCATCTCGGCTGCGAGCACGGCGAGTGCGGATCCTGCACCGTCCTCTTCGACGGCCACTCCGTACGCTCCTGCCTGATGCTGGCCGTCCAGACGGACGGGCACACGGTCGAGACCGTCGAGAGCCTGGCCGGCAACCCGGCGGAGCTGCACCCCATCCAAGAGGCCTTCGCCGAGGAGCAGGGGCTGCAGTGCGGCTTCTGCACGCCCGCGATGGTGCTGCGTACCAAGGAGATCATCGAGACCGGTCGTGATCGGGAGTTGACCGATGCAGAGGTGCGCCACGAGATCTCCGGCATCCTGTGCCGCTGCACCGGCTACCAGAACATCGTCCGTGCGGTCCAGTCGGCCCAGCGACGATGCCGGGGGGGAGGTCGTGACGCATGACCTACGCGTACATCGGCAAGGATCGCAGGCGGGTCGAGGACCCGCGGCTGCTGGTCGGCCGCGGCGGGTACATCGCGGACCTCAGATTGCCAGGAATGCTGCACGCCGCGATCCTGCGCAGCCCCGTGCCGCACGCGCGGATCAGGTCCGTCGACGCCACCGAGGCCCTGAGGTTGCCGGGGGTCGTCGCCGTGCTCACCGGCGAGGACTGCAAGGCGAAGCTGAACCCCTGCATGAACTTCGGTCCGGCCACCATCGCGCAGTACCCGCTGGCCGTGGACAAGGTCCGCTACGTCGGCGAGGCCGTGGCGGCCGTCGTCGCGGAGAACAGGTACCTCGCCGAGGACGGCGTGGACCTGCTGGAGGTCGACTATGAGACCCTCCCGCCGGTCACCGATCCCATGGCGGCGATGGAGCCCGAGTCCGCCCTGCTGCACGAGGAGCACGGCAGCAACATCGGCTACGAGCGGACCTTCGAGTTCGGCGATGTGAACGCCGCATTCGCCGGGGCCGACCTCGTCGTGGAGGACACCCTGCACTGGGGCCGCTCGGCCGGAGTCCCGATGGAGACCACGGGCGCGGTGGCCCAGCCCGGCTTCAACGGCGTACTGGAGATCTACTGCAACTCGCTCAACTTCAGCTACTTCTCCTTCCTGATCGCGGCCACACTGAGAATCCCCTCGAACAAGCTGACGATGAAGCCGGTCCCGGCGGGCGGCAGCTTCGGCAGCAAGCTCGCCGCGCACAAGGTGCCCACCCTCGCCGGCTTTCTGGCCCTGCAGGTGGGCCGCCCGGTGTCGTACGTCGAGGACCGGCTCGACAACCTGATGAACTCGGACCACCACGGGTGCGACCGCTTCTACGAAGCGCGGATGGGCTTCCGCGCCGACGGCACCATCACCGGTCTCGACATCGACGTCGTCGACGACTACGGCGCCTACATGCAGTTCGGGGTCGGCCACCACGGCAACGCGTTCTCCCAGGTCGTCGGCCCATACCGGTTCCGGGACGTGCGGTACCGCATACGGGCCGTGCTCACCGACAAGTGCCAGCAGGGCGCCTACCGCGGCTTCGGCTCCGAGGTGCACAACTGGGTGCTGGAGCGGCTGGTCGACCAGGGCGCGGCCCGGCTCGGGCTCGCCCCCGAGGAGATCCGCCGCTGCAACTTCATCCAGCCCGACCAGTTCCCGTACACGATCCCCGGCGGCAACCTCTACGACAGCGGCGACTACCCCGCCGTACTGGACAAGGCCCTGTCGATGATCGACCTGAACAAGTGGCGCGCAGAGCAGAAGCGGCTGCGGGAGGAGGAGGGCCGCCACATCGGCATCGGCCTTGCCACCACCCAGGAACGCAGCGTCTTCAGCTCCACCGAGTTCTGGTCCATGGTGGAGAAGCCCGTCCTGCCCGTCACCTCCAGCCCCGAGAGCGCGACGGTGACGATCGACCCCACCGGGCAGTTCCAGCTTCTGCTGCACTGCCAGTCGATGTGGGGCAACAGCCCCGAGACGGTGGGGGCCACCGTCCTCGCCGAGGAGTTCGGGATCCCGCCGGAGAGCGTCAACGTCCGGTACGCCGACTCCGCCCACGCGCTTCCCAGCACCGGACCGGGCGGCAGCCGCTACACCGTCATGGTGGCCGGTGCGATCCGGGGCGCGTCGCGCAAGCTGCGGAAGAAGCTCATCGACATCGCCGCGCACACCCTCGAAGAGGCCCCGGAGGACCTGGAACTCGTCGACGCGCGCGTGCAGGTCAGGGACGCTCCGGAGACGGGGCTGACCCTCGCCGAACTGGCGGCCACCGCCTACTTCTTCGCGCTCAGCCTGCCCGAGGGAATGACGAGCGGGCTGGAGGAGTCCTACACCTACGACCACCCCTACACGACGCTTCCGGCACCGGACGGCTCGGACTTCGGCGTCTTCTATCCGATCATGGGCCATGCCTGCCACATCGTGGTGCTGGAAGTCGACCCCGACACCGGGATCCCCTCCTTCCTCGACTACGTGGCCGTGCACGACGCAGGGACGATCGTGAACCCCAGGAGCCTCGGCGGCCACGTCACCGGCGGCGCCACACAGGGCATCGGGACCACGCTCTACGAGGAGCTTGCCTACGACGAGGACGGGCAGTTCCAGTCCTCGACCTTCAGGGACTACCTGATCCCCACCGCGAACGAGGCCCCGGCGTTCCGTATCGGACACGTCCAGACACCCTCGCCGTTCACCGAGTACGGCATCAAGGGCGGCGGCGAGGGCGGCCGCATGGTGGCCCCTGCGGCCGTGTCGGCGGCCATCGACGACGCCCTGCGGGAGTACGGGATGCGCGTTCGGCGGCTGCCGGTCAAGCCCGCGGACATCGTGGCGACGGTGCGGGCGGGGCGCTCTGCGGAAGGGGCGGTCTGATGTCGCGGGCGCAGGGCCTGCCTGCCGCAGGCGGCACATTAATGCATGCTCAAGAGGCGAGCGGCAGGTCCTGCTCGGTCCAGATGCATTTGCCCTCGTCGAGATGGCGAGTGCCCCAACGCTGAGAGAGAGCGGCCACCAGGTGCAGCCCCCGGCCGCCTTCGTCGGTGTATGAGGCGCGCCGGATGCGCGGGCTGGTGAGGCTGCCGTCATAGACCTCACAGATCAGCGACCGGCTGCGCAGCAGGCGCAGGCGTATGGGGCCGCTGGCATGCCGGATCACGTTGCCGACCAACTCGCTCACCAGGAGTTCGGTGGTCATGGCGAGATCGTCCAGACCCCAGACGGCCAGCTGGCTGCGGACGTATTCCCGGGCCTGTCCGGCTGCCCGCGGGTCGTCCGGAAGGCTGCATGAGGCGACGTTGTCGAGGGGTGTGCCCCGCGTGTGGGTCAGGAGGAGGACCGCGTCGTCGTTGGTCTGCTCGCCCTCGGGCAGCAGGTTCGAGACGATGACGTCGCACAGGTCGTAGAGACGTCGGGTGTCACCGTGCTGAGTGCCGGTCGAGAAGTACGAGGTGCGGGCCACGGCCGACGCCAGCGTCTGGCTGAGCTGGGCCAGTCCCTGGTCGATGTCGCGGGTGGCGGATTCGACGAGGCCGTCCGTGTAGAACACGAGAAGGCTCTCCTCCGGCAGGCGCAGCTCGTGTGTTTCGAAGGGAGGTTCGGCGGCGCCCAGCGGCGGGTCGCTGGCCAGCTCTGGGCAGTGGACCATCCCATCGGGATGGACGATGACGGGCGGGAGATGACCGGCCAGGGAGAGCGAGCAGGTACGGGTGACGGGGTCGAACACGGCGTAGGAGCAGGTGGCGTATTTGTCGTGGCCCAGGTCGGCGACGAGTTCGTTGAGGTGGTGGAGCAGTTCGTCCGGACTCAGTTCGAGGTCGGCAAGGGTGCGGACCGCGGTGCGCAGCTGCCCCATGATGGCGGCTTCGGCGATGCCGTGCCCCATGACGTCGCCGATCACGATGGCGACCCGGTCGCCGGACAGCGGGATCAGGTCGTACCAGTCGCCGCCCACCTCTTCACCCTTGGCCGCGGGCATGTAGCGAGCGGCGGCGCAGGCGGCCGGCAAGGAGGGCAGCGTCCTGGGGAGCAGGCCGCGCTGGAGTTCCTGGGCGCGGGTGTGCTCCACGTCGTACAGCCGTGCTCGCTCCAGTGCCTGTGCGATCAGCCCGCTCAGGGCGATCAGCAGGGTGCGTACCTCCTCGCTGAACGAGCGCGGCCTGGAGAAGGAGATCACACAGCAACCGATCGCATGCCCGGAGGCGATGAGAGGAAGGAACGCCCATGCGTTCTTGGCCGACGCGGCCACGACGCTCCCGAACTGTGGATAGCGCCGGACGTACTCGGCGGGCGACTCGAGGAATCCGGGAGTGCGCGTGCGGAGCGTTTCGGCGATCGCCATGTGGCTTGTGAGCGAGATCCCGTCGATCTGCCGCAGGAACTCTTCTGTGTATCCGACGGCTCCGACCGCATGCAGTCGGCCGCCCTCAAGCGCGTGGACCACCAGCCCGTCGGCGCCGAAGGGCGGCAGGACACGCTCCGCGACGGCCTTGACCACGTCGCTCGACGTGACGGCTTCCGCCAGCGCCGCGGTCAGCTCGCCCATCTGGACGGTCCGCTCAGCCGCGATCTTCCGCCGGGCGCCGGCCGCGGCGTCTCCCACTTCGCCCAGGTTGTCGGCCGACCGCTCGGCTTCCCCTGCCCGCTCGTCGGTGACGTCGGCGAAGTAGATCGTCAGCCCACCGCCCTGCACGGGGACCAGCCGGAGACGGTGGACGCGCTGATCGGCGGGCCAGTGGAGATCGAAACTGATCGGCTTCCTCTCGGCGGCCGCGCGCCGGCACTGGGCTTCGAGACCGGGTGCGCGTCCTGCGGGAATGTCCCAGAGAGTGGTGCCCAGCAGCGTCCGGCCGGGCCCGAGGAGACGCTCGGCCGCCTTGTTGACGAAGGTGATCCGCCAGTCTTCGGCCACCGCCAGGAACCCGTCGCCCATATTCCGGAGGGTGGCGACGACCGGATCGCACGCGGCCTGTCTGTGAGCCGGGCCCCACAGCGTGCCGACCATACGGCCAGAGGCGCCGTCCTCACCCGGCACGATGTGGCCGCGCGCCCGCACCCATCCCGACGTGCCGTCGCTGTGGTGCACACGGTATGCGGTGTCGTACGCCGTCCCGCCGGCGAACGCCTCACGGATGTCGGCCGTGAACGTCGGCAGATCCTCGATGCCCGCGAGGTACCAGCAGAGGTCCGCGCTCTCGTCGAACGCGTGCAGCCAGTCGCCGGACAGGTCGATGACCGGTGGGGTGAGCGATACGGAACCGGCCGCCGCGTCGTATTCCCAATGCCTGATCGCCACCACGCGGGGCACATCCAGCACATCCCCGGCGGGCACATCGGGCCAGGGCGTTTCCCTGGGCGCCGAGACGACGTTCGACGGCGTGCCGGGACGTTGCTCGAGGCGTCCGGCCGCCCACGCCGCCACGGAGCCCAGAAAGGACCGCTGCACGGGATCCGGCTCGTCGCGCCCTGCCGTGAGCACGGACAGCGCACCGATGCGCCCGCCGGTACCGAGCAGAGGCACCGCCGCGATACCGGAAGCCCCGGTCCCCATGCTGTCCTCGGCTGCCCAGACGAAGGCACCGCTACGCAGGGCGCGTGCGGGGGCCACGTCCTCGTCCTCGTGGAGGTTCAGCCATGCCTCGGCGATCTCTGGCGTCAGCCCGCTGGCCGCCACCAGACGCAACCGATGAGAACCGGGATCGCGCCAGTGCACCAGTCCGCCGAGGCCACCCAGGTCGGCGGTCGCCTGCTGCAGCGCCACGTTCAGTGTCTCCGCCATCGACAGTCCGTGGTCGACGGGCGACAGCCACGGTGGCCGCATCGCCTCCGCCTGCTCGATGCGGCTCCCGGGCCTCGCGTTCGCAGCTGCCACCTCGTCTCCTGAAAAGGTCGCGCGTCAAGCCCCGGTCGTGCAATGACCCGTCATCGGATATCCGTACGGCACTGCCGTCGTAGATCGGAGGTTCACTTTTTGGCAGGTATTGACACTGTATCCCTGGCCCTGTCGTGCTTTTGGCCCTGTCGGGCTTTCAGTGCTATTCAGCGGTATTTGGTGATAACCGAACGTGTGCCGTGCCGAGGGGCCGCCGCCGACCGGCTACGGCAGGAGCTGCTCAGTCCAGATGCATTTGCCGTTGGACGTGTAGCGGGTTCCCCAGCGGTGTGAGAGTGCGGCGATCAGCTGCAGCCCGCGGCCGCCTTCGTCGGTCTCGCCTGCGCGGCGAACGTGGGGGGTGGTCAAGCTGCCGTCGGTGACCTCGCAGATGAGGGAGTGGCTGCGGATAAGGCGCAGCTGGATGGGACCTCTCGCGTGACGGATGACATTGCCGATGAGCTCGCTGGCTATCAGCTCTGTCGTCCATATGAGGTCGTCCAGGTGCCAGTCGGTGAGCTGGTGCCGTATGTAGTCGCGGGCTTGGCCTGCGGCGATCGGATCTTCGATGAGCGTGCAGAATGCCACGTCTCCAGCGGGGAGAGCGTGGGTGCGGGCCACGAGTACCGCGGCATCGTCGCTGGTCTGCTCCTTGGTGGGCAGGAGAGTGGACGTGAGCGTGGTGCACAGCTTCTCGAGGCGCCCGGTGTCGGCATCCCGGTGAGTGGTCGTGGTGCCCAGATCGTTCCCATCGGGCGTCTGGGTGTTGGCGAGTGCGGTGGCCAGGTGGCCCATGCCGCTGTCGATGTCGCGGAACGCGGACTCGACCAGTCCGTCGGTGTAGAGCACGAGCAGGCTTCCTTCGGGCACCGTCAGCTCCACGGTCTCGAAGGGCGGTGTGGCCGCGCCGAGCGGCGGGTTCTGCGGCAGCTGCGGGAAGTGGACGGTGCCGTCGGGCTGGACGAGGGCAGGTGGGGGATGGCCGGCCCGGACGATGGTGCACACGCGGTCGGTGGGGTCGTAGACCGCATACAGGCAGGTGGCGAAGGACTCGTCGCCAAGGTCGCTGACCAGGTCGTTGAGGTGGGAGAGCAGCTCGTCGGGGGGCAGTTCGAGTCCCGCGAGTGTGTGGACCGCGGTGCGCAGGCGCCCCATGGTGGCCGCTTCGGACAGTCCGTGGCCCATGACGTCTCCGATGACGAGCGCGACCCGCTCGGCGGACAGCGGGATGACGTCGTACCAATCCCCTCCGACCTCCAGGCCCTCGGTGGCCGGCACGTAGTGGGCCGCGGCGGTGACGGCTGGCAGGGAGGGCAGGGCGCGCGGGAGCAGGCCGCGCTGCAACTCCTGGGCGCGGGTGTGCTCGGCGTCGTACAGGCGGGCCCGTTCCAGAGCCTGGGCGACCAGCCCGCTGAGCGCGGTCAGCAGGGCCCGGTCCTCCTCGCTGAACTGACGCGGCTGTGAGAAGGAGAGGACCAGGCAACCGACGGGACGACCGGAGACGATCAAGGGCAGGTAGGCCCAGGCATGCTCGCCTCCCGCGCTTGCGAGATCGGCGGCATCCGGGTAGCGATCAAGGAACTCCCGCCTGGAGACGAGGTACTGCGGGGAGCGGTGGTGGACGGCGTCGGTGAACGGGCTGTGATCGGACAGGCTGATCGTGTCGGGGCAGTCGTCCAGAAGTTCCTGGCAGTAGCCGGCGCTTCCTGCCATCCGGAGGCTCTCACCGTCCACGAGCTGCACAAACAGACCGGTGGCACCGAACAGGGGCAGGACACGCTCTGCAACGGTATCCACGACGTCGCTCACAGCGACCGCCTCGGCGAGTGCCGCGTTGAGGTGCCCGATGTACGTGGTGCGCTGCGCGGCGGCGCGCTGTGCCGCCTCATGCTGCTCGTCCGCCAGCCGCTTGTCGGTCACGTCGGTGAGGTAGACCGTCACACCGTCCGGCGAAGGGACCAGACGGAGGTGGTACCAACGCCGGTTTGCAGGCCACTGGACATCGAAGCCGGTCGGAGCGCCCGCGGCGGCGGCCTGCCGGCAGCGGTCCTCCAGATCGGGCACTTCGGCACCGGGAACGTCCCACAGTGCGCGGCCGAACAGTTGCTGTGAGGGGCCGAGGAGGCGCTCGGCGTGGAGATTGACGAACTCGATCCGCCAGTCGGCATCCACCGTGAGGAAACCGTCGCTCATGTGCAGCAGGGAATGGGCGACCGAATCCAGGGCCGCCCGCTTCTGGGTCGTGTCCCACACGGTGCCCACAAAGTGAGCCGGCTCGCCGTCGTCGCCGAGAACGACATGGGCGTGGGCCTCCACCCAGACGACCGTGCCGTCCGGCCGGCACAGCCGGTATTCCGCTGCGTAGTCGCTGCGCTGCCGGATGGCCTGCTCCACCGCGGCCACCACGCGCGGCAGGTCGTCCGGGTGGACGAGCCCCACAACGGTGTCGACCCGTCCGTCGAAGGTCTCCGGGTCGATGCCGAGTATGGCCAGCGTCGCCTCGTCATAGATCACCTTGCCCGTGCGCAGATCCTGGTCCCAGCTGCCGACGCGGACCCCCTCGCGCGCCTGCTGGAGCCGGGGCCCGGCCAGATGTTCCGCGTTCCACCAGGCGGGGCCGAGGCTGCCCGTGACGGGAGCGGGATCTATCAGGCGCTCGCATACCCACTGTGCGAGCGCCTCGAGGAAATCCCGCTGCGCGACGGAGGGAACTCCACACACGGTCACGACCGAGAGCACTCCGAGCGAGCTGCCCCCTGCGGCGAGCAGCGGGACAGCGACGATCCCTGCGTCGGCGGGAAGGGCGCAGGCCCGCGTGTCGGTCGCGGGCAGCCACACCAGCGCGCCGTCCCGCAGGGCCCGGACCGGTGCCGTCTCGTCCTGCCAGCCGAGAGTCTCCCACTCCTGGGCGAACTCTCGGGGCAGCCCGCCTATGACCGCCAGGTGCAACGGCCGGCTGTCACCGGGTATGCGCAGGTGCACCATGCCGCCCAGCCCACCGAGATCGGCCACCGCGTGATGGAGAGCGAGCTGCAGCGTCTCCGCCTGGGTCTGCCCCTCGCTCATGTTCCTGAGGACACGCATCCGGGCGGCTTGCGGCGTGCCCGTCGCCGTCGCCGTCGGCGGAGCCTGACCGAGCTGTTCGTCTGGGGCCATATGGACCACACTCACCGTCCCGCTAGACGGGGCGCAATTTCCACCACTGCACATTCATGCAGGTCGAATGAGGATTATGCCCATATCTTCTCATTCTCCCGAGGGCATCCAGCGTCATGAGGGGATCGAAGACGCTTAATGGGGAATTCGCAGGTGGGAGGCCTGCCTACGGCGCTGGTCAGGAAATGAGCCCAGGCGGGGGAGTACGGCGATACTGAAGTCGGCGAGCACCGCTTACCGTCGGGCGTGGTCCTGACGTGCGGTCGGCAGCGATGGGGTGCCGGTGACGGACATGACGACGGAGTAGAGCACTGTGTCGGCGGCGATGAACATGCGGTTGCGTTTGGCGCCGCCGAAGCGGATGTTGGCGACGGTGTCGGGGACCAGGAGGCGGCCGAGGAGCGTGCCGTCCGGGTCGTAGCAGTGCACGCCGCCGTGCATGGCGGCGGCCCAGAGCCGGCCGGCGTCGTCGAAGCGGATGTTGTCGAAGTTGCCGATCTTGCACTCGGTGAAGATCTCGCCGCCGGTGAGGGTGCCGTTCTCCTGGACGTCGAAGACGCGGATGTGGTTGGCGCGGCTGTCCGAGACGTACAGACGGCGCTCGTCGAGGGAGAAGACGAGGCCGTTGGGGCCGCTGAAGCCGTCGGCGATCAGCCGTACTTCGCCGCTGCTGGGGTCGGCGCGGTAGATGTTGCAGGCGCCGATCTCGCTCTCGGCACGGTGGCCCTCGTAGTCGCTGGTGATCCCGAAGTCGGGGTCGGAGAACCAGATCGAGCCGTCGGACTTCACGGCGGCGTCGTTCGGGCTGTTGAGCCTCTTGCCCTGGAAGCGGTCGGCGATCACAGTGATCGAGCCGTCGTGTTCGGTGCGGGTGACGCGGCGGTTGCCCTGCTCGCACGTGATGAGGCGGCCCTGGTTGTCCAGGGTGTTGCCGTTGGGGTGACCGGCGGGTGAGCGGAAGACGCCGACCGTTCCGGTGGTCTCGTCCCAGCGGAGCAGGCGGTCGTTGGGGATGTCGCTCCACACCAGGTACCGCCCCGCCGGGACGTAGACGGGGCCCTCGGCCCAGCGGCAGCCTTCGAAGAGGGTCTCCAGCTTCGAGTCGCCCGCGGTGCACCTGCCCGTGCGGAACCGCTCATCGAGGATCTCGTACAACTGCGGTTGCTCGCCGGGCATGCTGCCATCCTCACCATCGAGTCGAATGGTCATCCAACAAACCGAGACTATGCAGAATGACGCATCATTCCCTAGCGATCGACCGGAAGCGATCGACCGGACAGGAACGGTACCCGTCGTTCGCAGGTTCCTGTACGCGGCCCGCTCGTGAAGCTCGATGAGCATGCCGCGCCCTTCGGAGCCGGGTAAGTTCTCCGGCCCGAGCGGTCCGCCTCACGGCTGAGGCGACGGAGACCGAAGCGAGGAAGAGGGGACTCGCGCCGTGGCCGAGACGGATGACGACGTCGTCCCGCTGCGAGGAGGCCGCATCACCTGCGGTGTCGTCCGTATCGGCGACACTGTCCGCAGGCCGGCTTCGGCGGCTTCGCCGTTCGTCGCTGCGCTGCTCCGTTTGTTGGAGAGGCGAGGGTTCTCAGGGGCGCCGCGCTATCTCGGGCGGGATCAGGCGGGCCGGGACACCTTCAGCTATGTGCCGGGCTGGGTTCCGGAGAAGCTCCGGCCGTGGACCGATGCGCAGGTCGCGTCAGCCGGTGCGCTGGCACGTGCCATGCACGAGGCCACCCGGGGCAGTCGTCTTGCAGGGCGGCACCAGGTCGTGTGTCACCACGACCTGGGACCCAACAACGCCGTCTTCCAGGATGGGACGCCGATGGCCTTCATCGACTTCGACATGGCCGCGCCGGGCAGCCCGCTGGAGGATGTCGGGTACATGGCCTGGCTGTGGTGTGCCTCCTCGAAGGCGGACGCGCCTCCGGTGGACTCTCAGGCCGCCCAGGTCCGGGTGCTGGCCGACGCCTATGGTCTGGCTGGACCTGAACGCGCAGTACTGGTCGACGCGATGCTCGAACGACAGGCGCGTAACGTCCGGTTCTGGGCGGAGGCGCAGGCCGGTTCCGGGACCGTCGAAGCCACTCGCGCCCAGATCGCCGATCGCATCGCCTGGTCCCGGCGCGAGCATGCACACACAGCTGCACACCGCGGGGTGTTCGAGGCCGCCCTCGCGTGACGCCTGGCGGCGCGACGGCCCACATCGAACATCATCAGAGCCGCTGGATGTCCCGAGGTCCCGGGCAGGGAGGTCCCGGGCAAGGCGGGGGAATCCCACTGATGTCGGCGCCTGCGTACACAGGCGTGACCTAAGCAGGTCGGGCGAAGTTCGCTGCGGTGGGCAATGCGTGTGGGTCGGTGGGCCACGTCGATCAGGCCATTCGGGGTAACCATCAGATGGGCCCGCCTGGGAGGTCGGCCATCCCGCGGCCGCACATCCCCGTTGCCGATCAGGCCACACCTGCACAATCACCTGAGCAGCGGGGACTCGGCACACAAGCAGATCAGCGATGGGACCGACCACCGTGTCGGCGCGGTCGGCGCCCCAGGCGCAGACCCTGCCGCGCAGAGGTCGCTTCGCCCGCATCGAATGTGGAGGAACTCATGCGCATGCTGTGGGACGCGTTCCTGGCAGCGGTCCAGGAACGAGGTGAATACCGCACACGGGCGGAGGCCGAGCGGGCCAGCCGGGTCGTGCTGGCACTCCTGGGTGCCCACCTGGTGGGTGAGGCACGTGCCGAGCTGGCGGACCGGCTTCCCGAGACGTGTGCGCTGGTGCTGCTGAACCCTCTCCAGGCGCATGAACCGCTCTCGCCCGAGCGGTTCATCCGGGCCACGGCGGCATGGATCGAGGGGGCGACCGAGAGGACGGCCACCTGGGATGTCAGCGCGGTGCTCAGCGTGGTGGCCGACGCCGCAGACGAGGACCTGATGAGCAGGGTCCTCCTGCAGCTGCCTCCCGGCTACGACCTGCTCTTCGGCCGGCCACGTCCCGCAGAGACCTGAGCAGTGCCCTGCCGGGTGCGCTCAGCCTTCAAGGTCAGCGTGTCGCGCTCGCGCGGGTTTGTGGATGCTGTCAGCAGCGGCGGGTCTGGTAGGGCACGGGGGAGGGGGGTGGTTCGGTCGGTGTCGGGCACCGGGTCAAGGCGAGGGAGAGGGTCAGTGCGATCCCGCCCGCGACGACGAAGAGGGTGGTGCTGATCCCGTTGGCGGTGGCGATGCGAAGCTGTTCGCCGGAGAGGTCGTCGAGGCCGGCGGTCGCGATCAGGACGAGGACGGCGAGGCCGACAGCTGCGCCCACGCCGGAGCCGGTGGAGGCGATGCCTGAGGCAATGCCTTGCTCGCGGTCGGGGATCCCGGTCGCGGCGGCGATGAACATGGTGGTGAAGACGATCCCGTCGCCGAGGCTGAGTGCCACCAGGCCGGGGATCAGTTCGATGTATGAGCCGTTCGGCGAGATGGTGAGGCCGAGGGCGACGGCACCGAGCGCACCGATGCCGAGGGCGGCGATCAACGTACCTCTGAGACCGAACCGCGTCACCAACTGGCCCGCTGTGGTCGAGCCGGCGACCACCACCGCTGTGGGGATCAGGAAGCCGGCGCCGGTCTGCAAGGCGTCGTAGCCGAGGACTTCCTGGAAGTAGAGGGACAGGAAGTAGAGCACTGAGCCGAACGTCGCCATGAACATGAATGCGATGGCGACGCCGGTGACGAGGTTGGGGTTGGAGAGCAGCCGTGGCGGCATGAGCGGGTCGGAGCTGCGCCGCTCGATGACGGCGAAGGCTGCGATCAGCAACAGGCCCACTGCCGCGCTGACGAGGATGCCCGGCGAGAGCCAGCCGTGTGCCGGGCCCTGGACCAGAGCGAACACGATCATGGTGACGCCCAGGGTGACGCTGAGCGCACCGGGGAGATCGAATGTGCGGCCTCTCTCGCGCTTGCCGTCCGGGGGGATCACCACGAAGGCGAGCAGCAGCGCGGGTCCCGCCAAGGCGACGGTGACCAGGAACACCGCTTCCCAGCCGAACGCCTGAGTAAGAAAGCCGCCGAGCAGTACACCGATCACGAGTCCCGCCGCGCCGGCGCCGCCCCAGATCCCCAAGGCGCGATTGCGCATCCGGCCTTCCGCGAACGTGGTGTTGATGAGTGCCAACGTGGTGGGGAAGACGAGGGCTCCGCCGAGACCTTGGACGGCACGGGCGGCGAGCAGCATCCCGGGCCCGGTCGCGAGGCCGCCCGCGAGCGATGCTCCGGCGTAGAGAGCGAGGCCGGTGGCCAGAACGCGTCGTCGTCCGAGCAGGTCGGCGGCGCGCCCGCCGAACAGGAGGAAGCCGGCCGAGGCCACCGCGTAGACGCTGATGACGGACTGGAGCGTCTGCGCGGAATACCCCAAGTCCCGGGCGATGTCGGGGAGTGCCACCACCACGATGTACTGGTCGAGCGAAACGATCAGCATGGCGAAGGACAGGAGCGCCAGCGTCGCTGTCGCACGGTTCCAACCGAGGCCGCCTGGCGCAGATGACGTCTCTATGGGTCGCACGGCACAGTACTCCTGAGCACAGCACTCCTGATGGGCAGTCACGTCACGTCTGCGCTTATGGCCTGCTGGGACATCGGCCTGTACGCGGCGGGTGATCCTCGCCGTGCAGGACGGTCGCCCAGACACGATACGGCTCGCCGTAGCCGATCCCGTCAACGACCCGCCCTTGTCGGGGGACGCCGTCGTCGATCCGGGTGCGGACAGGCAGTCCGTTCGACCGGCGCTCACTTCCGTCGGTGCCGGTCCGGCATCAGGAGGCTACGCGTCGGCCCCGTAGGTCCCGTACTCCGGAAGCCCCGTCCATTCGAAGGTGTGCACGGACAGGCCGCCCGGTGTCGTCTGATGGCTGACGAGCCGCAGGCCGGCCGGTGCGCCGCCGTCCGGGAACAGGCGTCGGCCCTGGCCCACCACGACCGGGGCGATCACGAGCCGCAACGTGTCGATCAGCCCGGCAGCCAGCAGGGACTGGGCCAGCCGGGCGCTGCCGTGGATCTGCAGTTCCCGGCCGGGCTGCCGCTTCAGTTCGGCGACTTGGGCGGGGATGTCGCCGGACAGGATCGTGGTCGGGTTCCACTCGGCCTTGGTCAGGCTGTGGGAGGCCACGTACTTCGGCAGGCCGTTGAGGATGCGGGCGTAGGGGTGGTCGGTCATCTTCGGCCAGTCCCGCGCGAAGTTCTGGTAGGTACGGCGGCCGAACAGGAACGCGTCCGCTTCGCCGAGCCAGGTGCCGGCCAGCCGGTCGAACTCCTCGTCCAGGTGCGGCACGAACCAGCCACCGCGCGTGAACCCGTCGCTGGTGTCCTCGTCCGGGGACCCCGGCCCCTGGGAGACACCGTCAAGCGTCAGGAACTCCTGCACAACGAGCTTCATCACGCACCACTCTCTCTTCGACCTGGATGGCCGATTCAGCCGCTTCGGCGGGAAGACGCCACCGTACCCACTCCTCAGACGCCGTGGGGCGCAGAAACTCATCGGTCCGAACGCTGCTGATCGTGGCAGCCTGCGCGGGCCCGCGTGGGGTTGAAGGCCGTCAGCCGCCGTAGGTGCTCAGCAGTCGGTCGTACTCTGCCTGGGTGACGGGAATGACGGAGCCGTGCTTGGCTTCCGGGGGCAGCTGGTACTCCTTCGACGGAGTCCACTTCCCGGAGTCGAGATCGGTGGTCTCGAACGGGACGTAGTTGCGCCCCCCGAATTCGTCGATGAACATGTACCACTTCTCCTCGGTGTTCGACTTGAACACGGCCGGGCCCTCACCCTGGCTGATGTCCCCCTTGCCGATGCGGTCGGCCACGAAGTCGTACGAGGTGGAGGTCAGTTCGCGGGACTTCTCGGCGGTGATGAACTTCGCGCCCGGCAAGGAGGATGTTTGGTCCCGCTCGTCCTTCGTGTAGCGGTAGTACACACCGTTGTGCTTGATGACGGCCGAGTCGATGACCGCGTGGCCCGGATCGTGCCAGACCCTGGGCTCGCTGAAGGTACGGAAGTCCGTGGTGGTGGCGTACAGCATCTTGTTGTACGTCGTGCCCGTGTGGTCGAGGTCGTCCTCCGCGTAGAGCTTCGAGGCCCAGAAGACGACATAGGTGCCGAGCTCGTCGGCGTAGCAGGCCTTCGGCGCCCAGGTGTTGCCGGCGGTGTCCGGGGATACCTTGACCAGGCGCTGGCGGGTCCAGTTGACCAGGTCCGTGGAGTCCCACACCACGATCGAGTTGCTGCCCGTGCGCTGCGCGCTGTCCCAGGTGTACACCACCTGCTCATCGGTGCCGCCCGACGTCCGCAGATCCGTGGCGATCAGGTGGAACCTGTCGCCCTCCGGGGCACGGATCAGGAACGGGTCGCGGAGGCCCTTGGTGCCGACGCTGGAGGTCAGGACAGGCTGTCCGGCGTTCAGTTCCCGGTAGTGCAACGGATCGTTGCCCCGGCTGAGGGCCATCCGGATCCGTTCGTCGTCGGCGGAGGGGTTGCCGACGAAGTAGACGAGCAGGTATCCGACGTAGACCGGTTTCGGTCGATTCACGGTGGGTGCTCCTGTATCAGTGCGGCAATGCGCGTCAGGCGGGTGGCAGGGAGATCGTGATCCGTGTCCGGTGTCCGGCGTCCAGGGCGACCTTCCTGGCGTGCGGGCCCAGCGCGCAGGGACGGGTACGAGCGGTCGTGGTGACGGAGGCGATGCCGCGGCGGCTGATCAGCGTGACCTCCTGCGTCGTGTCCGAGGTGACGGTCACGGTCGCGGTATGGCCGGACAGATCCCAGTCCAGGCTGTGCACACGGATTCCGCCCCGGCCCCGGATGCCGGTGATCGTGCCCTTGCCCCACTGCTCGGGCAGCGCGGGAAGGAGTTCCAGAACGCCGGGCCGGGAGTAGAGCAGCGCCTCGGCCAGCACGGCGGGCAGTGCGTGCGCAGCGTCCGCGTTGTAGATGTCCCGGCCGGGGTTGTGGGAGGTCATGAGCGACCGGAAGAGCATGTCACTGCCGATGATCTTCCGGAGGTTGTCGTACACCTTGGCGCCGTCCTTGAGCCGGGCTGCTGCCAGGGCGCGATGGAGGCTGCCGTGTGCGGAGAGGTTCTGGTCTCCGCGCAGCTCGAGCGCGTTGAGCGCTGGGGGCACGAGGTCGGGCCGTTCCTCCGGGTTGATCTCGTGCAGGGGCCAGGCAGCGTAGAGGTGCTGGATGTGGCGGTGGTCGTAGTGGTCGGTCAGACGGGGCCAGGACCATTCGGCGAGCGCGCCGTCCTCGTTGATCCGGTAGTCGGGGATCTTGTCGAGCAGGGCCGTCCAGCGTTCGACGCCCTCGCCGTTGCCCTGTTCGACGCCGAGGGTGTTGGCGGCGCCGATGGCGGCCTGGAGGGCGTGTCGGCCGGCCATGATGTCGCCGGTGGCGTTGACGGACAGGTGCTCGCCTGTGTTGCCGGGGGTGTTCTCCATGGAGAACGACGGCACGAAGACCACCTTGCCGTTCGCGTCGCTGCGGGTGAGGAAGTCCTCGTAGAACAGGGCCAGTTCCATCAGCGCGGGACCGAGCCTGTCCCGTAGGAAGGCCTGGTCCCCGGTGACCTCGTAGTACTCCAGGAGTGGGTGGAGCAGCCAGTCGGCGCCGCCGGTCCAGCAGTGGCCGGGGAAGTCACCGCCGTTGAAGTGGAGCATGTGGCCGTACTCGCCGTCCGTACGTGAGGGGGCGAGGAAGCCACGGGCGCCGTAGAGGTTCCTGGCATTGGTCCGCCAGTGGTCAAGCTGACCCAGGACCAGGTCGAAGTAGCCCTGCATGGCTTCTGTCATGTCGAGGATGGTGCCGCCGGCCACCTGGAGGTTGACGTTGGCGTCGGTGGTGAAGTCACCGGCCCAGGCGGCGGTCCACGCCCCCGTCCAGATACCGGTCAGGCGGGGCGGCAGAACACCGCTGGAGCTGAGGAAGAGGTAGCGGCCGGAGTCGTAGAGCCGCTCCAGGAGGGCAGGGTCGATGACCGTGCGGTCGGCCTTCTGGCGTGCGATCAGCTCCGTGGCCGACAGCTGGCGGTCGGCCTCGGGGACGTTCATGACGAGGCGGGAGCGGTCGTACAGTTCCGAGTGGATCTCGGTGTGCCGGCGGAGCAGCGCCTCGTAGTCGCCTTCCAGGGCGGCCAGCCCGGTGTGCAGGTGCCGGGCATCCCAGGCAGGCGGGGTCTCGTAGCGGTCCAGTCGGGTCAGGAGTGTGAGCCTGGCCGCCCCCGTGACCACGACGGTCGAGCCGCTGACCGCGACCGTGCCGCCGGTGGGCACCACACGGGTGACGCCCTCGTAGCCGTACGCGCCCATGCCTTCCGGGTAGGTGCCGCGCAGGTTCAGCCACCCGGTGCCCTCACCGGCCTCCGCCACGGTGGTGAAGCGCATCCCGGCGTGCGGGGCGTCGGGCCCGCCGTGGACGGTCGGTGTGTCGTCGAGCGCGGTGTGCACGCTCAGGGTGACATCGGCGGTACGGCCCGGGGCCGGGACCAGTTCGTGGACGATGACACGGTCGGCACGGGAGACGAAGATCCGGCGGGACCAGGTGCCGTGCACGTCCGTCCAGGCGGAGGTGACCTCGCCCGTGCGGAAATCGGTGACCCGCATGTACCGGTCGTACCGGTCGGTGACGTGGCCGTCCGTGGTGGCGATTCGGAGCTCGTATGCGGGGTGGTACGTCTGGGTCCAGCGCAGCTCCCACCCGGCCGCGAAGTCCTGGCTCGCTCCGGCGTAGTCCCCGGCCAGCGCCTTGTCCCGGACGGCCTCCAGCCGATCGGCGAGCACGGGCGGGGTGAGGTCGCGGGTGCCGTTCGGCAGGACCAGGCGGTGATGGTTGAGGACGATCTTTTCCAGCGCCGGGTCGCCGTACACCACGGCCCCGTACTCGCCGTTGCCGGTGACGAAGCCGTCGGTCCACGACTGGGCGGGGGTGGTGTCATGTATCCCCCGGTCGGGCAGCGCGACCTGAGCCGGCGTGAGCGCGGTCGTGTCGCCCCCCGAGGGGTGTGCGGAGTGCATCACTTTCCTGTCCTTGGTGCGGTGGAGAGTCACAGGTCGGCAGGGGGCGGCTGACGGGCGCCGCCGCCTGCCGACCGTACCCTGTCGGTGATCTGCGGTGAGGGTGAGGTGCTGCGTCGCCGTGCGGGCGAAGGTGGCGACGGGATGCCGCTCGCGGCGATCAGGTGGCCGAAGGCGCCGCGTGGGTCGTCTCGGCCGTGTCACGGCTGTGACCTGGGCCTGATTCCGGAGTCTTGGGGTGGCCGCGGCGACGCACCGCAGCACGCCCACGTCCAAAGGAGGTCAGCCGAGCAAAGCCGCGACGTCGGCCCCTTCGCGTACGAAGACGGGGATGCGCTCCAGTGGGGCGTCCGCGTCCAGCGTCGTGCCGCCCTCCCACACGCACCGGGTGGCCGGATCGAGCCAGCGCGCGCCGGACGGCAGGTACACCGGGCGGGTTCGCGCGCCCGCCTCGTACACGGGCGCCACGAGCACATCGGGCCCGAGCAGGAATTGGTCGTCCACGTCCCAGGAGCGTTCGTCTTCGGGGAAGTCGAAGAACAGCGGGCGCATCGGCGGGGCGCCGGTGCGGTGGGCGTCCTCGGACAGCCGCGTCAGGTAGGGGCGCAGGCGCTCGCGCAGCAGCAGGTGGTCTCGGAGGATGCCGTATGCCTCTTCTCCGTAGGACCAGGCCTCGTTCGGCCCGCCGGTCATGTCCGCGGAGAATGTGGGGTGGTTGGGCTTCCGGTCGCCGTGGAGGCGCATGACGGGGCTGAAGGTGCCGTACTGGAACCACCGGATCAGCAGCTCGCGGTAGGCGGGGTCGTCCGGGTCGCCGCCGCCGAAGCCGCCGATGTCGGTGTTCCACCAGGGGATGCCGCTCATCGCGACGTTCAGCCCGGCCCTGATCTGGCGGGCGAGGGAGTCGAAGGTGGTGGGGATGTCGCCGGACCACAGCAGGGCCCCGTACCGCTGGCTGCCCGCCCACGCGGACCGGACCAGGGAAAGCGGCCGGTCCTCGCCGGCGGCGCGCAGGCCCTCGGCGACCACACGGGTGTGCAGCACGGGGTAGAGGTTCGCGACCTCGGCGGCCGGCCCGACCGCGTAGACGGCGCGGTCGGCGACCTCCCGAGTCAGGTCGGGTTCGCAGGCATCCAGCCAGAAGCAACCCACGCCCACCGCTCGGTAGTTGTCGTTCAGCCGCTGCCACAGCGCGGCGCGTGCTCCGGGGTGGGTGGCGTCGTAGTACGCCATCGGGCGTGTCAGCGCATCCCCGCCGTGCCGGGACGGCCACGGGAAGGTGAGCAGACCGCCGTCGGTGTCCCGGACGAGGTGTCCGGCCGAGCGTAGTTCGTCGTAGGTGTCGCTGCCGGGCTCGACGGTCGGCCACACCGAGACGGCCAGCTTCACCCCGAGGTATGTCAGCTCCTTGACCATGGCGGCCGGATCGGGCCACTCACTCTCCTCGAAACGCCAGTCGCCCATCCTCGGCCAGTGGAAGAAGTCGCAGACGATGACGGACAGCGGCAGTCCACGCTCCTTGTACTGCCGTGCCACGCTGAGGAGTTCGTCCTGGGTGCGGTAGCGCAGCTTCGACTGCCAGAAACCGGACGCCCACTCGGGGAGGAGGGGCGGGCGTCCGGTGGCCTGGGTGTACGCGTCCAGGATCTGGGCGGGAGTGTCGCCGGCGGTGATCCAGTAGTCGATGCGCCCGCCCGCGTCGGCGGTCCACCGGGTGGTGTCGGCGCCCAGTTCGACGCGGCCTGTGGCGGGGTTGTTCCACAGCAGTCCGTAGCCGCGCGAGGAGTGCAGGAAGGGGATGGCGGCCACGGTGTTGCCCTGGACGAGGTCGATCACACAGCCCTTCTGGTCCAGGCGTCCGTGCAGATGCTGACCCAGGCCGTGCAGCCGTTCACCGTCGTAGGCCTCGAAGTGCTGTTCCGTACGGCCGCCCGCCGCATGGACGCGAGGCCCGGCATGGTGGGTGTAGGGGGTCTTGTCGGCGAGGAGTTCGCGGCCCGAGGCGGCATGCAGGAACCTCAGCCGGCCGTCCGCTGCGGCCTCGACGGCGAGGTGGCCGTTGACCAGGCGGGCACAGCCGTCGTCCGATACGGACAGTTCGGCGTGCGGCGACGGGGAGGGGCTTTCCAGCGCGCCGGGAGCGGCGGGATCTATAGTCCCGGCCGCCGCCTGCACCCGGACGGCATGCGGCCCCCAGGGCTCGATGCGCAGGATCTCCTCGGCGGTGTGGCGTTCCAGACCACCCGCGCGGATGCTGTAGGGCAAGGCAGTTCCTCTGTTCTTCTCAAGGGCCCAGACACCTGCATGCGTGCGGGCGACGTGGCCACGATGGCCGGTACCGTCTGCGGCGCTCGACGGCACGGGCCACCCCGGATTCAGTGCGTCTTGTCGTAGGCCTGCTGGTAGATCTGCAGGAAGCGCTTCAACCCCAGCTTGTCGAGCTGGGTATTCGGGGTAGCGGGGGTGGCGGCCCCGCGCTTCGAGGGCTGTGCGGGGACGGGTCCTACGGTTGCCGGACGAGGAGCGCTGCGTCGAACCGGTTCGGCAAGCTAGCACCGGGAAACCCGACCAGCAATCCCTTCGGTGCGAGGATCTACCCGCCCCTGACCGGGAATACGGAAATGCGGCCCGGGGTGTTGACAGGCCCCCGGGCTGTTCCTACCTTCGCTTCACGCGAACCGGTTCGACGGCCGGTCATCGCTCCTCGTCCCATCCATACCGGCACGCCGTACCGTCACGACCGGCGGGCGCTCCCTCGTCCGCGATGTCGAACCGGTTCGACCAAAGGAGTCCCCGTGAACATCGGTGAGATCGCCCGGCGAGCCGGTGTCTCGCGGAGCACCGTGTCCTACGCGCTCAGCGGCAAGCGCCCGGTGTCGGAGGAGACGCGCCGGAAGATCCAGCAGGTCGTGGACGAGCTGGGCTACCGACCCAGCGCCAGTGCCCGCGCCCTGGCCAACGGGCGGACCAGCACCCTCGGCCTGGTCTTTCCGCCGGCCGGGAACCACTACACGGGGATGCAACTCGACTTCATCGGCAGCGTGGTGGAGGCCGCCGCGGCCTACGACTACGACGTGCTGCTGTCACCGAGCGGCGTGGACAGCGACCGCTCGTTCCAGCGGCTGCTGGGCGAGCGGCGGGTCGACGGCGCGATCCTGATGGAGATCAGGCTGGAGGACGACCGGGTGGACCATCTGGCCGCCCTGGACTTCCCCTCCGTCGCCATCGGCCGTACCGCCCGTCCGGAGGGCGGCTGGTGGGTCGGCCTGGACCACACAGCGCTGGCGGCGGCGTGCGTCCACCACCTGGCGGATCTCGGCCACCGCCGGGTCGCCTTCGTCAACCGGCCCGAGCAGCTGCTGCGGGCCGGTTACGAATCCGCGCACCGCGGCCTGGACGGCTTCACCAAGGCCGCGGCCGAGCGCGGGCTGACGGTGAGGACGTACTGCTGCGGGGACGATGCCGCCTCGGGCCAGGCCTGCGTGGAACGGATCCTGCACGACGACCCGGCGACCACGGCCCTGGTCACGCTGAACGAGGCCGCGCTGGGCGGCCTCTACCGGGGGCTCGCCCAGGCGGGCCGCCATGTGCCGCGCGACTTCTCCGTCACCGGGGTCGTGGCCAGCCGCTGGGCGGAGACGGTGACCCCGCAGCTCACCGCGGCGGACGTACCGGCAGAGGAGATGGGCCGGCGCGCCGTCGACCTGCTGGTGGAGCGGCTCGACCATCCCGATGCGCCGCCCCGGCACCATCTCCTCGCGCCGCCGATCTCCCTGCGGGCCAGCACCGGCCCCGCGGGAGCCACGCCCACCGCGGACGCCGGGTCGAATACGGCCGCCCTGACCGCACGACACGGGTAACTCCCGTCCTCCTTCTTCACCTCGCTGATCGCTGCCACCTCACATCAGTGCCGTTCGGCGTGCCCGCTTCCAGCAACCCCTTGTCCTCGGCACCCACATGTCAAGACCAAAGGAACCCGCGATGAACAGCTCCGCCAGACAGCGCCGTCTGACCGCCGCAGCCCTGACCGCCCTGGCTGTGGCCGCCAGTGCCACAGCCTGTTCCTCCGGCTCGGGCAGCACCGACGCCAAGGGCGCCGGCAGCGGCACGTACACCATCTGGGACCCGTACCCGCAGTTCGACAAGGGCTCAGCCTGGACGAAGCTGCTGGACAAGTGCGGCAGCCAGGCCGGCGTGAAGATCGAGCGGACCGGCTTCGACACCAGCGACCTGGCCAACAAGACGCTCCTGGCGGCGCAACAGGGCAACTCCCCGGACGTCCTCATCGTGGACAACCCGGTGGTATCGACCCTGGCCGAGGCGGGCGTGCTCACCACCACCGACGACAACAAACTGGACACCTCGAAGGTGGACCCCAACCTGCTCGCGGCCGGCCAGTCGGGCGGGAAGACGTACGGCACGCCGATCGGCGCCAACACCCTCGCCCTCTACTACAACAAGGAGGTGCTGAAGGAGGCCGGGGTGGACATCGCCTCGGTCAAGGACTGGAAGTCGCTGACGGCGGCGCTGGCGAAGGTCAAGAAGGCGGGCAAGAAGGGCATCACGTTCTCGGCGATCGGCACGGAGGAGGGCAGCTTCCAGTTCCTGCCGTGGTTCTGGGGCGCTGGCGCCAAGCTGACCGAACTCGACTCCGCCCAGGCCGTGTCCGCGCTGTCGCTGTGGAAGGACTGGCTGAAGCAGGGCTACGCCCCGAACTCGGTGCTCAACAACACCCAGACGACCAGCTGGCAGGAGTTCGCCAGCGGCGACTACGCGTTCAGCGAGAACGGCACCTGGCAGCTCGCCAATGCCGAGAAAGTCGGATTCGAGTACGGCGTCCTGCCCATCCCCGGCGCCGGCGGAGGCAACGCAGCGGCCCCGACCGGCGGCGAGTTCGTCACCATCCCGGTCCAGGACGACACCGGCCGCTACGCCACATCCCAGAAGCTGGCGACCTGCCTGACCAGCACCGACAACCTCTACGACACCGACACCACCCTGTCCTATGTGGCCCCCACCAGCGAGGTCCAGGACAAGCAGGTGGCGGCGAACGCCGAACTGAAGCCGTGGATCGACGCGGTCAAGTCGGCCAAGGGGCGCACCAGTGACGACCTGGGCACCACGTACCCCAAGATCTCCGAGCAGATGTGGAAGGCCGTCCAGTCGGCCCTCAGCGGCGCCGAGTCGCCCGAGGAAGCGCTGGCCAAGGCTCAGTCCGCCGTCAAGTAGCCAGGGATTTCCGGTCCGCAGATGAACCACACGACACAGCTGCCGGACCGCCGGTCCGTGTGCGCCAGGAACGGGGCGGCCACCGCCGCCCCGCCCCCGGCCCACGCGCGAGCACGGCGCCGTCCGACCTCCCAGCAGTGGGCCGCCTGGGCCTTCCTCGCCCCGGTGACCCTCTACCTCGTCCTCTTCTACGCCTATCCGCTCTACCGCAACATCGACCTGAGCCTGCGCAACTACACCGTCCGCTCCTTCGTCCAGGGCGACGCGCCCTTCACCGGCCTCGCCAACTACCGCACCGTCTTCGACGACCCGACCTTCGCCCCGGCCCTGCTCCACACCGTGGTGTTCACCGCCGTGTGCCTGGTCTTCCAGTACGCCATCGGCCTGGCCCTCGCGGTCTTCTTCAACCAGCACTTCCGGCTCTCCGCCACGCTGCGGGCCCTGTTCCTGGTGCCCTGGCTGCTGCCGCTGATCGTGTCGGCCTCCACCTGGTCGTGGATGCTCAACAGCGACTCCGGCATCGTCAACGCCGCCCTGCACACCGTCGGCATCGACCCGGTGAACTGGCTGACCTCGCCGTCCTGGTCGCTGACCTCCGTGATCATCGCCAACATCTGGATCGGCGTCCCGTTCAACCTGGTCCTGCTCTACAGCGGCCTGCAGTCCATCCCCGCGAGCCTGTACGAGGCGGCGGCCCTCGACGGGGCGAATGCCTGGCAGCGCTTCCGGCGCGTCACCTTCCCGCTGCTGCGCCCGGTGTCCGCGATCACTCTGCTGCTGGGCCTGGTCTACACGCTCAAGGTCTTCGACATCATCTGGATCACGACCAAGGGCGGCCCGGCGGATTCGTCCACCACCTTCGCCACCTGGTCCTACCAGCTCGGCTTCGGCAATCTCCTGCCCGCCTTCGGCCCGGGCGCGGCCGTCGGCAACCTGCTCGTCGTCGCAGCCCTCGTCTTCGGCCTCATCTACGTCCGGGTCCAGCGAAAGCAGGCGTCGTCATGAGCCGAAGCGGTAAGCGCACGTGGGGAAAGACGGCCGTCGGCCTCCTGCTGACCGGGATCATGCTCTTCCCGGTCTACTGGATGCTCAACGTGTCCCTGACCCGCGACCAGGACATGCGCAAGAGCCCACCGGACCTGTTCCCCGCCCACGGCACGCTGGAGGGCTACCGCACGGTCCTCGACGAGCAGCTGCCCTACCTCGGCACCAGCCTCGTCATCGGCCTGGGCACCGTCGCGCTGACCGTGGCCCTGTCCGCCCCCGCCGGATACGCGCTGGCCAAACTGCGCCCGCGCGGCGGCGGCATCCTCAACTTCGCGCTGCTGGCCGCCCAGATGATCCCCGGCATCATCATGGCGATGGGCTTCTACGCCATCTACCTCCAACTCGGCCTGCTCCAGTCCGTCCCCGGCCTCATCGTCGCCGACTCCACCCTGGCCGTCCCGTTCGCGGTGCTCATCTTCACCGCGTTCATGTCCGGCATCCCCGGCGAACTCCTCCAGGCCGCGAAGACGGACGGCGCCGGGCCGTTGCGCACCTTCTGGTCCATCGTCCTGCCGATGAGCCGCAACGCCGTCATTACGGTCTCGTTGTTCGCGTTCCTGTGGTCCTGGTCCGACTTCGTCTTCGCCAGCACCCTCGTTAACGGCGGCGCCCACGAGCCGATCACCCTCGGCATCTACCACTACATCGGCAACAACAACCAGGAGTGGAACGCCATCATGGCCACCGCCGTCGTGGCCTCGCTGCCCGCCGCGGCGATCCTCGTCCTCGCCCAGCGCTACGTCGCCGCCGGCGTGACCGCCGGTGCGGTCAAGGACTGACCATGACCTCCTCTTCCACCTCGCCACGGCCCCACCGTCCGTACGCCGGACGGCCCGCCACCCCCGCCCGAGAAACGAGTGACGCTTCATGACCGCCGACCGATCCGGCCCGGCCTTCTCCGTCCACGACATCCCGTTCAGCACGTACGGGTCCTGGTTCGGCATCTCGCCCGTGGTGGCGGAGAAGACCCATGCCGAGGACCTCCACCTCGTCTCGCACCAGAACGGCATGCACGCCGTCCTGCGCTTGGTGCCGCTCGACACCGCGACGGGGGAGCGGGCCGAGACCCGCGTGGAGGCGACACCGGGCCTGCTGAGCTGGATCAGCGCGGCGGGCCGCGTGGATCTCGCCTACGAGTCGCCGGACACCGTACGCCTGCGCGGTACGGGCCTGGCCCTGCGCGTCTCCGCGGCGGCCCGGACGCTGACCCCGTTCAGCGGCACGTACTTCTTCCGCGATGCGGCCGCCGACGCGTACGTGTTCACGTCGTACGAGACCGGACGCCGTTACCGCGTCACCCTGCTCTCCGGCACGGTGGCCGACACGTTCGGAAGCCAGGCGCTGGGCAGCGGCGACCGCGGCCTGACCCTCGCTGCCGGCACGGACGTGGACGGACCCTGGGAGATCGCGGTCGAGGAACTCGACACCGCCCGCGCGCCGTACGCGCCGACGGCGCCCTTCGGCAAGGTCGTCGAGGCCGCCCGGAACTCCTTCGCGGACTTCGCCGACACGGTGGCCCCCTGGCGCTCGTCCGGCACCCCGGCCGCTGAACTCGCCGCCTACGTCGTGTGGTCGGCGACCGTACGGCCGACGGGCCTGGTCACGCGTCCCGCCGTACTCATGTCCAAGCACTGGATGGACAAGGTCTGGAGCTGGGACCACTGCTTCAATGCCCTGGCCCTGGCCCCCGGCTGCGCCGAACTGGCCTGGGACCAGTTCCACCTGCCCTTCGACCACCAGGACGAGACCGGGGCGCTGCCCGACTCGGTCACCCACTCCGAGGTCCTGCACAACTTCGTCAAACCGCCCATCCACGGCTGGGCCTTCGGCCGACTGCGCCGCCGGCTGCCGACGCCTCCCAGCCGCGCCGAGCTGGCCGAGACGTACTACAGACTGGAACGCTGGACGGACTTCTGGCTCACCGCCCGGCGCGCCCCCGGGGCCGCCCTGCCCCACTACCAGCACGGCAACGACAGCGGCTGGGACAACGCGACCACCTTCGACCCCGAACGCATGGTCGTCACCGCGGACCTGGCCGCCTTCCTGACTCTCCAGCTTCATGAACTCGCCCATCTCGCAACCTACTTGAACAGACCGGATGAGGCCCGCCGGTGGACGCGAGCCGCCGAGGCGACCCAGGCGGCGATGCTCGACCAGCTCTGGACCGGTGACCGGTTCGTCACCCGGGGAGCCGACAGCGGCGACACCTGGCAGAGTTCCAGCCTCCTCGACCTGATGCCCATCGTGCTGGGCGAGCATCTGCCGGACGACGTCAGCGGCGTGCTGGCCGGCCGCATCGAGGCCCACCTGACTCCGCACGGCCTGGCCACCGAGCTGCCGACCTCGCCGCACTACCTCTCCGACGGCTACTGGCGCGGCCCGATATGGGCCCCCGCCACGGTCCTCATCGAGGACGGGCTGCGCCGCAGCGGACACCACCGGCTGGCGGACGAGATCAGCGCCCGCTTCCGCGCCCTGTGCGAGACCCACGGCTTCGCAGAGAACTTCGACGCCCTGACCGGAACGGGCCTGCGAGACCGCGCCTACACCTGGACCGCCAGCAGCTACCTCCTCCTCGCCGAGGCACACGCACGCCGAGGCGGCCACTGATTCCCAGGCGCACTCCGGGTGCGTAGGGCCCGGGTGACGAGGCATGCAGCTGAGCCTGCCCTTCATCGGATCTCAGAGCATGAGGCGGTCGATGGTGATGGGGAGGGAGCGGACGCGGCGGCCGGTGGCGTGGAAGACGGCGTTGCCGATGGCGGCCGCGAGACCGACCAGACCGATCTCGCCGACACCCTTCGTTCCGACCGCGGTTGCGCGGTCGGGACCGCCGACGAACAGCACCTCCATGTCGGGAACGTCGGCGTTCACCGGCATCAGGTAGTCGCCGAAGGTCGCGTTGGCGATGCGCCCGGTGACGTCGTCGGTGGCCGTCTCCTCGAACATCGCCTGGCTGATGCCGCCCACGGTGCCGCCGATGATCTGGCTGGTCGCCGTCTACTCGTTGAGGATGCGCCCGCCGTCGATGGCGGAGACGACCCCGTGCCACACGCAGCAGACCCAGTTCGACCGTGTGCGGATCGACGAAGTGCCGGTTCGCCATTTCGGGGTTCGTACAGCCGTCACGGACAATTCCTTCCCGGGCTATAAGTTTCCTCGCCATGCGGTCGGCAGGAGGGCCCGCAGAGAAGCGGAGAACTCTTTCCCATACCTAGGGGAACCGTTCGCTGGGAACGAGGCCGGGGCTTGTGCCGGGCACTCCAACGCGGCGGCGTCCCGCCATTCAGCACGATCAAGCCATTCCGCAGCGTCTGCGGAGGAGCTCAACGCCGTCGCCTTCGAGGTCGTCGCAGTACGTCGAGCGTCCGGTCATCGCCATCACCAGAGCCAAGGTGGCACCGGAGACAAGCTCACCGGAACCGGCAGTGAAGGGGCCGTCATTCGCGACGAGTCTCAGGCCGCCGATGCGCCCCTTGGCAACGACCACGAGGTCTGATCCCTGGTAGTACTCGGCCACGGACGTGACCACCTCGATCGGGTACTCGTGGCGGATTCCCAGCGGGCGCCTGATGTCTTCTCCGTGCACGATCGTCTCGCCGAGCATGGCCATGGCAGGGAGGGGAGGTTTGGTCGTGCTCGGGACCACGCGCCGGAATCTCTCCAGCGTCTCGGCTGGGGTTGTGCCCAGCTGCTCGGCCAGCCTCATGGCCACTTGCTTGTCGAAGTCGAACCGACAGCGGATCACCCCCGCCATCCAGCGCACGGCGTTGAGGCTTGCGGCCGCGGTGAGGTGCGCCAGCACCTCGCGCACCGACAATTCGGTGCAGAGCGACGGTGTTGCCCACTGCTCGTCGGTGAGGTCTGCGAGATCAGCCGCCAGCGCCGCTCGCTCAGCGTGGATCAAGGGCCAGACTGCAGTCCTCCGGCTGCGGTCTGCGGTCAGTTCGGGATCAGTCATGCGGCAGCCTCTCCTGTCACGGGTAGTGCTCTGAGTTTCACCTGAGCCGGAACAGGCTCGTCCGGCAGGGGCGTTCAAGGAGAAGACCCTTGCCCCGGAGCAAAGTCATCGCCCGTGAGTGAATTGTTCTGAGGGCGCCCGAACCCGGATCGCACCCCCGGCCGGTGGGGAGGCCATCTCTTCGAGGAACTGTGCGGCCCAGGCCGTCAGGTCGGAGGAGGGGCGCCGTGGTCCTTGGGCGCGGTGCCGGGCCGTAGACGCTCGACCGCTTCGTCCGACAGCAGCTCCTGCAGGTCTCCCCAGCGGCGGTAGAGCGTCGAGGGCCACGCCTGCGCGCTGGGCGACAAGCGGCACCGTCAGGCCTCGACCCACCGTGGAGGCCAGTTCGCGAACGGGGCGTGCACCGAAGCCTGGACCCGGGCGCTGCGTCCGCCGGGGCGCGGGCGAAGAGGCGTTGATTGTAGTTCGTTGTGCACGACCAGCCACGCCGAGGCGGTCTCGAGGCCTGTTCGGTTTCGGTGCGGGCGACTGCTTCAGTGCGGCCCGGAAGCCGCAGCTTCCAGCGCACCGAGGCGTACGTGTGGTCAACGGAGCCGGTAGGCTGTTCCGCTTCCTGGCCGCGGATCAGCCGGGTGACATGGGGCGGAGGGCGAACTCGCCGCGGCCGAGCGGGAGCTCGTGGGGCTCCGCGCGCGCCGGGGCGGACGGCCGAAGAAGGAGCAGACCACGTGAGCGCTGGCTACATCACCACCGGCGGCAGCGACCGCTATCACACGGGTGTCGACTGCCCGGCCTTCCAGCGCGGCGTGCGCGGCAGCGAGGCGCAGGGCAACACGCTACGGCCCGTCATCCCGCTCACCCCTGAACAGGCGGGGCACGTCCGGCAGACCCCGTGCCCGGAGTGCTGTGGTGGGAGCGCCCGGTGACTGCGGACCTGGTGCCGGATCTGGTGCTGTTCCTGCAGGCGCGGTTGACAGAGGATGAGCACGCGGCGTTGCAGGCGGCCAAACCGGGAGGGCCGTACTGGTCACAACAGATCGGCAGTGGCGCCCGGCCCTACCACGTCGGCTCCTCTCCCGACCCGAAGGCGCCACGTTCCGAACCGCGGGTGGTCGACTCCGAGCGCCCCCGAATCATCGACCACATCGCCCGCCATGACCCGGCTCGCACCCTCGCCGAGGTCGAAGCCAAGCGGCAGGTGATCCGCCTGCACAACTTCAGCGAGGGGCACGAGTGCTCGACCCTGGACGGCAACGGCGATATCGACCACTGCACATGGGTCATGGAGAGTGAGGCATGCACGACGCTGCGCCTGCTCGCCCTGCCCTACGTCGACCATTCCGACTACCGCGAGGAATGGCGGCCGTAGCCGAAACGCCCGGTCACAACCCGCCGTTGGCAGATGTCGTTGTCCGCCCATCGCCGTCGGCGATACGGGTGACGGCAGCGGATGACACTGACCGGCCCTGCTCCGGAAGGGCTCCAGGTGCGCAGATCAGGGGCCCGGCATCAAGCGGCGCGACTCCTGCTGCGGCGGCAGGTGTCACTCCTGGCGGACGGGAACGTTGACGTCGTCCACGTTGATGTGGCCCCAGCCGCCCGTCGCCCGGTCGACGACCTCGACGTAGATCCGTTCACCGATGTGGGCGGACAGGTCGAAGACGACGCGGCGGTATTGCTCGACGTCGCGGCCGGTTGTCTTGGCCAGGACCTTGCCATCGCCGGCGCGGACTACGGCCGCGTAGAGCCGGTCGGGGTCGTTGCCGCCGGACACGAGCAGATCGACGACGCCGTCTCCGCCGAGGGTGACGGTGGCGGAGCGGAGAACGCCGGTGGCGTCGTCGCCACCTGCTGCCGGGTTGAATCCCCACAGGTGGTGGCCGGCCGGGTCCTCCCCGGTCTCGGCCTGGTTGAAGGGGCCGCCCCAGCCCCAGTCGGTGCGGGTGGTCACATTGGCGTCGCTGAAGGTCGTGCCCGAGACGACGGTCCATCCGGTGAGGTCCCCGGTGGCGAAGTCGTGGTTGGGGAGGGCGTCGACGTCCGTCGGGCGGGGCGGGTCGTACGCGGCGGGGGCGACCGGCGTGTCGTAGGCGCCGTTCATGCGCCAGACGTCCAGGGACACGACTCGGGCGGAGCCGCCCTCACTGGTCAGACGCAGGCCGGTGGCGTCCTCCCTGGTCGGGTAGACGCGGCTGGTGAGGCTGTTGGTGCCGTTGACGTACGCCTCCAGCATCGAGCGGTCGAGCAGGACCCTCAGCTTCAGGCGTCCGCCGTCGAGCTCCACGGTTCCTCCGTGGACGCCCTTGCGAACGTCCGGGTCGAGGCTGGAGCGGCCGCGGTCGATCCAGAAACGGCGCTCGGTCGTGTCGTAGGAGAGCAGGGTCTGCTCGCTGCCGTCGGCGCTGGCACGGACGGCCAGGGTGATGGTCGTGGCGTCGTGGGGCTCGATGACGGCCTCGATGTCCAGCATGTCGCCGGAGACGTCGGCGAGTCTGCGGTTGGCTTCCTGCACCGAGGTCTGGCGGATCTCGGCAAGTCGGCTGCCCCGCAGGCCGTTCGCCTCGGCGATCGGTTCGACTCCCAGGGTGCCGTCCTGGCGCAGTGAGACGCTGACGGGCATGCCGGCGTTGTGCGCCCAGCCGGACTGGGCGTGCTGCTGTTCGCTGCGGCGGTCCTGGGTGATGCTGAAGAGGACGGACCGGCCGTCGGGCGTGACGAAGCCGGACGGGCCTGTGAAGTGCTGGCCGAAGTCGAACTCGCGGGGCTTGTCGTGGTCGGGCACGAAGCGGCACTCGCGTTTGTCGAAGGTGCCGATCCAGTAGTAGGTGTGCTTGACGGCGTTCGTGTTGAACGACTCCCACCATGGGCTGACCAGCAGGATGTGCTTGCCGGTGCGCTTCCCCTCCGGGCCGGGGAGCGGGAGGAGGACCGGCAGCTCCCACATCTCTCCGGGTTCGGGCACCTTCGTGAGGTCGTTCCAGTACAGCGGGCCGCGGTACGTCCACGGGCCCTCGGGTCTGCGTGCGGTGTAGACGAGTGCGGTTCCGCCGTGCTTGCGGGTGACCTGCGTGCCGTTGTAGTCGACGATGCCGCTGCCGACCAGCTGGTACCAGACGCCGTCCTCCTCCCAGACGAACGGGTCGCGGAAGTTCTCCGCCCACGCGGTGCCGGGGCCTGCCGGGAGCCCTGCCAGGGCTTCGGTGACCGGCTCGGACCTCATCGTCCAGGTGGGGAGGTCCGTGTCACCGTCGGTCGGGTAGGACGACAGGGCGATCCCGGTGCGCTGCCGGTAGGGGAGCCGGTCGTCACCGCCGGTGAAGAAGAGCACCGGCCCCCGGTCGCCGTCGACACAGGCCGAGCCCGACCAGCAGCCGTCTGGTGCGACCGAGTCCGCGGCGGGGGCGAGGGCGATGGGGAGGTCGCGCCAGTGCACCATGTCGGTGCTGACCGCGTGTCCCCAGTGGATCTGGCCCCAGTAGGGGCCCAGCGGATCATGCTGGTAGAAGATGTGGTACTTGCCCTTGAAGTACACGGGCGCGTGCGGCTCGTTCATCCAGTGCCAGGGCGGCAGCATGTGGAACTGGGGGCGGTGCCGGTCGCCGTCGAAACGGGCCCGGTCGAGGGTCAGGTCCGGACGGGGCACGCGGCGGGCGGGCAGCGCCGCGACCCGCTCGGCGTACTCTCGCTCCGCGGTCGTGTCGTCCAGGGTGCCCGGGCGCATCACGAGGCTGTCCATCAGGCCCATGTACATGTTGGCGTGGAACTCGCCGTTGATCAGCGTGGGCCGGTTGTGCCGCCCGATCAACAGGGGCTCGGCGGAGGCCAGTTCGGGGGCCATGTCCGGGGTGGCGGCGGTGCCGATCAGCCGGCCGTCGCGGTAGAGCCGCAATTGCAGGGCGGCCGGGTCGTAGGTGGCGGCCACGTGTGTCCATCTGCCCTTGGCGGCCGGCTGGTCCAGGGCTCCCTTGACCTCGATCAGGTCGGTGCCGAAGCCGAGTTGGAAGACGATCTGTCCGAAGCGGCGCAGGCCGAGCAGGAATCCCGTCTTCGCGTCCGGGTCGTGCTGGTTGACCAGGGCCTGAGCCTTGCCGTCGATGCCGTGCTCGTAGGCGTAGGGGGCGATCCACGCGTCGACGGTGATGCCGCCGGCGGGGTCGAGCCTGCCGGGGCCCTCGGCGGTGACGACGGTGGAGTAGCCGTCGAAGTACAGCGCCCGGCCGCTCACGCCACGGCGCCGCACGGGGTCGCTGTCGGGCTTGTAGCGGGCGTCGGTGAAGACGTAGCCGATGGGGTCGGCGGTCCCGGAAACCGCCTCGCGGGTGACCGTGCCGGTGCGCTCGTCGAAGTCCCAGCGGGCGGTGGGGCTTTGAGGGCCACGTCGTTCCTTGGCGGCGGCGGGAGCGGGAGCGAACGAGAGCGGTACGACGGCGCCGCCTATGGCGGCAGACACGACAGTGAGGGCCGTTCTTCTCCTCATGGCTGGCTCCTGGGTGGTGTGCGGCAGGCCTGACGCTCTGCCAAATCGGTTTAACCGGTGGCTCGGCATCGTTCGCGCGCCGCTCCTGCTAACGCAAGAGCTAACGCAGGCCGATTTACCTCGGCGTTACCCATGAACTTCGTAAAACGGCACATAAGGTCACCGTTTCTTCTTCGATATATCCGGAGTGTTGACATCGGGCGACGCGCGCATCACTCTCATCGCAACGTGCTAATCCGATTTAACAACGGAGCTGAGCGACTGATGTCTGAACGTCGTGTGACCATGGCCGATGTCGCCCGCAAGGCGGGCGTCTCGCCAACGACCGCGTCGTTCGCCCTGTCCGGCCGCACCGACATGCGCATCTCCGACGCCTCCCGCCAACGCGTCCTGGACGCCGCTCGCGATCTGGGCTACCGCCCGAACGTCACGGCACGCAGCCTGCGCACGAAGTCGACGCAGACCATCGGTTTCGTGTCGGACCGGATCACCACGACACCGTTCGCGGGCGATGTGATCCGCGGGGCGCTGGAGGCTGCGCGGGAGCGGGACCACCTGCTGTTCATCACGGAGGCCGGCGGGGATCGCGGAGCCGAGTCGTCGCTGGTCCACGCACTGCTGGACCGCCAGGTCGACGCGGTGATCTACGCGTCCATGTTCACCCGGTACGTCACTCCGCCCAAGGAGCTGTTCGGGCGCCGGGTGGTCCTGCTGAACTGCCTGGCCCCCGGCTTCGACGCGCCATCTGTCGTCCCGGACGAGCTCGAGGCAGGCCGGGACGCGGCCCGTGCCCTGCTCGCGGCCGGCCACACCGAGGGCATCTGGGCGATCGGCGGCCACCAGGCCGTTCCGGCCACGCCCGAGGGGATCATCGCCGGCAACGAGCGCATGCGCGGCCTGGAGGAGGTCCTGCGAGCGGGCGGCGCACGCCTGGACGGTGTCGTCGAGTGCGACTGGGACACGCGGGACGGCCACCGCGAGGTGTCCGCACTGCTTGCGGCGGGCCACCGCCCCCGGGCGCTGGTGTGCCTGACCGACCGCGTGTCCATGGGTGCCTACCAGGCGCTCGGCGAGGCGGGTCTGTCGGTGCCCGGCGACGTGTCGGTGGTCTCCTTCGACGATCAGGACATCGCGTCCGTACTGCGGCCGGCCCTCACCACCCTGAAACTGCCGCACTACCAACTCGGCCGCCGTGCCGTGGAGTTGATCCTGGGCGAGGGGCCGCTCGAAGCAGGCGTACACCGTGTGCCCATGCCGCTGCAGGAGCGTGCCTCCATCGGCGCCCCCGCCCAGGGCTGACACCGGGCACCCGGAAACGGTCGTCCCGCCGCCCGAACAGTGAAGATCGCCGGGCGGCGGGACGACCACCAAGAACAGCGACCGTCGCAACCGGTCGCCAAGGCGGGTCCGGCAAGACCCGTCTCAGTGAGATGGAGGAACCTCGTGGTGTTCAGAACCAGGCGCCTCGCCGGTGCGAGTGTAGCCGTCGCGGCGGCGACCGCGCTGGTCGCCGGATGCGCGACCGGGAGCGGCGGCAGCACGTCCGGAGCCAGCGGCAACACGCTGACCCTGTGGACGCACAATGCCGGCAACTCGGCCGAGCTCGACGTCGTCAAGAAGATCATCAAGGACTTCAACGGCTCGCAGAGCAAATACAAGGTCAAACTCCAGGCGTTCCCGCAGAGCGACTACAACAACTCCGTCGTGGCAGCCGCCTCGGCCCGCAAGCTGCCCTGCCTGCTCGACGTGGACGGCCCGAACGTGGCGAACTGGGCCTGGGGCGGCTATCTGTCCCCGATCGACGTCTCCGGCAGCGAGGTGCCGCTGTCCGACCAGCTGGCCAGCACCGTCGGCCGCTACAAGGGAAAGCTGTACGCGTTCGGCTTCTACGACGTCGCCCTGACCTTCTTCGCCCGCAAGTCGGTGCTGAACACGTACGACATCCGCATCCCGACCACGGACAAGCCCTGGACGAAGGCCGAGTTCGATTCCGCGCTGGCCAAGCTGAAGAAGAGCGGGAAGTTCGCGTACCCGTTGGAGATGGGCACGGGCGGCAGCGGCGAGTGGTGGCCGTATGCCTTCTCCCCGCAGCTGCAGAGCTTCGGCGGCGACCTGATCGACCGTGACGGCTACAAGACCGCCTCCGGCACCCTCGACGGCAAGAAGTCCGTGGAGTGGGCCACCTGGTTCCGCTCGCTGGTGACCAAGGGCTACATGGCGAAGAAGTCCGGAGCCGACCCCAACAAGGACTTCCTGGCAGGCAAGAGCGCCATCCAGTGGGACGGCAGCTGGAACGCGGCCAAGAACGCCGAGAAGCTCGGCGACGACCTGGCCATCATCCCGCCGGTCGACTTCGGCGACGGGCCCAAGATCGGCGGCGCCTCCTGGCAGTGGGCCATGAGTTCCACCTGCTCCAACAAGGCAGGCGCGCAGGCGTGGCTGAAGTTCTCCCGCCAGACGAAGTACTTCGTCGACTACGCGAAGGCCACCGGCACCATCCCGGGCACCGAGGCCGCCGCCAAGCAGGTCGACGGCTACCAGCCGGGCGGGAAGTTCAACGAACTCGTCCAGTTCGCGCGCAAGTACGCGGTCGTGCGCCCGGTCACCCCGGCCTATCCGTACATCTCCACCGAGTTCCAGAAGGCGGCCCAGGACATCATCGCCGGGGCCGACCCCAAGAACGCGCTCGGCCAGGCCGCGAAGGCCATCGACAACGACCTGAAGTCGAACAACTACTACGCCGGCTGACCCACCCCGGTCCGGTCCGGGCTCCCGACCGCGCTTCCCGCGCCGCCCGGACCGGACCGGCACCCCTGGAGCTACCGTGACCACCATGATCGCAGCCCTCGAGCGACTGCGTCCGGTCCGGCGAACGCGAACGACACACGCCCGTCGCCGTGAGAGCCTCACCGCCCTCGGCATGGCCACCCCGGCCGTGGTGCTGCTGATCGTCTTCGTCGTCGTACCGCTCGCCCTGACCTTCGCCTTGTCCTTCACCGACGCAAGGCTCATCTCGCCCACCCCGCCGCATTTCGTGGGCCTGGACAACTTCACCCGCCTCATCCAGGACCCGGTCTTCTTCAAGTCCCTGCGCAACACGGCGTACTTCGCCGCCGTCGTCGTCCCGCTCCAGGCCGGTCTCGCGCTGGTCCTGGCACTGCTGGTCAACGCGAAGGTGCGCGGCGTCAACTTCTTCCGCACCGTCTACTTCCTGCCGGTCGTCACCTCCATGGTGGTCGTGTCCCTCCTGTGGACCTTCCTCTACCGGCAGGACGGCTTGATCAACCACATGCTCTCGGCGCTCACCTTCGGACACGTCGAGGGCCGGGACTGGCTGGGCGACCCTGCCACCGCCATGCCGGCCATCATCCTGATGTCGGTGTGGCAGGGCGTCGGCTTCCATATGATCATCTGGCTGGCCGGCCTGCAGACCATCCCCGCCGAGCTGTACGAGGCCGCCGACCTCGACGGGGCCCCCCGCCGGCACCGCTTCCGCCATGTCACCTGGCCCGGACTGCGCGCCACCCGCACGTTCGTGCTGATCACCATCACCATCCAGGCGCTCGGCCTCTTCACTCAGATCAATGTCATGACCGAGGGCGGCCCCCTCGACTCCTCCACCACCGTCGTCTACCAGGCGATGCGCACCGGCTACGAGCAGCAGCAGACCGCGTACGCGGCGGCGATCTCGCTGGTCTTCTTCGTGCTCGTGCTGGCCGTGTCCCTCGTCCAGCGCTTCCTGACCCGGGAGAAGGACTGACATGACCTCCTTCCTGAAGAACCTCGGCGGTCACACCGGCCGTGTCATCCTTGCCCTGGTCTTCGCACTCCCGCTCGTCTTCATGCTGGTCTCGTCGTTCAAACCGGACGACCAGATCTTCGGCGACCTGGGATCCCTGCACGCCTTCCTGCCGGTCGGCGCCCTGTCACTGGACAACTACACCGGCGTATTCGAGCGTGTCCCGGCGGCACGATTCCTGCTGAACTCCGTGCTGATCTCCTCGATCACCGTGGTGCTCGGCGTCATCGTCAACAGCCTCGCCGCCTTCGCCCTGTCACGGATGCGCTGGCCCGGCCGGAAACTCGTCCTGACCGCGGTCATCGCCACCCTCATCGTCCCGTTCGAGACCTTCGCCCTGCCGCTCGTGTGGTGGGTCAACCAACTGCCGCTGCTCCGCGTCAACGGCTTCCACCTCGAGTGGACCACCGGCTGGATGGACACCTACCAGGTCCAGATCCTGCCGTTCGTCGCCAACGCCTTCTCGGTCTTCTTTTTCCACCAGTACTTCCAGAGCATCCCCAAGGAACTCGACGAGGCGGCGATCGTGGACGGCGCCGGCTGGTTCACCATCTACCGCCGCATCGTCATGCCGCTGTCCGGACCGGCCGTCGCCACCGTCGCCATCCTCACCTTCCTGCCCGCCTGGAACTCCTACCTGTGGCCGCTGATGGTCGTGCAGAGCGAGGACCTGCGACCGGTCATGGTGGGCATCTCCTACTTCTTCCAGCTCAACGTGGGCTGGGGCCAGATCATGGCGTACTCCTCCATGATCACCGTGCCGATCCTGGCCCTTTTCGTGGCCTTCCAACGGTCGTTCGTCAACAGCATCGCCTCCACCGGCGTCAAGGGCTGACCGCGCTCCCTCGACCCCCACACCGAAAGGACCCCTGCGTGTCCGTCATGCCCGCAGACGCCCACCTGCCCGTCGCGCACCTGCGCCCGTCCCGCAACTGGATCAACGATCCCAACGGGCTGGCCTTCCACGACGGCCACTACCACGTGTGCTTCCAGTACAACCCGTACGGACCCGAGCACGCGAACATGCACTGGGGCCACTTCCGCAGCCCCGACCTGATCAGCTGGGAGGAACTACCACCCGCCCTCGCCCCCATGCCGGGCGGAGAGGACGCCGACGGCTGCTTCTCCGGCAACGCCGTCTCCGACGGCGACCGCATGATCGCCTTCTACTCCGCATTCCGCACCGACCGCTGGGCGCAGCCCGTCACCACCGCCGAGTCCCGGGACAACGGTGTCACATGGACGCAGCGCGGCAGCCTGCTCATCCCCGAACTGCCCGACGGCACCACCATGTACCGCGACCCATACGTATGGCGCGAGGCCGGCCGCTGGCGCATGCTGGTCGGCTCCGCCCTCGCGGACGGCCGGGCGGCGGCACTGCTGTACGAGTCCGGGCACCTCGAGCAGTGGGAGTACCGCGGCCCGTTCCTGGACCGGGCCCCGCAGCCGGTGGCGCCGGGCGCCGATACGGGGCTGGGCTGGGAGTGCCCCCAGTACCTGCACGCGGACGGACGCGGCGCCGTCATCCTCAGCGCCTGGGACCCGGAGCTCGGGCCCCGTCGGACCGTGGTCTACACCGGGCGCGAGCAGGACGGCCGCTTCCTGGCCGCCGCCCCCGCCCTGCTCGACCACGGCCCCGACTTCTATGCCCCGGCGCTGTTGCCCGCCCCTGACGGCCGGTGGCTGCTGTGGGGCTGGTCATGGGAGGCCCGCGACCCCGCGTGGGTGCGCGAGGCCGGCTGGGCCGGGCTGCTGACACTGCCGCGCGAGGTCACACTCGCCGAGGACGGCTCCGTACGACAGCGACCGGCCACGGAACTCCTCGCGCTGCGCGACGAGCGCGCGGTGACGGCTTCCGGCGAGACCGCCGGAACGGTCGTACTGGGGACAGTGGGCCCGAGCTTCGACCTGACAGCCCGTCTGGAACCCCGCGCCGCCGGGACGACGGGGGGACTACGGCTGGTCACCTCCGCCGACAGCGCCGAGTACCTCGACATCAAGATCGACCCCGCCGCAGGTGAACTCGTCGTCGACCGCGACCACGCCTCCCTCGACCCGCGCGCACACGGCGGCACGTACCGCGTCCCCTGCCCCGAGGCGAGAGCGGTGTCCGGCGCTCCGGTCGAACTGCGCCTGGTGGTGGACCGGTCCGTCGCCGAGCTCTACCTCCCGTCGGGCCGGACGCTGACTCTGCGGTTCTACCCCACCGGTGGCGCCCCCTGGCGGATCGAGGCCCGCGCCGGAGGCGAGGGCGGCCTCGGCTACACGGTCGCGGCCTGGAACCTGCGGCCGTACACCATGCGGTATGCGTCTGACGTGAGTGCCGAGCCGGCGCTCACGGACGTCAGTGGCGTCCTGAGGTGAGCGGTGCGGAGCAACCGCGGTGGTGTCTGGCGCGGAGTGCCAGGAGAATCCGGGCCGGTGGGCGCGGTGGGTTTTTTCCATGTTCGAATGCGGGGCGTGGAGTGCCGATCAGCTGACGTGGGCGGCGATGGTTCGCGCACATTCCAGGGACTCCGTGTGCGTCGTGTCCACCTCTAGGTCATAAAACACCCCTTTGTGAACCACATCCGCCTGCAACACGGCCATACCCTGGACGCGATCTCCGCGTGCGACCTCACGCGCTGCGGCGACCGCACTCTCACACCTGACACTGACCCACAACACAGCCAGTGCGCCCAGAGCCTTCTGCCACCGCTGCTGGGACGCCGCTCCTCCGAGGAAGACGTCATCGATGACGACTCTGGCGCCTGCACGAGCCATCGCCACGACGCCCTCCATCCAGGCCGCCTGCAGCGCCATGAAGTCCGCCCCGACGCTCACCTCGCCGTTCGGAGCGAACTTGATCCCCGCGTCAGACGCCTGCATCTTCGAGGGCAAGGAGTCGACGAACGAGTCAACCCCGAACGCCAGCCACGGATCCGGCAGTACGGCCTGCAGGCAGCGTACGATCCCGGACTTCCCCGAGCTGGAACCACCATTGAGAATGATCACCTGAGTCGTCACCGCGCAACAGTAGGGCGCTTCCTGCACGGCACGAAACGAATATCGGCACACACTGCCGTGCCGAAGAGGGACTTCGTACGAAAAGCTGGAACGGACCGGATTCCGGGACATCCTTCGACCGCCTGGTGCACCACGCCGAGGTGATCTCACTCAAGGGCCGACTGGGGTCTCGTCCAGGGGAGATCAAGGGCGTGGACCCCTGTTCGGTCTCGCCGGACGCGTCGGCCTCTGAGCCGTCATGCCCGTTCACCCAAGCCCAGTGAGTGCGAGGGGCAGGTGCGGCGTGCGGCCCACACCGTGCGCTCGGTGCGCACACGCAGGTCGCTGCGGTGCAGGATGCTGTGAGGGCCGTCGGTGTCGAGTAGCTGATCGAGAGCCGTCAGGTCCTTGGCCGTCAGGGCGGATGCGACGCTGCCGCGCATGCGGCGCAGGCTGCTGAGCGCGTAGCGGCCTACTGCGTTGGTGTGGGTCTGGCCGTTGTCGACGGTGATGGTGCGTTCGCCTTCGACGGCGAAGCCGGCTGTTGCCAGCTTGGCTCCCCAGTCGGCGCCGCGGTGGGGGACGTGCTCGGCGTGGTGGTGGTCGAGTGCGGCATGGCAGCGCTCTTCAAGTCCGGGAGCTTCTTGTGGGGCGCTTTCGGGCAGGAACCGAGGGAAGCCGGCCAGCTCGACGACGGCGAACAGCCCGCCCGGTGCCAGCAGGTCGTGGACCTGGTGCAGGGTGCGATCGGGGTCGGCCATGTGGTGCATGGAGGCCGATGCCCAGACCAGCTCCGGCGTACCGAGTTCGGGCCACGCCGTCGCGTCGAGGTCGGCCTGAACGAGGTGCACCCGGTCGGCTGCTCCGGCCGCGGCTGCTTTCTCCTGCAGGCGGTGCAGGTGGGCGGCTGAGGAGTCGACGGCTGTCAGCTCGGCCTCGGGAAAGTGCTCGAGCAGAGCGAGCGTGCCGGCTCCGGTCCCGCAGCCCAGGTCCACGATGCGGCGGGGGCCGGTCTCGAGGGGTAGCCACGAGATGACGGACGCGATGTGTTCGGCGAGCACTTCCGCGTCCAGGTCGAGGATCTCCGCCTGGTCGCCTGCATCGTGCTCGTGAGCGTGGTGCGCGCCCTGATGCCCTGTGTACGGGGAGGGGTGGTTCATGCGCCCACGCTAAGCGGGTCATCCGCGTGTGGCCTTGCGGGTTTCGGAATGCGCAAGGCGATGGCCGGCTGAACTGCGGAACACGCAAAACAGTTACGGTGACGGGCGCTTTCGCTTGCCCGGCGTCCTCGCCGCGCTGGTGGCCACGGCGGGCGCCGCGGTCGAAGATGCCCAGGATCTCGCACGGTCCGCCCTCGGCGCCGATGGCGTGCGGGAGAATCGTGGGGCACTCCGCCGCCTGGTTGGTGTCGATCCGAAAGCGCCGGTTGCCCGGGAGCAGGGTCGCGGTGCCGCAGAGGACGACGAGGTTGCCCGATCGTCGGCAGCAGGCCAGACGGCACGACAGCATCTGCACCAGGGAAGTTGACTGTGCCGCCGGACGGCGTCGCCCCGCCGAAGCTGACCTCGTCGTCGGAGAACATCGCGTTGCCATGGCCGAAACTCGGCGCGTGATCTTTTTCTGGTGCACGCCGACACACTCGTCGGTGACTAGCAGCGATACCTGGCCACGCGCAGCCGTGGGTGGCCACTCTGTTGCGTAGACCAAGCGATGAGTTTCGCTGCGAAAGAGGGTCTTCTTGGGTGGACGCGGTTGTCGTGAGGTGGCAGTAGGGCGCCGCCGCCCAGTCCCCTAATCATGGGGGCCTATCAACTCGACCAATCCTGATGACGAGTAAGGAGACCTCCAGCGTGAGCGAGATTGTGGTCCAGAAGATCCTTCGGCCCGAGCGCAGGGTATCGGGCCCATGGCTGGAGGTGATCGCCTCGAACCTCGACTACCACCGAGCAACCTTCCTGTGGAAGTGCGAGGGCCTCTCCGACGCGCAACTGCGGCTACGGCCTGTGCGGTCGTCGGCGTTGACCCTGCTGGGGCTCATGCGTCACCTGCAGGGGGTCGAGCGCGCCTGGTTCCAGCGCACGCTGGCGGGCACGAAGCCTCACTTCTTCCCTTATCGAACCTACGTCACTGCTGACGGTGCCGAGTGGTACGACGAGTCGGACCCTACGTCGGCCAGGGACGTCTACGAGGACTACCTAAGGGCGTGCGAGGAGTCGCGGCAAGTGTTCGCGAAGGTGACCGACGACGTGGCGCGCATCGTGCCGAACCCGGAGTTCGGTGACACCGATGTGCGGTTCGTCCTCGAGCACGTGATCGAGGAGTACGCCCGCCACGTCGGCCACGCGGATCTCCTCCGCGAAGCCATCGACGGCGCCACTGGCGAGTAGCCAGCCCTTGTTCTCACAGGCCGGTCACCACGGTTCTTGCGACGGATTGCGTAGTCAGCCGTCCGACCGTAGGCGCTGACGCGTGTCGGTGAGGACGGCTGAACTGGACTTTGACACGACCCCGTCCTCCACCAGGACGCCCGGGCCCAGCTGGAGGACTTGCGGTTCTCCTGCTCGCGCAGCCAGCCGCGCAGGGGCGGGGCCACTCCAGGTCACCCGCGCCTCGGCGGAGGCGTCCAGTAGCTCGCCGAGCGCGGCCAGGTCCTCCGCCCCAAGTACTCCCGCAGGGCGGCCCGGGCGCACCGTGTCGGGCAACGCATCGATCCCGCCCTCGTCCAGGTGATGTGCGGCGGAGCGAGCTTCGGCAACTCGGCGGCGACGTGCCACGTCTTTCCGTCGTAGTGGAGAAAGAACGTCGAGTACCCGTCGGCCTTCTCGGTGGCGGTGCTGAGGTGGGCTCTGTCGCGACCGATCGCCCAGCCCTCGGTGGCGGAGGCGGCGGCGACATCCATGATCTCGGCATCGTCGGACTCGCTGACGTACGCGCTGCGCCAGCCCTCCTCCGCCGCCGGACCGACGGACGGCGAGGCAGGCGTGTGCGAGGCCTTCCCAGGGGCCAGACTGACGGACGGGGAGACAGGCCTGGGCGAGGCCTTCCCGGAGCCGCCGGTCCGCTGCCCACATCCCGCCAGAGCGAGGATGAGGACGGCGGACAGCACCGCGGCCCTACAGCGCATGAGTAAGGGCATCTACGGACCTCTAGATGATCTATTCCAAGGGGTCAGTGAGCGTAGGACGGTTTGTCCGGTGGCGTCGTTGTGCCAGATCGCGGCGGTCAGCGCGAGGATGCGTTGCATGACGCGGGCTATGACCCCTCCGGGTGTGCGCCCTCGGTGCCGTTCGAGGTCAAGCTGTCCCTTGAAGGTCTCGTTGATCGATTCGATGACCTGCCGCAGCGGCTTGAACAGGGCTGCACCAGGCCGTTCCCGTTCACCTTTACGGGCCGGCCGCAGCAACTGGACTCCACGCTCGGACAGTTCGCGTTCGAAACCACGGCCGAAGTAGTTCTTGTCGCCGATGAGAGTCTGTCCGTGGCGCTCCCGGAAGCTCGCATTCGGCGGCAGGAGGTCGAGGAGGGTCTCGCGTTCGTTGGCCTTGGCCCCGGTCAGGGCGAAGGCGATGGGCAGGCCCTGAGGGTGCAGACCAGGTGCAGGGGCAGGCCCAGAAGAAGCGCCTGTGGCTGGGGCAGTAGCCGTATTCGGCGCAGCCTGCCAGGTCGGAGCGTTTGACGGTCTCGCGGGAGCGGCCGCATTCCACCGGGGTGGAGTCCACGACCCATACGTCGTCGGCTCCACACTGAGGTGGTGGTGGCCAGGATCCGGTTGACGCTTCGCATCAGACCGGCGGCCTTGCGCAGCCGCTTGTTGTAGCCGGGCTGCTGGGGCAGGTAGGGGAAGAGGTGGCGCAGGTGGGCACGGGCATGGCGGAGCCATTTGGCCTCGGAGGTGAAGCCGAGTGTGGCCTGCATCATGGCGAGGGTGACCAGTCCGGCATCGCTCAGGCGGGGCGTAATGCCGACCGGCGGGCGCCACGGCGCCAGGTCGGGATGCTCTTTCAGCATGTCGTCGGTCGTCGCATAGAGTGCTGTCGCGAGGGTGTCCACGTCGTTCGCCATAAGACGATCTTGGACACCCTCGTTCTCGTCTCCGCAGGCACCCTTGGACCACACCACCAGGAGGAACCAGTGTCATACCCGCAACCGCTCACCCCCGAGGAGAAACTCGCCGACGCGAAGAAGCAGCTGAGCCTCCCGCGTATCGTCGTGATCTGCGGCTCCACCCGTTTCATGACCGAGATGACCGAGGCCGATCTGCGGGAGACCAAAGCCGGAAAGATTGTCGTCAAGCCGGGTTGCGACATGAAGTCGCCGCACGAACTTTGGTTCGATCCTGTTGAGGCCGAGGCGCTGAAGGTTCGACTCGACGATCTGCACCGTGCGAAGATCCGGCTCGCTGATGAGGTGCTCGTAGTCGGCGACTACATCGGAGACAGCACCCGAGCCGAAATCGCCTACGCCCGGTCGCTGGGCAAGCCCGTGCGGTTCACGCACCCCGAAGTCGACCCCGACGCCTGACCGCCCACCCCCACACCCTCCGCAGGCACCCCTTGGAATTGATCCTCTAGGTTGTCGGGGAGCCCAGAGTCTACGAGCCCCAGACTGCAGGGCATCCACCCTGCGGGGCATCCACCATCTGAAGCAGCTCCAGCCAGTGCGACAACCTCCCAGGAGGGCGGCATCGCGCCACTGCGCCTGGGCGCAACGGCCTGGCGGGAGTGTTCGGCAACGCGGAGGCGCCACCGGCGGCCGGCGTCCCGCCCCCGCGGGAGGCATGGGCGGCGAACACCAGCTCTTCTTCCGCCGCATGGGCCGGATGGCCCCCCGAGGGCGTAGAGGATGAGACTGGCTGCGCACGTCCTCGACGACGGTATCGATGCCTGGATCGGCACCGTTGGGGACGCCTGGACAACGCACTCAGGAGCCCCAGATCGGCCTGTTGCGAGGCGCTTGTTGCTGGCTGGAAGATCTGTCTTGGCGGCGTAGGTTCGTCGGTGAATAGCAACGCAATGCGGTCGGCGGATGGCATGGTGTAGGCCCACGACGGCAGACATGGAGGCAGGTTCATGGACGTGGCCTCGGCGGGTGCGCTCGCAACGGCGATCAGCGCAGCGGCTGCAAGTTCTTTGGGGACGGAAGCGGGGCGGCGGTCGTGGGAGTCATTGCTTGCCTTGTGGCATCGCGCCGGAACCAGTCGCCAGCGAAGTGAGATTGACCGTCCTGAGCCACAGGACATTGACCTTCCTGACCCACAGGACAACGATCAAGTCCGCGCCCTCATCGGGCGAGTGATCGAGGAAGGCGAGCGGGATCCCGCCTTTGCCGCCGAGTTGGCGGACTGGGCCCGCCAGTACGGCTTCGCTGACGGAAGTGTTCAGAACACGGTGTCCGGCAACGCCCGAATCGATGGGCCGGTCATCCAAGGCAGGGACTTCTCAGGCCCCATCACCTTTGGCAGTTGACCTTTACGTCAGGACGAGCGAGTCGAAGCGACCGAGATCGATGGCTTCGCCCTTCACAGGAGTGCACACAAGCTGAAATCCGACGACTCAGGACTGGACGAGTCGGGAGTCCCCGCGCCGGCGCACCTGGCGGTCCCCAAGGGACCTACACTGCAAGGCACTTGTGGCGCTGCCCGCAGACAACGGGAACGGAGACGTCATGTGGAAGGCCCCGGTCAACGCGCGGGAGGCGCTGCCCTACATCGTCAACGCGGCGCGACGCGACGGTTACCTCGGGCTCATGGTCATCCTCGCCCGCACCGCAGAGGCCAGGACCCTGCACGAGGAGCTGTCGCGGGACTGGACCAGCATCCACGACGTGACCGGCCACCGCATCGCGGTGCTCTGCCCCGATCCCCACTTTGTGGACGATCCGGAGGAAGAGCCGTACTACACGGCAGTGGAGACCCCGACCTCCCGGTTCTGGACCAACTTGACGCTCGACGACTGCGTCGACTTCAAGCACACCCGAGTCCTGATCCCCGATGGCGCCTGGAGAGGCGTCCCGGTCCCACGTCCGCCGTACCCGGAGGATGTGCAGCAGGCCGCGTGGACCGAGGCGGTGTCCCGTTGCGCCGAGTTCTTCGGCATCGGCGAGAGTCGGCTTCCCGCCGTTCTCGTGGTCTGCTTCCAGGAGCGGACAGATGTGCTGATCCAGCTTCGCCCGGCGACCAGCCTCTACAAGCTGTGCAAGAGGATCGCGTCGCACCCCGGCTACTCGCCCGAGTACGACTTCCGGTTGCGGGAGCGGGCCCGCCTCACCCGCCTCGTGGAACGCTTCCCTCGGTACGGGCTCGGGCGGCACGAGTGGCGGAAGGCCGACGACCCCCCGACGAGCATGGCGCGGCTGCTGGACGTCGACGCCGTGCGCAAGCAGATCGACGGGCTGCGACACCATATGACGCTGGTTGAGCACGTCGACCCCGAGGCGCACCGCGCGTGGTCGGAGAGCCTCGCGGAGCTGATCCGTACGGACGCCGCCGAACAGACCGCGCAGGCCCGCCTGTCGGAGATCGCCCGCGCGGTCCGGGAGCACCCGAGGAAGGCCGACTGGCGCAGGCTGGACCAGAAGGTCAGGAAGGTCCAGCGCGCCCTGCGGAAGGCCGCTGACCCACCCGCGGAGCTGCACTACGTCCCGGAGAGCCAGGACGAGAGGGCCGAGCGCGAGGCGCGGCTCGCCGCTCTGCAGGCGGAGCTGACCCAGACGGAACGATGGCTGGACAGCAGGCCGGGGCTGGCGAAGGCATGCAGGAAGGCAGCCCAGGACGAATTGGCCCCCTGCGCCGTCGAATCGCTGAAACGCTCCGAGTACATCTCGCTCCGCAGGGGCTATTCCGCCGAGCGTATCCAGGTAGTTCGCCCGACAGGCCCGCCGCCCGCGTCCAAGGGCTCGGACATGCCCACCGGCGCGGGTGTCACGGCGGGTACGGACAACGACCTGTCGGGGACCGTCCACGGCCCCGCCGTGCAGGCGGGGCATATGGGAGACGTCCACGTCCATGTCCACAGGCCGCGACGACCGTCGGGGACCGATGGGCTCGCCTGGCTTCACCGTATCTGGGCCCGGAGGGGACGCCGGGACTGAGCGCGGTCCGTGCGGTCCGCCAGACCACGGACATCGCGGGCGGCGACCCGCGTCCTCCGAACTGCGCGGGTGGGGGAGCCCGTCGCTCAGATCGGGTGCGCTCCACGTACGGCGGCCCCAGCGCACCTACCGCGCCCACACGGTGTTCCGTATCGCTCTCAGCCGGTGGCGCGATCCCCACCTGGCCGACGCGCTGACCCGCAACGCGTCCAGCACGACAGCACCGAGCGGGTGCTGGAGGTCAGGCACGGCCTGGAGTTCGTGGTCCGAGCGGCGAATCTTCGACCAGGGTCTGCCGGTACGGGCGGCGTGGCCCGTCGAACCACAGCCGCCGACCGGTCACTTCGACCCGGTGCTGCTGGCCGGAGGGCAGCCGTAGCCCATCGTGGACGGGCGGGTAGCCAGGGCGAAGGCGCTGACGATGCGGCCGGAGGCGGTAGCCGCTGGCGACGTCGAGGGTGAGCAGGGCCCGCTGCTTCTCGCGGCGGACGACACCGTGGTGGTGCCTGTCGAGAACTCCAGCCGCAGGGTCTTGGCTGTGCGAGGCCTCCTGAGGGGCGTCAACTGCACTGCAGTTGCCGCAGGGCGTCCTCAGGAATGCCGGAGCCAACGCCGTCGGAGGAGTACGGCGATGCTGCCCAGTGTGAGCCCTCCAGCGGCGGCAGCGGCCATCTGCGGGACGTAGTCGCTTGTCCCGGTGTGAGCGAGGCCGCCGTGCAGTGGTGGAGCGACGACGCTTGTGGTGGGCTGCGGGGTGGGCGCGCCGGTCGCCGGCTCGGGCGGGGCAGATGGTGATGTGGGCTGTGTCGTGGGAGTCGGGCTGGGTTCGGGTGCGGCGGTGACGGTGATCGTGACGGGTTCGGAGCTCGAAGCCGGGCACCCAAGGTCGCTTGCGAAGTTGGCGGTGATGGTGTGCTCGCCCTCGGCGAGATCACCGGTCACCAGGGTGGCGGTGCCGTCCTCTAGGGCGGCTGAGCCGATCTCCTGCCCGTTGTCGGTGAAGGTGACGGTTCCAGCCGGGATGCCCAGGGTGCAGGTCACCGTCGCTGAGAAGGTGACAGGGGCGCCGGTCTGGGGCTGTTGTGGATCGACCGTCAGCGTGGTGGTGCTCTGCGCGCCCGCGACCCGGTTCGCCGGCCGCGTTGACGGAACCGTTTCCCAGCTGACCGTACTGGTTACGGCCCCACGTCCATACCTCGTCGCCGGCCGTCGCCGCGGCCGTGGGCCTCGCTGCGACCAGTGCCACAGAGACAATGGCCAGCCCCAGGGCGACCACCATCGCGCAGAATCCCACGAGGGCCGGCATCCGGCGAGACCGCCGACCCTGGATTCGACGACCAAGCCCGTCAACGGACAACTCCACACCTCAGCCCTTCTGCGGACATCACACTGCATCAGATGACCAGCACCTTGCTCCGACCAGCCCATGTCCAAGGAGCACCTGAGGCGGCCGATTGGCCGAAACGCTCAATCGAGTGCCCCGGCTGTCGGCCAGTCGGGTAATGAGAAGGGCCGCCGAAGCCTGCCGCGCAGGCGCATTCGAGGCGACCCTCCCCCTCTGCCGGAGGTTCAGCTGACACGAACTCATGTGCACCAGGCGCTATCCGGCTACGTCGAGCAGGCGGACCGGGTACAAGACGGTGATGCGCCCCCGGGCCAGGCGCAGCAGGCCCCGGGCGGCGAACTCGTGCAGGACCTTGGTGCAGGTCTCGCGGGATGTGCCAGCCAGAGCGGCGAGCTGTTCGTGGGTGAGGGTGATCTGGGGGTGGCGGGCGCTGGGCCGGAGCTTCCCGGCGGGGGTGTCAGCGCGGGTGGCCGACGTGGTCAGCGTGGTGGCGATGCGCTGGCTGAACGTCGGCCGTTTCCGTACTGCCGGTCACCAACGGTGCTTCCGGAACTTGTAGTGGGCGTGGTGACGGCCTCTGACTCCTGAAGTGACGTCCAGGTTGTACGCGTTACTGCGGATTGACCCTCGTGCTCGTGGTGCGTTTGTATCCCGGTGGGCCCCGGCGCTGGGCCGGGGGAGCAAGCGTTCTACGGGGAAGCAGGGGGAGTGCATGTCCAGAGCCATACGCGCGGTGTCGGTCGGGGTTGTCACGGGGGCCGTGGTCGCGCTGTCGGCGACCTCGGCGTTACCCGCACCGGCGCCGCAGACCGAGCGGGTCACCGTGTCGGCGACGAGGGAGCAATCGAACGGCGGCTCGGGCGCTCCGGCGCTCAGCGCCGACGGCCGCTATGCCGCCTTCGCTTCATACGGCTCAAACCTGGTGCCGGGCGACACGAACGACGCGTCGGACATCTTCGTGCGCGATCTGCGCAAGGGAACCGTGGAGCGGGTCAGCGTAGCCTCGGACGGGACTCAGGCCGACGGCGCCTCCCACGGCGTGACGATCAGCGGCAACGGCCGGTACGTCGTTTTCGTCTCCTCGGCCGGGAACCTCGTCGCGGGCGACGAGCTGCCGGCGCGCTCGTCGAACGTGTACGTCCACGATCGCCGTACCGGCCGCACGGAGCGCGTGAGCAGGGGCGCGGACGGCGGAACGGCCTCCGTGTACGGCAAAATCGCCGTCTCGCACAACGGCCGGTACGTGGTCTTCAACGCGCCGGCCGGTCGTATGGAGGCGGGCGAGACGAACTTCCATCTCGCCGCCTACGTGACCGACCGCCGCACCGGCGAGACCCGGCGGATCAGCAACCGCACCCAGCCGGAGTGGAGCGTCTTCAGCCTCGACATCAGTGCCGACGGCCGTTATGTGGCGTACTTGCAGCGCCACCCGCGCGGCGGTCGCGGCGAGTTGTGGGTGTTCGACTGCCGTACCGGCACCGAGGAGCTGGCGAACGTCACGCCGGAGGGCACACCGTCGACTGGGGACGCCGTTTCCGTGTCGCTCTCCGCGGACGGCAGCCTGGTGGCCTTCAGCACCGGGGCCCACGATGTGGGCGGCGGCCCGGGCCCCAACAGCACCTCCGGCTACGTGCGGGACCTGCGCGCGGACACGACCCGGCGCATCGACCACGACAGGCCGGGCCGAGAGGCCTTCTTAGGCACAGTGGTGCTCAGCCCCGACGGGCGGTACGTGGCCTATCCGTACGGTGCACCGACCGCGGGCGGCGACTTCGTCGACAACCTCTACGTGCAGGACCTGCGGACCGGCAAGTCCCGGCTCGTCAGCGTGACCACCGGAGGCGGGCCCGTGACCGACGACCACTTCACTCTTCCCATGTCGTTCAGCAGGGACGGCCGACTCCTCATCTTCATCTCGTCCTCGGCCCAGCTCGTGCCCGACGACACGAACGGCCAGGCGGACGGCTTCGTCCGTCGACTGCGCTGAGTCACCCGGTGCTCGCATTCTGAGACACCCGCGAGCGCGGGGGCAGTCAGTGCCAGACTGCCCCCTTGCTCTCGTTCGCCACGGTTATTGGCACCAGGCATGCCGCTCCACAGCGACCGCCGTACGACCAGGCTCGAAGCGTACAGCCGGTGACCGCTCACATGCAGCCGATGCCCTTCTTGACCAGGGGCCAGGCCTCGAGGCCGCCAGGCGTGCGGACGTACGCTTTGGACCGGTCGGGTGTGAGCCACAACTGCCAGTCTTGATAGTGGTATCCGGTGTCGTGCGCGTCGGCGGGCATCGCCCGGACGTCGCCGTCGTACGGGGCGGTGAGCATGACGTCGGCGTCGAGCACGCCGTCGGGGTCGCGGGCGTAGCTCCTTGCGTCCTCGCCCCGGCCCAGGTGCAGGAAGTGCGCTTTGTGCCAGTCGCAGTGCTCTGCGCCGGCGTAGCTGTTGATCTCTGCGACCGGTGCCCTCTTGCCGTCCTTGGCCGTCCAGATTTCGTACTCCAGTGAGTCCGTGAAGCTTGCCGGGAGTTCGGCCGGGTCGCAGGAGGCGTTGGTCTCCGGGCCCCAGCCGGGCCGGTTCTTCTGGTCCTTGGCGACAACGACGGCCACTTTGGTCCGGCCGCGGACGTCGAAGGAGAACAGCACGCGGTCCGATTCCCTGCGCTCCACGCTATAGCCCGACTGGGGAAGCTGCGGCTGGAACATGTCGAAGTAGAGCTTCAGGCCTTCCTCGGGCGAGTTGCCGCCGTCACGCTTGCTCCACCCGTCGGGGCCGCCGCCGTCGTAGATCTCTCCGTCGCACTCCAGCGCCCGGCCCGCGGCGCCGGACGCGGTCCGGACTGCTTGTGGGGTGTCCTCATCGAGGAATTCGGTGGGGACGTACAGCGGACCGCTGTAGGGCGTCGCCGGCGGCGTGCCCTCGACCACAATGTCCGGCCCGCTTCCGTTGTCGCACGCCACCGCCGTCACGGCCGCCAGCACCGTCACCGCCACACGTGTTCTGCGCATTCCCCGCCCTCTGTTCCACGGCTGTCGTTTAGGTCCTCCGACGCGGGAGCGGGCCGGAACGTTCGAAGATTAGCGGACCGTCTGGAACGTACGCCGGTATGCCTGCGGGGACATCCGATCAGGCTTCACGGTGAATTGCCTGGGTATCCTGGCCGCACTCGGATGCTGAACTCGCCAACTGAGGCGCTCAGTCACACTGCGACTGATTTCCAGACGGCCGTCCACCGGTGTTGCGGGCGGCTGGCTGGGGCGGGCCGGCGCGCGGACGGCACCGCGTACGGGCCCAGCGCAGTGTTTCTTGCCGTCGTCACTGCTCTGGTCTGCGCCGCGCTCGCCGCCGCCACCGGCAGTCGGCCGGAATTCGGCGTCTGGCTGCTGCTTGCGCCCGTCGGTGTGCTCCTGGCAGCCGTCGACCATCGCGTGCACCGGATGCCCGACGTGCTGACCCTGCCGCTGGCCGGCCCAGCGACCGGGTTCTGTGTCCTCTTCTGACTCAGGGGTCCCGGGCACTGTTACCTGACGGTCCGTCATGAGACCGTACGAGGATGACGTCGCCGTACGGACTCGAGGGCAAGGTCGCTATCGTCACTGGCGGCTCGCGCGGTATCGGGCGGGCCGTCGCCGAGGCGTTCGTGCGGGCGGGCGCGCGGGTGTGCCTCACCGCGCGGGATCCGGACGCGGTGCGTCTCGCCGCGGAGGAACTGGGCGGCGTCGGGCTGGCGGGCAGCGTCGCCGATCCGGTCCGCCTGCGGGAGCTCACCGAACTCGCCCTGCGTGCGTTCGGCCGCATCGATGTCGTCGTCAACAACGCCGCGACCAACCAGCCGTATGGCCCGCTCATGGACGCCGACCCTGACCGCTGGCGCGAAGCGTTCGCCGTCAACGTCGAGGCGCCGCTGCGGCTCGTCCAGTGCGCCTGGCGGGCCTGGATGCGCGAACACGGCGGCGCGGTCGTCAACATCTGCACCGAGGGTGCCGGGCATGTCGGCCCGAACGTGGGTGCGTACGGAACCAGCAAGGCCGCCCTGCTGCACCTTACGCGCCAGCTCGCGGGCGAGCTGGCGCCGAAGGTGCGGGTCAACTCGGTCTCTCCCGGTCTTGTCCGCACGGACATGGCCCGCTTCGTCTGGGAAGGCGGCGAGGACGCCATCGCCGCCGGGCTGCCACTCGGCCGCATCGGCGAGCCCGAGGACATCGCGCGCGCCGTGGTCTGGCTCGCCTCGGACGCGGCGGACTGGATCACTGGCGCCGATCTGCTCGTCGACGGGGGCACCCGGGTCAGAACGGCGTACGCCTCCGGCACGTCCCCGGGAGCGTACGCCGTCCATGACCGGCTGCGGTCATCCTCGCCACGTCACATGTGACGCCACCTGCACCACCTCACTCCTGCCGGTGGCCTCCACTCGCTTCGAACCCTCACGGGACAGTGCGATCCCGAAGAGGATCAGCAGGCAGATGCCTATGCTCACCCTGCCGGGGACCGTCGCGGCGCTCGTGCTGTTCGGGAGCGCCGCGCTGTTGCCCGGACCGTATGGGTAGTTCGAGCCGAAGGCCAGCCCGCAGCGCACCGACAGGCCGTCCTCAAAAGGTGCATGTGATGTTCCCCGGATCGACAGCGTGTCAACTGGGGCGCGCGGCGCGCTCGCCGATGTACCCAGACGGGCAACTCTCGCAGCGCTGGAGGAAGAACACCACATGCCGCTGAAGAGCTACGGCGTGCTCGCCGCCCGTGCCGTCGACCGAGGTCGCGAGGGCGTCGCCGACGACACCCCCCATTCCCAGATACACCTCGTCGACGACGCGGGCACCCACTACCGCGCCGCTGTCAACGTCAAGTCGCAACAGGCCCCTTCGGAGCTGCTGTATCTCGTCGACGAGAACTTCACCCACGCCGTGACCGGGAAGCTCCCGGCCGCCGGCAGCAGCTGGACGGACCTGCCCTCGCATTCAGGCGAACGCGCGTACCGGGCTGACACCACCGCGACGCTCACCGTGGTCACGGCGAGCCGACTATCACAGCGTGCCCGCTCCGAGCCGCGTGCACGCGGCTCAGCTCAGACTCCGCAGTACGGCTGGAAGCGGTGATCGGCCGGACCCTTACGCCCGAGGGCGTTTTTCACCCACTGGGCGACGACCTGGTCCTTGGTGGCCTGGTCGTGCTCCGTCGTGTCCAGCGGGCACTTGTCCTGCAGCAAGACGTTGGTGACATAGGCGTCCGGGCCGTTCAGGAACGAGCTGGTGTACGGGACGACGACCTCGTCGTACTTCGTGGCGATCTGCGTGTAGTCCGGGCCCACCGGGGTCTCGGGGTCGGCGTTGAGTTTCTGGAGGAGGTCGGAGCCGGCGGTCTGGTCCACACACGAGGGGCAGACGGTGGCTCCGGCGGCGAGGGCCAGCGGGTTCGAGGTGCCGTGGTTGGACGGCACGATGCCGACCAGATCGTCCACCTTGGTTGCGCCCCCGAGGAACTTGACGTAGTAGCGGGGCATCATCCCGCCCTGGCTGTGACCGACGATGTCCACCTTGCGCGCTCCGGTCGCGCCGAGTACGGCGCCGACGAAGTCGCGCAGCTCGGCCGCGGAATCGGCGATCGGCTCGGTGGCGGCGGTTCCGTAGTTGAAGGCGAATATGCAATAGCCGGCGTCTGCGAGCTCGGGGGAGAGGGTGGCCCAGTTCTCGGCCATGGTCTTGAAGGTGCCGTTGACCAGCACCACCGGCTGAGGGTGCGCCGCGTCAGGCTTGCAGGACCAGTCGTTCGCGCCCACTGGGGGGACGTCTGTGACGTCGGCGTGAGCGGGCGATGCCGTGCCCGTGAAAGCGAAGGCCACTGCGGCGGTGGCAGCGGCCAGAATCCGGCGGGGAGAACGGAGACGCATTCGAAATGGAACCTTCCCTGAAGAGCCGAGCGGGAGCCCGAACCCGGTTCGGCAATGCCGAACAGTCAGCGGAATAGTTACTTCCGCGGCAACGTGCGTCAACCCCTGGCACGGCAAAGAGTGAGGACCACCACTCGTTCCCCGGACGGCATCCACATGAAATGGGCCTCCCACCACAGGCAGGAGGCTCTCTCGGAAGCCAAGCCGCAGCCAGCGGCAGACGACGCGGACCACGGCCGCGTGGTGGCACGGCCCGCGCGGCGGATGTTTGCGCAGTGGCTGCTGCGCAGGCCCATGTCCCTTTCTGCAGGTGATTGACTCCATCGTTGTGAACTGCCGGCGGGGCGGTCGCTGAGGTTTCCTCAGGCTGAGCGATGCTCGGGTGTTGCGGTGCGGCTGCTGCCGAAGTGAGCCTGGTCAGCTCGACTGCTTGGTCTGGTTGGCTTTGCTGCCGGCGAGCCTATAGGACTCGGTTCCGGTGTCGATCAAGGTGGCGTTGAAGGTGAGCCGGTCCACGATCGCCGAGCAGAACCGCGGGTCGGTGAAGGTGCGGCTCCAGTCCGTGAAAGCCCCGTCGGATACGACCGGGCTGCTGTTCTTGTCCTCACGCCAACCGTGCCCGGCAGCGGTCTGCAGCTCGCCGCGTCGCGTCCACCCGGTTTCCCAAGGGCGGCCGCCCGTGCGCGGGGCCGAACAGGCCACCGCTGGCGACTACTTTGTATCGGGATCTTCCGGGCCGGGGGAGCGGGGCGGGCTGACCAGGGGGCGCGGCTGCCGCCGCTGGGAGGTCC